>NZ_JASTLC010000001.1:3968343-4601124 GCF_030499575.1 Streptomyces sp. DG2A-72
TTGCGCGGTCAGGGGATTGACGTGGTTGTGGTCCCTGGGACACCGGGGCCGGGCGAACTCGGCTCCTTGGACGTGCTGGTCGTGCTGGCTAGCAGCGCTGGGGTGGTGGGTGCAGTCAAGGCTCTGCCGGACTTCATCCGGGCACGGCGCGTCGGTTTCCGGATCGAGACGACCGTCAAAGAAAAGCCGTTCGTTCTTGAGGCGAGCAACGTCGACGAGGAGGTCTTGAAGATCGTGGAGCGGCTGCTCGATGAGTGACGCTAGCCCGCTGCACGACTATTCCCGCTCGCGGGCGGTGCTGATCGGCGTATCGGAGTACGACCACCTGCCGCCGGCGAGGCCGGCCGCTACTAGCCTGAAGCGAATGGCAGGGCTGCTGACCGGCCCGCTGTGCGACTGGCCGAAAGAGCGCGTGCAGGTATGGGAAAAAGACAAGGTTCGACGGTCTGACCGCCTGCCAGATCAGCTGATGGAAGCGTTCGACGGCGTCAAGGACATCGCCTTGTTCTACTTCGTGGGACACGGCCAGCTGTATGACGACGAACTGTGCCTGGCACTGCGGGAATCACCCAGATACGGTCCCCGGTGCAAGACCATTGGGCTGCCGTTCTCCGACGTGCGCGAGGCGCTGCGTGCCTGCGACGCGCAGACGAAGATTGTGATCCTTGACTGCTGTTTCGCCGGCATCGTCCACGAGCACAGCCTCGCGCCCGAATCCGCGAACGTGATCGACTGGACCCACGCAAAGGGTGCCGTCACGCTGGCAGCCAGCGGCAAGTACCGAACCGCCTGGTACGAACCCGGCTCCGGCACGCACAAGCAAACCTACTTCACCAAGTACCTGATCGACGCGGTCGAGCAGGGCATACCCGGCCGTCCCGAGGGCCTGCCGCTAGGAGCCATCTACGATCAGGCGGCCCATGCCCTGGCCATAGACAAACGGCCGGAACCGACCCGATCCATCCGACATGACGCGGACCGCTTCATCCTGGCCCGAAACCGCGCCCATCCTGCCGTATCCGCTGCTCCATTCACAGGCACCAGCCCTGGCACAGCCCAAACACCGGAGCCCGGGCCAGAGCCGACAGCAGGCGCGCCCACGTCAGCGGGGCGCATCAGCCGCCGCACAGCGCTGCGGCTCGGCATGGGCGCCGCCGCCGTCGGTGCCGGCATCCCTGCTGCCCGCGCTCTGTTCGACCACAACACGCCCGACCCGCGGCTCCGGTGGCGATACACCACTGGGGAAGCGGTCATATCGTCGCCGACGGTGGTCGATGGGGTCGTGTACATCGGCAGCGACGACAACAACGTCTACGCCTTGGACGCGGCCACCGGGAGCAAACAATGGGCCTACGCCACCGGCAACAGAGTCGCAGCGGCACCGACGGTGGTCGACGGAGTCGTGTACGCAGGCGGCCTCGACAACAGTGTGTACGCCTTGGACGCGGGTACCGGGAAGAGGAAATGGGCCTATGCCACCGGAGACTGGATCAAAGAGGCGCCGACGGTGGTCGACGGGGTCGTGTACATCGGCGGCTACCGCAAAGTGTTTGCCTTGGACGCGGTCACGGGGAATGAGGAATGGGCTTACGTCTCCAACGACACGAGTTACTCATCGCCGACAGTGGTCGACGGGGTCGTGTATGTAGGCAGCTCCACTGACGTCTACGCCCTGGACGCCGCCACCGGGAAGAAGAAATGGCAGTATGGCACCGTAGAGCTGATCAGGCCGTGGCCGACGGCGGTCGACGGGGTCGTGTATATCGGCAGCGGCAGGTACGACCCCAACATCGGAAGCACCTCGGCTGGCAGCGTGTTCGCATTGGACGCTGCCACCGGGAACAAGAAGTGGGGGTATCAGGCCGACTACGTATTCCAAATGCCGACGGTAGTCGATGGCGTCCTGTACATCGGCAGCTACAACTCCAACGCTGGAAGCAACATGCCGCCCGGCAGCGTGGTCGCCCTGGACGCTGCTACAGGGGACAGGAAGTGGCAGTTTCAAACCGACCGCGTATACGGGTCACCTGCGGTGGGCGACGGGGCCGTGTACATCGGCACTTTCGGCAACAGCGTGTACGCATTGGATGCGGCCACCGGGAACGAGAAATGGGCCTACGCCACTGGCGATAAAGTTCAATCGTCACCCGCGGTGGTCGACGGGGTCGTGTACATCGGCAGCTTCGACAACAGCGTGTACGCCCTGAACGCCACCATCGGGGACAGCTCGGCACAGCCCTCCTAGTTGTGCTGGATTGGTGCTGGGGAACGAATCCGAGAAGTCGTGTTTAACCCTCGAGGGAGGACAATGGACGGCCCTCCGCCCCTGCACCCTCGGCCCGCCCAGGGAAGCGCACCTCCCACCCCGACGGGGCCTACGCCAAGCGCGTGAAGCTCTGCGACTGGGCCCACACCGACGGCTGGGACTGCGCCGAGGCCATGACGGGGATGTTCGTCAGAGCGCCTTCAGCCCCGCCGCCGTAGCCCGAGTCAACGCCTCCAGGTACCCCTTCGGCAGCTTGGGGCTGCGGATCACCACCGAGCGCCAGTACAGCGGCCCGGAGATGAGATCCAAAGCCAAGTCCGGGTCGATGCCATCCCGCACCTCACCCCGCCGCTGCGCCGCCGCCACGATCCCGCTCGCCACCCCGTCCTGCCCCTCCCGCACCGCCTTCTGCATGGCCTCGGCGATCTCGGGGTTGCGGGCGGCCTCGGCCTGGAGGTCCGGGATGATCTGCGAGGCGACGGGGTGCCTCAGCGCCCGGGACGTCACCTCGTACAGCAGGCGCAGGTCGCCCTCCAGGGAGCCGGTGTCCGGGGCGGGCAGGCCCTGGACGGCGATGGCGGAGACCAGGTCGAGCACCAGGTGCAGCTTGGAGCGCCAGCGGCGGTAGACCGCCGTCTTGCCGACGCCCGCGCGGCGCGCGATGCCCTCGATGGACATCCGCGCGTAGCCGACGGCCGCGAGCTCCTCGAAGACGGCCCCCCGGATCGCCTCCGTCACATCCGCCCGGAGTACGGCCGCACCGGCCGGGGGCCTGCGGCGCCGGCGGTCGGCCACCTGGGCCCTTGGCTCGTCGGCGTTCGTCGTCATGCGCACCAGCATAGGACGTCACGACGAAACGGTTGCGTTCCGACGTTAAATCGGAATACTCTCGCGTTGCGACGATACGGTCCCGTCCCGACGTAAGAGAACGTGAAGAAACACGTAAGGAAACGGCAGGGGATCAAGGACCGGACGCGCGCGCCCCGCCCCCCCGAGCGAAAGCAGCGGATGTGAGCCAGGTCCTCGACACACCGCCCCCCACGGCGACCACCCCGGCCGACGACGACCTCGCGGCGCTCGCGGCCCGCCACGGCCTCACGGTCAGCGGCGCCCGCCCGTCCCTGCCCGAGTACATCCGCCAGCTGTGGGGCCGACGGCACTTCATCACGGCCTTCTCGACCGCCCGGCTCACCTCCCAGTACAGCCAGGCGAAGCTGGGCCAGGTCTGGCAGGTGATGACCCCACTGCTGAACGCGGCGGTCTACTTCCTCATCTTCGGCGTGCTGATGGGCACCAAGAAGGGCGTTCCGGACTACATCCCGTTCCTGGTCACGGGCGTGTTCGTGTGGACCTTCACACAGAGCTCGATCCTGTCGGGCACCCGCGCGATCTCCGGCAACCAGGGCCTCGTACGGGCCCTGCACTTCCCGCGCGCCGCGCTGCCGATCTCCATGTGCCTCCAGCAGCTCCAGCAACTGCTGTTCTCGATGGCGGCCCTGGTCGTCATCCTGCTCGTCTTCGGCGTCCCGGTCGCCTTCTCCTGGGTGCTGGCGATCCCGGCGCTGCTGCTGCAGTTCACGTTCAACGCGGGCGTGTCGATGATCATGGCCCGGGTCGGGGCGAAGACGCCGGACATCGCACAGCTCATGCCGTTCGTGCTGCGCACCTGGATGTACACCTCGGGTGTGATGTGGAGCATCGACCACCTGCTCAGCAAGCACCACAACTGGCCGTCCTGGGTGGGCCCGGTCCTCCAGGCCAACCCGGCCGCCGTCTACATCGACCTGATGCGCTTCGCACTCATCGACAGCTTCCACGCGAGCCAGCTGCCCCCGCATGTGTGGGCCATCGCGACGGGCTGGGCCCTGCTCGCCGGAGTCGGCGGCTTCATCTACTTCTGGAAGGCTGAGGAGACGTACGGCCGTGGCTGATCACACCTCTGAGAACGTCCCCACCGTCATCGCCGACGGCGTCGACATCGTCTACCGCGTCAACGGCACCGGAGCCGGCCGCGGCTCCGCCACCGCCGCCCTCAACCGCATGCTGCGCCGCAAGCAGACCGAGAAGGCGGCCGGCGTCCGCACGGTGCACGCCGTGAAGAACGTGTCCTTCGTCGCGTACAAGGGCGAGGCGATCGGCCTCATCGGCACCAACGGCTCCGGCAAGTCGACCCTGCTCAAGGCGGTCGCGGGCCTGCTCCCCGTGGAGAACGGCGCCATCTACACCGACGGCCAGCCCTCCCTCCTCGGCGTCAACGCCGCCCTGATGAACGACCTCACCGGCGAACGCAACGTCCACCTCGGCGGCCTCGCCATGGGCATGTCCCGCGAGCAGATCAAGGAACGCTACGAGGAGATCGTCGACTTCTCCGGCATCAACGACAAGGGCGACTTCATCACCCTCCCCATGCGCACGTACTCCTCCGGCATGGCCGCCCGATTGCGCTTCTCCATCGCCGCCGCCAAGGACCACGACGTCCTCCTCATCGACGAGGCCCTCGCCACCGGCGACGCAAACTTCCGCAAGCGCTCCGAGGCCCGTATCCGCGAACTGCGCAAGAGCGCGGGCACGGTGTTCCTGGTCAGCCACAACAACAAGTCCATCCGCGACACCTGCGACCGCGTGCTGTGGCTGGAGCGCGGCGAACTGCGCATGGACGGGCCGACCGAGGACGTCCTCAAGGAGTACGAGGCGTTCACCGGGGACAAGGCCCCCAAGCCGAAGCCCAAGCCGAAGGCGGCGGCACCGAAGGTTCCGCAGCCTTCCTGAGTCTCCTTTCGCACCGAGTTCGTCTTCTACGACGACCAGGGCGCCCCGAGCCGTAGCAGCTCGGGGCGCCCTGGTCGTCGTATTGCCGCCTACGAATGCGTCCGCAGCAGCGTCCGCATCGTCCGCATCGCCACCGACAGGTTGGCCAGGTCGAACGAGTCCGAGCCCTGGATCTCCTCCAGCGTCGCGCGGGCGCGGCCCAGGATCGCGGCGTTCTTCTGCTCCCAGAGCTTGAAGCGCTGCTCGGGGGTCGCCGTGCCGTTGCCGACGGCGAGGACGTCCGCGGTGACGGCCGAGTGGGCCGCGTACAGGTCCTCGCGGATGGCGGCGCGGGCCATGGACTGCCAGCGGTCGGCGCGGGGCAACTCGATGATGCGGTCCATGAGCTGGGTGATGCCGAGCCGGTCGGCGAGGTCGTAGTAGACCTCGGCGACATCCAGCGGCTCCCTGCCCATGCGGTCGGCCACCAAGACGATGTCCAGCGTCGGGAAGGCGGAGGAGAACCCGGCCACGCGGGTGGCGAGTTCGTCCGGGACGCCGACGCCTGTCAGCTCGTCGTGGATCTGCTGATACCAGTCGAGGTCGGCGCCGCGCAGCAGCTTGGGCAGCTGCGACCAGACCTGCTCGACCCGCTCGCCGAAGAAGTCGACGGTCTCGGCGAGCTCCAGCGGCTGCGGCCGGTTGTTGAGCAGCCAGCGCGTGCCGCGCTCGCACAGCCGGCGTGAGTGCAGTCGGATACGGGTCTGGACGGCCGCCTCGACCTTGTTGTCGAGCAACTCCACGCCGTCCCACACCGCGGCCGCGTGGAAGATCGTCCGGGCGGCGGTCTGCGCCCGCACGATCTCCTCCAGCGAGGCCCCGGTCTCCTCGCGCAGCCGGTGCAGGAAGCTCGTACCGCCCGTGTTGACCGTGTCGTTGACCAGGACGGTCGTCACGATCTCGCGGTGCAGCGGGTGGCTGCCGATGTGCTCGGGGAACTTCTCGCGCAGCGCGGTCGGGAAGTACGTGTAGAGCAGGCCACGCAGATACGGGTCGTCGGGCAGCGAGGTGTGCAGCAGCTCCTCGGCGACCGTGATCTTCGTGTACGCCAGCAGGACCGCCGTCTCCGGACTGGTCAAACCCTGTCCGGCGCCGAGGCGTTCGCGGATCTGACGGTCGGTGGGCAGGAACTCCAGGGCCCGGTCGAGGTGGCCCTCACGGACCAGGTGACGCATGAAGCGCTGCTGGGCGTGGAGCATGTCCTTGGACTGGGCCAGCGCGTTGGCGATCGCGGTGTTCTGCGCGTAGTTGTTGCGCAGGACCAGCCGGCCGACCTCGTCGGTCATCTCGGCGAGCAGCTTGTTGCGCTGCTTGACGGTCATGTCGCCGTCCGTGACCAGGCTGTTGAGCAGGATCTTGATGTTCACCTCGTGGTCGGAGGTGTCCACGCCCGCGCTGTTGTCGATCGCGTCCGTGTTGATCTTGCCGCCGTGCCGGGCGAACTCGATCCGGCCGAGCTGGGTCAGGCCGAGGTTGCCGCCCTCACCGACGACCTTGACGCGCAGGTCGGCACCGTCGACACGGATCGAGTCGTTGGCCTTGTCACCGACGTCCGCGTGGGACTCGGTGGACGCCTTGACGTACGTACCGATGCCGCCGTTCCACAGCAGGTCGACCGGCGATTGGAGGATCGCCTTCATCAGGTCGGCCGGGGTCATCTTGGAGACCCTGCCCTCGATGCCGAGGGCCTCCCGGATGTGGCCGTTGATCGGGATCGACTTGGCGCTACGGGGGAACACGCCGCCGCCCGCCGACAGCAGCTCGGTGTTGTAGTCGGCCCAGCTGGAGCGCGGCAGCTCGAAGACCCGGCGGCGCTCGGCGTAGCCGGTGGCCGCGTCCGGGTTCGGGTCGATGAAGATGTGCCGGTGGTCGAAGGCGGCGACCAGCCGGATGTGCTCGCTGAGCAGCATGCCGTTGCCGAACACGTCACCGGACATGTCGCCGATGCCGACGACCGTGAAGTCCTCGGACTGGGTGTCCACGCCCAGCTCCCGGAAGTGCCGCTTCACGGACTCCCAGGCGCCGCGCGCGGTGATGCCCATGCCCTTGTGGTCGTACCCTGCGGAGCCGCCGGAGGCGAAGGCGTCGCCGAGCCAGAAGTTGTAGCTGCCGGCCACCTCGTTGGCGATGTCGGAGAACGTCGCCGTGCCCTTGTCGGCCGCGACCACGAGGTAGGTGTCGTCCTCGTCGTGCCGTACGACGTCGGCGGGCGGGACGACCTCGCCGGCCACCATGTTGTCGGTGATGTCGAGCAGCGCCGAGATGAAGGTCTTGTAGCTGCCGATACCCTCGGCCAGCCACGCGTCGCGGTCCACGGACGGATCCGGCAGCTGCTTGGCGACGAACCCGCCCTTGGCTCCGACCGGCACGATGACGGTGTTCTTCACCATCTGCGCCTTGACCAGGCCGAGGATCTCGGTCCGGAAGTCCTCCTTGCGGTCGGACCAGCGCAGCCCACCGCGCGCGACCTTGCCGAACCTGAGGTGCACGCCCTCGACCCGCGGCGAGTACACCCAGATCTCGTACGCCGGACGCGGCGCCGGCAGATCGGGGATCGCCTGCGGGTCGAACTTCATGGAGACGTAGTCGTGCGGCCGGCCGCCCACGGCATCCTGGAAGAAGTTCGTCCGCAGGGTTGCCTTGATGACGGTGAGGAAGGACCGCAGGATCCGGTCCTCGTCGAGCGACGCGACCTGGTCGAGAGCCGCGTCGACCTCTTCGAGGAGGGCGTCGACGATCTCCCGGCCCGCACGCTGCCGGTCCGGCGACATCCGCGCCTCGAAGAGCGAGACGAGAAGCCGGGTGGTGTGGACGTTGTTGCAGAGGGTGTCCTCCATGTAGTCCTGGCTGAAGGTGGAACCGGCCTGGCGCAGATACTTCGCGTACGCCCGCAGCACCATCGCCTGCCGCCAGCCGATGCCGGCGCGCAGCACCAGGGAGTTGAATCCGTCGTTCTCCGCCTTGCCGGTCCAGGTGGCGGCGAAGGCCTCCTGGAACCGCTCGCGCCCGTCGTCGCCCAGGTAATCACCGGCGGCACCCGCCAACTTGGGCATGCGCAAGCCGAAGTCGTAGATCCAGGCGGTCGTACGGTCCGAGCAGCGCAGTTCGTACGGCCGCTCGTCGATGACCTCGACACCGAGCCGGTTGAGGACCGGAAGGACCGCGGACAGGGAGACGGGGGCACCCTTGCGGTAGATCTTGAAGCGGCGCTCCTCGGGCGCGGCGCCCACCGGCTCGTACAGGCTCAGCGCGAAGTTCTTCTCTTCCGTGAGCTGTTCCAGGTGGACCAGGTCGGCGACCGCGGCGCGCGGGGTGTGGTCTGCCTTGTAGCCCTCGGGGAAGGCGTTGCCGTACTTGCGCAGCAGCCCGGCCGCCCGCTCCTCGCCGAGCTCGGCGTTGAGCGCCTCACCGAACCCGTCCGCCCAGGAACGGGCCGCCTCCACCAGCCGCGCCTCGATGCGCTCCTTGTCGCTGTCGCTCAGCTGCGGCAGCTCGGTGCCCTGCGGGACCCGGACGACGAAGTGCAGCCGGGAGAGGATCGACTCGGTGTTCCAGGCGGTGAAGTCGACGCTGGTGCCGCCGAGTTCCTCCTTGAGGATGTCGATGATCCGCAGCCGTACGCCGGTGGTGTACCGGTCGCGGGGGAGGTAGACGAGGGCCGAGTAGTAGCGCCCGTATTCGTCCTGGCGCAGATAGAGCCGCAGCCGACGTCGCTCTTGCAGATAGAGGACGGAGGTGACGATGGACCGCAGCTCGTCGACCGGCGTCTGGAACAGCTCGTCACGCGGGTACGTCTCCAGGATCTGCAGCAGATCGCGCCCGTCGTGGCTGTTGGGCGAGAACCCGGCGCCCTTCAGCACCTCGGCCACCTTGCGGCGGATGACGGGGACCCGGCGGACGGACTCGGTGTACGCGGCGGACGAGAAGAGCCCGAGGAACCGCCGCTCACCGACGACTTCCCCGTTCTCGTCGAACTTCTTGACGCCCACATAGTCGAGATACGACGGCCGGTGCACGGTCGCCCGGCTGTTGGCCTTGGTGAGGATGAGGAGCTTGTGCTCACGGGCCTTGGCCCGGGCATCGGCGGGCAGCCGCTCGAAGGAGGGGCTGACGGGGTGGCTTTCCTCACTGGCGTGATGCGGATCGGACCGCAGAATGCCGAGCCCGGTACCGGGCACCGCCGCAAGGGAATCGTCGTCCCGCAGCTCGTACTCCCGGTACCCCAGGAACGTGAAGTGGTCGGCGGCCAGCCAGCGCAGCAGTTCCCGGGCCTCCTCGACCTCCTGCTCCCGCAGGTCGGACGTGGGCTCCTTGGGCAGCTCCTCGGCCATCCGCAGCGCCGCGTCCCGCATCTTCTCCCAGTCCTCGACGGCCTCCCGGGCGTCGGACAGGACACGCAGCAGATCGGCGGTGATCTGTTTGAGGTCGGAGCGGTCGGTCTCGCGGTCGATCTCTACGTGGATCCAGGACTCGGTGTGCCCGTCGTGCGGCAGCTCGCCGGCCGGCGGGTCGGTGAGCACCTCGATGAGCTTGCCGGTGACATCGCGACGGACGATCATCTGCGGGTGGATGACGACGTGGATGCCGCGTCCCTGCCGGGTCAGCTCATTGGTGACGGAGTCGACGAGGAACGGCATGTCGTCGGTGACGACCTCGACGACCGAGTGGCTGCAGGTCCACCCGTTCTCTTCCACGGTGGGCGTGTGAACCCGCACATTGGCCGTACCCTGCGGTCGGTTCTCGGCCAGCCGGTAGTGGGAGAAGGCGGCGCCGAAGATGTCGACCGGGTCGCGGTCGGTGAGGTCCTCCGGTGCGGTGTGCAGGTAGTAGCGCTGGAGGAACGCGAGCACGGTGTCGTGGTCCGGGGTGCCGGAGGTGCTCTCGTCCGTCGTCCCAGTCGGTAGATACCCCCCGACCGGGCTGTTCTCAGCTACCCGGGCAGCCCTGTCGAGCAGCTCGGCCTTTGCTTCGTCCAGCTTGGTCTGCATTGTCCTCTGGCTCCTGTCGCGCGCCGTTGCGTGACGTAGAAGGAAGTACGGTCTCTTCCCCTCCGACGTAACGTCTCGACGCGGGGTGTCCGGTCTGCTTCGACGCTATGCCGCAAGGTGAGATGAGCGGGGGGTTATCAGCCATTCTCGACGCGACCGAGGGGTGTGACGCTGCTCTCTGCGCCGAAGGCACCCCGCGTGCACTGGCCGTCCTGGGAGCCTCACCGGCCCCCTCCCACCCGCGAAGACCAGCGACCACCGCCCGGCCACGGCTGTCATCCGTGAACCCCGGGCGCAAAACGGAGACACCAAGGCCCCCGCGACCTATCGCGCTGATCACGCCACCAGGCTATCGCTCCGGACGGGGCCCTCGTCATGAGCCGTATGTGTACAAAACCGGGGGTCGAAGTTTGACGTTCTGCACAGTACGGGGGGCGGAGGAGTATGGGGGTGGGGGAATGTGGGGGTGGGGGAATGTGGGCCAGGGGGCGGGAGGCTGGGGGCGCATCTAGGCTGGGGAGCGAGGGTGTGGGCGGCGCCTTGGACTCGCCCGCCAAGCTGCGGGCATGCGTGCCGCCTGGGGCGATGGGTCCCCCCGCTCGAGCGAAGCCGAGAGTGGGGGAGGGTGGGCGCAGGCGGCACCCCGCAAGCGCCGGGCCGCGCGACCCACCCCCGCCCAGCCCCAACCCGCGGCACCCGGACAGCGCCGGGTTGCACGACCAACCCCCTGCCCCGCACCAACCCCATGCACCGCACAGACACCCGCACTCCAACACCCCCCCCCCGCCACCGTCCCCCTTGGCAAGACCCCCACCCCGAGGCACGTTGCCCATAGCGCCCGCCAAAGCCACAACCCACCCTCGAGGGGAGCGCAGCCCAATGTCGGCCAAGATCCTCATCGTCACCGGCGACGCAGCCGAGTCCCTGGAAGTCCTTTACCCCTACCAACGCCTCCGCGAAGAGGGCTACGACGTCCACATCGCCGCCCCCACCCGCAAAAAGCTCCAGTTCGTCGTCCATGACTTCGAACCCGGCTTCGACACCTACACCGAAAAGCCCGGCTACACCTGGCCCGCAGACCTGGCCTTCGCCGACGTCGACCCCGGCCAGTACGCCGCCCTCGTCATCCCCGGCGGCCGAGCCCCGGAGTACCTCCGCAACGACCCCGAACTCCGCAAGATCCTCAAGTCCTTCTTCGACGCCGACAAACCCGTCGCCCAGATCTGCCACGGCCCCCTCCTCACCGCCGCGACAGACAGCCTCCGAGGCCGCCGCGTCACCGCGTACCCGGCACTGGAGCCGGACATGCAGGCCGCCGGCGCCACCTTCCAGGACACCGAGGCGGTGGTGGACGGCACCCTCGTCTCCTCCCGCGCCTGGCCCGACCACCCCAGCTGGATGCGAGAGTTCCTCACCGTCCTCCGCGCAAAGGCCCCGGCAACCTGAGCCACCCCACCCGCACGCCCGCCGCAGGCGTCACGCGGCCAACCGCTCCGCCACCGCAACCGCCTCCCCCAACGTGTCCACCACCGGCACCCCCGTCTCCTCAAGACTCGCCCGGCTGTGCGACCCCCCGGTGTACAACACGGCCCGCGCCCCCACATGACGCGCCGCCACCGCGTCATCCGCGGCGTCCCCGATCACCACCGTACGAGCGGGGTCCACACCGGCGAGCGCCGCGACGTGCCGCTCCATGTGCTCGGCCTTGCTGCCCCCGGACGGCCCGGTCCGCCCGTCGACCCGTATGAAGTGCGTCTCGATCCCGAACCCCCGTACCAACGGGACGAGTTCGTCGTGGACGTACATGCTGAGAAGCGACTGGCTGCGCCCCGCCGACCGCCAGCTCTCCAACAGCTCGGCGACACCCTCGGTGAGCCCGCATGTCACCCGGTGCTCGGTGTAGTACCGGTGGAAGGTCTCGTCCATGACCAACCACTCGGCATCGGTCGGCAGCCGCCCCAGCAGCCGCTCATAGAACTTCGGCACCGGCACGCAGTACAGCGCCCGGTACTCCTCCATCGTGATCGGGTCGAGCCCCAGCTCGGCGAAAGCCGCGTTCGTCGCCCCGATGATTGCGTCGTTGTCGTGGAACAGCGTCCCGTTCCAGTCCCAGACAATGTGCGCGTCCGTTTGCATCCCCATGCCAAAAACCGTACCCGCCACCACTGACAATCAAGAGAACCAGCGGGTCAAGGGCGCATCCCTCGGTCCCAGAAGGCACGGTCCGCGCGGGCGGCCTCAGTCCCCCAGCCCCACCAGATTCGGGATCTCCTGCGTCGCGAACCACAGCAGCTCGTGATCCTCGGCCCCGTCCACGACGAACTGCGCGTCGTCGTCCCCGGCGTCCACCGCCTCGAGCGCCTCCGCCGCGGCGGCCACATCCGCCTCCGCATCCCCGGCGTCGACATGCACCGACGCCGCCTTGGCCAGCGATACGGCCCCGCCGATCCGCACCTCCCCCAGCGCCGAGGGATCGAGCCCCCGGTCGGGGTCGGCGACCGCGGCCCCCTCGGGTACGTCGACGGCGACCACGACCCGGCGCCGTACCGCCCCGGCGTCGGCCGCCAGCAGCCGCAGCGAGGCCAGCGCGGCCCGGCTGAGCGCCGCGTACTCCAGCTCCTCGATGTCGTCGGAGAGGTACCACTCACGCAACCCGGGCGTGACTGCGTAGGCGACGAACGGCCCGTCTCCCAGCTCACCCGTCTTGTACGCCTCGGCGAGACCGGAGAGGGTCAGAGGGACGTAGACGCGCATGGCTGGCCGCTTTCGTGGTCGAGGGCTCCGCAGTAACACCGGGAAGAGCGAGTCCCGCGCCTCCCGGAGGGCCTTCAGGATACGTGCGGGCGTCCCCTTTCGGGTTCCTGCCCATGCCTCGGGAGGCGTCCACCTCACGCCCGGAACTCACCCGATGCGCCCGCGAGATCACGGGCCTGGACAGCACTGGATCACCCGGATAAGTGAACCGTGCGACCACCTCCGCCCAGGTCGCGGCTTCCTTGCGCTCGCGGTCCGCGGCCCCGTACAAGATCCCCACCAGCAAGTTACTGCCCGGTACCCCCGGGCCCACCGAGCGGGGACACTCATGAACAAGGTCATGACCAGGGCGAACCACGACGCGAGCACTCGCCCTCCCGGCCGCCGTGACACCCGCCGCCCCGGCGGCACCCCTCCCCGCACACCGAGCAGCACGGCATCGCGCACGAGGACGCGCACCGAGGCGCGTACGACCTCCGCCACCGCGTCTCCCGCCGTGCCGTCCCAGATCCCGCCCAGGCCAGCCCCGCGCCCCCGGCCCACCGACGTCTTCGCCGACCGCCTGCTGCTCGTCCTGAGCGGCCAGCGCCCTGTCCACTGGATGCTCGGACACACCGCCGGCCGCGCCTACGACGAACTGGCCCGGCTCGCGGAAGACGGTCTCCTGCGCACCCGCGGCACACGCCCTGTCGTCCGCGACATCGGCTACTACATCGTCCACGCCGGCGCCGTCGAGGCCTTCGCCCGCATCGGCGCCGGTGACGAGCTACGCGCCATGGCCTTCCGCCTGGAGAAGGGCCCGGACCTGCGCTGGCGCTGCACAGCGCTGGAACTGGACGGCCCGCGCACACCGCAGCCGGACGACGACTGAAGTCCGCCCACAACGAGGGGCCGGGCACCCTCAGGATGCCCGGCCCCTCACAACTCGGCCTCACCTCATGGAACAGCCGTCACAACCGCTGCCACTCTCGCGAAGCGCCCGTCACTTCTTGCGGCGCCGCCCGCCCCGCGCCTGCTTGCGGCGCTCCGCGCGGGTGAGGCCGTCGGACTCGGAACGCGCCCCGGCTGTCTCCTCGTCGCTGGCGAAGTCGCCCTCGACGGTGCCGCCCTCGCCGTCCACGGTCGGCGCGGTGAAGTGCAGGTTGCGCCGCTGCGGAGCCTCCAGGCCCTTGGCGCGGATCTCGGGGCGGGACCCCGCCTGCGCCGGAACCGCGTCCTGCTTCTGCAGGCTCGGCTGCTTGGCGTCCTCGACCGGGACCTCCTCGACCTGCTGCTCGACCTGGACCTCCAGGTTGAACAGGTAGCCGACGGACTCCTCCTTGATGCCCTCCATCATCGCGGTGAACATGTCGAAGCCCTCGCGCTGGTACTCGACCAGCGGGTCCTTCTGCGCCATCGCGCGCAGGCCGATGCCCTCCTGGAGGTAGTCCATCTCGTAGAGGTGCTCGCGCCACTTGCGGTCCAGGACCGACAGGACGACCCGACGCTCCAGCTCGCGCATGATCTCGGAGCCGAGCTGCGCCTCACGCGACGCGTACTGCTCGTGGATGTCGTCCTTGACGGAGTCGGCGAGGAACTCGGCGGTGAGGCCGGCCCGGTCGCCGGCCGCCTCCTCGAGCTCCTCGATGGTGACCTTCACCGGGTAGAGCTGCTTGAAGGCGCCCCACAGCCGGTCCAGGTCCCACTCCTCGGCGAAGCCCTCGGCGGTCTCGGCCTGGACGTACGCGTCGATCGTGTCGTCCATGAAGTGCTGGATCTGCTCGTGCAGGTCCTCGCCCTCCAGGACGCGGCGGCGCTCGCCGTAGATGACCTCGCGCTGCCGGTTGAGGACCTCGTCGTACTTCAGGACGTTCTTACGGGTCTCGAAGTTCTGCTGCTCGACCTGCGACTGGGCCGACGCGATCGCGCGCGTGACCATCTTGTTCTCGATCGGCACATCGTCCGGGACGTTCGCCATCGACATCACGCGCTCGACCATCTGGGCCTTGAACAGGCGCATCAGGTCGTCGCCGAGCGACAGGTAGAAGCGGGACTCACCGGGGTCGCCCTGACGGCCGGAACGACCGCGCAGCTGGTTGTCGATCCGCCGCGACTCATGCCGCTCGGTGCCCAGCACGTAGAGCCCGCCGAGGTCCTTGACCTCCTCGAACTCTGCCCTCACCGCCTTCTCGGCCCGCTCCAGGGCGGCGGGCAGCGCCGCGGCCCACTCCTCGATGTGCTCCTCGGGGTCGAGGCCGCGCTGGCGCAGCTCGGCCTCGGCGAGGTCGTCGGGGTTGCCGCCGAGCTTGATGTCCGTACCACGGCCGGCCATGTTGGTGGCGACCGTCACGGCGCCCTTGCGGCCGGCCTGGGCGACGATCGACGCCTCGCGGTCGTGCTGCTTGGCGTTCAGCACTTCGTGCTGGATGCCGCGCTTGGAGAGC
Organism: Streptomyces sp. DG2A-72; assembly: GCF_030499575.1. Taxonomy (NCBI): domain Bacteria; kingdom Bacillati; phylum Actinomycetota; class Actinomycetes; order Kitasatosporales; family Streptomycetaceae; genus Streptomyces; species Streptomyces sp. DG2A-72. The sequence continues at coordinate 3,983,583 of NZ_JASTLC010000001.1, forward strand.
TGCTGCGAGAGGTATTCGGACTTCTCGACCGACGTCGTACCGACGAGGATCGGCTGGCCCTTCTCGTGCTTCTCGGCGATGTCGTCGACCACCGCGTCGAACTTCGCGACCTCGGTGCGGTAGATCAGGTCCGACTGGTCCGCGCGGACCATCGGCCGGTTGGTGGGGATCGGGACCACGCCGAGCTTGTAGATCTGGTGGAACTCGGCGGCCTCGGTCATAGCCGTACCGGTCATGCCGGAGAGCTTGTCGTAGAGACGGAAGAAGTTCTGCAGGGTGATCGTGGCGAGCGTCTGGTTCTCGTCCTTGATGTCCACCCCTTCCTTCGCCTCGATCGCCTGGTGCATGCCCTCGTTGTAGCGGCGGCCGGCGAGGATACGGCCGGTGTGCTCGTCGACGATCATGACCTCGCCGTCGATGACGACGTAGTCCTTGTCCTTCTTGAAGAGCTCCTTCGCCTTGATGGCGTTGTTCAGGTAGCCCACCAGCGGCGTGTTCACCGACTCGTAGAGGTTGTCGATGCCCAGCCAGTCCTCGACCTTGCTGACACCGGACTCGTGGATGGCGACCGTGCGCTTCTTCTCGTCGACGTCGTAGTCGCCGGTCTCCTCGATGCCCTTGAGGGGGTTGCCCGCCTCGCCGCGCTTGAGGCGCGTGACCAGCTTGGCGAAGTCGCCGTACCACTTGGTGGCCTGGTCGGCCGGGCCGGAGATGATCAGCGGCGTACGGGCCTCGTCGATGAGGATGGAGTCGACCTCGTCGACGATGGCGAAGTTGTGGCCGCGCTGGACGAGTTCGTCCTTGGACCACGCCATGTTGTCGCGCAGGTAGTCGAAGCCGAACTCGTTGTTCGTGCCGTACGTGATGTCGCAGCCGTACTGCTCGCGGCGCTGGGCCGGCGTCATGTTGGCGAGGATGCAGCCGACGGACAGGCCCAGGAACCGGTGGATGCGGCCCATCATCTCGGAGTCGCGCTCGGCCAGGTAGTCGTTGACCGTGATGATGTGGACGCCGTCTCCGGAGAGGGCGTTCAGATACGCGGGCAGGGTGCCGACCAGGGTCTTGCCCTCACCGGTCTTCATCTCGGCCACGTAACCCATGTGCAGGGCCGCGCCGCCCATCATCTGCACGTCGTAGTGGCGCTGGCCGAGGACGCGCTTGGCGGCCTCCCGCACCGTGGCGAACGCCTCGGGCAACAGGTCGTCCAGGCTCTCACCATCGGCATACCGCTGCTTGTACTCATCGGTGAGGGCCCGCAGCTCGGCGTCGGAGAGGTCGACGAAGTCCTCTTCGATGGAGTTGACCTGGTCCGCGATGCGGTGCAGCTTGCGCAGGATTTTGCCTTCGCCTGCACGCATGATCTTCGAGAGGACGGACACGGGGGTTGGTCTCCTTGCCGGTCGGGCCTGGGACGGTCGGTTTCCATTTGACTTGACTGAGCAACGGCCATCGTATGCGAGGACCCCGGTACGCCGGGAGGCCTGCCGTGACTGCGACTGTCCGCTGCTGCACAACTCTTCAATACTCTTCAATAGGGGACAACGGCCGGGGCCCACGGATGGTGCCGCGTCGCGCCGACGAATTGCGCGAACTGTGATCACTCGCTCACGCACCGCAAAAAGATGGCTTCTTCGTCGAGACCCCGACCAGAATCACCGGATGGAACCCGCCACGCTGACCACTGGCCGTCTCGTCCTGCGCATGGTCGGTCCGCACGACACGGACGCCGTGTACGCCGCCGCCCAGGATCCCGAGATCCAGCGCTGGACCACGATCCCCTCGCCCTACCTCCCCGAGCACGCCGAGAGCTTCACGGAACACCTCGCTCCGGAAGGCTGGGCGAACGGTTCCATGCTTACCTTCGGCGTCTTCCTCCCCGAAGGGGAGTTGGTCGGCATGCTCAGCATCACCATCCGCTCCCTGGGCGCAGCCGAGATCGGTTACTGGGCCACAAAGCAACACCGCGGCAACGGCTACATCACCGAGGCCACTCTCACCGCCGCCCGCTGGGCCTTCACCCACGTCTCCGTCGACCGCATCGAATGGCGGGCCGAAGTGGGCAACACAGCATCCCGCGCCGTCGCCGAACGCGCCGGCTTCACCATCGAAGGCACCCTCCGCTCCGCCCTCAACAACAAAGGCGTACGCCGAGACTGCTGGGTGGGCTCCCTACTCCCCTCAGACCTGGGCCTCCCCTCAACAGCGCCCTACTTGCCAACACCCCCATCCCCCACGCCGCCCGCCTTCTAAGGACGACACCACCCACCCACCCGCTGGGGGCGCTTCACTTCTCGGTGCCGGTCCGCACACTTCAGCCCGTCCGGCGTTTGAGGACGAGGCCGTTCAGGCCGAAGCGGGGGTCTGGGGGCGCAGCCCCCAGGGATGGGACGGGTAGGGGCGGCGGGGGCGAGAAACCACCGACGCCAGCACCAGCGCAGGGCACCCACACAACAAAACCGCAGCTCACCCCCCACTGTCAGACCCACCCCCTATCGTGCGGAACCATGACGACCCTCCCGCGCCCGAGCACGGAACTCTCCGCAGACGACGCCCGCCGCCTCGCCCTCCGCGCCCAGGGCTTCATCGGCGCCCCCGACCGCCGATCCGGCGTCCGCGGCCTCCTCCGCCACCTCGGCGCGGTCCAACTCGACACCATCTCGGTCCTGGCCCGCTCCCACGAACTCATCCCGTACGCCCGCCTGGGCGCAGTAAGCCGCAAAACCATCGAGAGCGCCTACTGGACGCCCGCATCCGAGGCCGCCCCTCCGGCAAAGCCACACGCCTTCGAATACTGGTCCCACGCCGCCTGCATCCTCCCCATCGAGGAGTGGCCCCACTTCGCCTTCCGCCGCCGCGCCTACCGCAACCGCCCGCACTGGAACCACGAACTCCCGGACGGCACCTACGACCAGGTGATCAAGCAGCTGCAAGCGGAAGGCCCCCTCACCGCCACGGAGTTGGGCGGCGCGAAGAAAACCAGCGAATGGTGGGACTGGTCCGGCGCAAAGGTCGCCGTGGAGCGCGCCCTGATGCACGGCGAGGTCGTATGCGTGGCACGCCGCGGCTGGAAACGTGTCTACGACCTGGCCGAACGCGCGATCCCGGGCACCCTGCTGCACGACGACCTCGACGACACCGAGTGCCTCCGCAGACTGGTCCGCCTCGCCGGCCAGTCGCTGGGCGTCGGCACCCGCGCGGACATCGCCGACTACCACCGTCTCAAGGGCGACCAGGTCGATGCGGTGATCGCCGACTCGGGCCTGGTCCCGGTCACGGTCGAGGGCTGGGGCAAACCGGCCTGGGCCGACCCGGCGGCCCTGGAGACCCCTCCCCGCGGCCGCCACCGCACCACGCTCCTGTCCCCCTTCGACTCGCTGATCTGGGAACGGGCGCGCACCGAGCGGATCTTCGGCTTCACCCACCGCCTGGAGGCCTACGTCCCCAAGCCGAAGCGTGTGTACGGCTATTTCGCGATGCCTGTCCTGGCAGGGGGCCGCCTCGTCGGCCGCGTCGACCCGGCCCGCGAGGGCCGCACCCTGGTGGCCAAGCAGGTCACCCTGGACGGCCCGAAGGCAGTCCCGGCCATCGCCCAGGCCCTGGCCGAAGCGGCAAGCTGGGTGGACTGCACGGACATACGCGTGGAGCGCGTGGACGCCCCGGAACTGCGCGAGCCCCTCGCAAGGGAACTCACCCGCATACTGGCGTGATCGTCAGCGGATCTCGAGGATCTTCTCCCGCATCGCATACACGACCGCCTCCATCCTGGAGTGCAGCTGCAGCTTCTCCAGGATGTTGCGCACATGGTTCTTCACGGTGTTCTCGGAGATGAACAACTCCTTGGCGATATCGCGGTTGTTCATCCCCGTGGCGACGAGCTTGAGCACTTCCAGCTCGCGGTCCGTGAGCCGCGGTGCAGGCACCAGCCGACGCTCGTCGGTCCGCTGAATCATCGACTTGAACTCGGTGAGCAGCTTCGACGCCATGGAAGGGCTGATCTGCGACTGCCCGTCGGCCACCGCGCGAATGGCGGTGGCCACCTCGTCCGTCGAGATCTCCTTGAGGAGATAACCGGTCGCGCCCGCCTTGATGGCCTCGTAGAGATCGGCTTCCTCGTCGCTGATGGTCAGCATGATGATTTTGGCACTGGGGGCCACTTCCTTGATCGAGGTGCACGCCTCGATCCCGCCCCGCTTGGGCATCCGTACATCCATCAGGACGATGTCCGGCAGCAGATCGGCGGCCTTGTCGACGGCCTCCGCGCCGTCGCCCGCCTCCCCGACGACCTGGATGTCCTCCTCGGCCGCGAGCACGATCTCCAGACCACGACGGAAGAGGGCGTGGTCGTCCACGACCAGGACGCGGATCGGCTCCTTACGTGGTGAGCCCGTGTCCGGGCCCATGCCGGCGACGCCGTCGTCGGCGTCTCCGTCATGCATCGGTCCGAAGCTGTCCGCCATCGTTCCTCCCCCTGAAGGCTGTGGCTGGTCCTGTGCCATCGCCAACCCAAGGCAACGGCCCACCGGTTGGGCCGGTCCGGCCATGATTCCATGCCCGGACGACACTGAGGTGACAGAGCGGGGCGCGAAGTGGTCGCACACGGGTGCCCCTGGGGGCGCATACGCGCTCCAGGGGCACCGTCAGGTGTGTCGGCCGGATGGGTCAGCCACCCAGCGTGCCGCCCGCTGCGGGGGATTGCGCCTGGGCGACCATCGGGTCGGTGTTGAGGTGGATGACGCCGTAGTCGTATGCGTGCCGCCGGTAGACGACGCTCGGCTCCTTCGTCTCGGAGTCGACGAACAGATAGAAGTCGTGCCCGACCAGTTCCATCTCGTAGAGGGCCTGGTCGAGGGTCATCGGAGAGGCGACGTGGGTCTTCTCGCGGACCACGAGGGGGCCTTCACCCTTCACTTCCAGCGAGCCGATCTTCTTGACGGGCACGCCGTCCGAGTCTTCGTCGTGGACGGTGTGGCCGTTCCCGTTGAGCGTCGCCGCGCCCGGAACGTGGTCGGGGACCTCGGCTGCCGTGAGCCGTCGCGCGCCCCGGCGTGTGTGGCGCTTGTCGTGCTGCTTACGCAGCCGGGCATCCAGCTTCTCCGCCGCCAGGTCGAGTGCCGCATACGGATCGCTGGCCGCCGCCTCCGCCCGGATCACCGGACCGCGGGAGCGGAGCGTGATCTCCACTCGATCCGATCGGTCGGCCTGTCGCGGGTTCGGCTCCTTGGACACCTCGACGTCGAGGCTGATCACCTTGCCATCGAGCTTCTGGATCTTCTCCAGCTTCAGCTTCTCGGCCACGTGCTTGCGGAACCGCTCGGGCACCTCGGTCTTGCGGCCCTTGACGACGATGTCCACGCAGAACTCCGTTCCCGGATCGCTCCGCTTCAGCGGCGGAGCATCTCCCTTTTGCATCAGGCTCCGGTGAGGCCGGAACCTCGGACTCGGTGACGTCCACCTCCTCCTCCCCCGCGGGCAAGATCTCCACCCCGCCGGCCCGGTGATTGCGCAAAACCCGCGGCACGGCATTCGGATATGCGAGGTATGGCCTGGGCCTTTCCCTCACAACCGAACATATCTCGCCTGGACGGATGTCGTCACCCTCTACCGCGGTGTACCTCCGCTCAGGTGAATTGCTCCTCTCATAACCTGCAACGATGCACGCTCACAGTCAGTTCCGGTTTATTTCGAAAGAATCCGGCGAGGCCGCGACCACAGCTGCGCAGATCTTGTCACCGGCCCGGCGCGGGCCCGCCATTCCTGGCACTCCGTGCCTTCGATCCACTGCCTCGTCCAGTGATCCAGTCCTTCGTTCCTCTGTCCTTTCCCGAGGCGCCGCGGCATACACCGCCGCAGCCCTTCTTGCGTACGTTTCCGGCCCGCCTGCCCCGCTGCACCCAGCCGTCCCGTCCGTTCTTCCGCAAGCGGCCACTGCCGCTGTCGCCGCCCGCACGGCTCGCGCCGCCTCCGTCAGGGAGGCGCCCGTCGTCATCAGGTCGTCGACGAGCACGACCGGGCCCGCGGTGAGCAGGCCTGCGCCTCCGGAGGCCACCGCCAGCGCGCCCGCGAGATTGTCCAGCCGCTGCCGGGAGTTGAGCCCCGCCTGGTCGGCCACGGCCCTTCGCTGCCGCAGCACGGCGACCACCCGCGCCGGCACCCCGCCCCGCCGCAACTCCCCCGCGGCGGCGAGTGCGATCTGCCGAGCCGGATCATGCCCACGAGCCCGCACCGCTCCACGCGCGGAGGGCACGGGAACGAGCAGCACAGGCCGACTGTCCGGCGCCTGCTCGCTGGTCAGGCCCGCCCGCACGACCCCTGCCAAGGCCATGCCCAGCGGTGCAGCGAGCGCCAGCGCACCCCGTTCCTTGTGAGCGAGCAGCACCGCACGCACCTCGTCCGCGTACCGGGCGGCCGCATGTACGGTCGGCAGCCCGGGCGGCTCCGGCACCGGGCGCACCCGGCGCGGTACGGCACCGCTCAGCGCCGTACGGCACTCCGGGCAGAGCACCGTACGAGGCCGACCGCAGCCTCCGCACTCGGCCGGCAGCACCAGGTCGGTGAGGTCCTGCCACCACCCCCGCATGCCCACCACTGTGCCAACACCCGCGCCACGCGGCCACCCCTGTGGATAACGCGCTGTGGATAACTCCGGACGCCGACTGGACGGCCGTATCGCGGAACGGGGCGTAGCGCCGGAGCACACGGCCGCAGCATCGAAGAGCGCGCGGAGGGAGAACCGCACCGCCCCCGAAACCTCACCCGGGATAAACCGGCGCCGAGCCCTCCGTGATCACCTTCTGCCACTGGGCCCCGGTCGGCAGGCGCACGATCCCGTCCTCCGAGTACGCCACGAGCGGCAGCCGCTCGTCCTCGGACGCGGCGATCTCCTTCACGCCGGTCAGAGCGGCGGGCGCCGGACCTTCAGGTGTGGAGCCGTCGACGGCGGCATACCGCATCTGCTGCACGCCACCCTCCTCGCGCCCGACGACCACCAGTCGGCTGTCGCCGGCCCACGACATGGCGGTGACCTCTTCCAACTCCGGTGCCGCGGAATGCAGTCCGAAGACCGAGACGGCCTGGCTCTCGCCCACCTTCCCGCTCCGCTCGATCCGTCCGATGAGCAGGGACTGCTTGCCGCCCTTGTCGACGACGAGCGCGATCCGCACCCCGTCGGAGGCCACCCGGACGGATTCGATACGGCCGTCCAGCTCCGGCGTGTTCACCACGATCGGCTCGCCCGCGCCGCCCTCCAGCATCAGCAGCCTGGAGTTGCCGGGGTCCTGGTCGGCCACCCATAGATCGCCCTGGCTGTCCCAGCTGGGCGTCGTCAACCGGTGCTCCACCGAGCCGCCCGCGCTGTGCAGCACGGCCTCTCCGAGAGAACCGCTCGACACCATCGATCCGACGTACAAGGACTTGCCGTCCGCGGATACGGCAGCCGCCCTGTTCTCATCGCGCGAGACCGCCACCGACCGCAGCTCGACGTCACCCTCGCCCAGCGCGCCCGGCACCGCTTCGGATTGCTTGTCGCTGCTGTCGGCCGCCATCCGCACGAGCCGCTTCTTGCCGTCGATGAAGTACAGGTACTCGGCACGCTTGACCTCACCGCGCGCGGCGACGCCATCGGCGCTGTCCTCGGTGAGCGTGCACAGCTGGGCGTCGCCCGACTTCAGCTCGACCTCGTCGACAGCGGGGGTGAGGTTCTGCAGGGTGAAGAGGATCTGGGCCGCCATCTCGTTGCACTTGCTCAGCCCGACCCGCGCTGCCTTCTTGTTCAACGGAACGGTCAGCTTGTTCTGGTCGTCCGGCGTCAACGAGGTGACGCCCTTCTTCAGCGCCGTACCGGTCGGGAAGCTCGACCTGACGACCGACTTGAGCCAGACGGTGGGCCCGTTGAGCAGGGAGCGCACCATCTGCGTGATCGGGTCAACATGCCGTCGTACATACACCGGATCGGCGACCGCCGCAGGCTGCTGCACGACCGTCCCGGCCGCGGTGTTCGAGGCGAAGAAGTACTTGTCGACGGACATGTAGTTGCGCTGGAAGTCCGACCTGCCCATGACGACGCCCGGCGGCAGGCCGTCGATGCGCCACTGCTTGGTCTTCTCCTCCCGCACGAGGTAGACCGTCTGGCTGTACTTCCCGCGGGCGGGCGCATACGCCTGCTGCCTGTCCACCGCGGCGACCTTGGTACCGGTGAGCGTGAAGGAGAAGTAGTCGCTGTCCTCGCGGGGCCCCGGGTCGGGCGTGGTGTCGGGCGCGCTCGCGAGCACCGTCGTGGACATCTCCGGCTGCCACTTCTTCGCGGCCCTTGCGGTCAGGTACTTGCGCGCCGTCTCATAGTGCGGATCGTCGCTGGTCAGCGCCTCAAGGAAGCCGTCCACGATCTGCTGAGGCTGAGCACCCTCGAAGGGCGGCATCGCGAAGACCCGCACCTGTGTGTCCTGGCGCGGGGTGGATTCGACGCCGCGCAGATCCCCGCTGTCGGGCATCGAGGCGCATCCGGCCAGCAGTACGCCGCCACAGACGGCATACGCCACTGCGCGCACCGGCCGACGCCGCGCGCCCCCCTCGCGGTCAGCGCCCACGAAATGCCTCCCCTTGCTGTTCCACGTCCTGCGACCGGGCGTCCGCACGGTCCGAGGACACGCCGCGCGGCCCGTCCGAAGCCGGCGTGTCGTCCTGTGGTCGGGTGCCTGAAGTCGGCCGGGGCACCACGCGCGCGCCGTTGCCGGGCAGCGCCGTCGGGTCCGCCGTCGGCGCCACGGCGGCCAGCCGCGGAGCGATCGACATCGGCGGCCCCTGCTCCCCCGTCGGCTGCGCCGGCACGGTCGCGGTCTTCTCGCCACCGCCGTGCGGCAGACCGGCGTCGTCAAGTCCGCGATTGCGTCGCGAGTCCTTCGGCTCCAGCGGTATCGGGGAGCCCCGCAGCGGCTCGTCCGCGGTCCTCGGCAGCGTCAGCCGGAACTGCGAGCCGCCGCCCGGCTCACCCCATGCCTGCAACCAGCCGCCGTGCAGCCGCGCATCCTCCAGGGCGATCGACAGCCCCAGCCCCGTACCACCGGTGGTACGCGCGCGTGCCGGGTCGGCCCGCCAGAACCGGCTGAAGACGCGAGTCGCCTCGCCGGGCTTGAGGCCGACTCCGTAGTCACGCACCGCGACAGCGACCGCCCCGCCCGCCGCGGCGAGCTTGACGATGACGTCCTTGCCCTCGCCGTGCTCCACGGCGTTGACGACGAGGTTGCGCAGGACACGCTCCACCCGCCTCGCGTCCGCCTCCGCGACGACGGGCTGCTGGTCGCCGACGACTCGTATGTGCGTGCCCTTGCGCTCGGCGAGCGGCTCGGCACCGCTGACAACCCGCCGTACGACCTCCCTGAGGTCTATCGGCTCGGCCTCCAACGCCGCCGCGCCCGCGTCGAAGCGGCTGATCTCCAGCAGATCGGCGAGCAGCGACTCGAACCGGTCCAGCTGGTCGGCCAGCAACTCCGCCGACCGCGCGGTCACGGGATCGAAGTCCTCCCGCGCCTCGTGGATCACGTCTGCGGCCATCCGTACGGTCGTCAGCGGCGTCCGCAGCTCGTGCGAGACATCGGAGACGAACCGCCGCTGCATCCGCGACAGGTCCTCCAGCTGCTGGATCTTCAGCTGCAGGTTCTGGGCCATCTTGTTGAAGGCCTCGCCGAGCCGCGCGATGTCGTCCTCGCCGGTGACCTTCATACGTTCCTGCAGGCGCCCCGCGGACAGCCGCTCGGCGATGCCCGCGGCCATCCGAACCGGGGTGACGACCTGGCGTACCACCAGCCAGGCAATCGCCCCGAGGAGAACGACCACGAACAGCCCTGCCGTCGCCAGCGTCCCCTTGACCAGGCTCAGCGACTTCTCCTCCTGGGTGAGCGGGAAGAGGTAGTACAGCTGGTACGGGTCGCCGTTCGGGTCGTTGACCTGCTTGCCGATGACCAGGGCCGGCTGGGCCTCCTTGTCGGTGTTGTAGATGATGCGGGTGTAGCTCTGAGCCGCCGCGGTGCTGTTGTCGACGCGTTCACGCAGGTCCTCGGGCACGCTGGCGAACGGGTCGACATAACCCGAGGCGCGCGGTCCACGCCCACCGCCGGTGTCGTCGCCCACGGGGAGCGTGACGACGTCGAAGGCGCCCTGGCCACCGCTGGACAGCGAGGAGACCAGATCGCTCATCCATTCGATGACGTTCTGCGCGGGACGGCCGTCCGCCGTGGTGGCGTCGTCGACGGTCCCGCTGGCGGTCTCGTCGGCGTTCTGCTTGGCGACCGCGAAGCCACCGGTGGCCTGGCTCTGCGAGGCCTTCACCTTGGCGTCCAGCAGGCCGTTGCGCACCTGCCCGATGACGACGAAGCCGAGCAGCAGGACCACGCCCAGCGACATCAGCAGCGTCGTGACGACGACCTTGAGCTGGATGTTGCGCCGCCACAGCCGCATGACGGGCAGCAGCGGCCGACGCACCCAGCGCATGAACAGGCGCAGCACCGGGCTGCCCTGGACTCCGCCCTGCAGCAGCCCGCCCTCCAGGAAACGTCCCCAGCGGGAGCCCGCAGCCTTCCGGCCGACAGGCCGCCCCGCGCGGGCCCCGGGCTTGCCGGGCGCCGAAGCGGCACTGTCCCCGGACATGTCAGCTCGGCCCGGCCTTGTAACCGACACCTCGGACAGTCACCACGATCTCCGGCCGCTCCGGGTCCTTCTCGACCTTGGACCGCAGCCGCTGCACATGCACGTTGACAAGGCGCGTGTCGGCCGCGTGCCGGTAGCCCCACACCTGCTCGAGCAGAACCTCACGAGTGAACACCTGCCACGGCTTACGGGCCAGCGCCACCAGCAGATCGAACTCCAGCGGCGTCAGCGCGATCGACTGCCCGTCCCGCTTCACGGAGTGGCCGGCCACGTCGATGACCAGGTCACCGATGGCAAGCTGCTCGGGCGCCGGCTCCTCGGACCTCCGCAGCCGCGCCCGGATCCGGGCAACCAGTTCCTTCGGCTTGAACGGCTTCACGATGTAGTCGTCCGCGCCCGACTCCAGGCCCACCACGACATCGACGGTGTCGCTCTTTGCCGTCAGCATCACGATCGGCACACCCGACTCCGCCCTGATCAGGCGGCACACCTCGATGCCGTCCCGACCGGGCAGCATCAGGTCGAGCAGCACCAGGTCGGGCTTGGTCTCACGGAAAGCAGCCAGCGCCTTGTCGCCGTCGGCCACAAAAGACGGCTCAAAACCTTCACCACGCAGCACAATGCCGAGCATCTCGGCCAGTGCGGTGTCGTCGTCGACGACAAGGACTCGTCCCTTCATAAACGACATCATCCCATTCTCGTAACATTGGCGAAGGTACTGGTGAGGCACGTCACTGGCCCGTGACGATAGTCGTATCCAACCGTCACTGTCTGCCTGGGCCAGCGGGCCCCCTTCAAGACACGGACGTGAACGGGATCCACACCGCCCTTCCTCACAGGGTCGCAGAACAATCCCGTCAACTGAGCGTGACCTCTCGAGACCTGGCACACAGCTCTGCCAGGGCCTCAGCCGTCACAGGTGAAACGGCGCCCTCCTCAGTGACGATCGCCGTCACCAACTCGGGCGGGGTCACATCGAACGCCGGGTTGTACGCCTGTGTCCCCAGCGGCGCCACCGGAATCCCGCCTCCCGCCTCCGCTCCGGCCACCGGCACCTGGGGCGCCGTCAGCTCGGTCACCTCATGGCCGGCCCGCTGCTCGACCTCGATGGACGCTCCGTCCGGCGTGTCCGGATCCACCGTCGTCACCGGCGCCACCACGATGAACGGCACATGGTGGTAGCGGGCGAGCACCGCGAGCGGATAGCTCCCCACCTTGTTCGCCACCGAACCGTCGGCCGCGATACGGTCCGCCCCGATCAGCACCGCGTCCACCTCCCCGGCCGCGAACAGCGACCCCGCCGCGTTGTCGGTCAGCAAGGTGTACGCCATGCCGCTGCGCGCCGCCTCGTACGCCGTCAGCCGAGCGCCCTGCAGCAGCGGGCGTGTCTCGTCCACCCACAGCCGCCGCAGCCGGCCCGCCCGATGCGCGGCGAGCGCCACCGCGAACGCCGTCCCCTCACCACCCGACACCAGCCGCCCGGTGTTGCAGTGTGTGAGGATCCTGTGCCCACCGCCGGGCAGCAGCTCGTCCAGCAGCGCCAGCCCCTTCTCGGCCATTCGCGCACTGGCCTCGGCGTCCTCCTGGTGCAGCGCACGCGCCGCGGTCAGCGCCGCCCGGGCGGACTGCTCCGGATCACCACTCCTGCCGAACTCCGCCCGGTACGCGGCCTCGGCCCGGCCCACCCCGACGGCGAGGTTCACCGCGGTGGGTCGGGCGCTCGCCAGCGCGCTCGCGGCGTCGGCCACGTCGAAACCACGCGCGGCGGCGAGCGCGACCCCGTACGCCCCCGCGATACCCAGCAGCGGCGCCCCGCGCACGGCGAGTGAACGGATCGCCTCCACCAGCGCGGGTGCGTCCGTACACACCAGTTCGACCTCCTCGACCGGCAGCCTCGTCTGGTCCAGCAGGACCACCACCGGGCCTTCGGGTGGCTCTTCCCAGCGGATCGCCGGTATCTCGGTCGACTGGTTGTCCTCGCCGGATTGCGCGTACTGATCAGCCATGCGATCAGTCTGCCCCTTACCCGTCGGACAATTGAAGGTGTCCACCCCAGACCGCGGCCGGTCACTCGTCGACCACCCCATGGCACGATGGCTGCCAACCTGCCGCCGCGACCGCGGAACGGGCACCGTGAAGGAGCGACGATGAACGACACTCCGGGCTGGGCTTCGCCCGGATCTGCCCCGTCCGACGGACAGCAGCCCGGTGCATCGGGCGCTGCCGAGCCTGCCGACAGGCCCGGCCCCGAGCAGCCCGCGGACCAGTCGGGCCCGGATGCGACGGGCTCCGGCTCGAAGTGGTCCAAGGAACAGCCGCCACCTGCCCAGTGGTCGGCACCCACCGGACCTCCGGCCGGCCCCGGACAGGCACCGCCACCGCCTCCGCCCGGCCCGGGCTGGGGCAGCCGGCCTCCCGACCCTGGCGGATACGGCGGCTACGGAGGCCCTGGTGCTCCCGGCGGATACAGCGGCTGGGGCGGCGGCTGGGGCGGTCCCCCGCCCGCGGCCAAGCCCGGTGTGATCCCGCTCCGCCCACTCGGCGTGGGCGAGATCCTCGACGGCGCTGTCTCCACCATGCGCACCTACTGGCGCACGGTTCTGGGCATCGCGCTGACCGTCGCCGTCCTCACGGAGATCATCGTCATCCTGCTCCAGGGCTTCGTCCTGGACGACCGCGCCAGCACCGAGGCCCTCAACGATCCGAGTGCCAGCCTCGACGAGCTGACCCGCGCCCTGGGCGACACCATGCTCACCACGAGCGTCGTCTTCCTGGTCTCCCTGATCGGCACCATCGCCGCGACCGCCCTGCTCACAACCGTCACCAGCCGGGCGGTGCTCGGCAAGTCCGTGACCACCGGCGAGGCCTGGCGCGACGCCCGTCCGCAGATCGCGAAGCTGTTCGGCCTGATCTTCCTGCTGCTGCTCATCGCCTTCGGGGTGATCCTCGGCGGCGCGACGCCCGGCATCATCGTGGCCGCAGCGGGTGCCGGTGACGCCGGTGCCGCCCTCGCCATCCTGGGCAGCCTCGCCGCGGGCGTGGTCGCCCTGTGGCTGATGATCCGCTTCTCCCTCGCCTCGCCGGCGCTGATGCTGGAGAAGCAGAGCATCGTGAAGTCGATGAGCCGCTCCGCGAAACTGGTCCGCGGCTCCTGGTGGCGGGTCTTCGGCATCCAGCTGCTGGCCACGATCATCGCGAACATCGTCGCGTCGATCGTCGTCATCCCCTTCACCTTCCTGGGTGCGGCTGTCAGCGGAGGCGGCGTCAGCAACTTCCTCGATACCGGCGGCAGCGACCTCGGCTGGACGTTCCTCATCGTCAGCGGGATCGGGGCGGTGATCGGCTCCATGATCACTTTCCCGATCACGGCCGGCGTCGCCGTGCTCCTCTACATCGACCAGCGCATCCGCCGCGAGGCCCTCGACCTCGAGCTGGCCCGCGCGGCCGGCGTGCAGGACTACGGCACAGGCGCCCCCGGCCCCACCCCGGGGAGCTGATGCGGTGAGCCTGGCGGGGGGAGTCCTCACGGCCGTACCGGCGCGCGTCGCCGACACGGCCGCACGGGCGCTGCTGCGCGCCGGTGACGCCTCGGCGCTGTCGCGCTCCGACGACGAACCGCCGGTGACCGTCCCGCGCGACCCGGCGCGGGAGGCGGCTCGGCGCGAGCTGTCCAAAGGCATGTACCACGAGAACGACCCCAGCCTGTTCCAGCGGGCGCTGAACGCATTCTGGGACTGGGTCGGCGAGCTGTTCGGCACCGCCTCGGCCGCCACTCCTGGGGGGACGCTCGGCCTGGTCGTCGTCATCCTGGTCGTCCTCGCAGCCCTGGGTGCCCTGTGGTGGCGCCTGGGCACCCCGCGTCGAGCACCAGTCTCCTCCGCCGCCCTCTTCGACGACCGCCCCCGCAGCGCCGCCGAACATCGCGCCGCCGCCGAGGCACAGGCCGCCCAGGGCCACTGGAACCAGGCCGTCCAAGAACGCATGCGGGCCGTCGTCCGCGCCCTGGAGGAACGCGCCCTCCTCGACGTCCACCCCGGCCGCACCGCCGACGAGGCCGCCGCGGAAGCGGGCCGCGTCCTGCCCTCCGCTGCGGACCGGCTGAGCGCAGCCGCCCGGGACTTCGACGACGTGACATACGGGGGACGGACGGCAACCGAGCAGTCGTACCACCGCATCGCCGCACTCGACCGCGACCTGGAGCGCACCAAACCGGTGCTCGCCAGCAGCGCCCACAGCGCGACCCAGAACGCCCGCCAGGGAGCCGCCGAATGACCACTGAGGCCATGCTCCCGTCCACCTCGGCCTCTCCCACCACCCGCCAGGTGTGGACCCGCACGCGAGGCGTCCTGCTCGCCCTCGTGCTGCTCCTGGTGGGGGCCATCGCGATCGCCGTGATCCAGTCCGACGCCCGGCACGGCCGACTCGACCCCCGCTCCGCCGATCCCTACGGCAGCCGCGCCGTCGCCGAACTGCTCGCCGACCGCGGCGTGTCCACACGCGTGGTCACCACCCTGGACGAGGCCCGCACCACCGCCCGCCCGGACACCACACTCCTCGTGGCCGACCCCGACCTGCTGACAGCACGTCAACAGACACAGCTGCACGCCGCCACCGACGCCTCCGGCGGACGCAGCATCCTGGTCGCGCCCGGCAGCTGGTCCGTCGAACGGCTCGCCCCCGGCGTCATCGCCGACCCTGCCACCAGCCTCGACTCGGCGCTGTCGCCCGACTGCAATCTGCCGGCGGCCCGCCGCGCAGGTAGCGCCGACACCGGCGGCATCCGGTACACGGCCCTCCAGGTCGACGCCGACGAGTGCTACCCCAGCGAGCGCCTGGCCACCCTCGTGCGCGTCCCGGCGGCATCGGAGGGCGGCGACACCATCGTCATCGGTGCGCCCGACATCCTCTTCAACGACCGCCTCGACGAGCAGGGCAACGCCTCGCTCGCCCTCCAACTCCTCGGCTCCCGCCCTCATCTGGTCTGGTACCTCCCCTCGCTCTCCGACTCCACCGCCGCCGGCACCGAGGGCGAGCGAGGCTTCTTCGACCTGCTCCCCTCGGGCTGGCTCTGGGGCACACTTCAGCTCTTCATCGCGGCAGCCCTGGCCGCCCTCTGGCGGGCACGGCGGCTCGGCCCTCTCGTGCCCGAAAATCTCCCCGTGGCGATCCGCGCCTCCGAAACCGTCGAAGGCCGTGCCCGCCTCTACCGCAAGGCCAACGCCCGCGACCGCGCGGCCGCCGCTCTCCGCTCCACCACCCGCACCCGCCTCGCCCCCCTCGTAGGCGTCCCCGTCGCCCAGGCACACGCGCCCGAAGCCCTGCTCCCCGCGCTGTCCGCCCACCTCCACGGCGACGGACAGTCCCTGCACACCCTCCTCTTCGGCCCGCCGCCCAGCGACGACGCCGCGCTCATCGCCCTCGCCGACCAACTCGACGCCCTCGAAAGAGAGGTACGCCGTCCATGATGGACCCGACCACTGACAACGCCGGGCCGACCGAGGACGCGGGCAACGCCCGAGCCGCCCTGGAGGCCCTGCGCGCCGAGATCGCCAAGGCCGTGGTCGGCCAGGATCCCGCCGTGACCGGCCTCGTCGTCGCCCTCCTCTGCCGCGGACACGTTCTCCTTGAAGGAGTCCCCGGGGTTGCCAAAACGTTGCTCGTCCGCGCCCTCGCGTCCGCACTCGAACTCGACACCAAGCGCGTGCAGTTCACTCCGGACCTGATGCCGAGCGATGTGACCGGCTCCCTCGTCTACGACACCCGCACCGCGGAGTTCTCCTTCCAGCCCGGCCCGGTCTTCACCAACCTCCTCCTCGCGGACGAGATCAACCGCACACCCCCCAAGACCCAGTCGTCGCTCCTGGAAGCCATGGAAGAACGCCAGGTCACGGTCGACGGCACCCCCCGCCCGCTCCCCGAGCCCTTCCTGGTCGCAGCGACCCAGAACCCGGTCGAGTACGAGGGCACCTACCCCCTCCCCGAGGCCCAGCTGGACCGCTTCCTCCTCAAACTCACGATCCCCCTCCCCTCCCGCCAGGACGAGATCGCCGTCCTCACCCGCCACTCCGAGGGCTTCAACCCGCGCGACCTGCGCGCCGCCGGTCTGCGCCCCGTCGCCGGCCCCGCAGCCCTCGAAGCCGCGCGCGCCGCAGTCGCCAAGACCGCCGTCTCCCCCGAAATCACCGGCTACGTCGTGGACATCTGCCGCGCGACCCGCGAATCCCCGTCCCTCACCCTCGGCGTCTCCCCACGCGGCGCCACCGCCCTCCTGGCCACCTCGCGCGCGTGGGCCTGGCTGACCGGCCGCGATTACGTCATCCCGGACGACGTCAAGGCCCTCGCCCTCCCCACGCTCCGCCACCGCGTACAACTCCGCCCAGAGGCCGAAATGGAGGGCGTGACGGCCGACTCCGTCATCAACGCGATCCTCGCCCAGGTCCCGGTCCCCCGCTGATGGCCCTCACCGGACGCACAGCACTCCTCGCAGCCCTCGGCTCCCTCCCCGTAGGCATCTGGGAACCCGGCCTCACGGGCCTCCTCGCCGTGAACGCCCCCCTGGCGCTGGCCTGCGCGTGCGACTTCGCCCTGGCAGCGCCGGTACGACACCTGGGCCTGAGCCGCTCCGGCGACACCTCCGCACGTCTGGGCGAGCAGGCCGACGTCACCCTCACGATCACCAACCCGTCACGCCGCCTGCTCCGGGCCCGCCTCCGCGACGCCTGGCCCCCCAGCAGCTGGCAACCCGGCACGGAAATCGCCGCCTCCCGCCATCGCCTCACGGTCCCTGCGGGCGAACGCCGCCGCATCACGACCCGTCTACGCCCCACCCGCCGCGGCGACCGCCAGGCAGACCGCGTCACGATCCGCTCGTACGGCCCTCTCGGCCTCTTCGCACGCCAGGGCACCCACAAAGTCCCCTGGACAGTCCGCGTCCTGCCCCCCTTCACCAGCCGCAAGCACCTCCCGTCGAAACTCGCCCGCCTGCGCGAACTCGACGGCCGCACCAGCGTCCTCACCCGCGGAGAAGGCACAGAATTCGACAGCCTGCGCGAGTACGTCCCCGGCGACGACACCCGTTCCATCGACTGGCGCGCCACAGCTCGCCAGACCACGGTCGCCGTACGCACCTGGCGCCCCGAACGCGATCGGCACATCCTCCTGGTCCTCGACACCGGCCGCACCTCGGCCGGCCGCGTCGGCGACGCCCCACGCCTGGACGCCTCAATGGACGCCGCCCTGCTCCTGGCCGCCCTGGCATCCCGCGCCGGCGACCGCGTCGACCTACTCGCATACGACCGCCGGGTACGCGCCCTGGTCCAGGGCCGCGCAGCAGGCGACGTCCTCCCGTCCCTGGTCAACGCGATGGCAACACTCGAACCCGAGCTCGTCGAAACCGATTCTCGAGGCCTTACGGCCACTGCGCTCAGGACGGCCCCCCGCCGCTCTCTGATCGTGCTCCTGACAACCCTGGACGCGGCCCCCGTCGAAGAGGGCCTGCTGCCCGTCCTCGCCCGCCTCACCCAGCGCCACACGGTTTTGCTGGCATCCGTCGCAGACCCGAACATCGCCCACATGGCCACGGCACGCGGCAACACAGAAGCCATTTACGAATCCGCAGCCGCCGCCCAGGCACAAAGCGAACGCCATCGCACAGCGGAACAACTCCGACGTCATGGAGTCACGGTCGTGGACGCGACACCTGATGAACTGGCTCCAACACTGGCCGATGCATATCTGGCGCTAAAGGCGGCTGGACGCCTTTAGCGCGGAGGGCAGGACCGACTGCCTAACCAAACGCAATTAGGGCCCACACCAAAAGGCGTGGGCCCTAATTTCAAGTTTTGTTCGGCGGTGTCCTACTCTCCCACAGGGTCCCCCCTGCAGTACCATCGGCGCTGTAAGGCTTAGCTTCCGGGTTCGGAATGTAACCGGGCGTTTCCCTCACGCTATGACCACCGAAACACTATGAAGTTCCAACCGGAAACATGACACGGTCGTTGCCTCAGAACTAACACAGTGGACGCGAGCAACTGAGGACAAGCCCTCGGCCTATTAGTACCGGTCACCTCCACCCCTTACAGGGCTTCCAGATCCGGCCTATCAACCCAGTCGTCTACTGGGAGCCTTAACCCCTCAAAGGGGGTGGGAACACTCATCTCGAAGCAGGCTTCCCGCTTAGATGCTTTCAGCGGTTATCCCTCCCGAACGTAGCCAACCAGCCATGCCCTTGGCAGAACAACTGGCACACCAGAGGTTCGTCCGTCCCGGTCCTCTCGTACTAGGGACAGCCCTTCTCAATGTTCCTGCGCGCGCAGCGGATAGGGACCGAACTGTCTCACGACGTTCTAAACCCAGCTCGCGTACCGCTTTAATGGGCGAACAGCCCAACCCTTGGGACCGACTCCAGCCCCAGGATGCGACGAGCCGACATCGAGGTGCCAAACCATCCCGTCGATATGGACTCTTGGGGAAGATCAGCCTGTTATCCCCGGGGTACCTTTTATCCGTTGAGCGACGGCGCTTCCACAAGCCACCGCCGGATCACTAGTCCCGACTTTCGTCCCTGCTCGACCCGTCGGTCTCACAGTCAAGCTCCCTTGTGCACTTACACTCAACACCTGATTGCCAACCAGGCTGAGGGAACCTTTGGGCGCCTCCGTTACTCTTTAGGAGGCAACCGCCCCAGTTAAACTACCCATCAGACACTGTCCCTGATCCGGATCACGGACCCAGGTTAGACATCCAGCACGACCAGACTGGTATTTCAACGACGACTCCCCCTGAACTGGCGTCCAGAGTTCACAGTCTCCCAGCTATCCTACACAAGCCGAACCGAACACCAATATCAAACTGTAGTAAAGGTCCCGGGGTCTTTCCGTCCTGCTGCGCGAAACGAGCATCTTTACTCGTAGTGCAATTTCACCGGGCCTATGGTTGAGACAGTCGAGAAGTCGTTACGCCATTCGTGCAGGTCGGAACTTACCCGACAAGGAATTTCGCTACCTTAGGATGGTTATAGTTACCACCGCCGTTTACTGGCGCTTAAGTTCTCAGCTTCGCCCCGTCGAAACAGGACTAACCGGTCCCCTTAACGTTCCAGCACCGGGCAGGCGTCAGTCCGTATACATCGCCTTACGGCTTCGCACGGACCTGTGTTTTTAGTAAACAGTCGCTTCTCGCTGGTCTCTGCGGCCACCCCCAGCTCAAGCAGCAAGTGCTCTCACCGGTGATGGCCCCCCTTCTCCCGAAGTTACGGGGGCATTTTGCCGAGTTCCTTAACCATAGTTCACCCGAACGCCTCGGTATTCTCTACCTGACCACCTGAGTCGGTTTAGGGTACGGGCCGCCATAAAACTCGCTAGAGGCTTTTCTCGACAGCATAGGATCATCCACTTCACCACAATCGGCTCGGCATCAGGTCTCACCCCATGTGAGTGGCGGATTTACCTACCACTCGGGCTACACCCTTACCCCGGGACAACCACCGCCCGGGATGGACTACCTTCCTGCGTCACCCCATCACTCACCTACTACCAACTCGGGTCACCGGCTCCACCACTTTCCATTCCCCGAAGGGTCCGGAACGGCTTCACGGGCTTAGCATCACTGGATTCAATGTTTGACGCTTTACAGCGGGTACCGGAATATCAACCGGTTATCCATCGACTACGCCTGTCGGCCTCGCCTTAGGTCCCGACTTACCCTGGGCAGATCAGCTTGACCCAGGAACCCTTAGTCAATCGGCGCACACGTTTCCCACGTGTGAATCGCTACTCATGCCTGCATTCTCACTCGTCAACCGTCCACAACTCGCTTCCGCGGCTGCTTCACCCGGCAGACGACGCTCCCCTACCCAACCCAGCAGGCGTTAGCCCTTATGCTGGATTGACACGACTTCGGCGGTACGCTTGAGCCCCGCTACATTGTCGGCGCGGAATCACTAGACCAGTGAGCTATTACGCACTCTTTCAAGGGTGGCTGCTTCTAAGCCAACCTCCTGGTTGTCTGTGCGACTCCACATCCTTTCCCACTTAGCGTACGCTTAGGGGCCTTAGTCGATGCTCTGGGCTGTTTCCCTCTCGACCATGGAGCTTATCCCCCACAGTCTCACTGCCGCGCTCTCACTTACCGGCATTCGGAGTTTGGCTAAGGTCAGTAACCCGGTAGGGCCCATCGCCTATCCAGTGCTCTACCTCCGGCAAGAAACACACGACGCTGCACCTAAATGCATTTCGGGGAGAACCAGCTATCACGGAGTTTGATTGGCCTTTCACCCCTAACCACAGGTCATCCCCCAGGTTTTCAACCCTGGTGGGTTCGGTCCTCCACGACCTCTTACAGCCGCTTCAACCTGCCCATGGCTAGATCACTCCGCTTCGGGTCTTGAGCGCGCTACTAAATCGCCCTGTTCGGACTCGCTTTCGCTACGGCTTCCCCACACGGGTTAACCTCGCAACACACCGCAAACTCGCAGGCTCATTCTTCAAAAGGCACGCAGTCACGACATACAAGCAAGCTTGCATGCGACGCTCCCACGGCTTGTAGGCACACGGTTTCAGGTACTATTTCACTCCGCTCCCGCGGTACTTTTCACCATTCCCTCACGGTACTATCCGCTATCGGTCACCAGGGAATATTTAGGCTTAACGGGTGGTCCCGCCAGATTCACACGGGATTTCTCGGGCCCCGTGCTACTTGGGTGTCTCTCCAACGAGCCGTTGACGTTTCGACTACGGGGGTCTTACCCTCTACGCCGGACCTTTCGCATGTCCTTCGCCTACATCAACGGTTTCTCACTCGTCTCACGGCCGGCAGACCGTGAAAGAGAGATCCCACAACCCCGTATACGCAACCCCTGCCGGGTCTCACACGCATACGGTTTGGCCTCATCCGGTTTCGCTCGCCACTACTCCCGGAATCACGGTTGTTTTCTCTTCCTGCGGGTACTGAGATGTTTCACTTCCCCGCGTTCCCTCCACATACCCTATGTGTTCAGGTATGGGTGACAGCCCATGACGACTGCCGGGTTTCCCCATTCGGACACCCCCGGATCAAAGCCTGGTTGACGACTCCCCGGGGCCTATCGTGGCCTCCCACGTCCTTCATCGGTTCCTGGTGCCAAGGCATCCACCGTGCGCCCTTAAAAACTTGGCCACAGATGCTCGCGTCCACTGTGCAGTTCTCAAACAACGACCAGCCACCCACCACCCCGGACCTACGATCCGAGTTCACTGGGGCCGGCACCTGAAGGAAATCATTCCCTCAGACACCCAACAGCGTGCCCGGCACACTCCCCGCTCCCCTCAACGTTCCACACTCCGAAGAGCAGTACTAGAAGAAGACGACGATCAAGTGTGCCGAATAATCAACGTTCCACCCATGAGCAACCGTGCGAGACATTTGCTCGCAGTCGGCTATGTGCTCCTTAGAAAGGAGGTGATCCAGCCGCACCTTCCGGTACGGCTACCTTGTTACGACTTCGTCCCAATCGCCAGTCCCACCTTCGACAGCTCCCTCCCGTAAACGGGTTGGGCCACCGGCTTCGGGTGTTACCGACTTTCGTGACGTGACGGGCGGTGTGTACAAGGCCCGGGAACGTATTCACCGCAGCACTGCTGATCTGCGATTACTAGCAACTCCGACTTCATGGGGTCGAGTTGCAGACCCCAATCCGAACTGAGACCGGCTTTTTGAGATTCGCTCCACCTCACGGCATCGCAGCTCATTGTACCGGCCATTGTAGCACGTGTGCAGCCCAAGACATAAGGGGCATGATGACTTGACGTCGTCCCCACCTTCCTCCGAGTTGACCCCGGCGGTCTCCTGTGAGTCCCCATCACCCCGAAGGGCATGCTGGCAACACAGGACAAGGGTTGCGCTCGTTGCGGGACTTAACCCAACATCTCACGACACGAGCTGACGACAGCCATGCACCACCTGTACACCGACCACAAGGGGGCGCCTGTCTCCAGACGTTTCCGGCGTATGTCAAGCCTTGGTAAGGTTCTTCGCGTTGCGTCGAATTAAGCCACATGCTCCGCTGCTTGTGCGGGCCCCCGTCAATTCCTTTGAGTTTTAGCCTTGCGGCCGTACTCCCCAGGCGGGGAACTTAATGCGTTAGCTGCGGCACCGACGACGTGGAATGTCGCCAACACCTAGTTCCCACCGTTTACGGCGTGGACTACCAGGGTATCTAATCCTGTTCGCTCCCCACGCTTTCGCTCCTCAGCGTCAGTAATGGCCCAGAGATCCGCCTTCGCCACCGGTGTTCCTCCTGATATCTGCGCATTTCACCGCTACACCAGGAATTCCGATCTCCCCTACCACACTCTAGCTAGCCCGTATCGAATGCAGACCCGGGGTTAAGCCCCGGGCTTTCACACCCGACGTGACAAGCCGCCTACGAGCTCTTTACGCCCAATAATTCCGGACAACGCTTGCGCCCTACGTATTACCGCGGCTGCTGGCACGTAGTTAGCCGGCGCTTCTTCTGCAGGTACCGTCACTTGCGCTTCTTCCCTGCTGAAAGAGGTTTACAACCCGAAGGCCGTCATCCCTCACGCGGCGTCGCTGCATCAGGCTTGCGCCCATTGTGCAATATTCCCCACTGCTGCCTCCCGTAGGAGTCTGGGCCGTGTCTCAGTCCCAGTGTGGCCGGTCGCCCTCTCAGGCCGGCTACCCGTCGTCGCCTTGGTGAGCCATTACCTCACCAACAAGCTGATAGGCCGCGGGCCCATCCTTCACCGCCGGAGCTTTCAACCCCCACAGATGCCCGTGAGAGTGCTATCCGGTATTAGACCCCGTTTCCAGGGCTTGTCCCAGAGTGAAGGGCAGATTGCCCACGTGTTACTCACCCGTTCGCCACTAATCCCCACCGAAGTGGTTCATCGTTCGACTTGCATGTGTTAAGCACGCCGCCAGCGTTCGTCCTGAGCCAGGATCAAACTCTCCGTGAATGTGTACCGGTTATCCGGTCAACACACACGAGAGCGGAACCGTCGGGCGGAATAAGCCCGACCGTTCACAACGTCCTCGCTGTGTATTTCTTCAAAGGAACCACGACCATCGGAACAGGTTCCGACGGACGGGGTATCAACATATCTGGCGTTGATTTTTGGCACGCTGTTGAGTTCTCAAGGAACGGACGCTTCCTTCGTACTCACCCGAGAGACACTCTCGCGGCTTTCCTCCGGGCGCTTCCCTTCGGTGTTTCCAACCTTACCAGATCGCTTTTCCGTTCCGTTTCCGGTCGGAATTCGTTTTCCGGTGGCCGTTGGAGTGGCCTTGCCTATTTGATTGCCTTCCGGCTCTCTTTCGGCGAGTCCGACTTTATCAGAAGTTTTTGACTGGCCTGACCGGCCACTCAGTCCTGAATAATCGGGGGCTTCTCGGGAAGTGACTTCACAAGAAGCCGACAGATGCTAACCGTCACCCCGGGGCAAACCCTGCCCTCTCGGCAACTGTTTGAATCTACCTCCCCACGTCCTCCGTGTCAACGGCTCTTGTGGGGCGAAGGAGAGACTAGCAGCTCAGCAGACATGTCCGCACATCAGGCAGCCGTCGGAACCGCGGCGCTGCGCTCCGCAGCTTCGACGTCGCCCGTCTCCCCGGTGCGGGCGGCACGACCGCCCAGGACGTAGACGTAGGCAAGGAAGACGAGCTCAGCGAGGACCCCGATGCTTATTCGTGCCCATGTGGGCAGGCCCGACGGGGTCACGAAGCCTTCGATGGCGCCGGAGACGAAGAGGACCAGGGCGAGGCCGATGGCCATGCCCACGGCGGCTCGGCCCTCTTCCGCGAGGGCCGTGCGTCGGCTGCGTGGGCCAGGGTCGATGACGGTCCAGCCGAGGCGCAGGCCGGTGCCGGCGGCCACGAAGACCGCGGTCAGCTCGAGCAGACCGTGCGGCAGGACGAGACCGAGGAAGGTGTCGAGCCGACCGGCTGAGGACATCAGGCCGAAGCCGACGCCGAGGTTGAGCATGTTCTGGAAGAGGATCCACAGGACCGGGAGGCCCAGGAAGACCCCGAGGATCAGGCACAGGGCGGCCGCCCAGGCGTTGTTCGTCCACACCTGGGCGGCAAAGGAGGCCGCGGGGTGGCTCGAGTAGTAGGTCTCGTACTGGCCTCCGGGGCGGGTGAGTTCGCGCAGCTCATCGGGGGCCGCTATGGAGGACTGCACTTCTGGGTGAGCACCTATCCACCAGCCCAGAAGTGCCGCGACAAGGGTCGACAGGAGCGCGGTGGGTACCCACCAGTGGCGCGACTTGTAGACCGCGGCGGGGAATCCGTGCGTGAGGAAGCGGGTGACGTCGCGCCAGGAGGCGCGTCGGGTGCCTGTCACGGCACTACGCGCGCGTGCCACGAGTTGGCTGAGCCGACCGGTCAATTGCGGGTCGGGGGCGCTGGACTGGATCAGGGACAGGTGGGTGGCGGTGCGCTGGTAAAGAGCGACGAGTTCGTCGGCCTCGGCACCGGTGAGGCTGCGCTGGCGCCGGAGCAGGGCGTCGAGGCGGTCCCATTCGGCTCGGTGGGCGGTGACGAAGACGTCGAGATCCATCGGTTTGCCTGCTCCTGGGCTGTTCGTCGGCGGCTCGTCGTGGTGTCAGCTTGTCGTACTGCGGCGCAATGCGCCCTCAGCTTGGCAGACTGGCCGTTCTCAGGGCAGGTCAGGGGAAGGACAGCGGCGTGAGTGAGCTGGTGACGGGTGAGGCGGTGGCGCTGGAGTTGCGCCCCGCGAGGCTGCCCAGCAGGGCGCTGGCCGTCCTGCTCGATCTGGTGGTGGCCATGATCGCCTACCTGGTCGTGACCATCGGTCTGGTGGTCTCCACGGCCTCATTGGACGAGGCGGCACAGGTCGCCCTGTCGATCGCGACATTTGTATTGGTGCTGGTGGGCGGACCGATCGCGGTCGAGACGCTGAGCCATGGGCGGTCGCTCGGCAAGATGGCGTGCGGGCTGCGTGTGGTGCGGGACGACGGCGGCCCGATCCGGTTCCGACATGCGCTGGTCCGGGGTGGGATCGGTGTGATCGAGATTCTGATGACATTCGGCGTGATCGCCTGCATCGCCTCTCTCGTGTCGGCGCGCGGGCGGAGGCTCGGGGACGTGTTCGCAGGGACTCTGGTGGTGAGGGAACGGGTGCCCGTGGCCCGTACGACCTTCGTTCCTCCGCCGCCGCCCTGGCTGGCCGGACGGTTCGCCGCGCTGGACCTGTCGGCGGTTCCGGACGATCTGTGGCTTGCCGTCCGCCAGTATCTGACGCGGATGCAGCAGCTGGATCCGCAGGTCGGCTGGGCCATGGCGGAACGGCTCGCCACCGACCTCGCGGCCCGTACGGGGAGCCCGGCGCCGCAGGGCGTTCCGCCGGCCGCGTATTTGGCGGCTGTGGTGCAGGAACGGCAGGCACGGGATGCCAGGCGTGCCTTCGCGGGCGGTTCGGTAGTAAGCGGTCAGACCGTAGGTGCACCCGCTGCCGGTGGCGGGCCTGCGGCCGGTGTGCCGGGGGCGTATGTGCCTCCGCCGGTTCCGTCCGCGGTCCCTGCCCCTCAGCCCGAGGCTCCGGTCAGTGGTCGGCGCGAGGCTCCCGACGCGTCGCCCGCTGACCGTCCCGCCACTGGGTTCGTACCGCCTGCCTAGCCCGGCCCGTCGGCCGCCCAGCCCGAACGCGGCGCTCAGTCGAACGCGGACGGCGGCGAGTCAAGGTCCTCCAACTCGATGCCCGGTGCCGCGAGCACGACGTCGCCGGCGATGTGTACGGCGTGCTGTTCGCCCGTGTCCAGGGCTGTGACCTGGTATTCGTCCACGGTCAGAGGGCCGTTGTCAGTGGCGTGTGCTTCTCTTTTCACCAAGGCCCAGGACTGGTCCACGGTGCGCGGGGCGAGGACGGGGTCGGTGAAGGCGACGAGGCGTACGCGGGTTGCTGAGCTGGAAGGGGCGAGGCGCAGGAGACGGGTGGTGGCGATGAGGAATGCGGGAGAAGTGCCGGTGAAGGCGTGAGCGCGGACGTTGCCTTCCGTGGCACGAGTCCCGGTGGGGTCTGTACGGACCCAGGCGACGCCGTCGAGCGCGGCGCCGCGGACCTGCCAGCCCGCGGCGTGGAGTTCGAGGCGGATGGGGCGGCCGAGTTCGTCGAGGGTGAGGTCGACGGAGCCGCTGTGGTCACCCGCGGGGGTGGTCCGTTGTGAGACGTAGCGCCAGCCGGAGGGGCCGGGGGCGCAGTGGAAGTGCTCGTCTGCGAGGGGGGTGTGATCGTGCGGATCATGGAGCGAATAACGGCCGCGGGGCATGGGGGTCCTGGGTCTTGACGGGCTGGTCCGGCCGCAACGGCCAAAGGGGCAGGCCCCCGGCACGGGGGTGCGGGGGCCTGCCTCGGAGGACCTGCGTGAGAGCGCGTCAGCGCACCGGCGCGCTCTCACGGGCTGCGGTCAGTACTCGGCGGTACTCAGTGCCTGAGCCGGCGGCTACCAACAGCAGCCAACGGCTCAACAGCGGCAGCCGAGGGCTCAGTAGCGGTAGTGGTCCGGCTTGTACGGCCCCTCGACCTCGACGCCGATGTACGCCGCCTGCTCCGGACGCAGCGTCGTCAGCTTCACTCCGAGCG
This sequence comes from Streptomyces sp. DG2A-72, assembly GCF_030499575.1. Taxonomy (NCBI): domain Bacteria; kingdom Bacillati; phylum Actinomycetota; class Actinomycetes; order Kitasatosporales; family Streptomycetaceae; genus Streptomyces; species Streptomyces sp. DG2A-72. The sequence continues at coordinate 4,010,821 of NZ_JASTLC010000001.1, forward strand.
CGTCCAGGTGGAGGCGGGCGACCTTCTCGTCGAGGTGCTTGGGCAGCACGTACACGTCGGTCGGGTACGCGTCGGGCTTGGTGAACAGCTCGATCTGGGCCAGGGTCTGGTCCGCGAAGGAGTTGGACATCACGAACGACGGGTGACCGGTGGCGTTGCCCAGGTTCAGCAGGCGGCCCTCGGAGAGGACGATGAGCACCTTGCCGTCGGGGAACGTCCAGGTGTGAACCTGCGGCTTGACCTCGTCCTTGACGATGCCGGGGATCTGAGCGAGGCCGGCCATGTCGATCTCGTTGTCGAAGTGGCCGATGTTGCCCACGATCGCCTGGTGCTTCATCTTGGCCATGTCCGAGGCCATGATGATGTCCTTGTTGCCGGTCGTGGTGACGAAGATGTCAGCCTTGTCGACGACCTCGTCGAGGGTCGTGACCTGGTAGCCGTCCATCGCGGCCTGCAGTGCGCAGATCGGGTCGATCTCGGTGATGATCACGCGGGCGCCCTGTCCGCGCAGGGACTCCGCGCAGCCCTTGCCCACGTCGCCGTAACCAAAGACGACCGCGGTCTTGCCGCCGATGAGGACGTCGGTGGCGCGGTTGATGCCGTCGATCAGGGAGTGGCGGCAGCCGTACTTGTTGTCGAACTTCGACTTGGTGACGGCGTCGTTGACGTTGATCGCCGGGAACAGGAGGGTGCCGTCGCGGTGCATCTCGTACAGGCGGTGGACGCCGGTCGTGGTCTCCTCGGTCACGCCGCGGATCTCGGACGCCACCTGGGTCCATTTCTGCGGGCTTTCGCCGAGCGTGCGGGTCAGCAGCTCGAGGACGACGCGGTGCTCGTCGGACTCGGCGGTCTCGATGTCCGGGACCTTGCCGTCCTTCTCGTACTCGACGCCCTTGTGGACGAGCATGGTGGCGTCGCCACCGTCGTCCAGGATCATGTTCGGGCCGCCGGTGGGGGTGTTCGGCCAGGTCAGCGCCTGCTCCGTGCACCACCAGTACTCCTCCAGGGTCTCGCCCTTCCAGGCGAAGACCGGGATGCCCTGGGGGTTGTCGGGCGTGCCGTTCGGGCCGACGGCGATGGCGGCGGCCGCGTGGTCCTGGGTGGAGAAGATGTTGCAGGAGGCCCAGCGGACCTCGGCACCGAGAGCGGCCAGGGTCTCGATGAGTACGGCGGTCTGCACGGTCATGTGCAGGGAGCCGGTGATGCGGGCGCCGGCGAGGGGCTGCGCCTCGGCGTACTCCTTGCGGATCGCCATCAGGCCGGGCATCTCGTGCTCGGCGAGGGTGATCTCCTTGCGGCCGAACTCGGCCAGAGAGAGGTCGGCGACCTTGAAGTCCTGTCGGTTTTCGACAGTCGTCATTCGAGCTGCTCCTCGGAGGTTGGGGCGAGGTGGGTACGGCTGGTCTGCGCGGCGGCGGACACAGGGGTGCCCGAAGAGGACACAGGCATGCCCGCGTACACGCAGCGCAGTCCGTCGGAGGCCCTCTCTCCCTCGGTCGGTCCGCGGTGGGACCGCCCGACCGCCATCAGCAGCGACGTCTGGCTCCGTCCCAAGCTACACCGGTAGGGCGGGCCGTCCCCAGTCCACCTCCGAATAGATCAGGCCGATCACGGCCCCAGTGAGGGTCCGTCCACTGCCTGGCCCGTCGGGCGAGGGACGGCTGTGACAGCGATAACAGGACACCCGCAATCGGATGGACAGGAGTCGACAGACCGGGACCTTCAGGGACTTCTGCATCTTTGAGCTGGGAGAGAGGTGTTGCAGGATGCGAGGAGATCGGGACATCTGATCGATCCTGCGGGACGTCCGGGACGGCGTTCTCGCGTGACAAAGGCGTTAGGAGATCGACGTGACCAGTCCGGCCGGCCCTCCCCCCACGGGCAGCGGCGGTGGCGAGCGCAAGAGGTTGAAGTTGCTCGCGGTGACCGCGTGCCCGACCGGCATCGCCCATACGTACATGGCGGCGGAGAAGCTCGCGCAGGCCGCCGCGAGCCGGGACATCGACATGAAGGTGGAGACACAGGGATCCATCGGGGCTGAAAACGTACTCGATGACAACGATGTCAAATCCGCCGACGGCATCATCATCGCCGCGGACAAGGATGTTGACCTGAGCCGATTCGCAGGCAAGCGGGTCCTGACCGTCGGGGTCGCAGAGGGCATTCGCCGCCCCGAGCAGCTGATCGAGCAGGTGCAGTCGGCCCCCGTGCACATGGAGGGTGGCTCCCCCACGGCCGCCCGCGCCGCCGGCGGCACCGGCGCCACCGGCGGCAAGGAACGCGGCATCACGTACAAGGCGCTGATGAACGGGGTCAGTTACATGATTCCGTTCGTGGTCGTCGGCGGGCTGCTGATCGCGGTCTCGCTCGCGATCGGCGGGAACACCACGCCGGACGGCCTGGTCATCCCGGAGGACTCCTTCTGGATGGACGTGAACAACATCGGCGTCATCGGCTTCACGCTGATGGTGCCGGTCCTGTCCGGCTATATCGCCTATGCGATAGGCGACCGGCCCGCGCTGGTGCCGGGCATGATCGGTGGCTGGATCGCGAACACCGGTGAGTTGTACGACTCGAAGGCGGGCGCCGGGTTCATCGGGGCGATCGTGACGGGGTTCCTGGCCGGTTATCTGGTCCTGTGGATCAAGAAGGTCAAGGTCCCGAAGTTCGTGCAGCCGATCATGCCGATCATCGTGATCCCGATCGTGGCGACCTCGGCGCTCGGGCTGTTCTTCATCTACGTCATCGGCAAGCCGATTTCCTGGGTCTTCGAGCATCTGACCAGCTGGCTCAGCGGGATGACGGGCACGAGCGCGATTCTGCTCGGGGCGATTCTCGGGCTCATGATCGCGTTCGACATGGGTGGGCCGGTCAACAAGACCGCGTTCCTGTTCGGCGCCGGGCTCATCGCAACCGGCAACCAGACCGTCATGGGCATGTGTGCCGCCGCGATTCCGGTCATGCCGCTGGGGCAGGGCCTCGCCACGCTGATCCGTAAGCGCCTCTACACCGAGCAGGAGCGGGAGACCGGTCTGGCCTCGCTGTTCATGGGCTGCTTCGGCATCTCCGAGGGCGCGATCCCGTTCGCGGCGGCGCGGCCCGCTCAGGTCATCCCGGCCAATATGCTCGGCGGCGCCGTCGCCGGTGCGATCGCCGGGCTCGCCGGTGTCGAGGACGCGGTCCCGCACGGTGGGCCGATCGTGGCCGTGCTGGGCGCGGTGAGCGGCGTACCGATGTTCTTCGTGGCCGTTGCGATCGGCTCTGTCGTCACCGCGCTGACGACGGTCGCCCTCGTCGACATCACCGAGCGGAGGCGGGGCACGCCGGTCGGCGGTGCGGGTGTCAGCGGGCCCGAGCCCTCGCTGGTGGGGGCGGGCGTGGGAGCGCGGGCCGCTGCGAGCGCCGTAGGAACAGAGGGCGCCGCCGTCGTCGTACCGTTGCCGGGTGCCGGGCGTCCGGACTCTGCCATGGACACCGCAAGCGCGAACCCTGCCGCGGAATCAGCCACACCCGAAGCCCTCTCCGGTCACCTCACCGCGCAGACCGTGAAGGTTCGGCTCGACGCCTCCGAGAAGGAAACGGCGATCCGCGAGATGGCGGTCCTGCTGGCGCGGACCGGCAAGGTGGCGGACGTCGACGAGTTGGTGGCGACGGCGTTGCGGCGTGAGGCGCAGGGCACGACGGGGCTCGGTGAGGAGATCGCGATACCGCATGCCAAGACGGACGCGGTGACCGCGCCGGTCGTCGGGTTCGCGCGGTCCGCCGAAGGTGTCGAGTGGGGCTCGATGGACGGTACGAAGGCGAGGCTCGTGTTCATGATCGCCGTACCGGAGGCTGCCGCGGGTGACGAGCATCTGCGGATACTGGCGCTGTTGTCGCGGAAGTTGATGGACTCCGGGTTCCGGGAGCGGCTCATGGCGGCGCCGGACGACGCGGCGGTGCTCGGCGTGCTGAGCGAGATCCAGTAGCCGGAACAGCAGCCGATGGGGCCCGCCGAAACCCTCGGCGGACCCCATCGTCGTAAGCCCATCGTCGTAAGCACATCGTCGAAAGCACGTGGTCGTACTGAGAACGCGGTCGTACGACGTCGTATCAGTGCTCGGCGGGGTGGGGTGCCGGGCCTCCCGGCGTTGCCCCGCGGTCGGCGCCCTTCGCGGCCTCGGCCTCGCTGTAGATGTCCGGCTCGAGGTAGATCACGCGGGCGATCGGGACGGCCTCTCGGATGCGGGCCTCGGCGGCGTCGATGGCGGAGGCGATCTCGGTGGCCGTGTCGTCGTGCTGGACGGCGATCTTGGCGGCGACGAGGAGTTCCTCGGGGCCGAGGTGGAGTGTGCGCATGTGGATGATGCGGGTGACGGTGTCGCCGTCGACGATCGCGGCCTCGATCTTCTGGACGTCTTCGACGCCGGCGGCCTCGCCGAGCAGCAGCGACTTGGTCTCGGCGGCGAGCACGAGCGCGATCAGGATCAGGAGCACGCCGATGCAGAGCGTGCCGATGCCGTCCCAGACGCCGTCGCCGGTGGCGAGGGCGATGCTGACGCCGCCGAGGGCGAGGATCAGGCCGACGAGCGCGCCCAGGTCCTCCAGGAGGACGACGGGCAGTTCGGGCGCCTTGGCGTGGCGGACGAACTCCGACCAGGACTTGTTCCCGCGCAGGACGTTGGACTCCTTGATGGCCGTCCGGAAGGAGAACGTCTCGGCGATGATGGCGAAGACGAGGACGCCGACCGGCCAGTACCAGTGGTCGATCTCGTGCGGGTGCTTGATCTTCTCGTAGCCCTCGTAGATGGCAAACATGCCGCCGACCGAGAAGAGGACGATGGAGACGAGGAAGGCGTAGATGTAGCGCTCGCGGCCGTACCCGAAGGGGTGCTGCGGGGTCGCCTCGCGCTTGGCCTTCTTGCCGCCGACGAGGAGCAGGGCCTGGTTGCCGGAGTCGGCGAGGGAGTGCACCGACTCGGCGAGCATCGACGACGAGCCGCTGAAGAGGAACGCCACGAATTTCGCTACCGCGATCGCGAGGTTGGCGACGAGTGCCGCCACGATCGCCTTGGTGCCGCCTGACGCGCTCATGTATTCGCGTTGTCCCTTCGTACGTACGCTGTCCAGACCTTTGCCCGGTCTTTGCCAGTGGGCCATTGTTGCAGCCCGCTCCGACAACGGCGCGCGAGCCCGCAACTCCTTGACGTTCAGGCGATGACGGTGGCCCGGAAGACCGTTCCAGAACCGGATACTTCGGCCTTTTCGCCAGCCGGGACGAAGACCGACTGACCTGGGCTCAACTCATGTTCCCCTGCCCGCACGGAACCGGCCGTGCAGAGCAGGATCTGCGGGGTCTCGCGGGTGAGGTCGTGGGCGGCGCCGCCCTCGGGCAGGACGTAACGGGAGAGCCGGAACTCGTCGATCGGCGTCTCGTAGACCTCCTCGCCGTCCGGGGACGCCTCCGGGCGCAGCACGCCGGGGTCGCTGGGCTCGAAGCGGACGATGCGCAGGAGTTCGGGGACGTCGACGTGCTTGGGGGTCAGGCCGCAGCGCAGGACGTTGTCGGAGTTGGCCATGATCTCGACGCCGAGGCCGTTGAGGTAGGCGTGCGGGATGCCAGCGCCGAGGTAGAGGGCCTCGCCGGGGTGCAGGCGGAGGTAGTTGAGGAGCATCGCGGCGATGACGCCGGGGTCGCCCGGGTAGTGGTGGGCGATGTCCGCGTAGGGGGCGTACTCGCCGCCGAGGCGGGCGCAGGCTGCGGCGGCCGCGGTGACGGTGTGCGCCATCTCCTCGCGGTCGGCACTGAGAACGGCCGTCAGGACCTCGCGCAGCGCCGCCTCCTCGGGGTGGGCGCGCAGCAGGTCGACGTACGGCTTGAGGGAGTCGACGCCGAGGCCGGCGAGCAGGTCGGCGGCCTGTGCCGGCTCGCGGAAGCCGCACAGGCCGTCGAACTCGGTGAGCGCGCAGATGAGTTCGGGCTTGTGGTTGGCGTCCTTGTAGTTGCGGTGCGGGGCGTCCACGGGGATGCCGCGGCGCTCCTCGTCCTCGTAACCCTCCTTCGCCTGCTCCAGGTTGGGGTGCACCTGGAGGGAGAGAGGGGCGCCGGCGGCGAGGATCTTGAGCAGGAAGGGCAGGCCGGGGCCGAACTTGGCAACGGCCGCCGCGCCGAGTTCGCGCTGCGGGTCGGCGGCGATGACCTCGACGAGCGTGCCGCGGTCGGTGCGCGAGGGTGCGCCCGGGTGGGCACCCATCCACATCTCCGCCTGCGGTTCACCGGTCGGCTCGACGCCGAGCAGTTGCGGGATCGCGGTGGTGGAACCCCAGGCGTAGGGGCGGATGGTGTTGTCGAGGCGGTCCATTCGGCTCTCTGTCTGCTCTCTCTGCGTTCGACGTCTACGACGCGTTCGACTCTGGTTCGCCGTGCGTACGGCTTTCGTCTTGTCCCGTGTACGGCGGTCAGGGCGTCCTGGGTCAGATCAGGCCCTCGAAGCGAGCGCCAGGTAAACGGCGGCGAAATCGGTGATGGCGATCAGTTCGGCGAGGGTCTCCAGTTCGCCACCGGGCTCCGGCTCCAGTTCGCTGATCGGCGTGTCGTGGCTGAGGGCCAGGTCACGGGCTGCGGGGGCGGCGGTGAGGCCCCCGATCGGACTGTCACGGAGCAGTACCACGCGCGCGTGCATCGCGGGTGGCTCCTCGACGCGGTCGCGGAAGAAGTCCTCGGGGTCGGCGCTGGCGGCGAGCGGGCCTGCGAGCAGGGCGCTGTGCGCGGCGAGCGCCTCGGGGAGTTCGGCCACGACGGCGGGCGTGCCGGAGAGTTCGGCGAGGGCCGCGGCGAACCTGCGGCCCGCCGGTCCTGCCGAGGTGCCCTCCGTCCAGATCAGCGGGAGGGCGTCGGCGAGTTCGGCCGCGAGGGTCTTGGCGGGGTTGCTGTACGTCGCGATGGCCGGCCCGCAGCGCTCGGCGATGTGGTCGAGGCGGTCGGCGACCTTATCGATGGCGTCGGGTGGAGCGGCGAGCAGGCCGGTGCGGTCGAGGAGGGCGAGCAGCGGGGTCAGCAGCGCCCACAGGACGCCGGGCGCGGACGCGGCGAGGGATTCGTCCTGCTCGTACGGGGCCGTCGCGAGCGGTACGAAGAGGCCGTGGGCGCCGTCCACCGCCTCGGCGAGCGGGGTGCGGGGCGGGGCTACGGCGGCGACCGTGCAGCCGCGGCGGTAGGCCTGGTCGGCGAGGAGGGAGAGGCCGGGTTCGGTGCCGTCCGGGGTGGCGATGAGCAGCAGGTCCACCGAGCCGGCCCAGCCGGGGAGTTCCCAGCGCAGGGCGCCTGCGGCGGGGGCGACGCCGGAAGGGGCCAGGCGGGTTACTGGGCTGCCTGCGCCTGCGAGCGTGCCGAGGAGGTCGGCTACGCAGATGGCGGCGGCGCCGGGGCCCGCGATGAGGACGGCGCGGGGGCGGCCGTCCGGCTTGAGGTCGTGGACGCCGGACTCGGCGGCGTGCCGGGCCGCTGTGCGGACGCGGGCGCCGGCCTCTGCGGCGCCGCGGAGCAGGCCGCGTCGGTCGGCCTGCGAGAGCGCCTCGGGGGCGTCGAGCAGCGATTCGTCGAGCATGGGCGGCAGCCTCCGATCGCCAGGTCGTCGTTACGCGGGGTGGCGGGCCTCGTCGACGAGGAGGACGGGGATGCCGTCGCGGACGGGGTATGCCAGGCCGCAGTCCTGGCCGGTGCAGATCAGCTCCGTGTCCTGCTCCTTGAGGGGGGCGTGGCAGGCCGGGCAGGCGAGGATCTCCAGGAGGCCGGCTTCGAGCGGCATGGGGGGTCCCTTCGGGGGCGGGGTGTGCTACGGCTGTGTGCGGATGTGCCTGGTCAGGGTACCGCTGGAGGGGGTGGGGTGTGGGGGTTGGGCGGGGTGGGGTTCGGGGTGAGCGGCGTTGGGGTGACCGTTGTCGGGTTTCGCCCCCGCCGCCCCTACCCGTCCCATCCTGAAGGGGCTCCGCCCCTTCGACCCCGCCAGGGGGCTGCGCCCCCTGGACCCCCGCGGGGCTCCGCCCCTGCACCCCACCGGGGCTTCGCCCCCGGACCCCCACCGGGGCTTCGCCCCTGGACCCCATCGGCCTTCGGCCTCGTCCTCAAACGCCGGACGAGCTGGGGGTGGCTGGCACGGTCTCGTCCTCGCACGCCGACGGAATGGGCGTCGCTGAGACGGTCTCGGCCTCATACACCGACGGGATGGGGGTGGCTGCCATGGACTCGTCCTCGCACGCCGACGGAATGGGCGTCGCTGAGACAGTCTCGGCCTCATACACCGACGGGATGGGCGTCGCTGAGACAGTCTCGGTCTCATACGCCGACGGGATGGGCGTCGCTGAGACGCTCTCGGCCTCGTACGCCGGACGGGCTGAGTGGTGCCGACCGGCGTGCGAGAAGCGAGCTGTCCCAGTGGGTGGGTGGGGCTCGGGATGGCGTCACCCGGCCTCTGACGCCGGGCGGGTTGAAATGGCGCCGTCCCGCGCCGAGAGCCGTCCCTCAGCCCTCAGCCCTCAGCCCTCAGCCCTCAGCCCTCAGCCCTCAGCCCTCAGCCCTCAGCCCTCAGCCCCTGATGATCCCCAACGCCTCGTCCCGGACCTTCGTCATCGTCGCCTCGTCGCGGGCCTCTGCGTTCAGCCGTAGCAGTGGCTCCGTGTTGGAGGGGCGGACGTTGAACCACCAGTCGGCGGCGGTGACCGTGAGGCCGTCGAGGTCGTCGAGGGTTACGCCTTCGCGGCCCTCGTAGGCGGAGCGGATCGCGGTGAGGCGGGCGGTTTGGTCGTCGACTGTGGAGTTGATCTCGCCGGAGCCGACGTAGCGGTCGTACTGGGCGACGAGGGCGGAGAGGGTGCCGTCCTGGCCGCCGAGGGCGGCGAGGACGTGGAGGGCGGCGAGCATGCCCGTGTCGGCGTTCCAGAAGTCGGCGAAGTAGTAGTGCGCGGAGTGCTCGCCGCCGAAGATCGCGCCGGACTTGGCCATCTCGGCCTTGATGAAGGAGTGGCCCACGCGGGTGCGGACCGGCGTGCCGCCGTTCTCCTTGACGACCTCCGGGACCGACCAGGAGGTGATCAGGTTGTGGATGATCGTGCCCTTGCCGCCGTGCTTGGCCAGCTCGCGGGAGGCGACGAGGGCGGTGATGGCGGACGGGGAGACCGGGTCGCCGTGCTCGTCGACGACGAAGCAGCGGTCGGCGTCGCCGTCGAAGGCGATGCCGAGGTCGGCGGACTCGTCACGGACTCGCTTCTGGAGGTCGACGATGTTCGCCGGGTCCAGCGGGTTCGCCTCGTGGTTGGGGAAGGTGCCGTCCAGCTCGAAGTACATCGGCACCAGGGTCAGGGGCAGGCCGGCGAAGACGGTGGGCACGGTGTGGCCGCCCATGCCGTTGCCCGCGTCGACGACGACCTTCAGCGGGCGGATGGAGGTCAGGTCGACGAGGGAGCGGAGGTGTGCCGCGTAGTCCTCCAACGTGTCCCGCTGCGTGATCGTTCCCGTCGTGGCCGCCGGTTCCGGGGCGCCGGAGTCCATCCAGCCCTCGACCAGTGCGCGGATCTCGGCGAGGCCGGTGTCCTGGCCGACGGGGGCCGCGCCCGCCCGGCACATCTTGATGCCGTTGTACTGAGCCGGGTTGTGCGAGGCCGTGAACATGGCGCCCGGCAGGTCGAACGCGCCGGACGCGTAGTACAGCTGGTCGGTCGAGCACAGGCCGATCTCGGTCACGTCGGCACCGCGCGCCGCCGCCCCGCGCGCGAAGGCGCCCGACAGCCCCGGCGACGAGGGCCGCATGTCGTGCCCGGTCACGATCGCGCTCGCCCCGGTCACCTGGACGAAGGCGGCCCCGAACAGCTCGGCCAGCGATTCGTCCCATTGGTCCGGGACCACCCCGCGCACGTCGTACGCCTTCACGAGCTGCGACAGATCAGCAGACACGGCCAACCCTCCTGAAAGTCCTATCGGTCACCACAAGCTACCCGTACCCGCTGACAATGCGCTGTGCGGAGGCCAGGTGGACTCCCAGCCGTAACCTGAGGTCAGGGGAGCATCCAATCCAGCACCGGTGAACTCTGGCCGACCACGATCAGGCACATCACCATCAGCAGCCCCACACTCCAGGGCAGCACCTTGCGCAGTATGTCCCCTTCGCGGCCCGCGAGTCCGACGGCCGCACAGGCGATGGTGAGGTTCTGCGGCGAGATCATCTTGCCGAGGACACCGCCCGAACTGTTGGCGGCGGCCAGCAGCTCTGGCGACAGCCCCGACTCCCGGGCCGCGGTCACCTGGAGGGCACCGAAGAGCGCGTTGGCCGAGGTGTCCGAGCCGGAGACGGCGACGCCGAACCAGCCGAGCACCGGCGACAGGAAGGCGAGCCCGGCCCCGGCCGCCGCGACGAAGTGGCCGATGGTGGCGGCCTGTCCGGAGAGGTTCATGACGTAGGCCAGGGCCAGCACGGACGTCACGGTCAGGATCGCGAACCGCAGTTCGTGCACGGTGGCCACCCACTCCTTGACCGCCACGCGCGCGTGCACCCCGAGAACGACCGCACTGCACACACCGGCCAGGAGCACGAGCGTCCCGCCGGTGGAGACGATCGGCCAGGTGAAGACGTTGCCGCCTACCGGCTCGCCGTCCGGGCCCGCGACGTCCAGGAAGGGCCAGTCGTACGTCTGTGTCACCTCGTCCAGCCAGTCCTTGACCACCGGGATCTGGGCGACGGAGAAGATGGCGACGATCAGCGCGTACGGGGCGTAGGCGCGGACGACTTCGGGCCGCGGGTCCTCCACGTCCAGGTCCTCGCTGCGCACCCCGGTCAGTACGGAGGTGCGTACGGACTCGGCGGCGGGCACGCGCGCGTGCGGTACGGCGACCAGGGCGCCCGCGCCGAGCAAGGCGGCGCCGATGTCGGCGAGTTGTGCGGAGACGTAGTTGGAGGCGACGAACTGGCCGACGGCGAAGGCGATTCCGCACACCAGGGCGGGCATCCAGGTCTGCCGCAGTCCGCGCCGTCCGTCCACCAGGAACACCAGCACGAGCGGCACGACGAGCGCCAGCAGCGGTGTCTGACGCCCCACCACGGAAGCCACCGAGTCCAGCGGCAGGCCGGTGACTTGAGCGAGTGTCACGACCGGCGTGCCCATCGCGCCGAAGGCCACGGGCGCGGTGTTGGCGACCAGTGCGACGACGGCCGCGCGCACCGGCTCGAAGCCGAGCGCGACGAGCATGACCGAGCAGATGGCGACGGGCGCACCGAACCCGGCGAGTGCCTCCAGCAGGGCACCGAAGCAGAAGGCCACAACCAGCGCCTGGATGCGCGGGTCGTCGGAGAGCCGCCCGAACGACCGCCGCAGGATGTCGAAATGGCGGGTGCGGACGGTCATCCGGTACACCCACAGGGCGTTGACGACGATCCACAGAATCGGGAAGAGCCCGAACACGGCGCCCTGGACGGCGCTGGAGACCGTCTGGTCCAGCGGCATGCCGTACGCGAGCCAGGCCACCAGGGCGGCCGCCACGAGGCCCGTGAGGCCTGCCAGATGTGCCTTCATGCGGACGCCGCCGAGCAGGACGAGGACGATCACAAGGGGCAGGGCCGCCACGAGGGCGGACAGACCGAGCGAGTCGGCGACGGGTTCCAGTTCCTGGACATACACGGGCGCCTCCCGGATTCCGCCATGCGAAAGCGATTTCTCAGGGCTTCCGGAATGGTCGTGTCCGCAACAACTTCGCGTCAATGGGCGTGCGTCACTCAGCGAAACGCACAGGAACCGCACACGGGACACGCACAGAGAAACGGCCGAATCCGGTCGGCGTCAGCTGTCGGGAGAACGCAGCACCCGCAGGTGCCCCCGCCGGGCGACCTCCATCGGGTCGGCCCCGCGGCCACCACCACCGGCCTGCGCGGCACGCTCCTGCGGACGGGCCGCCTCGCGCACGGCGTTGGCAAGCGCTTCCAGATCGTCGCCGCTGGGTCGCGCCGGAGCCGAGCCGTCCAGCAGTCGTACGACCTCCCAGCCGCGGGGTGCGGTGAGGCGCTCGGAGTGCTCGGCGCACAGGTCGTAACAGTGGGGTTCGGCGTAGGTGGCGAGCGGGCCGAGGACCGCGGTCGAGTCGGCGTAGACGTACGTCAGCGTCGCAACGGCGGGTCGGCCGCAAGCGGTTCGCGAACAGCGACGTACAGGGCTCACGACGTTGGACGGTACCGCACTCTTGAGCGGGCCGCGACGACTCTCCACCACGTCACTCCACCGTGTCGTGTTGTGAAACGCCCCACACGCCCCTCTGAACGCACCCTTCTGACCTGCATAGACACCGCTTTCTGGTCAGCGGCACGAACCCGCCTCCGGTCACCCTTCGGTACAAACACCATCAATTGCCTTGAGATCGCCGGTCTCGGAGAGATACGGAATCGAGCCCAACGTTGGCTGGAATGGTCATCTTCCGGCATGCCGTACGGGTGGCCGGGCGCCGCGTGGAGGCGGAGCACCCGGCTCGGGCGGGGACTACGCTTCACCAGTGATGGACAACCCCGTACCGCCCCCTGCCGCCGGCTCCGGCCCCCGCCGTCGTGATCGCCACGGCCGGGGCATGCGCGGCCCGATCGCGCCACCGCAGGTGCCGCTGTCGGCGAGCCGTGCCGAGGCGTTCGCCGACCTGGTGCAGGACTCCGTGGAGCGCCTCGAACGACGGTGGCCGCAGCTCGCCGACATCGATTTCCTGGTGCTCGATGTACCGCGCCTCGACGGCCCCGGGCGGGCCTGGAACGACGAGGCGGTCCCGCTCGGCGGCACGATCCCCGCGCGCGACGGGCGGCACGCGCGGGTGGTCATCTACCGGCGACCGGTGGAGATCCGCACGAAGGGGCGCGACGAGCGGGCCGCGCTGGTCCACGAGATCGTCGTCGAACAAGTCGCCGAACTGCTCGGGCTGACCCCGGAGACGGTCGATCCGCGGTACGGCGAGGACTGAACCGGAGCGAGGCCTCCGGGCCCCTACTTCTGCAGCACCGCCAGGTCCTCGTCCGCCTCCGGCACCGACACCCTGCCCCGGTCGTCGGGCAGGGTCTGGACCGTGAAGGCGGGGACGCCGTTCGCCGTCCTCGCCAGGGTCCGGGACGCGTACACCGGCGCTCCTGAGACCGTCTCCACGGTCAGGGCGTACGCCCCCTTCACACCGGTCGGCACCGGCGCCTCGACGTCCTGTGTCGTGCCGGACTTGATCGTGTACGTCTTCGACACCGCCGTACCCCCGTCACTGCCCGCCGACGCGGTGACCTTGACCTTCGCGGTGCCGGTGGGCGCGGTCAGGGCCAGTGTGGAGCCCTTCTCCGTGTTGTCGGCCACCGTCGCGCGCGCGCCGACCGGCTTCGTCGCCGGGATGAACGCCGTCTCCTGCTTGGCGCCCTTGCCCCGTACGACCCGCACGGCGGCCACGACCGGCACGGACTGATCCGTCGGCGTCAGCACCAGGGAGCCCGCCTCCCCGCGCGTGACGTCGCCCAGGTCTACCGCTGTGGTCATGCCCGCCTTCACGTGCAGCGTCTCGTTCCCTGCCGGTGTGATCAGCCCGGACGGAGAAGCCAGCCGCACCTTGAGGTCGGCGTCCGCGCCACCGGGCGTGAAGGCGATCAGCCGCACCTCCGTGGCGTCCTTCGGGATGCCGGGCAGGACCAGGCTGCTCGCCGGATCAGTGGTCGCGGACAGCCAGTCACCGCCGAGCTTCTCGTCCAGCGCCTGCACCGCCGCACCCACCCGCCCGCTGCGGACGTTCACATGCACGGTCACGTCGGTCTGCTTGTCCGCGGTGAGCGTCGACAGCAGCACCGGCTCACTGGAGTGCGGCTGGACTGTGATGCCCTCACCCGCCGTCGACTCCAGCGCCCCGTCCTTGCCGTACAGCTCGATGTCGACGACCGCGGCGGAGTCGTCGGGGTTCGTCAGATGCACATAGTCGGTACGGTCCGCCGCGGTGCTGGCTCCGGGGAACCAGAAGTCCGTGTCCGGCGCGGAACAGTTGACTCCCTGCAGCCCCCGCCCCGTGCCCGCGTCGACCTGGGTGGTCTCCTGAACGGTCCACCCGGGCGCGAACTTTCCCTCGGCCGTGCCCACCAGCGCGGGCGAGTCGGCGCCGGAGACATCCCCGGTGACCGGCGTCCCGGGTTCCTTCGGCTCCAGGACGGGCTTGTCGGCCTTCTTGCCCTTCGCCTCGCCCCCGGCCTGCTCCTCCCCCGCGGACCGCAGCTCGGCCGAACCCTCGCCGTCCGTGCCCTTCGTGACGGGTGTGAAGGACGTGTACGACGTCTCGGCGAGATCCGATGTGCTCGGCGCCGGGCACAGCAGACTCGTGCGCTCCACGGGCAGTTCGGCCGCCGCCTTCGCGGTGTCCGTGCCGGTCGCCTCCGGCGCGGTCAGCGCGGCGAATCCGGTGACGGCGGCGAGGGCGGTGGCGCCGGCGATCAGGGACAGGGTGGTGCGGTTCACTGCTGACTCCCGTCGGGGCGCTCACTGCCGTTCGGGTACGGCTGCGCCGGGTCGTACGTCGCGTCGTAGCCCTGGTGATAGGTCCCGTCCTGGCCCTGCTCGTACGCGGTCTGCCCGTACGTCTGCTGGTCGTAGGACCCCGGCTGGCCCGAACCGCCGTACGCATAAGGGTCGTACTGCCCGCCCTGGTACGGGTCCGCCGGGTACTGCTGGCCGTACGACCCGTCCGGGTACTGCTGCTGGGTGGCGCCCTGGTACTGCTCGCCGTCATAGCCGCCGTACTGGGCGCCCGCGTAGTTCGCGTCCCACTCGCCGTACGACTGCTGCTGCGGAATCGCTGCCGGGGGCTCCTGCGGCGGAGGAGGCGGGAACTCCTCGGCCCGGTCCGTCTCTTCGGCCTCCGCCTGGGCGCGCAGGCGGCGGGCGCGGCGGCCCTCGCCCGGTACAGCCTCGGCCGGGACGACCGCAGCCTCCTCCGGGAGGTCGTCGTCGACGTCCCGGCGACGGCCGGGCAGGGCCATGACGACGAGGACGACGGCGAGGAAGCCCTGGGCCCACAGCCAGGCGGTGTGGGTGAGCGGCGCGTCGAAGGTGACGTCCAGTTGCCCGCCGGAGGCCGGGAGTTCGAAGCCCTGGGCCCATCCGTCGACCGTCTTGCGCGTCAGCGGCTTGCCGTCCAGGGTGGCCGTCCAGCCCTCGTCGGCGGTGTCGGCGAGCCGCAGGATCCTTCCCTCGGCGCCTGCCGGAATCGTGGTGTGGATCTCCACGGGCCCGGCGGCGACGGACTGCGCGCCCCCGGAGCCCGACTCGGAGACTATCGCCGCCCGCGAGACCTGCTGATCGACCCGCCACAGCGCCCCGCCGTCCTGCTGGCTCAGCCGGGACAGCCCGGGCGTGGCATCCAGCACGCGGGTCATCTCGCGCGGCGCGCCCTTGTGGACGAGGACATAGCGCACGGCGAACTTGCCGAGCTGGTCGGACTGATCGGCGCCGGAGCCGGCGACGAGGTTGGCGACGACCTTGTCCAGCGTGGCGTTCTCGCCGTCCGCCGCGGCCAGTTCGCCGTCACCCATGCGTGCGCCGGAACCGCGGACGAGCATGTAGCCGACGTGGGCCGCGGAGTCGCTGTCGAGGACGAGGGTGCGGGCCTGGTCGCGGGTGTTGCTCTCCTCGGCGACGAACGCGGGCACCTGCACCGGGTCGCGCCGCTCCAACGGCCCGTCGGCGCCGCTGATCATCCATCCGGCGGCGACGAGCAGCGGGCCCGCGGCCGAGGCGAAGGCGATCAGCGCGGCCACCGGCTGACGCCAGCCGAAGCTCTGCTCGGCGACACGCGCGCGTGCCCCGTCGGCGCCGAGCGCGGCGGCGGCGAGGAGGGCGATGCCGTAGACGAGGGTGGCGGGGCCGGCCCAGGTGGAGCTGTTGGACAGGACCGCGAAGACGAGGCCCACCAGAGCCACGGTCCAGGCCGTCCAGATTCCGAACTGACGGTGGGAGCGCATCAGGGCAGCCAGTGCGGCCAGCACGATGCCGATGAGCATCAGCCCGTTCACCGTGCCGGGCCCGCCGGGGCTGGCGCCGAGCAGGTCGGTGGCGGAGGCGGCCGAGGCGCCGTACTCCAGACCGGCTTCCTCGAAGAAGCCGGACGGGAGCAGGGTCAGCGACCAGGGCGCGAGCACCAGCAGGGGGGTGCCGAGCTGGGCCAGGAAGCGCAGGCTGTGGGCGGTGATGTCGGCGCGGCGCACGGCCAGCACGCCGATGCCGAGGACCAGCGCGATGGGCCACACGATCGGCGTGAACGCGGTGGTGACGGTCAGCAGCAGGGCGTACGCCCAGGTGGCGCGCCAACTGCCGTGCGCCCCCGAGGCGTTCGCCAGGCCGCTGGCCGAGATGCCCGCGCGCGCGAGGAGCGGCAGCAGGATCGCGAGGACGGCCGTGCCGATGCGGCCGCCGGCGAGCGCGCCGGTGGCGGCGGGCAGGAAGGCGTAGACGACGGCCGCCCACGCGCGCAGCAGCCGCGACTCGAGGAGCGGGCGGGAGGCGAAGTACGCGGTGAGACCGGCCAGCGGCACCGAGCAGACCAGCAGAACCGTGACCGCGAGCCCGGTGGAGCCGAACAGCGCGGAGGCCAGCAGGGCGACGAGCGCGAGATACGGCGGCGCGGACGGGGTACCGCCGGCGCCCACCCCGTGCCAGGAGTCCAGGTACCGCGACCACAGCTCGCTCGCTTCGGCCGGGGCGGGCAGCAGCGCGCCGCCCGCGAGCGCGCCGCCGCCGAGCAGTTGGCGGCAGGCGATGAGCGAGACGAACAGCAGCACCAGGAAGAGCATCGGGCCGGGGTTGCGGGCGATGCGCTTCAGGCGCGCGAACTGCTCTATCTCCAGGAAGTCCGCGTCGTCCCCGCCGGGCCCGGACTCGACCGCGCCCCCGTGCCGCCCGGCACCGGCGGCGGTCTCGGGGTCGGAGTCGCGCAAGAGGCTGCCCGCGGCCTGCTCGACGGTGGCCCGCACGGTCGCGCCGGGTGGCGGGAACAGCGCTCGCAGCTCGTCCTTCTCGATCTGCGGGCTGCCGCGCCTGCGTCGTCCGGCGATGATCCGCTCGGGCCGCAGCAGCACCGACAGCAGACCCCGGATCTCGTCGAGGGCCTGCCCGGGGACCTTGCCCACGAGATAGGCGACGGTCCGCAGCAGGGTGCCGAGCACCAGCCGCACCAGGACCCAGGGCAGCACGGCCGTCCGCGTGTTGACCAGCAGCGTGTAGACGGCGCCGGCCTTGTCGACCTTGTGCGGGGAGGCGGACGTACGGCCCACGCAGTCGACGGTGCGGCGCTCACGGGAGGCCGCCTCGGCGTGTCGTACGACCGCCTCGGGGGCGATGAGGACACGGTGACCGGCGGCCTGGGCGCGCCAGCACAGGTCGACGTCGTCGCGCATCAGGGGCAGCCGGCGGTCGAACCCGCCGAGCTGCTCGAAGACATCGCGCCGCACGAGCATGCCGGCGGTGGACACGGACAGCACGGTCCGGACGTGGTCGTGCTGGCCCTGGTCCTGTTCGCGGCGGTCCAGGCCGGTCCAGCGGCGGCCGGAGTTGGCGATGGTGACGCCGACCTCGAGCAGTTGCCGGCGGTCGTACCAGCCGCGGAGCTTGGGGCCTACGACGGCGATGTCGTCGCGGCCGAGCTCGTGCTCGTTCTCCACGACGCGCAGCAGCTGGGCCAGGGCGTCCGGCTCCGGGGCGCAGTCGTCGTGCAGCAGCCACAGCCATTGCACCGGCTCCCCGTAAGGGAGTTCGGGCATGTCGTACGTGTCGTCGCGCCAGGTGCGTGTGACGGGGTCCCAGCCGCTCGGGCGCTTCAGATAGGGCAGCTCGTCCGGGGTGAGGGCGGGGGCGGTGCGGCCCGCCTCCTCGACGGCCTGGCCGAAACCGGTGCGACGGGCGAGATGCAGCACACGGTCGGCGCCGAGGGCGTCGGTGAGCAGTTGGGCGGAGTGGTCCGCGCTGCCGGTGTCGGCCGCCATGGCGTACTGAACGGGGCGCTCCTGGCCGAGCAGCCCGGCGAGCGCGTCGGGCAGCCAGCGGGCGCCGTCATGGGAGACGAGCACCGCTGTCACTACATGACGCGGAAACTCAGGCGTGGCAGCGGCGTCTTGGTGGGCTGCCGTATGACTGTGCACGGACATCGAGGTACGGGCCCCGGTTCGATGGACTGCGGTGGACACCTGTGCCCACAGGGGGCAGCGGGACGTCTCGGACGAGCGACCACACTATCGGCTGGGCATGACGTCGGCCCGCCGCCTGTGGATAACCCACCTGCAACGGGCCGTTCGTCACATATGTACGAAAGGGATGCTTACCGTCCGGTCAGACGGCGGCCTTCTTCAGCCGACGTCGTTCACGCTCGGACAGACCGCCCCAGATGCCGAACCGCTCGTCGTTGGCGAGGGCGTACTCGAGGCACTCGGAGCGGACCTCGCAGGCGAGACAGACCTTCTTGGCCTCGCGGGTGGAGCCGCCCTTCTCGGGGAAGAAGGACTCGGGGTCGGTCTGGGCGCACAGCGCGCGCTCCTGCCAGCCGAGCTCCTCGTCCGCGTCGTCGACCAGCAGTTGCTGCACCAGCTCGGTCATGTGCGCCCCTCGTCAGTCTTTCGCGTCCCCGTGATGTAGCCGTTACCGATTCCGGCTGAACGACACGAGTGAAATTACAAGTGTGCTGCTCCGGGCGAGTCAAGCCGAGATCTGCTATTGAGCCCCTTATTCACTCTGCGGAACCAAGGCCTAGCGGAAAGTGTTCAAATCGTCCTAAACCTTGACAAGCAGATGAGGCCCCGGAGTGCCTCCGCCCCCGCGCAGAGCCTGTACGGAGAAGGACGCCCGGAACATCGATCCCGTTCCGACACACACTCGAATCGATCCGGATCACAGTCCGATCACGGGATCGCATCGAGGTTTGTGCGCCCGGTTGTGCGCCATGTGTCCCGGCCGCCCCGTGCACAAACCTTTCGCCACGGGGATGAACCGGATGAGGTGAACCGCGTCCCAGATACCGGGCGCCGAGTTGACAGTGCGAGGTGTCAACCGCTGTCCTTGTGAGCATGCTCGCGCACTTGGCACTCACCTCGACCCGCACCGCCGGGTCCCTCGGTGCTGCCCGCGCCCGCTGTAGCTGTTGTTGCTGTTCCTGCTGTTGAGCCTCGCGCGCTCCGGCTGCCCCTGAGTCCATCGGACCGGCTTCCACGCCCGTCGGACTCGGCTGTTGTTCCCCTCGCCTCCGCCGCTCCACTCTCCGCTCTTCTCTTCCGACGAGGAACCACCGCACCCATGAACAGCGACAGCGACCTCCAGATCGCCGGCGACATCCTTGAAGTCCCGCACCTCCTGCGAGCGCCGAGCGAGCACCCGGCCACCGTCGCCGACTTCGTCGGCCTGGCCCGCTCCATCGCCGCCGACCGCTCCCAGTGGGAGCACCTCGTCCAGTACGACGCCACGTCCCGCTGGTACCACCGGCTGCGCACCGGCCCCGGATACGAGGTGTGGCTGCTGTCCTGGGTGCCCGGCCAGGGCAGCGGGCGGCACGACCACGGCCCGTCCTCCGGCGTGCTGACCGTCCTCGACGGCACGCTGAGCGAGCACACGGAGCGCGGCACGCGCGCGTTGGAGGCAGGTGCTCAGAGGGTGTTCGCGCCGGGGTACGTCCACGAAGTGGTCAACGACGCGCTGGAGCCCGCGGTCAGCCTGCACGTCTATTTCCCGGGCCTCACCGAGATGCCGATGCACAGCGCCCAGTGCATAGCGGCCGCTCCGGTCTCGTAACCGCCTGCCGCGCTGTCGTACCCGCCTGCAACACTGATTCCCATGCGCATTGTGGTTCTGGCAGGCGGCATCGGCGGTGCCCGGTTCCTGCGCGGTCTGATGCAGGCCGTGCCGGACGCGGACATCACGGTCATCGGCAACACCGGGGACGACATCCACCTCTTCGGCCTGAAGGTCTGCCCGGACCTCGACACGGTGATGTACACGCTCGGCGGCGGCATCAACGAGGAACAGGGCTGGGGCCGGGCCGACGAGACCTTCCATCTCAAGGAGGAGCTCGCGGCGTACGGCGTCGGGCCCGAGTGGTTCGGGCTCGGTGACCGGGACTTCGCCACGCACATCGTGCGGACGCAGATGCTCGGGGCCGGGTATCCGCTGAGCGCGGTGACCGAGGCGCTGTGCGACCGCTGGAAGCCGGGCGTCCGGCTGATCCCTATGACCGACGACCGGGTCGAGACGCATGTGGCCGTCGAGATCGACGGCGAGCGCAAGGCCATCCACTTCCAGGAGTACTGGGTACGGCTGCGGGCGTCGGTGCCGGCCGAGGCGGTCGTGCCGGTGGGCGCGGAGCAGTCGAAGCCGGCGCCGGGTGTCCTGGAGGCGATCGCCGGGGCGGACGTCATCCTCTTCCCGCCGTCCAACCCGGTCGTGTCGGTCGGCACGATCCTCGCCGTGCCCGGCATCCGCGAGGCCATCGCCGACGCCGGGGTGCCGGTCGTGGGCCTGTCCCCCATCGTCGGGGACGCGCCCGTGCGGGGCATGGCCGACAAGGTGCTCGCGGCGGTCGGCGTCGAGTCGACGGCCGCGGCGGTCGCCGAGCACTACGGCTCGGGCCTGCTGGACGGCTGGCTGGTCGACACCGTCGACGCGGCGTCCGTCGAGCGTGTCGAGGCGGCGCGCATCCGCTGCCGGGCCGTGCCGCTGATGATGACCGACCTCGACGCGGCCACGCAGATGGCCCGGGAGGCGCTGGCCATGGCGGCGGAGGTTCAAGCGGCATGAGCACGGCACCTGACGACGGCTACCGGGTCTGGGCCGTTCCCGGTCTTCCCGAGGTGGCCGCGGGCGACGACCTCGCCAAGCTGATCGCCGCCGCCGAACCCGGGCTGGCCGACGGGGACGTACTGCTCGTCACCTCGAAGATCGTGTCCAAGGCGGAGGGACGGGTGGCGGCGGCGGACGACCGGGAGGCCGCCATCGACGCCGAGACCATACGGGTCGTGGCCCGGCGTGGACCGTTGCGGATCGTCGAGAACCGGCAGGGGCTCGTGATGGCCGCCGCCGGGGTCGACGCCTCCAACACCCCTTCCGGGACAGTGCTGTTGCTGCCCGAGGACCCGGACGCGTCCGCGCGCGCGATCCGCGACGGGCTGCGGGACGCCCTCGGCGTCACCGTCGGAGTCGTCGTCACCGACACCTTCGGGCGGCCCTGGCGTACGGGGCTCACGGACGTCGCGATCGGTGCGGCCGGGGTGCGTGTGCTGGACGATCTGCGTGGGGGGACGGACGCGTACGGCAATCCGCTCAGCGCGACCGTCGTGGCGACGGCGGACGAATTGGCCGCCGCCGGAGACCTGGTCAAGGGCAAGGCCGCCGGGCTGCCCGTCGCCGTCCTGCGCGGGCTGGCGCACGTGGTGGCCGCGGACGACGGGGAGGGGGCGCGGGCCATGGTGCGCGGCGCGCGCGACGACATGTTCCGGCTGGGCACGTCCGAGGCGGTACGGGAGGCGGTGACTCAGCGGCGTACGGTACGGGCCTTCACGGACGAGCCGGTGGACGCCGGTGCGGTGCGACGGGCGGTCGCCGCGGCGGTGACCGCGCCGGCGCCGCATCACACCACGCCCTGGCGGTTCGTACTGCTGGAGTCGGCGGAGTCCCGGACCGAGTTGCTGGATGCCATGCGGGACGCGTGGATCGCCGATCTGCGGCGGGACGGGAAGAGCGAGGAGTCCATCGCCAAGCGGGTGCGGCGGGGGGACGTGCTGCGGAACGCGCCGTATCTGGTGGTGCCTTGCCTGGTGATGGACGGGTCGCACACGTACGGGGACGTGCGGCGGGACGGGGCCGAGCGGGAGATGTTCGTGGTCGCGGCCGGGGCCGGCGTGCAGAACTTCCTGGTGGCGCTGGCCGGGGAGCGGCTGGGATCGGCGTGGGTGTCGTCGACGATGTTCTGCCGGGATGTCGTGCGGGAGGTGCTCGGGCTGCCGGAGCGCTGGGATCCGATGGGCGCGGTGGCGGTCGGTCATCCGGCGGAGGAACCGCGGCCTCGGGCGGAGCGGGATGCGGGGGCGTTCATCGAGGTGCGGTGAGGGTGTCGTACGGCCGCTTTCGTGCGGCCGCGTTTCGTCGAGGTGCGGTGGCGGTGCCGTACGACCGCCTAGTCTCGTAGAGCTTCTCCCTCACCCCTAGGACCTCATCCGTGGCAGGACGTTTCGCTCCCCGGCCCACCCGTACGACCGTGCGTGGTGGGCATGTCGCCGTGCCCGGGGGTGGGGGTGTGCCGCGGCAGACTGTGGCGCCGGGGCGAGTACGGACGTATGTGCCGGAGGGGCCGGTCGATCTTGGGCTGGTGCTGGGGCCGTTGCGGCGGGGGGCGGGGGATCCGACGTTTCGGGCGGCGGCGGACGGGTCTGTGTGGCGGGCCAGCCTTACGCCCGGGGGGCCTGGGACGTTGCGGGTCGCGGTGCGTGGCGGTGAGGTGTGCGGGGAGGCGTGGGGGCCGGGGGCCGAGTGGCTGCTGGAGCGGTTGCCCGAGTTGGTCGGGGGTGCCGACGATCCGTCTGTCTTCGAGCCGCGGCATCGGCTGGTGGCGTTGGCTCGGCATCAGCGGCCGGGGTTGCGGCTGACGCGGACCGGGCTGGTGCTGGAGTCGTTGATTCCGTCGGTTCTGGAGCAGAAGGTCACGACCGGGGAGGCGTATCGGGCGTGGCGGATTCTGGTGCGGAAGTACGGGGAGCCGGCGCCGGGGCCGGTCGGGGGGCGGATGTGGGTGATGCCGGCGGCGCGGACGTGGGCGTTGATTCCGTCGTGGGAGTGGCATCGGGCCGGGGTCGACAACAAGCGGGCGTCGACGATTCTTCGGGCCGTGCGGGTGGCTGCGCGGCTGGAGGAGGCGGTGGGGATGTCGGCGGAGGCGGCGCAGGCTCGGTTGGAGGTGGTGCCGGGGGTGGGGCCGTGGACGTCGGCGGAGACCGTGCAGCGCAGTCATGGGGCGGCGGATGCGGTGACGGTGGGGGATCTGCATTTGCCGGGGATCGTGGGGTGGGCGTTGGCGGGGGATCGGGATGCGGATGACTCCGTGATGCTGGAGTTGTTGGAGCCGTATGCGGGGCAGCGGCATCGGGCGGCTCGGTTGATTCTGTTGAGTGGGCGGACGCCGCCGCGGAGGGCTCCGCGGATGCCGAAGACTGATATCGGGCGGTTGTGACGCGCCCTTCGCCGAGGTGACCGTCGTGCCGTTCTCGCCCCCGCCGCCCCTACCCGTCCCATCCCTGAGGGCTGCGCCCCCAGACCCCGCTTCGGCCTGAACGGCCTCGTCCTCAAACGCCGGACGGGCTGAAAATGCCGACCGGCGTCGAGAAGCGAGCGTCCCCAGCGGGTGGGTGGGGGCTAGGGATGGCCGCACTCGTCCTCGAATGCCCGACGGGCTGAAATGTGCGGACCCACACCCAGAAGCAAGCGACCCCAGCGGGTGGGGCGGCGCTCGGGATGGCTGTACCCGTCCTCAAACCCCCGACAGGCTCAAACGCGCGGACCCACACCCACAAGCAAGCGACCCCCAGCAAGTGGGTCAGCACTCGGGACAGCCGCACTCGCCCTCAAACCCCCGACAGGCTCAAACGCGCGGACCCACACCCACAAGCAAGCGACCCCCAGCAAGTGGGTCAGCACTCGGGACAGCCGCACTCGCCCTCAAACCCCCGACAGGCTCAAACGCGCGGACCCACACCCACAAGCAAGCGACCCCCAGCAAGTGGGTCAGCACTCGGGACAGCCGCACTCGTGCTCGAACGCCCGGCGGGCTGAGATGTGCGGACCGGCGTCGAGAAGCTAGCGCCCGCGGCTGGGGATGGCCGTTCTCGTCCCGGACGTCGGGCGGGCTGGATGGTGCCGAGCGGCACCCGGAAGTGAGGCCTCCGCGGGGGGTGGGGGGCGGGAGCGCGGTTCTCGTGCTTGAGTGCCGGCCGGCGTTGGGAGGGTGGTGGGCGGTTACTGGTCCGAGGAGAAGCGGACCGCGCCTGCTGGGATTCGGGCGTCGCACCAGATTCGGGCGCCGTCGGTGAGTTCGTTGTCGGGGCCGATGATGGCGCCGTCGCCGATGACGGTGCCGGTGAGGATGGAGCGTTCGCCTATGCGGGCGCGGGTGCCGATGAGGGAGTCGGTGATGACCGCGCCGGGTTCGATGACGGCGCCGGGGAGGATGGTCGTGCCGGAGACTCGGGCGCCTTCTGCGACGTACGCGCCCTCTCCGACCACCGTGCCGCCCGTCAGTTTTGCGTCCGGGGCGACCCTCGCCGTCGGCAGGATCAGGCGGTCGCCGCAGCGGCCGGGGATCGCGGGGGACGGGGCGCGGCCCAGGACCAGGTCCGCTGAGCCTCGTACGAACGCCGCGGGCGTGCCCAGGTCCAGCCAGTATGTCGAATCCACCATGCCTTGGAGGTGGGCTCCCGCCGAGAGCAGGTCCGGGAACGTTTCGCGTTCGACCGAGACCGGGCGGCCCTGCGGGATCGTGTCGATCAGTGAGCGCCGGAAGACGTATGCCCCCGCGTTGATCTGGTCGGTGACTATCTCCTCCGGGGTTTGGGGCTTCTCCAGGAACGCCAGGACCCGGCCCGTGTCGTCCGTGGGGACCAGGCCGTACGCCCGGGGGTCGGTCACCTTCGTGAGGTGCAGGGAGACGTCCGCGCCCGTCGTGTCGTGGGTCTCCACCAGCGCCTTGATGTCCAGGCCCGTCAGGATGTCGCCGTTGAAGACCAGGACCGGGTCGTCGGGGGCGGAGTGGAGGCGGCTTGCCACGTTGCGGATCGCGCCGCCCGTGCCGAGCGGTTCCTCCTCGGTGACGTACTCCAGATGAAGGCCGAGGGACGAGCCGTCACCGAAGTGCGGCTCGAAGACCTCGGCCAGGTAGGACGTCGCCAGCACTATGTGGTCGACGCCCGCCGCTCTCGCTCTCGCCAGCTGGTGTGTGAGGAAGGGCACGCCGGCCGCGCGGACCATGGGCTTGGGCGTGTGCACGGTGAGCGGACGCAGCCGGGTGCCCTTGCCGCCGACCAGGAGGATCGCTTCTGTCACCTGTCGTCTCTGCTTCCTGCCGGGACCGGCCGATCTGTCGTTCGGCCGGCCAGTGTATGCAGACCTGTCCGGCACGCCTTCGACGGCCGTGCGGCGTTCCGTCCCCTGTTCACAGACGTTTCATTCCTGCGCTTTGGTTCAGCCGTCCGGCGAAGCCCTTTGGTTCAGCTGCCCGGCAATGCGGTTCACCGGCCCTGGTAGCGGGCCGCCGTGGCGCGGGCCGAGCCGAGCTTGCGGTAGAGCTGCCGTCCCGGGCATGCCGTGTCGAAGCTGTCCAGGTGGCCGGAGATCACGTTCAGTCGAACCTTCTTTCCCTTCCGGTAGAGATTCCCACCGCCCGACTTCAGATATGTCTTGCCGCGCGGATTCACGCCGTACAGGCCGAGCTTCCAGGCCGTGAGCCGGGAGATCGCCTTCACCGCGGCGCCGGACGGCTTCTTGGACTCGAAGGTGCCGAGGACGGCGATCCCCATGCTGTTGGTGTTGAACCCGAGAGTGTGCGCGCCGAGCACCGGCTTCGCCACGCCCCCGGCGCGGCCCTCGTAGATGTTTCCGCACCTGTCGACGAAGAAGTTGTAGCCGACATCGCGCCAGCCCATGCTCTTGACGTGGTAGCGGTAGATACCGCGAATGACGGAGGGGGCCTGCTTGCACCAGTGCTTGTTGCCGGTCCCGGTGTGGTGCACGAAGGCCACCTTCACCTTCTTCGTGTAGCCGACCTTCTTCTCCCGCAGCTTCTCGTTCGCGCCCCAGCCGCGGCGCGTGACGATGCGCGGACGTGGGCCGATGTAGGGCCCCGCCCGTTGCTGGTCCGTCAGTTGGCCGGCGTTGGCGGAGTCGGGCGTGTCCGCGTGGAGGGGCGCGGTGTGGCGGTCGGCCTCCCGCACACCACCGCTCTCACCTCCTGGATCCACCAGTTCCAGCCGCATGCCCGGAGGAAGTGCCCCGGCCGGGCGGTCGGCCCCGTCACCCCCGGTTGCCTGCGGCTCCGCGCTGGCCCGTACCTCCACTCCGTCGGAATCCCCCACCCACAGTGGGGCCGTGGCGCCGTGGACGCGGCCCGAGGCTTCCTCGTCGGTGCCCGGGTCGGGGGCGTGCTCGTGGTTGTGCGTCTCGACGTCCTGCCAGCCGGACCAGGTGCCGGTGGCGGCGTCTCGCGTACGGACCTGGACGCGGCCGTGGAGTTCGGTGTCAGGGTTGTCCCAGACGACGCCGACGAGGGAGAAGCGCCGTACGTCCCGGCGGGGCAGGCCCTGTTCGGCGGTCGGGCCGGAGGTGCGGTCGCCGTCGAGGGGGACGAGGGGCAGGGACTGGGTGCTGCCGGGGACGCCCGGCTCGGCGGCCCGGGCGACGGTCGTGGCCGCCTCCGCGCCGGGTGCCGGTCTCGCGGCCGCCGCGACTGCCGGCGGGGTCAGCGGGAGGGCGAGGGCGGCGGCGCAGGTGACGCCGATCGAGGAAGCAAGGAATCCACGCATGCTCCTGATGTTGGACATATGCATTCATATCTGTCCATCGGGGAATTGACGGACCGTTGGATGCCCTTGGGCCGAATCGGTGGTGGCGGCGTGAACCGGGCGTTGGCCGGCCGTACGCGCACGCCGTTACGCTTGCGCGGGTGAACGCCACCGATCGCACCCCTGCCGACCTGCTGCGTTCCGCGCTCGCCGCGGACCCCGGACGTCCCCTGGTCACCTTCTACGACGACGCCACCGGGGAACGCGTCGAATTGTCCGTGGCCACCTTCGCCAATTGGGTGGCCAAGACCGCGAATCTGCTGCAGGGCGAGTTGTCCGTGGAGCCCGGGGACCGGGTCGCCCTGCTGCTGCCCGCGCACTGGCAGACGGCGGTGTGGCTGCTGGCGTGTTCGTCGGTGGGCGCGATCGCGGACGCCGGCGGCGATCCGGCGGCGGCCGACGTGGTCGTCAGCGGGCCGGACGCGCTGGACGCGGCGCGGGCTTGTTCCGGGGCACGGGTCGCGCTGGCGCTGCGGCCGCTCGGCGGTCGCTTCCCGCAGCCGCCGGAGGGTTTCGTCGACTATGCCGTCGAGGTGCCGGGTCAGGGCGACCGGTTCGTGCCGTTCGCTCCGGTCGATCCGGAGGAGCCCGCGTTGATCGTGGCCGGGCGGGAGTTCAGCGGGGCCGAGGTCGTCGAGCGGGCCCGGGACGAGGCGACGGGGCTGGGACTGACGGGGCCGACGTCGCGGATCCTGTGCGGGCTGCCGTACGACACCTGGGAGGGGCTCAACGCCGGGCTGTACGGGCCGCTGGCCACCGGCGGCTCCGTGGTGCTGTGCCGCCATCTGGGCGAGCTGAGCGAGGAAGCGCTGGCCAAGCGGATCGAGAGCGAGCGGGTCACGGCGACGGCGAGGTAGCGCGCCACCGACGTACGAGCTGCCGGCGTGGGCGACAGGCACCCCCTGTCCCCCATTCGGCCCAGCATCACTCACCCCCCGGCCCTCACCCGGGTCATGGTCGTAACAGCAGCCGCACGACACGTTCGTACGCGTTCGTACGCCATGAGGGGTGGAACAGACGTGAGCGACACCGCAGTGGGGGCGTCGGCGACCGGGAGTGGGCTGATACGGCGGCGCCGGCGGCGTTGGATACGCGGCACCGCCCTCGGGCTCGGGGTGTTGACGCTGGCCGCCGGCGGGAGCGTATGGGCCGTCTATGCGAAGCTCGACGCGAACATCACGCCGGATGAGGCAGCCGCGGCCGAGCTCGCGCGGTACGAGAAGGAGCGGCCCACCGCCCTGGTGAAGGGTGCGATGAACCTGCTGCTCATCGGATCCGACACCCGGGCCGGGGAAGGGAACCGGCGGTACGGGCAGGACTCCGGGACCGAGCGGTCCGACACGACCATCCTGTTGCATCTGTCCGCCGGGCGGCGCAGCGCCACCGCCGTCTCGCTCCCCCGCGATCTGATGGTCGACGTACCCGCCTGTCTGCGGCGGGACGGCAGCCGGACCGAGCCGATGTTCGCGATGTTCAACTACGCCTTCCAGGCCGGTGGTTCGGCCTGCACCATCCGAACCGTCGAGAAACTCACGGGCATTCGGATCAACCACCACATGGTCGTCGACTTCAACGGGTTCAAGGAAATGGTCGACGCCGTCGACGGGGTGGAGATCTGCCTGAAGGAACCCATCCGCGACAAGGACGCCAAACTGCGACTGCCCGCCGGCAGGGTGACGCTCGACGGCGAGCAGGCCCTCGGGTACGTCCGCGTCCGCAAGTCCCTCGGCGACGGCAGCGACACCGACCGCATGGACCGTCAACAGCGCTTTCTCGGCGCACTGGTGAGCAAGGTGCGCAGCAATGACGTCCTGCTGAATCCGGTGAAGCTCTATCCCGTGCTGGACGCCGCGACATCGTCGCTCACCACCGACCCGGGTCTGGCCAGTCTGCGTGGTTTGTACGATCTCGCGCGCGGAGTACGCGACATCCCCACTGAACGTGTGCAATTCCTGACCGTTCCGCGGGAGTCGTATGTCTACAACGCCAATCGCGACCAGTTGGTGGAGCCCGAGGCGGAGAAACTGTTCGAGCGGCTGCGCACGGACGCGCCGGTGGCGGTCGCTGCGGAAGTACCGCGGGATTCCACCGCAAAAGGCCGCGACGGCACGTACGACGATTACTCCTTGTATGGACCGGATGACGGAAAGTCCGCCGCGCGGCGGCCCGATGAGCCCGTCGCCGCCGATTCGCCCGCGCCCACGTTCAGCGGGACCACCGCCGACGAGGACACCTGCGAATAAAGCGAACGCAAAGCAGGCCAACAGCTTTCAAAGAAATGGGCGGATTGCCCAGTTGTAGGGGCGTGGAATGTGTCACCGGCGTCGCTCGGCGCCGATCTGGGCGGTTAGTGTGAGCGCTTCGGTGCGCTCGACCTGGGGTTTGCAGTCCCGGACCGGCGCACTGCCTGTACGAGACCCGAGCGCCTTTTGGGGGAAGGCGCCGCGCCCCGACGGAGGATTCGGACAACCGTGGACGCGCAAGGCCGAGGGCGGCGGGACGACATCGATCCCGCGGACCAGTGGGTGCTCAATCCGAACACTGGCGAATACGAGCTGCGACTGACTCCTTCCGCTCCGCAGTCGTCGGTTCCCCGTCCCCGCAGACCGGCCTCCGGCGCCGGAGCGCGTGTTCCCCGAAGCCGTACGGCGTCTCCCGAGGCCCCCGGACGCGCGGTTCCGCCGCAGCGCAGGCGCCGTGGGGCGCCGCCCGAGGAGCCGCTGCCCGGTCGGCGTGGACGGCGGCCGGCGAAGCAGAAGAAGGCGAAGAAGGTCCTGCTGTGGATCGGCGGCACCATGGCGTTCGTGGTGCTGGCCGCCGCGGGCGCCGGATATCTCTACATCCAGCACCTCAACGCCAACATCACCTCCGTCTCCGACGACGGCGCGAGCACCGGCGGCTTCAGCAAGGACAAGGCGATCAACATCCTGCTGATCGGCACCGACAAGCGCACCGGCGCGGGCAACGAGAGCTACGGCGACGCCGGCAGCGTCGGGCACGCCGACACCACGATCCTGCTGCACGTCTCCAAGGACCGGACGAACGCGACCGCGCTGAGCATCCCGCGTGACCTGATCGTCGACATCCCGGACTGCCCGACGACGCAGCCGGACGGCACCACGAAGACGATCCCGGGCACCGACGGCGTCCGCTTCAACACCAGCCTCGGCCAGGACGGCCGTACGCCCAGCTGCACTTCACGGACCGTCACCGAGCTGACCGGGATCACGCCCGACAACTTCATGGTCGCCGACTTCAACGCGGTGAAGACGCTGACCTCCGCGGTCGGCGGCGTCGAGGTGTGTCTGGCCAAGGACATCGACGACCCGGACTCGAAGCTGCACCTGTCGAAGGGCACGCACACGATCGAGGGCGAGGAGGCGCTCGCCTTCGTCCGCACCCGGCACTCGGTGGGCTTCGGCGGTGACCTGAGCCGGATCGGACTGCAGCAGCAGTTCCTGAGCTCCCTGATGCGCAAGCTGAAGTCCAACGACACGCTCACCGACCCGTCGAAGATGATCAAGCTGGCCGAGGCGGGCACCAAGGCACTGAGCGTCGACTCCAAGCTGGACAGCATCAGCAAGCTGAAGGACCTCGGTCTGGAGCTGGGCAAGCTCAACACCAAGAACCTGACCTTCACCACGGTGCCGGTGATCGACAACCCGGCCGAGAAGGTGAAGGCGACGGTCGTCGTCAACGACACGACTGCGCCCGAAGTCTTCAACATGATCAAGAACGATGTGTCGTTCACCGAGGTCAAGGCGCAGAAGAAGAAGGAAGCCGCCGCCGTGGCCGCCCGGCTGAAGGGCACCAAGGCCGACGCCTCCGAGGTGCGGGTGCGAATCCTCAACGGCGGCGCCGAGGCCGGCAGCGCGCAGGGGGAGCTGGAGTATCTGCAGAACGAGGAGGGCGTACTGAAGTCGGAGAACGCCGGGAACGCCGACGCCGACCTGGCGAAGACGACGCTCGAGTACTCCCCCGACCAGGCCGACCAGGCCCGCAGGCTCGCCGACATCATGGGCCTGTCCGGTTCCGCGCTGAAGCCGGGCGAGAGCGTGGAGAACTCCCAGGGCCTGCCCACGATGACCCTCACCCTGGGCAAGGACTTCAAGGGAGCCGGGGTGAAACTCAACTCCTCCTCGGGGTCGACGCCGGAGGGCGTGCAGAAATCCACGGCCGACAAGGTCGAATGTGCCAAATGAGGTGACCTGACGGGCCTGCTTTACGTCTCACAGGACGCAAAGCAGGTCCGTTTCATTGGCGCGAGGGTGGGAGACAGCGGATGACGCTCAGCGTTGAGGAGAAAGAGGGGACGCCGCTCGGACACCGCCGGCGGCCCCAGCGCAAGCACCGGTTGCTGAGATGGTCCGCGACGACGCTTTCGGTGCTGATACTCGGGACGGCCGGCGCCGGATACCTCTACTACCAGCACCTGAACGACAACATCGTGAAGGGCGAGCGCGCCAGCGGCGACTCCAAGGTGGGCAGGGCCACCCCGAACGCCGCCGGGCAGACCCCGCTGAACATCCTGCTGATCGGCTCCGACAGCCGTAACTCCGACGAGAACGTGGCACTGGGCGGCAGCCGGGACAACCGCGGCAACCCGCCGCTCGGCGATGTGCAGATGCTCATCCACCTCTCCGCGGACCGCAAGAGCGCGGCCGTGGTGAGCATTCCCCGGGACACCCGGGTCGACATCCCCGAGTGCAAGGACCCCGACACCGGCAAGACGTATCCGCCCACCAACACGATCATCAACGAGTCGCTGGCCCGTGGCGGAGCCGGCTGCACGCTGGCCACCTGGCAGAACCTCACCGGCGTCTACATCGACCACTGGATGACCATCGACTTCGCGGGCGTGGTGAGCATGGCGGACGCCATCGGCGGCGTCGAGGTGTGTGTGAAGCAGAACGTGTGGGACCGTCCGCTGCCGGGTGTGCCCGGCGGCTCCGGCCTGAAGCTGACGGCCGGCCGCAAGAAGGTCGAGGGCAAGCAGGCGCTCCAGTGGCTGCGCACCCGGCACGCCTGGGGCAGCGACCCGCTGCGGGCGCGGGCCCAGCACATGTACCTGAACTCGATGCTCCGCACCCTCAAGCAGCAGAACGTCTTCAGCGACACCGGCCGGCTGATGAACCTGGCCGAGGCGGCCACGAAGTCCCTGAAGGTCTCCCAGGAGATCGGCACCGTCAAGCAGCTCTACGACCTGGGCACGCAGCTCAGGACGGTGCCCACCGACCGGATCACCATGACGACGCTGCCCACGGTCCAGGACGCCCAGAACAGCGACCACTTGGTGCCGGACGGCGCCGCCGCCGAGAAGATCTGGTCGATGCTCCGCGACGACGTGCCCTTCGACGACAAGGGCCCGAAGGCGCAGGAGAAGAAGCCGGCGAGCAAGGAGCCGACCGCCACCGCCGTGGACAAGGCCGCGGTCGGCGTCCTGGTGCAGAACGCCACGCAGTCCTCCACCACCGCCCCGGTCTCCGGTCGCGCCGGCACGGTCGCCCAGGCCCTGGTGTCCAAGGGCTTCACCAAGGCCACGGCGGACACCTCGGCGACACTCTCCGAGGACCGGACGGTCGTGCGCTACCCGAGCGCCGAATTGCAGGACGACGCCCAGGCTGTCGCCAAGTCCCTGGGGATTCCCATGAGTTCGGTGAAGAAGTCGACCGACGTCTCCGGTGTCACGGTCGTCGTCGGCGGCGACTGGCGCACGGGCACCACGTACCCGAAGCAGTCGGCGCCCAAGGCGGGGGATCTGCCGGGCAACTCCGACGAAATCAACGGCTCGGACACCAAGCAGTGCATGGACGTGTACGCGCCCTACCGCTGGTGATTCGAACGCGGCGCGCCCTGCGTACGTATAGAAGACACAAGGGGAACTCGCACACCAGGACAGGGAACTCACTTTCAGGGAAATGGGGTGGAATGGCCGGATATAAGGTCGTGGAGTTTGTCACTGCGTCGCTCGATGCCCAACTGGGCGGATAGTGTGAGCGATTCAGTGATCCCCGGCCACGAAATCTGTCCTGGGGTCGAGCACCGTGTTCACCAACACCCGTGCGCTTTCCGGGGGGAGAGCGCCGCGTGGCCCTGACGGAGGTTTCGGACAACCGTGGACGCGCAAGGCCGTGGGCGGGGGGACGACATCGATCCCGCAGACCAGTGGGTACTCAATCCGAACACCGGCGAATACGAACTGCGACTGAGCCCTTCCGCTCCGCAGTCGTCGGTTCCCCGGCCCCGCAGACCAGCGGCCGAAACAGGCACGGGTGCTCCCCGAAGCCGTACGTCTCCCAAGGCCCCCGGCCGCGACATCCCGCCGCAGCGCAAGCGCCGCGGGGTCCCGCCGGAGGAGCCGCTGCCCGGGCGGCGTGGTCGCCGGCCGGCGAAGCAGAAGAAGTCGAAGGCGAAGAGGGCCGTGCTGTGGACCGGCGGCACCATGGCGTTCGTCCTCGTCGCCGCGGCGGGCGCCGGATACCTCTACCTCCAGTACTTGGCAGGCAACGTCTCGACGACGGACATCGGCGACGCGGGCGCCAGCAACTTCAGCAAGGACGAGGCCTTCAACATCCTCGTCATCGGCACCGACAAGCGGACCGGTGAGGGCAACGGGAGTTACGGCGACGCCGGCAGCGTCGGGCACGCCGACACCACGATCCTGCTGCACGTCTCCAAGGACCGCTCGAACGCGACCGCGCTGAGCATCCCCCGTGACCTGATCGTCGACATCCCGGACTGTCCGACGACGCAGGAGGACGGCACCGAGACGGTGATTCCGGGGCAGGAAGGCGTCCGCTTCAACCGGAGCCTCGGCGAGAGCGGCCGGGACGCGGGCTGCACCATGCGCACCGTGAAGGCGGCCACGGGCATCCAGCCGGACCACTTCATGATGGCCGACTTCAACGCGGTGAAGACGCTGACCACGGCCGTGGACGGCGTCAAGGTCTGTGTGGAGGACGCGGTCAACGACAAGCAGTCGAAGCTGGTCCTGCCCGCCGGCGAGTCGACGGTCGAGGGCGAGCAGGCACTCGCCTTCCTGCGCACCCGGAAGAGCTTCGGCAACAGCGGCGACCTGGACCGCATCAAGGTGCAGCAGCAGTTCCTGGGCTCGCTGATGCGCAAGATGTCCTCCGGCAACACCCTCACCAACCCCGCCAAGCTGCTGAAGCTGGCCGAGGCCGCCACCAAGGCGCTGACCGTGGACGAGCCGATCGGCAGCGTCAACACGCTCAAGGACATCGCCCTGGAGCTGAAGAAGGTGCCGACGAAGAACATCACCTTCACCACGATCCCGGTGAAGGACAACCCCGCCGAGGTGGTCAAGGCGACGGTCGTCGTCGACGAGACGAAGGCGCCCCAGGTCTTCGACATGATCACGAACGACATCTCGTTCACCGAGGTCAAGGCGCAGGAGAAGAAGGAGAAGGCCGCGGTCGCCGCCCGGCTGAAGGGCACCAAGGCCGACGCCTCCGAGGTGCGGGTGCGGATCCTCAACGGCGGTGCCGTCGCCGGCAGTGCGCAGGCGGAGCTGGCCTACCTGCAGACCGAGGCGGGCGTGACCAAGTCGGAAAACGCGGGCAACGCCGAGGCAACGCAGGCGAAAACCACTCTGGAGTACGCTCCCGACCAGGCGGACCAGGCGCGTCGGCTCGCCGACATCATGGGCCTGTCCGGTTCGGCGATGAAGCCGGGCGAGAGCGTGGACAACGCCCAGGGTCTGCCGACGATGACCCTGATCCTCGGCAAGGACTTCAAGGGCGCGGGCGTCAAGCTCAACTCCGCCTCGGCAGCGACGCCGGACGTGGAGAAGTCCACCGCCGACAAGGTCCAGTGCGCCAGTTGAGGCCTTAGGGGCAACCTCACGGGCCCGTCGTATGTCTCCAGGACAGACGACGGGCCTCTGTGTGACGCCGGTGGGCGCAAGGGGTGGGGAGGACGGGCGAGTTGACGCAGAACGGTGTGCGGGAGGCCGTGCCGGTCGCCGAGGGGGCCGGCGAGCGGGACGACGCGGAGGGTGACGGCCGGCACGGCACACGCCGGCCGAGGCAGGGGCGGCGGGTGCTTCGCTGGTCGGCGATGACCCTGGCGGTCCTCATACTCGGCGTATCCGGCGCCGGATACCTCTACTACCGCCACCTGAACGGCAACATCAAGCAGGACCAGCTCAACCTGGGCGACAGCAAGCTCGCCGAGCCCACGCCGAACTCCGCGGGCCAGACCCCGCTGAACATCCTGCTCATCGGCTCCGACGCACGGGACACCGAGGAGAACCAGAAGCTCGGCGGCGCCCGGGAGACCTTCGGCGCGACCCCGCTGGCCGATGTGCAGATGCTGGTGCACCTGTCCGCCGACCGCACCAACATGTCGGTCGTCAGCATGCCGCGCGACACCCTCGTCCAGATCCCCAAGTGCACCGACCCCGACGACGGTGAGGTGTACGAGGCGAGCGACGGCCGGGTGATGACCAACCGGAGCCTCGGCCACGGCGGTCCCGGCTGCACGGTCGCCACCTGGCAGGAGCTCACCGGCATCCGCATCGACCACTTCATGATGGTCGACTTCGCGGGCGTGGTGTCGATGGCGGACGCCATAGGCGGCGTCCCGGTCTGCGTGGACGCCAACATCTACTCGAAGGACAGCCAGGGCCATGGCTCCGGTCTGAGACTGGAGAAGGGCACGCACCCCGTGCAGGGCGAGCAGGCCCTGCAGTGGCTGCGCACCCGCTACGGCTTCGAGGACGGCAGCGACCTGGCCCGCGCCAAGGCCCAGCACATGTACTTGAACTCGATGGTCCGCGTGCTGCGGGAGAACGCCACCCTGAGCAACCCGAACAAGCTGCGCCGCCTCGCCGAGCGCGCCACCGCGGCCATCACCGTCGACCCGGGCCTGGGCACCGTCAAGGCTCTCTACGACCTCAGCAACGAGCTGCGGAAGGTCGAGCCGAAACGCATCACCATGACCACGATGCCGAACCGGTACGTCGGCGCGCGCGTCGAGCCCACGGAGGACGCCGAGCAGCTCTTCCGGCTGGTGCGCGAGGACATCGCGCTGGACGGCAAGGACGCGAAGAAGAGGCCCGGGAAAGCCGCTGAGCAGGCGGCCGACGACCCCGCGGCCCCCGACTCCGAGATCGCGGTCCTGGTCCAGAACGGCACCGGGACCGACACCCTCGCCCCGCAGAACGGACGCGCGAGCGACGTGGTCAACCTGCTCGTCGGCAAGGGCTTCGACGAGGCGATCGCCGACCCGGCCGCCGCCGGAGGCGAGGCCACGACACTCGTCCGCTACCCCAGCGCCGACCTGGAGGGCGACGCCCGCGCCGTCGCCAAGTCCCTGGGGATTCCGGCGCGTTCGGTCGAGCAGTCGACCGACGTCTCCGGTGTCACGCTCGTGGTGGGAGCGGACTGGCGCGAGGGTACGACGTACAAGGCGCCGAAGACCGACGACACCACCCCGGACTCGGCGGAGGCCCTCAACGGGGCGGACGACGAGGCGTGTATGCATGTGAACCCGGGGTTCACGTGGTGACGACCACCCGTCAGCGCGCGTCGGCGTCCACCCGCACCGCGGGGCGTCGGCTCGCGATCACCTTGCGGGCCAGCGAGCGGGGACTGGTCAGGAAGCCCCAGCCCCACGACATGTGCATGGTGGCGAGCGCGACAGGGATCTGCAGCCGTGCCTTCAGCGGCAGTCCCTTGCCCGCGGGGACGGAGCCGAGGACGATCGCCGCGAGATAGCCGCCGGGGATCACGAAGCCCCAGGGCGTCACCAGTGCGCCCACGACCACGCCCGCCGCGATGGCGCACACGGCGGTCGGCGGGGCGAGGTAGCGCAGGTTGATGGAGCCCTCGTGGTAGCGGGCGACGACGTGCCGCCAACGGCCGTAGTTCCGGTACTGCTTGGCGAGTTCGCGCATGCTCGGCCGCGGCCGGTACGACACCTTCAGCTCGGGCGAGAACCAGATCAGCCCGCCCGCCTCGCGGATCCGGAAGTTGAGCTCCCAGTCCTGGGCGCGGATGAACTCCTCGTTGTAGCCGCCCTGTTGCTCCAGCGCCTCGCGCCGGAAGACCCCGAGGTACACGGTCTCGGCCTGCTGTGCCTCGCCGCCCGTGTGGAAGGCCGCGTTGCCCACGCCGATCTTCGACGTCATCGCGGCGGCGACCGCGTGCTCCCAGTCGTTCTCGCCCTCGGCGTGCATGATGCCGCCGACGTTCTGCGCGCCGGTCTCCTCCAGGAGCCGTACGGCCGTCGCGATGTAGTTCGGCGAGAGCATGCCGTGTCCGTCGACGCGGACGACGATCGGATGGCGGGAGGCCTTGATCGCGGCGTTCAGCGCGGCCGGCGTACGGCCGGTCGGGTTGGGGACGGTGTGCACACGAGGGTCCTCGGCGACCAACTCGGCGGCGATCTCGTCCGTGCGGTCCGTGGACGGACCGAGGGCGATCACGACCTCCATCTCGCCGGCGTACTCCTGCGCGAGGATCGCTTGGACGGCTCCGCGCAGATGCCGCTCCTCGTCGAGGACGGGCATGATCACGGACACGGCGGGGAGCTGCACGTCGGGCTTGGCGTTCATAGGAGGCTCACGTTACCGCGAATGGGGGACAGCGATGCGCCCCGCCGGTGGCGGTGCCCCGGGCCACAGATCGTATGGGCCTACGGTGCTCACAAATCCCACACGCAGCCCACCGTACGGCCCTCGCGGAGGTGTCCTTCCTTGCCCACGCCGCCCACGCCGCCTCGGTCCAGAGCCCAGACGCCGCGCCGCCCCCAGCCGACGTCCCGTGCGCCGCGGCCGCCCGTACGGCGGAACAAGCCGCGCTGGGCCATGCGGGTGGTGACCACGCTGTCCGTGGTGATCCTCGCCTCCGCCGGCATCGGGCACTCGGTGATCACCAGCCTCGACTCCGACATCGCCCGGGTCGACCCCTTCAAGGACATGAAGAACCGTCCGCAGGCCGGCGACGGCATGAACGTGCTGCTGGTCGGCACCGACAGCCGCGACAAGATCGGCGAGGCGGAGCGGCGCGAGTACCGGCTGGGCGGCGAGCCCTGCCACTGCACCGACACGATCATGATCGTGCACATCTCGGAGGACCGGGAGCGGGCGAGCGTGGTGAGCCTGCCGCGCGACTCGTACGCCGAGACGCCCCCGCATGTCGACCAGACCACCGGCAAGCGGCACCACGGCCATC
Organism: Streptomyces sp. DG2A-72; assembly: GCF_030499575.1. Taxonomy (NCBI): domain Bacteria; kingdom Bacillati; phylum Actinomycetota; class Actinomycetes; order Kitasatosporales; family Streptomycetaceae; genus Streptomyces; species Streptomyces sp. DG2A-72. Next base: position 4,048,607 of record NZ_JASTLC010000001.1, read on the forward strand.
CCCTCAAGATCAACGCTGCGTACGCGGAGGGCGGGCCGCAGCTGACCGTGCGGACCGTCGAGCACATGACGCATGTGAAGATCGACCACTATCTGGAGGTCGACTTCACCAGCTTCATGAAGACCGTGGACGTCGTCGGCGGCGTGAAGATCTGCCTCGCCGAGCCGATGAAGGACATGTACACCGGGCTCGACCTGCCGGCCGGCACGCATCAGCTGAGGGGCGGTGAGGCGCTGCAGTTCGTCCGCTCCCGGCATGTCGACGGGGCCTCCGACCTCGGCCGGATGAAGCGGCAGCAGCGGTTCATGGCCGCGCTGATCGACCAGGCCACGTCGTCCGGGGTGCTGCTGAACCCGATCAAGTTCCGGGACGTGACGCGGGCGGTGCTCGGCTCCGTGCGGGCCAACAAGGGCTTCGGCACGGACGAACTGCTGGACCTCGGGCGGGCGATGCGGAACTTCTCCCCCTCCTCGTCCGAGTTCACGACCGTGCCGATCGGCCAGATGGGATACGCCGTCAAGGACGTCGGTTCCACGCTGAAGTGGGACCCCGTCAAGGCGGACCGGATCTTCCAGGCCCTGCGCCAGGACAAGCCACTGGCCCTGCAACGGCCGAAGAGCACGGCCGTCAGCGTCGAGGTGGCCCCGCAGCAGATCCGCGTCCAGGTGGAGAACGGGTCGCCCACCCCAGGGCTCGGCACGCGCGCGGACAAGCAGCTGGCGGCGAGCGGGTTCCTGACCACCCGGCAACCGGTGACGGCGCGGGAAGCCGTGAAGCGGACGGTCGTCACCTTCGACCCCCGCTGGGACCGCTCCGCGAAGACGCTGGCCGCCGCGCTGCCGGGGAGCGAGCTGCGCGCGGTCAAGGGGCAGGGGCCGATGCTGAAGGTGATCGTCGGGCCGGACTTCCGGGAGGTGCGCAAGGTGCGGGCCGACGATCCGGAGCAGACGGAGCCCGGGGTGGTACGGGGGGACGAGGTGAAGTGCGGGTGAGAGCCGGGGTCAGTCCTCGAAGCCCTCGGCCGCACGCCGCTCACGCAGGTCCATGATCGCCCGGCGTCGCGCCAGCCGGTGGGTTCGGCGGATCTGCGCCTCCTGGTAGCGCCGCTTGTCCTTCTCCGTCTCCGGGATCACCGGTGGCACGGGGCGCGGCTTGCCGTCGGCGTCGACCGCGGCGAAGACGAGGTAGGCCGAGCCGACCTGGGTGGGCGGGGTGGACTCGTTCCAGCGCTCGGCCAGCACCCGCACACCGACCTCCATCGAGGTCCGGCCGGTCCAGTTGACCTGGGCCTTCACATGGACCAGATCGCCCACGCGGACCGGTTCGAGGAAGGCCATCTCGTCCATGGAGGCCGTGACGGCGGGACCGCCGCTGTGCCGGCCGGCCACCGCGCCCGCCGCGTCGTCGACCAGCTTCATGATCACTCCGCCGTGCACCGTACCCAGCAGGTTGGTGTCGCTGTGGGTCATGATGTGGCTGAGGGTGGTGCGGGAGGCCGAGATGAGCTTGCCCGGTATGGCCGCGGTGTCGGATTCCGTGGCGCTGGCCTGGTCTGTCATGACCCCCACCTTATGCCGAGTCGACATGCGCGGACTTTGTGTCAGATTCGCAACAGCCGCGCCCTGATTTTCCGACGAACCTTGTAAGGGACACGGCCGTGCCCTGCACACTGGGGCGCATGAACGATTGGCCCGAGGCATGGTCCGACGACAACCGCGGCGGCCGGTACGGACGCGGCAGCGCGAGCGCACAGCCCGAGGGCGCGCGCGTGATGCGGCAGGTCCGCCGCGGCCCGGCGGCGGCACCGCCCGGGCAGAGCGCGTACGGCGGCGGGGTCCCGCAGCAGCAGTCGTACGTCAATGGCGGCTACGACGACGCGTACGACAGCGGCTACAACACAGGACAGGTCTACGGCACCCCCGGCGGCGGGGGGCCGGGCGGCCCTGACGACCCGTATAACCCGCGGCCCCGGCCGAACTGGCGCCGCCGCATCAAGTGGACGGCACTCACGCTGGTGACGCTGCTGGTCGTGGTGTCCATCGGCACGTACTTCTGGGCCGACTCCAAGCTCAACCGCGATGTCGACCTGTCGAAGGTGATCGACCGGCCGGAGGCGGGCGCGGGCACGAACTATCTGATCGTCGGCTCCGACAGCCGTGCCGGTATGTCGGAGGAGGAGAAGAAGAAGCTGCACACCGGATCTGCCGAGGGCAAGCGCACGGACTCGATGATGATCCTGCACACCGGCGACAACGGCCCGACGCTGATCTCCCTGCCGCGTGACTCGGACGTGGAGATCCCGACCTTCGTCGGCTCCGAGTCCGGCAAGACGTTCCAGGGCACGGGCCGGCACGTGAAGCTGAACGCGGCCTACGCGGAGGACGGTCCCGAACTGCTCGTACGGACCGTGGAGTTCAACACGGGCCTGCACATCGACCACTACGTCGAGATCGGCTTCGCGGGCTTCGCGAACATCGTGGACGCGGTGGGCGGCGTGGAGATCGACATCCCCAAGGGCGGGATGAAGGACACCAAGTCCGGCGCGAACTTCGAGGCGGGCCCGCAGACCCTGAACGGCGAGCAGGCCCTGGCCTTCGTCCGCACCCGGTACGCGCTCGCGGGCAGCGACCTGGACCGTACGAAGAACCAGCAGAAGTTCCTCGCGGCCCTGGCCAACCAGACCGCGACGCCGAGCACGGTCCTCAACCCCTTCAAGCTCTACCCGACGATGGGCGCGGGCCTCGACACCCTCGTCGTCGACAAGGACATGAGCCTGTTCGACCTGGCGGACATGTTCTGGGCGATGAAGGGCGTCACCGGCGGCGACGGCAAGTCCATGAACATGCCGATCTCCGGCTCCTCCGGCGGCAACCTCGTCTGGGACGAGGCCAAGGTCAAGACGCTGGTCAGCCAGCTGAAGAACGACGAGAAGGTCACCGTCTCGGGCAACTGACGGGCACGGCAAGCAGCATCAAGGGCACCCCTCGGGGTGCCCTTGAGCGCGTTCAGGCGGGCGTCACATCGTGGCGCCGGCCATCGTGCGGCAGGTCGCGGCGCAGCGGCGACACGCCTCGGCGCAGCGCATCATCTGGGGGTCGTCCGGCATGGACATACACGCCTCGGCGCACATGTCGCAGGCCTTGGCGCACATCGCGCACATCTCGGCCGACATGGGCGAGCGGCGCATCATCATGTCCGCGCACATACGGGTCGTCTCGGCGCAGTCCATGAGCGCGCGCATGATCTGCATCTGAGCCTGGCCGCCCATCTGCATGCAGGAGCTCATGGTCTCCTCGCACACGCTGTGGCACGTCATGCACGCCTCGACGCAGTCCTGCATCTGCTTGCTCATCGCGGTCATGCTGGTGGACTGCTGCTGCATGGTTCCTCCTCGGATCGGCGGGGCCCGCGTGGACCCGCGCAGGGTTGGCTCCCTCGCCCTTCCGTGGTACGCCCCTACCCGCCAGTCCGCCACGGGACGGACGCGAGCATTCCGCCATGCGCGCCGATTACGGGCATCCCGCCCATGCCAATTACGGCTTCCTGCCCACGCCGCCGAAGTGGGTGACGTCGGCACTCTCGCCGTCCGCGGCGTCCGGGCGCCAGCGGGAGCAGGTGACGATGCCGGGCTCCAGGATCTCGACGTCCTCGAAGAACCGGACGAGTTCGGCACGGCTGCGCAGCGTCATCGGCGCCGTCCCCTCCCCGTTCCAGTAGTCCACCGCCTTGGTCATCGCCTCGCCGTCGACCTCGGTGGTGGGGTGGGAGACGACCAGGTAGCTGCCGGAGGGTACGGCGTCCAGCAGCCGGCGCACGACGGAGACGGCCTCGTCGGTGCGCATCACGAAGTTCAGGATGCCCAGCATGGTGATCGCGACGGGGCGGCCGAAGTCCAGCGTCTCGGCCGCGTCCCGCAGGATCGCCTCGGGGGCGTGCACATCGCCCTCGATGAAGACGGCGGCACCCTCCGGCGTGCTGTTGAGCAGTGCGTGGGCGTGGGCGAAGACGAGCGGGTCGTTGTCCACACAGACGATCCGGCACGACGGGTCCACCCGCTGGGCGATCTCATGGGTGTTGTCGGTGGTGGGCAGCCCGGTCCCGATGTCCAGGAACTGCCGGATTCCCGCCTCCTCGGCGAGATACCGCACAGAACGCGCCAGAAACCGCCGGTCCGCGACGGCCGACCGGGGCAGCGCCGGCACGAGCGAAAGGATCCGGTCGCCGACCTCGGCGTCCACCGGGTAGTGGCCCATGCCGCCGAGCCAGTAGTTCCAGATCCGCGCCGAGTGCGACACATCGGTGCGGAATCGAGAGGAGCCAATCATGCGACCAAGTTAAGGCCGAAAACGCACCCATGGGGGCGCCTCCCGAGGTTTGGTGCGATTGGAGGTGATCGCACCATGAACGAGATCGTCCTGATGTCGGACCCGAGGGTCGCCGCCAAACCCGTCGTGGAGTGCGGCGAACCCCTCGTCGCCGTCCGCCGCGAAGGCTCGCTGCTGGTGGACACCCGAAAGCAGGACCCGTCCGCCGCCTTCGCCCACCTGCGGGAAGGCGTCCTGCAACGGCTCCTCAAAGCCCGGTTGATGCTCCCGCAGGGCCTGCGCCTGCTCTTCGTCGAGGGCTACCGCCCGCCCTCCCTCCAGCGGACGTACTTCGAGGAGTACGCCGCCGAACTCCGCGCCGCCCACCCCGACTGGCCCGCCGACCGAATCCACTCGGCGGCAAGCCGCTACGTCTCCCCACCCGAGATCGCCCCCCCACAGCGCCGGCGCCGCCGTCGACCTCACCCTGGCGAAAATCTCCGGCCGCGAGCTGGACTTGGGCACCCACCTGAACGCGAGCCCCGAGGACAGCGAGGGCGCCTGTTACACCGACGCCGGCAACATCAGCGAGGAGGCCAGGGCGAACCGGGAGGTGCTGGGTGCCGTACTCACGGCCGCGGGGCTCGTCAACTACCCCACGAAGTGGTGGCATTGGTCCTTCGGGGACCGGTACTGGGCTTTGGCGAGCGGGGAGGCGGTGGCGCTGTACGGGCCGTTCGACATCACCAGGTGAACCCCGGATTACATGCATGCAGGCCTCGTCATCCACGCCGTTGAGGGCCTCCGAGGGCCGCGCTGCGGTCGCTTCGGCCTCATCCGGGAAGGCAAGCCGAGGCCGGTTCACGGCCCACACTGTCGTCAAGCCACACCAAAGAGCCTTGCCATCGGGGTCCCGTCCGCTGGGCGCACAAGCCCGAGGGCACCGTCGATGGCAAGCCTGGCACGGTCCGGAGCATCCGGCATGAGGTCGCCGTAATACCGCTCCGTGAAGCTCACGGACGAGTGACCGAGCCACGCCGAGACCTCTGTCACCGGCACCCCCTGGGAGACCAGGGAAGCCGCGTAGAAGTGCCGGAAACTGTGCGGCTTGAAGTAGTCGACGCCCGCTCCGGCCAAGGCGGGCTTCCAGATCCTGGAATACCAGTAGTACGGGTACAGCAGGCCGGTGCCAGTCACGTTGCTGAACAGCAACTCCTCAGGCCCCCACGTCTCGTACTCCTTGAGGTGCCTGCGCACGGCCAGGGCGACCACCTCGGGAAGTGGGACCTGCCTCCCTCGGTCTCCTTCTTCACGCCACTTGATGTGCCGCAGACGCATGCGGCCGTACTTCCCCGATCCCGTATCCCCGTCGCAGGCGACCTGCCGGTCGACCGTGAGTGTTCCGTCCTTGAAGTGGACCCGGTCACGGCCGATACCCATGGCCTCACCGAGCCGGAGGCCGCACCCCGCCATCAGCCAGAACATGCCTCGGTACCGCTCGGGCGCCGCACCGATGACCGAATGCACCACTTCCGCATGGGGAACGTGCACTTCGGCCCGTTGATCACGATGCACCCTGGCCCGACTGGCCGGGAGCCCAACCCCCTTACAGGGATTGCTGTCAGCCATCCCGTGTTCCATCGCCCATGTGAACATCGACATGAGGAGGCTGAAGCGGAACCTCGTCGTGGATGGTTTGTACCTGCGCTCGTGGGCCATCCATGCGACCCATTCCTCGATGTCCGACGGGCCGACTGCCCCGATCGCTCTTGTCCCGAAGTAGGGAGCCACGCTTCGGCTCAGCATCGTCCGGTACTGCTTGACACTGCTGTTCTCCAGTCCACGCGTGGTCGCCCATCGCTCGAAGACCACGACTAGTGGCTCATTCCCGGTCGGGACGGTCTCGGTCGGGTTCATATTCCTCCCCCTCCAGGCACCGCCTGGCCTTACGGGTCAGGCGGTCAGCGGGCTTGCCTGGTGGCCCGTCGAGGAAACCCATCGCACGCGCTCGCCGAATACGGCCGCTGATGGTGTTCCGGCTCATCCCCCACGCTGTTGACAGCCGCGTGACCGGGCTCCGGTACCCCTGCTCCACCAAACGGACGTACGCGAGGGACATCATTGCGTAGTCAAGGTCCGTCTCAACTCTGTCGAGCACGGCGCCTGTCTGGGCCCCGTCGATCGCATAGCCGAGTCGCGCGCGAAGCTCCTTCGTCGTCCTGCGGATCTCCGCCATGGAGATGGACCGCATGAGTTCCGCTGTGATGCCGTCCGTCCCGGCCACCTCATCGAGATCGGCGGGGGGGTCGATACGAAGACTGGACGGGCCGTCCCATGGTGCGCCCAGAACGCTCACCACAGTCAGCCTCCAACCATGCAACTCGGCCTCATGGATGAGTCGCTCCCCATCCACCCGCCATCCCTCGGGCAATTCGACATCTCCACGTTCATCAGTCACGCGTCGAACGTAGCGCGACACTCAGCAGCCACCAGGTGCCGGGTGGTTCCGGCGCGACTTTAGTCTAGAACACAAAACACGGCTCAAGGCATGTTCCGTGTTTCTCTCCCTTCATGAAACAGGGGTGGCGCCCCGACGGGCTCCACCCCTGAACACCACGACTCCTTACGGCAGATTGCGGGCCATGACGATCCGCTGGATCTGATTCGTCCCCTCGTACACCTGCGTGATCTTGGCGTCGCGCATCATGCGCTCGACGGGGTAGTCGCGCGTGTAGCCGTAACCACCGAGGAGCTGGACCGCGTCCGTAGTGACCTCCATCGCCACATCCGAGGCGAAGCACTTGGCGGCGGCCCCGAAGAACGTCAAGTCGCCGTCGCCCCGTTCCGACTTGGCTGCCGCCGAGTACGTCAGCTGGCGGGCCGCCTCCAGCTTCATGGCCATGTCCGCCAGCATGAACTGAATGCCCTGGAACTCGGCGATCGCCTTGCCGAACTGCTTGCGCTCCTGGACGTAGCCCTTGGCGTAGTCGAGGGCGCCCTGGGCGATGCCGAGGGCCTGGGCGGCGATGGTGATGCGGGTGTGGTCGAGGGTCTTCATCGCCGTGGCGAAGCCGGTGCCCTCCTCGCCGATCATGCGGTCCGCGGGGATGCGGACGTTGTCCAGGTAGACCTCGCGGGTCGGGGAGCCCTTGATCCCGAGCTTCTTCTCGGGGGCGCCGAAGGAGACGCCCTCGTCGGACTTCTCGACGACGAAGGCCGAGATGCCCTTGGAGCGCTTCGTCGGGTCGGTCACCGCCATGACCGTGTAGTACTCGGACACGCCCGCGTTGGTGATCCAGCGCTTCACGCCGTTCAGCACGTAGTGGTCGCCGTCGCGGACCGCCTTGGTCTTCATGCCGGCCGCATCCGAGCCCGCGTCCGGCTCGGAGAGGCAGTACGAGAACATTCCGTCGCCCTTGGCGAGCGGCGTCATGTACTTCTTCTTCAGGTCCTCGGAGCCGGAGAGGATCACCGGGAGCGAGCCCAGCTTGTTCACCGCGGGGATGAGGGAGGAGGACGCACACACACGCGCCACCTCCTCGATCACGATCACCGTGGCGAGGGCGTCGGCGCCCGCGCCGCCGTACGACTCCGGTACGTGAACGGCGTGCAGGTCATTGGCGACCAGCGCCTCCAGCGCCTCCTGCGGGAAACGGGCCTCCTCGTCCACCGCTGCGGCGTACGGCGCGATCTTCGCCTCGGCCAGCGAGCGGATGGCGTCACGGAGCATGTCGTGCTCCTCGGACGGGCGGTACAGGTCGAAGTCAGCCGATCCGGCCAAGGTCTCTCACGCTCCAAAGCTGTGATGCTGGCGCTAATTACCGTTAAGTAACTCAAATTTTAGGGGCAGGCCCACAGGACGGGTACGTGAGCTTGGCGACAGCGGGAAAATTGCCCGTCAGACCCTCCGACTATGCTCGGCCCCGCACTGCCGACGAAGACTCCTGGAGCACCCATGGCCCTCAAGATCACCGTGATCGGCACCGGCTATCTCGGCGCCACACATGCCGCGGCCATGGCGGAGCTCGGGTTCGAGGTGCTGGGCCTCGACGTGGTGCCCGAGAAGATCGAGATGCTGCAGCGGGGCCAGGTCCCGATGTTCGAGCCGGGCCTCGAGGAACTGCTGCGCAAGCATGTCGCGGGCATAGAAGGGTCCTCCGGCCGGCTGCGCTTCACGATGGACTGGGCCGAGGTGGCCGCGTTCGGCGACGTCCACTTCGTGTGCGTGAACACCCCGCAGCGCCATGGCGACTACGCGGCCGACATGAGTTACGTCGACAGCGCCTTCGAGCTGCTCGCCCCGCGTCTCACCGGCCCCGCCCTCGTCGTCGGCAAGTCCACCGTCCCCGTCGGCTCCGCCGAGCGCCTCGCCGCCTACCTCGCCACGCACGCGCCGGCCGGCCCGGACGCCGAGCTGGCCTGGAACCCTGAGTTCCTGCGCGAGGGCTTCGCCGTCCAGGACACCCTGCACCCCGACCGGCTCGTCGCCGGTGTGCGCAGCGAGCGGGCGGAGAAGCTGCTGCGCGAGGTGTACGCCACGCCGGTCGCCGAGGGCACGCCCTTCGTCGTCACCGACTTCCCGACCGCCGAGCTGGTGAAGACGTCCGCGAACTCCTTCCTGGCGACCAAGATCTCGTTCATCAACGCGATGGCCGAGGTGTGCGAGGCCGCGGGCGGCGATGTCGCCAAGCTCGCCGAGGCGATCGGATACGACGACCGGATCGGCAAGAAGTTCCTGCGGGCCGGGATCGGCTTCGGCGGCGGCTGTCTACCCAAGGACATCCGGGCCTTCATGGCGCGCGCCGGTGAGCTGGGGGCCGACCAGGCGCTGACCTTCCTGCGTGAGATCGACTCCATCAACATGCGGCGCCGCGGCCAGATGGTCGAGATGACGCGGGAGGCGCTCGGCGGCGGCTCCTTCCTCGGCAAGCGGGTCGCCGTGCTCGGCGCCAGCTTCAAGCCGGACTCGGACGACGTCCGTGACTCCCCCGCGCTGAACGTCGCCGGGCAGATCCACCTCCAGGGCGGCCAGGTCACGGTGTACGACCCGAAGGGCATGGCGAACGCCCGCAGACTCTTCCCGACGCTCGGCTACGCCGACACCGCCGTCGAGGCCGTCCGGGGCGCCGACGTCGTACTCCACCTCACCGAGTGGCGCGAGTTCCGCGAGCTGGACCCGGCCGCGCTCGGCGAGGTCGCCAAGGCCCGTGTCCTGCTCGACGGACGCAACGCCCTCGACCCGGAGCTGTGGCGGCGGGCGGGATGGTCGTACCGCGCGATGGGGCGTCCGACCGCCTGATCAAGCTGCGTCCGAGGGTGGACGCCGGTCCGGCCGAGGCTCAGTCGGCCGGAGCGGCGTCCACCCCTATTCTCCACACCTCGGCCGCATCGCGGAGACCGCTTCCCAGGAGATCCGGGTACAGCCGTGATGGCTCACCGCATGGGGACCCGTCCCGGAAGAGTTCCCTTACGGTCCCGGCATGTTCTCAGGGCCAAGGGCGATCGCGGCGGTGGTGGCGGCGTTCCTGCTGGTGACGGCGACCGGATGCGACAGTGAGGGAAGCGACGACGCGAAGCCGCGCTGGACACGCTGGCACCTGGATTACGTCAGCCCGTCCCCTGACGGAGCCGTGGTCGACCTGGCCGCCACCGCCGAGGACGAGGGCTGGGCGCTCGCCAACCGGATACCGGACGACGGCCCCACCGAGTACCACCTGCTGCACCGCCGCGGCGCCACATGGAAGCGCGCCGAGCTGCCGCTGCGCCGGGCGAAGGGCGCGGAGTTCTCCAACATGCACCTGGACGCCTCCGATCCCGGAAACGTGTGGCTGTTCGCCAGCCAGTTGACGTTGAGCACCGACGATTTCGAGACGACGTCGACAGCGGTCCGCTGGGACGGCCGCAGGTGGCGTAAGGCATCGGTGGACTTCAGCGTGTCGGACGTGGCCGTCCTGGCGCCCGACGACGTATGGGCGCTGAACGCGGGCTCAGAGACCACACAGGCCGACCTGCTCCACTGGGACGGCAAGCGCTGGACCGGCCAGGACCTCCCCGTCGATCAGGCCGGCGCGCTGGCCGCGAACGGCCCGGACGACGTGTGGGCGGTGGGCTTCCGCGACGACCAGCCCGCGACCATGCACTTCGACGGGAAGAAGTGGCGGTTGGTCCCGACGCCCGAGTTCCATCGCCCCGAGCCGGATCCGGAGGACGGCGCCTCGCTGTCCGACATCGTCACCGTCTCCCGGGACGACGTCTGGGCGTTCGGCGCCCATCGGTACTGGACGGGCGAGGAGGAGCACGAGACGACGATCGCCCTGCACTGGGACGGCAAGCGCTGGAGCAAGGCGCCGAGGTCCCTCGACACCGCGCGGCGCAAGAACCCCGATCTCGGGTCGTTCGGGACCCGGGACGGCGCGGGCGGGTTCGTCCTGGGCGACGGACTCCACCGGACGGCCGACGGTGCGCTGCACATGATCAAGGCGCCGAAGCCGGTAGCGGGCCGCTCCGGGAAGATCACCAAGGCGGACCGGCGGCAGGACTTCGACGTCAGCGAACTCGATCTCGTCCCCGGCACCCACGAGATCTGGGCCGCGGGCAACGTGAGCGTCGATCTCAGTGACGACGCGAACTTCATGCGGGGCGTGATCGCCTCCTACTTCGCGGGCGGCTGACCCGGAGAGCCGCCCTGCCGGCTCGCCGGCAGAGCTACTTCGCCCGGTACCGCCGCATCTTCACGCGCGCCCCGCACACCTGCATCGAGCACCAGCGGCGGCGTCCGCCTGGGCTGCGGTCGTAGTACGCCCAGTGGCATTCGGGCAGTTCACAGGCCTTGAGGCGCAGCCAGGTGCCCTCCGTCAGCGCTTGGGCCACGGCTGCCGCGACCCGGGAGAGCAGCGGGCCGTCGTCGGCGGGCGCGAGGGTCGCCGAGCCGTCACTCTCGTCCACGGCGACGTACAGCGGCGCGCGCGCCAGCAGCTCGCCCAGCGGTGTCACCTCGCGGTGCGGCGGGTGCCCGGCGTGCGCGAGACAGGCGGCACGCAGGGACTCGCGCAGCTCTCGTACGTCCGTCAGGTCCCGTTCCGTGATGCCGAACCGGTCCCGTACCTCGGCGGTCTCCAGGCCGTCGATGCCCGATTCCAGGTCGACGGTGTTGACCAGCGCCTCCACGAGGGCGAGCCCGCCGGGTGCGGCCGTTCTGTCATTCATGGTTGCGACGTTACCCCCTATAGGGGAGCATGGAGTAACCGCGTTACCGGTAGAGCGGCACATACAGGTAACTCCAGACAGGAGGAAAGTCATGGCTCTCGCCAAACTGGGCGTCGTCGTCCTGGACTGTCCCGACCCGCGCGCACTGGCCGGTTTCTACGCCGAGCTGCTGGGCGGCACCGTGGAGGGCGAGGGTGACTGGGTGGACCTGGCCGTGCCCGGCGGTCAGTCGCTCTCCTTCCAGGAAGCCCCCGGATACGTACCGCCGAAGTGGCCGGCGGCCGATCACTCGCAGCAGTTCCACCTGGACCTGACCGTCGACGATCTGGACGCCGCCGAGCAGGGCGTGCTGGCGCTCGGCGCACAGCCGCTGGACGCCGCGGACCGCTCGCGGGGCTGGCGTGTGTACGCGGATCCGGCGGGGCACCCGTTCTGTCTGTGCGCCAGCTGACCGAGGAGGAGTACGTCATGGCACCGGTGGCCCGCATCCGTAATGTCGTCCTCGACTGCCCCGATCCCGTCGCACTGGCGCGCTTCTACGCCGCGATCGCGGGCGGCACCCCGCAGGAGGAGGACCCGGAGTGGGTCGTACTCCAGGTGCCCAGCGGTCCCCGGCTGGCCTTCCAGCCCTCGCCCGGCTACACACCACCGGAGTGGCCGCGGGCGGACCGGAACGGGCAGCAGTTCCATCTGGACTTCGACGCGGGCTCCAGCTGGGCGGACGTCGACGCGGCGCAGGAGAAGGTGCTGGCGCTGGGGGCGCGGCCGCTCGACCTGGACGACCAGGGCGGCAAGAAGGACTTCCGGGTGTTCGCCGACCCGGCGGGGCATCCGTTCTGCCTGTGCATGATCCCGGAGGGTTGATCACCCGTCCAGTTCGGCGATCTTCGCTGTCGACGGCTCGCGGCGCTGCTGTGCTGCGCGCGCCGCGAAGTCGGCGCCGCGGAGCACTCGCTGAACGTTTCCCCAGGTCAGCAGGGTGATATCGGTCTCGGTCCAGCCTCGGTGGAGAAGCTCGGCGATGAGGCGTGGGTAGCAGGAGGCGTCGGCGAGTTCACGCGGGTGGGCGGTGCCGACGTCGTAGGTGCCGGAGAGTCCGACGCAGTCGGCGCCCGCGAGCGCGCGTACATGGTCGAGGTGGTCGGCAACGTCGCGGACGGTCGGGCCGGTCTGCTTGGCGGTCAGCGGCACCATGCACAGGCCCTTGGCCTCACCCAGCCCGGCGAGCAGGTCGTCGGGGAGGTTGGCCGGGTGCGGGCGCAGGGCGGCGGCGGCCGAACGGGTGCACAGGACGGGGGGCTTGGAGACCACGAGGGCGCGGCGGACGGTCTCCTCGGACGCGCCGGAGAGGTCGGCGAGGACGCCGAGCCGGTTCATCTCCCGCAGGACCTCCTCACCGAACCGGGTCAGCCCGGCCTCACTCGCCCAGGACACCCCGGACAGCGTGAGGACACGCAGGCCGAGGGCGCACAGGGAACGCAGGATGCCCAGCGAGTCACCGATCCCGGCGGCTCCGGCCGGCCCGAGCAGCACGGCGACCCGACCGCATCGGAGCACATCCGTGGCCTGCCCGGCGGTACAGGCCAGCCGCAGCCCCTCCGGATGCGTACGGACCACAGTCCGCACCAGATCCAGCTGCTCCAGCGTCGCGCCGACAGCCCGGTCACCATCCATCCCCTCCGGCAGATGCAGCGACCAGAACAACGCCCCCACATGCCCCTCCCGAAGCCGCGGCATGTCCGTGTCGACAGCGGCCTCACCGGTCTCCAGGTCGTAGAAGGACAGATGCCGCAGCGCCCACGGCAGCCCGCTGTACCCGTCGGCGACAGGATGCGCGGCGAGAATGGCGTGAGCGCGCTCCAGGGGGTCGGCGCCCGGGCCGGAGACGGCCAGAAAGGACTCCTCGGAACCGGAACCCACCGGATCCTCGCCCTCGCCCGTGAACGGCTCGTCCGGCCCGTCGACGTCGGCCGTCGTGTGCACTTCGTCCTGGAGGTCTGCCATGGCGGGCTCCGTACGTCGTGATCGTCCGGGGGGTACGGTCACCGTCGCACGGCGCGCGAGGAGTTTCCTGGCGGATGAGGCGTTTGGGGCCCGGCATTCACCTCAGTCGTAGTGATAGCGGGCCTTCAGGAAGTCTTCCAGCCGTCCGGGTCGAAATGAACACCCGTCACTCTTCACCCGCACGGGGCCAGGACTCGCAGTCGTCGGCGGACATGAGGACGGCGTCGCCGCCCTTGGAGCTGATACGCACAGAGGTGTGATCGTCATTGACGCGCTTGATGAGGGCGAACAGATCCCGGCGCGCTTCGCTGGCGCTTATGGTCATGTGCCGTCGCATCCATTCCTTCGTGCTCAGCCGTCCAGTTCCCCGATGGTCGCGTTGGACGGCCCCCGCGTCGCCTGAAGGTCGCGGGACACGTCCTCCGCGGCGCCGAGTACTCGTACCGCGTTCTGCCAGGTGAGCTTGGCGAGGTCGGGCTTCGACCAGCCGCGGTCGAGTAGCTCCGCGATCAGGTTGGGGTAGCCGGAGACGTCGTTCAGGCCGTCGGGGGTGAAGGCCGTGCCGTCGTAGTCGCCGCCGATGCCGAGGTGGTCGATGCCGGCGACCTCGCGCATGTGGTCGAGGTGGTCGGCGACCGTGGACGCGGTGGCGACCGGGCGCGGGTGGCGTTCCTCGAAGGCGCGGTGGACCTTCATCGCCTCGGGTGTGGTGGCGAGGTGGTGGAAGCCGTGCGCGCGCATGTTCTCGTCGGCGGCGGCCGTCCAGTCCACCGCCGCCTGGAGCACGAACTTCGGCACGAAGGTGACCATCGCCATGCCGCCGTTGCCCGACAGGCGTTCCAGGACGTCGTCCGGGATGTTGCGCGGGTGGTCGCAGACGGCCCGCGCGGACGAGTGGGAGAAGATGACCGGCGCCAGGGTCGCGTCCATCGCGTCCCGCATGGTCGTCGCCGCCACGTGCGAGAGGTCGACGAGCATGCCCTCGCGGTTCATCTCCCGCACGACCGCACGGCCGAAGGCGGACAGTCCACCGACACCGGGCTCGTCCGTCGCCGAATCCGCCCAGTCGACGTTGTCGTTGTGGGTGAGGGTCATGTAGCGCACGCCGAGCGCGGACAACGCCCGTAGCGTGGCAAGGGAGTTGGCGATGGAGTGGCCGCCTTCGGCGCCCATCAGCGATGCGATACGGCCCTCCGCGCGCGCCGCCTCCATGTCGGCGGCCGTCGTCGCGGGCCTCAGGTCCTTCGGGTAACGGGCCAGCAACTGCCGTACGCAGTCGATCTGTTCCAGCGTCGCCGCAACCGGTTCGGGCTGGTCCGCGCGGACGTACACCGACCAGTACTGCGCACCGACGCCGCCCTCGCGCAGGCGCGGGATGTCGGTGTGCAGATGGGCGCTCTGGGACGTGGCGATGTCGCGGGCGTCGAGGTCGTAGCGAACCTGTTCGCGCAGTGCCCAGGGCAGGTCGTTGTGCCCGTCGACGACGGGGAACTCGCGCAGGAGTTCCCGGGCTGCCTGCAGAGAGCTCACGGCCGTCACGTCCCGAAACCGAAGCCGTTCGTGCCCTCGACCTTGCCGCGCAGGCGCCTGCCCTTCTCGGTCGCCTGGTCGTTCAGCTCCTGCTGGAACTCCCGCATCCTGCCGAGGAGTTCCTCGTCGTGGGCGGCGAGGATACGGGCCGCGAGGAGACCGGCGTTGCGCGCTCCGGCGACGGAGACCGTCGCGACCGGGACGCCGGCAGGCATCTGCACGATGGACAGCAGCGAGTCCATGCCGTCGAGGTACTTCAGCGGCACCGGGACACCGATGACCGGGAGGGGGGTGACGGAGGCGAGCATGCCGGGCAGATGAGCGGCGCCACCCGCCCCCGCGATGATCACCTTCAACCCGCGCTCGGCCGCCTGCTCCCCGTACGCGACCATCTCGCGCGGCATCCGGTGCGCCGAGACGACGTCGACCTCGTACTCGATCTCGAACTCGTCGAGGGCCTGTCCGGCGGCCTCCATGACGGGCCAGTCGGAGTCCGACCCCATGACGATGCCAACTACGGGGCTCATTCTGTGATCGTGCCTCTCAGATAGCCGGCAGCGTGACGGGCGCGCTCCAGCACGTCGTCCAGATCGTCGCCGTAAGTGTTGACGTGGCCCACCTTGCGACCGGGCTTCACGTCCTTGCCATACATATGGATCTTGAGCTGGGGGTCGCGTGCCATGCAGTGCAGGTACGCGTAATACATGTCGGGGTAATCGCCGCCGAGGACGTTGACCATGACCGTCCACTTGGCGCGCGGACGCGGGTCGCCGAGCGGGAGGTCGAGGACGGCCCGGACGTGATTGGCGAACTGCGAGGTGATCGCGCCGTCCTGGGTCCAGTGACCGGAGTTGTGCGGGCGCATCGCCAGCTCGTTGACGAGTATGCGGCCGTCGCGGGTCTGGAACAGCTCGACGGCGAGGTGACCGACGACGTCCAGTTCCTTGGCGATGCGCAGGGCCATCTCCTCGGCGCGCAGGGCGAGCGCCGGGGCGAGGTCGGGGGCGGGCGCGATGACCGTGTCGCAGACGCCGTCGACCTGACGGGACTCCACGACCGGGTACGCGACGGCCTGACCGTGCGGCGACCGTACGACGTTCGCGGCCAGCTCCCGTACGAAGTCGACCTTCTCCTCGGCGAGCACGGGAACGCCGGCGCGGAAGGGCTCCGCGGCCTCCTCGACGGTCCGTACGACCCACACGCCCTTGCCGTCGTAGCCACCGCGGACGGTCTTGAGGACGACGGGAAAGCCGTCCCCCTCCGCCGCGAACGCGGCGACGTCCTGCGGATCGCCGACGATGCGGTGCCGCGGACAGGGCACGCCGATCGCGTCGAGCTTCGCGCGCATCACGCCCTTGTCCTGGGCGTGCTGGAGCGCGTCGGGGCCGGGGCGGACGGGGATGCCGTCCGCTTCGAGGGCCCGCAGATGCTCCGTCGGGACGTGTTCGTGATCGAAGGTGATCACGTCACAGCCGCGTGCGAAGGCGCGCAGCGTGTCCAGGTCGCGATAGTCGCCGATGACGACATCGCTGACGACCTGCGCCGCGGAATCCTGAGGGGTGTCACTGAGGAGCTTGAACCTGATGCCGAGCGGGATGCCTGCCTCGTGTGTCATACGAGCGAGCTGGCCCCCGCCGACCATGCCGACTACCGGGAACGTCACGACCCCAGGGTATCGGTCACGCCACCGCGGCCGGTTTCCGCGCCTTTCCCAAGCCTTTCCTCTGCCTTTCCCACGGGTGTGTGCGGCCGCACAGGCGTTTGGGCAGGCGGCTGGTTAGCATGGCTGAGTTGACGTAGTCCGACCGATGGGGGCTCTGCACGACCATGGGACATGGTTCCTCGGGGCTTCATTCGGCCCCCCAAGCGCTACGGCAGCGCATCGACCTGCTGGTACGTGAGATCGCCAAGTTCGGTGCGGTGGGCGGCGCGGGGCTCCTGGTCAACCTGCTCGTGTTCAACCTGGTACGGCAAGTCACCGACCTCCAGGTGGTGCGGGCGAGCGTCATCGCGACGGTGGTGGCCATCGCCTTCAACTACGTCGGGTTCCGCTACTTCACGTACCGCGACCGCGACAAGGGCGGCCGTACGAAGGAACTGACCCTGTTCCTGCTGTTCAGCGCCGTCGGCCTGGTCATCGAGAACGGCGTCCTCTACGCCGCCACCTACGGCTTCGACTGGGACAGCCCCCTCCAGTCCAACATCTTCAAGTTCCTCGGCATCGGCATAGCCACCCTCTTCCGCTTCTGGTCCTACCGCACCTGGGTCTTCAAGACCCTCCCGGCCCGGGAGGCCGTCTCCGACGCGGAATCGTTCCTGACGGAACAGCGCAAGGGCTCGACGGCTGAGGAACGCCCAGCACCGGCGGGCGCAGGCCGCCGCTCCGGGTAAGCCCAGCAGCGGGCATTCGTGCCGCCTAGGGCGGCACGGGTGGGCGCAGGCGGCACCCCGCAAACGCCGGGCCGCGCGACCCACCCCCGGCCGACGCAAACCCCGGGCACCGCACCCCACCCCCCCGGCTACCGAACCGTCGGCTCCGAATCCCCCGCCGGCTTCTCCGTAGCCGTACGAGACAGAAACAACCCGAACACCGGCGGCGAAGCCTGCAGCATCTCCAGCCGCCCCCCATCCGCCTCCGCCAGATCCCGCGCCACGGCCAACCCGATCCCGGTCGAGTTCCGCCCACTGATCGCCCGCTCAAAGATCCGCGCTCCAAGATCGGCAGGCACCCCGGGCCCCTCGTCCGTCACCTCGACGACCGCCTGATTCCCGGTGACCCGCGTCCGCAGCGCGACCGTACCGCCCCCATGCATCAGCGAGTTCTCGATCAACGCGGCCAGCACCTGCGCGACCGCCCCCGGCGTACCCACCGCATGCAGATGCCGCTTGCCCGAGCTGACGATCGCCCGCCCCGCACTCCGGTACGCGGGCCGCCACTCCGCGAGCTGCTGCTGAATGACCTCGTCGAGATCGAAGGTGACGGCGGAGCCGGTACGAGGGTCACGGGAGTTCGTCAGCAGCCGCTCGACGACATCCGTAAGCCGCTCCACCTGCGCGATCGCGATCGTCGCCTCCTCCTTCACGGTGTCCGGATCGTCGGTGAGGGTGATCTCCTCCAGCCGCATGGACAGCGCGGTGAGCGGCGTACGGAGCTGATGCGAGGCGTCGGCGGCCAGTCGCCGTTCCGCGGTCAGCATGCGGGCGATCCGCTCGGCGGATCCGTCCAGCACGTCGGCGACCCGGTCCAGCTCCGGGACGCCGTACCGCTTGTGCCGGGGCCGCGGATCCCCGGATCCGAGCCGTTCGGCGGTCTCGACGAGATCCGTCAGCGGTGAAGCGAGCCGATTGGCCTGCCGTACGGCGAGCAGCACCGCGGCGATCACCGCCAGCAACGCCACGGCCGCGATGATCAGCAGCGTCCGCCAGACCTCACGGGTCACCACGGAACGGGGTTCCTGGACGACGACCGTCTCCCCCTGCTCGCCCTTGCGCGTGGCGCTGATGGGGTCGCCGGACGGCTTGGTGCCGATCTCGATGGGCTTCTCACCCGGGATCCGGACCTGCGCGTAGCGCTCCGCCGGCACCTGTTCCCGCAGCATGTCAGCCGTGACGGCCCCCGTGGCGATCAGCCGGCTGTCCACGATGCTGGCCAGCCGGACCGCCTCGGAGTCCACCCGCTCCTGCGCGGTGCTGCTGATCGTCCGGGTCTCGACGATCACGAGGGAGACACCGAAGACGGCGATCACGACGAGCACCACGGCGAGCGTGGACTGGATCAGTCGACGGCGCATGGACCCGTACTAGTCATTGCTCAGCACTTCTCGGACTCAGCACTTCTCGGACTCAGCACTTCTCGGACTCAGCACTTCTCGGACTCAGCTCTTCTCGAAGCGGAAGCCCACGCCGCGCACGGTGGCGATGTACCGCGGGTTCGCCGCGTCGTCGCCGAGCTTCTTGCGCAGCCAGGAGATGTGCATGTCGAGGGTCTTGGTCGACGACCACCAGGTGGTGTCCCAGACCTCGCGCATCAGCTGGTCGCGGGTGACGACCCGCCCGGCGTCCCGCACGAGGACCCGCAACAGGTCGAACTCCTTGGCAGTGAGCTGGAGTTCCTCCTCGCCCATCCACGCGCGGTGCGACTCGACGTCGATGCGCACGCCGTGCGTGGCGGGCGGCTGCTGCGGCTCGGCGGCGCCGCGCCGCAGCAGGGCCCGGACCCGGGCGAGCAGTTCGGCGAGCCGGAACGGCTTGGTGACGTAGTCGTCGGCGCCCGCGTCGAGACCGACGACGGTGTCCACCTCGTCGGCGCGCGCGGTCAGGATGAGGATCGGGACGGTGTGGCCTTCGGCGCGCAGCCGACGGGCCACCTCCAGGCCGTCCATGCCGGGCAGGCCCAGGTCCAGCACGCACAGGTCGATGCCGCCCTGGATGCCGGCGTCGAGCGCGGTGGGGCCGTCCTCGCGCACCTCGACCTCGTAACCTTCCCGGCGCAGGGCGCGGGCCAGCGGTTCCGAGATGGACGCGTCGTCCTCGGCGAGCAGTACACGGGTCATGAGGTGATGGTAGTCCGCGGATGACAAGAGCCGGGGTGTGATCGGCAGGCCGGATTCTTACCGTCCCATGGACCGATCCTTACCTTGCCCCGACATCGCTACGAACCTATGGCCCTAGGGTGCGATCCCTGGCAATGGCCTTCGAAAATATGCCTGCGGCTCCACCGACACCTGTGATACGTGTCTCAAGTCCTTCCATATCCGTCGGTGTCCTGCCTTATGGTGAACAAACGCCTGTAGTACCACAGGGACCTTTGGCAAGCATCTGACGCTGAAGGTCTCTTTTGTGTGCGGGCTGGCCCTCGCCAGCCTTGAAAGGGATGACCCCCACCGGGCGCGCATCGCACCCTCCGAGCGCGTCCCGATCAGCAAGGATCGACCATGGCCTCCAGCCTGACGAAGGACTCGGCCACCCCGGGCACCCCCGGTTCCGAGAAGACCTTCTTCGGCCACCCCCGCGGACTGGCCACTCTCTTCATGACCGAGATGTGGGAGCGGTTCTCCTACTACGGCATGAAGGCCCTGCTCACCGTCTACCTGCTGTCCGGCGGCCCCGACGCCGGCAAGAGCAGCATGGGCGGCGGCCTCGCCATGGACGTGGCCACCACGACGGTGATCGTCTCTGTCTACTCGGCGATGGTCTACCTCCTCGCCATGCCCGGCGGCTGGCTCGGCGACCGCGTCTGGGGCCCGCGCAAGACGGTGGCCATCGCGGCCGTCACCATCATGTCCGGCCACCTCGTGCTGGCGCTGCCCGGCGGCCAGGCGCCGTTCTTCGCGGGCCTCGCCCTGGTCGCGGCCGGTTCGGGTCTGCTCAAGGCCAACATCTCCACGATGGTGGGCCACCTGTACGACGGCCCCGAGGACCCGCGCCGCGACGGCGGCTTCACGATCTTCTACATGGGCATCAACGCCGGTGCCTTCTTCGCCCCGCTGGCCATCGGCACCGTGGGCCAGGAGGTCAACTGGCACCTCGGCTTCGGCATGGCCGCGGTCGGCATGGCGATCGGTCTGGCCGCGTTCCTGCTCGGCACGCGCAATCTGAGCCCGCAGAGCAGCGTCGTCCCGAAGCCGCTGGCGGCCGAGGAGCGCGCGGCCTGGCTGCGCAAGGGCCTGATCTGGGTGATCGTCGCGGCCGTGTTCTACGGCGCGGTCGGCTTCACCGGTCACTTCACCCTGAACTGGGCGATGATCCCGCTCACGATCATCGGTCTCATCGTCCCGGCGGGCGTGCTGCTGCGTATCAAGCGGGACAAGGACCTCTCGACGAACGAGCAGTCGAAGATGACCGCCTACATCTGGTTCTTCGTCGCCGCCGCCGTGTTCTGGATGATCTACGACCAGGGCGCGTCCACCGTCCAGGCGTTCGGTGAGGGCAAGGCGTCCGGCTCGATGCTGGGCTTCGACTTCCCGTCCTCCTGGTACCAGTCGCTGAACCCGCTGTTCATCATGGCGCTGGCCCCGGTCTTCGCCTTCGTCTGGGTGTGGCTGAACCGCCAGGGCAAGGAGCCGAGCACCATCGTGAAGTTCGCGATGGGCCTGGTCCTGGTCGGCGTCTCGTTCTTCTTCTTCCTGATCCCGCTCGGCATGGCGGCGAACGGCACGGCGGTCAGCCCGATGTGGCTGGTGGGCATCTACTTCATCCAGACCGTCGGTGAGCTGTGCCTGTCGCCGGTAGGCCTGTCGGTGACGACGAAGATGGCCCCGGCCAAGTACGCCAGCCAGATGATGGGCGTCTGGTTCCTCGCGGTCACCGCGGGCGACTCCATCACCAGCCTCCTCTCCAACCCGGCCATCGCCGGCGTCGACCTGAGCGGCAAGGGCGCCGTCTTCGTAGAGGCAGCTCTCGCGGCCCTCGCCGGATTCGCGGTGTGGATGTACCGCCGAAAGGTCAAGACCCTGATGGGCGACGTGCACTGACGTCTGCCGACGCACACAGAAGGGCCGCCGCATCGGGTTGGGTGCGGCGGCCTCCGCCGTACCCGCGGCGGCCGGGCCTCAATTGGAAAGTTTGAGCCACCCTGACCTCTCGCGGAGCTGGCAACTCTTGCTCGCCAGTGGCCCAGATCCCCCAATTCCCCCCGGGAGAGGAACGTGTGGTTCTGTCGGTAGTTGGTGGGTTCTGGCACAGATCTTGGGGACTGGTCGCGGAGGGTGATCCCGGGCCTTCTGAGAGGCGAGGCGGTCAGGTGGTTTGGAGTCGGAAGTGCAGCAGGTCGGTGCCATCAGCAGAGGCTGGTTTGCCGTCCGAATCGGTGACCGCGGTCACGGCCAGGCCGACGGTCGTGGCCAGCTTCTCGAACTGGTCCCGGGTGTACCAATGCATAATCCACGGGCGCTCTTCGATGGTGCTGTCTGAGCCGTGGTGCCGTTCGTAGCGTAGAAGCGTCGTCTGTGTCCGCGCTGTCTCGTCGCGTTGCTCGGCGACGACGGATACCCGGAGCTCGGCGCCGTCGGGTGTGGCGGCTGTGCGCACTCGGCCGATCTGTTCGGTGGGGGTCGATGCGGGGGTGAACAGGGGCACCAGGGCGGTGCCGCCCTCAGCCAGGTGAGCGCGGATGCCGCGCAGGGCGGCGAGGGCTGTGGCGTCGTCGGGGAGCAGGGTGAAGGTCGGCCCGGCGAGGAAGATCGCCCGGTAGCGGCGGGGCAGGTTCAATGCCTCCATGCGCTGGTGGAACACGGTGGCACGGATGTCTTGTTCGTCTGCCCGGCGTCGGAGCCGCTCCAGCATGTCGGCGGAGGAGTCGACGCCGTCGACGTCCAGGCCGCGTCGGCGTAGCTCGAGCAGCGGATCACCGTCTCCGCACCCCAACTCCAGTGCGGGCATGCCGGTTTGCTGAATGAAGGCTGCGTAGGGTTCGGGGTCCTGGAAGAAGGACTTCAGCGGTCCGTAGATCTCCGCGACGATGCCGGTGTAGAAGTCAGCTGGGTCCACGCCGGTCACCCTACGCAGCCCCTTTCGTGCGTTCACTCGAATATCGAGGGTGGGTCACTGCAGCAGGATCATCTTGCGGAGCAGGTCGAATCCCGCTCGTCCGTAGAGTTGCCTTTTGATCTTTTTGATGCGGTTCACGGCGCCTTCGGTGCCGCCGGAGCTCCAGTGCTGGGTGAGTCCGGCTGTCACGGCGTCGAGGTCCCGGAGCAGGTGGAGGGCGAAGTTGGTGAGGCCCGGCAGCTGACTGGCGTCAACGGCGTCGATCCAGGCAGGGAGCGTGGGACCGAGGCGGTGGGCCATCATCTCGCCGAAGTCGCGGACGTGCCCCGCGGCAGCGTCCAACTCGGGGCAGCGGGCCAGTACGCCCTTGAGTGCGGCGCGGTCTTCCTCGCTCAGGGCTGTGGGGTGACGGGTGAGCCAGCCGGTCACCTGCCGCACCGTCGGCGGTGGAGGCTGCGCCTGCGGCGGGGTGGCGCGCAGGGTGGCGATGTAGGCGCGGACCATCTGATAGGTGACGGGGGCGTTCTCGGCGAGGAGTTCGCGGTGCAGGAGGGTGACGTTCGAGCAGCCCGCGGCGAACCGCCTGTCCAGATAGGGCTTGTAGGCGTCCAGCCTGCTGGGCCGGGGGCGGTTCTCGCGGAGGGTGTCCTGCCAGTGCGCGGCGCGCGCGTAGCGCAGCACGGTGTTGAGCCCCCAGCCCAGGTGCCGGGCGATCGCCCGGCGCGAGTAGCCCTGCGCGAGCAACTCGTGGACCAGGGCATGCGCAGCCTTCTTGCGCTGAGCCCGTCTGCCGACCGGCTCCCGGTCGGCAGGCTCCGAGCCGTCCGGCGGAGTGCCGGCGCTCGCCAGCTTGAGTGGTGCCGGTGCTCGTAAGCACTCCCTGTGAGCGGCGACGCAGGTCTCCACGGCCCGGCCGAGGCCCTGCCACAGGTGAAACCGGTCGGCGACCTGGAGGGCATCGGGGGCGCCGAGCCGGGCGCCCTCGGCGTAGGCGCCCGCCCGGTCCCGGCAGATGATCTCCACGCCTGGGTGGGCAGTCAGCCATGCGGCCAGCGGTCCTGATTCGCGTGTCGGGAGCACATCGACCACGCGATGGGTTTCTCCGCAAGTCAAGACGGTGGAGTAGGTCTGCCCCCGGCGGATCGCGAAGTCGTCCACACCCAGCACCCGCGGCGTGCTGAACTGCGGATCCGGCAGCGCCATGACCCTGCGCAACAAGGTCATCCGCCCTGCATCGAGACCCAGTTGGGCGGCCAGCCGGGCGCCGGCCCGTCCAGCCAGCGCGAGCCCGATGCGCTCCAGGGTGTGGTTGAGCCGAGTCGTGAACCGCGCGTACGGGGCGGTCAACTGGGTGAACAGCTCGGCGAACGTGCGGCGCGGGCAATCCGCCGCTCCGCAGATGAAACGCCGGACCGTCAACCAGATCACGACGCTCTGCTCACTGAGCGGGAGATCCTTCACTCTGCGCTGATAGCAGTCGTGCACTCGGTCCGAGAAGCGACCGCAGTCCGGACAGGCTGCCCCGGCCGCCCGGCCTCTCGCCACCACATCGACCGTTGCCGAAGGCAGCGGTCACCGCCTCGACGTCCACGTCGTCGATCCCGTCGAACACGAGAGAGTCCCAAAACGATGCATCGGCCAGCATGACCAGCACCGTCACCGCCCACAGCCGACCACGGCGGATACGAGCAGAGACCTGACGGAGCGTCACTTTCGCCTGCCAGACGACAAGGCGTACGCGGTCTCACGCGAATCCAACCCCTCGCAATCGAACACCGGGGTGACGCTCCGCGACCGGTCCCCAAGATCTGTGCCAGAGCCCAGCATTCACGGTCAAAGCCAAACGTGCGGGGCCGGTGTGACAAATGTGGCGCCGCCTATCGCCCGCCGGACACCCCACGCCCCGCACAGCTCCGCCCGCCCCGCACCTGCCGTCTGCCGCCGAGCCGACCCGGCGTGCCGCCCCTCCGCCGGCGCGCACCCCAGCCCCCACCGGCCGTTGGCCGCTAAGCCCACCGACGTGCCGCCACCCGACTGACGCGCCCCACCCACTCACCGTCAGCCGCCAAGCCGGCCCGGCGTGCCACCACCCCACCCCCCGACCGCACACCGCCAAACCCACCCGACGTGCCGCCACCCGACTGACGCGCCCCACCCACTCACCGTCAGCCGCCAAGCCGGCCCGGCGTGCCACCACCCCGCCCACACGCCCCACCCCCCCCGACCGCACGCCGCCAAACCCACCCGGCGTGCAGGCGAGACGCAACCGCGCCCCGCCACCCCGGCCAGCCGCTCCACCCACCCGACACGGAGCCGACCCGGCCACCCACCTCTCCGGGCCGCCCGCTCGCTTCCAACCCGTGCTGGAGCGAGCCGAGTCAAGGGTGGCCCGGAGGGCCATCGGCGCAGCCGACGCGTAGCGCAGCGGAGCGCCCTTTACTCGGCTCGCGGAAGCACGACACTGCCAAAGAAGCGGGCGGCCCCACGGCCACATCACCAGCAAGGGTGCCGTTAGATGCCGTTAGCTGCCGTGCCGTTAGCTGCCGATACCCCCTTCACTCCCCCTCACCGCAAACGCCACCCCGGCATGAACGTGAACACCGCACCGCCCAGCAACACAGCGGTCCCCGCCACCAACCCCAGGGCCTTCAGCGTGCTGTGGTCGTCGGAGCCGGTGGCGGCCAGGCCACCATCCGTCGACGACGAACCGCCGCCGGAAGCCGAACCGGAACCGGAACCGCCGGAGCCCGAGCCGCCGCCCGAAGCGCCGCTTGCCTGTTCTGTCGTGTCCAGGGTGAGGGAGACCTCCGACTTGGTCGGCGTGCATGTCGTCGTCGTGCCCAGGGCCTCGACGGTCAGGACGCCCGGTGACAGCGTCGTCTCACCGCTCGCGCCCGGCTTGTACGTGCCGGTGAGGTCCGGGATCTCGATCGGGTCGCCGGACTTGATGGGCTCGGCGTTGGTGGGGCCCTCGACATGGACCGTGCCGGTGTCGGCGCCGCCCAGGGCCACCTCCATGGACGGTTTGACCGAGTCGGCCGGGATGTCGGCGGGGCTGTCCATCACGGACTTCTTGAACTGCACGGTGAGGTCGAAACTGCCGCCGTTCTTCTTGGCGTTGATCTGGACCGGCGAGGTCGCCTCCTTGTCCCCGATCGGCGTCTTGCACTCGTACGGGACCTGGACCTCCTTGCCGGTGAAGTCGGTCTGGCCACCGCCTCCGCCCGTGCTGGAGCCGCCGGTGTCGGAACCGCCAGTGCCGGAGCCGCCCCCGACGTCACCGCCGGTCTCGCTCTCACTGGGCGACGGCGATGAGGATCCCGTCGGCAGACCGGTCGGCAGCGTCGGTAGCCCCGTAGGCAACCCTCCAGTCGTACCGCCCGAACTCCCGCCCCCGTCCGTCACCTTGATGGTCGCGGCCTTCTGCACCGTCTCCTTCGGCGAGCACTTGGTGTCCGTGGAGATCGGCTTGTTGACGTTGATGTTGTACGCGTCCGGAGTCAGCGTCACCTCACCCGCCGCCGTGAGCTTCAGCTTGCCCTTCATGTCGGACAGCTTCATGTCGCTGTTCTTGGGGATCGGCGGGTTGGTCCGCGTGCCCTCCATCGCGATGTCCCCGGTCTGGGCGCCGGCCGCCTTGAGGGTCCCGGTCGGCTGGACGGTGTCCTTCTCCAGGTCGAGGATGTCGGGGTTCTTGGAGGCGGCCTGGACGAACTTCCAGGTGATCTCGACCTCGTCGCCGACCTTGGCCTCGGCGGGCGCGGTGATCTCCACCTTGGTGGTCCCCTGGACCGGCGGCAGCCCCGAGATCGACGGCGGGATGCACTCGGTCGCGTACGACACCTCGGCGGCCTGCGCGGGCGTCGCGGCGACGCCGATCAGGATGCCCGCGCCGCACAGCATCATGGCGACGCCCGCCGCACCCGTTCTGCGGCCGCGGGCCGGTGTGACTCTCCTCGGCTTGCTCACGTCTGTCCCTTCCTGGTGGGAGTCGTAGGACTCGTCGGGCTGTCGTCGTGCGGTGCGGAGAGCGGACCGGCCGTGCCCGGATCGGAGTCCGGGGTGAACCACGGCAGGGTGGTGGTCGAGGCGGCAGGGGAGGGAACGTCTTCCGAAGGGCTCAACTTCGGGAGGCGAAAGATGAGTTCGGGCATACGAATGCGTGCGCGGCCGGTGCTGCGACGCGGCCGTACCCGGTCCACCACCGCCATCCCGACGCGGAACACCGCCGCCGGTACGACCAGGCAGACCAGGACCCAGAACAGGGTCACGCCCCACGGGCGGCCCACGCCCCAGGGCTGCTCGGCGAGGACCTTCCCGCCGTACTTCAGCGACACGGTGTAGTCGCCGTGCGCGCCGCCGGACAGCTCGACCGGCAGCTCGATACGGGCCTTCCGGCCGGGCTCGACGGTGCCGCGCCACTGCTGGTCCTGCCACTCGGGCGCGAACACGCCGTGCGCGGTGCCGACCTGGAAGACCGGGTTCTTGATGGCGGACGTGCCGACGTTGCCGACGGTGAAGACAAGCGTGCGCGTGGGCGGCGCCCCGAACCAGGTGAGCAGCCCGCCGGCCCCGTCGAGCCGCGTGTCCGTCAGCACCGACAGCCGGCCTCCGGCCGCCTCCGCGGGCAACGGCTCCACGGCATGCCCGGCGACCTGGAAGATCGCGTCGGCCTCCGCCTTCGCCCCGGTCACGGTGGCGACATGCACCACGCACGGGCACGGCACGGGCGGCTCCGCGACCGGCAGTTTCCGCTCGAACCGCCCCTCACCGTCCGTCGTCACCGCCCTCCCGTCCGCGTTGGCACAGGAGTTGGTCCCGCCGACGACGCCCCGGGACGGCACGGACTGCCCGCAGATCAGGATCATCAGCAGCGCCCGCTCCCGCCAGCCGCTCCCGGTGACAGTGATCGAACCCCCGGTCCCCGCCTGCGACTTTGACAGCTTGACCGCGGGCTTCTCCGCCGCGGCCGAGGGTGCCAGCAACAGCGCGAGCACCGCAACCAGCACCGCGACCAGCACCGGAAACCGCACCTTGCCCCTCACGTCACCGCTCCCGTCAACTCGACTTCCGTACGCGGGGATTCGGACACGTCACCGTCTTCGGCCGTACGGCGCCGCCAACGTCGTACGACTGCCGGCGCGGCGCCTGCCACCCCAGCGGCCAGTCCCCCTGCCACCGCACCCCACGGCACGCACCACACCGACGCCCCCGCCTCGTCCCGCGCCCCGCCCGCCGCCGTCACCGTCAGTCGCACGTCCACCGAGTCGAGGGCAGGGCGGTCGGGCCAGGGCTCGGTGAGTTCGATGCGGCGGCCGGGGGCCAGTTCGACGGGGAGGGTGCGCGGGGCGCGGTCGAGGACGCGGCGGCCGAAGACGCCGTCGGCGCGGACGGCGAGCGTCGGCACGAGGGCGGTCGTACCGCGATTGACCAGCTCGTACGAGATGCCGTCGGCGCCCACCGCCACGTGCTCGACGGTCAGCGCGGAGAGCTTCGGCCCGACGGCCCGCAGCCGCAGCGCGACCGTCCTGGACCGCCCGTCGCCGTCATCCGCGACGATCGAGCCCGCCAGATCGCCGGGCGCGGCCCCCGTCGGAACGCTCACCGTGAAGGGAACGTCGGCGCGGGTACGAGCGGGCACCCGCACCGACCCGTCGGCGAAGGCGACCGCGACCCCGGTCCCCCGCAGCCGCACGGTGACCGGCTGCCCCCTCCGGTTGATCACGGACACCGTGTCCTGGAGGACCGCCCCGGGCGCACCCTCGGCGTAGAAGGACGGCCGCCCACCGCCGGAGGGCGCGAGGGACCAGTCATCGGCGGAGGAGGCAGCGGACGCGGCGGGGGCGGCACCCGACAACACCAGCACGGCAAGGATCAGGACACGGAAGGCGGACGACATCGGCGGCTCCATCCCAAAGGGGCGGCGCGCAGCGCCTCGTTGAGGGGTGGCGGTCGGGCGACGGGCGGGCGTACGGCACAGACGGCGGTCAGCGCGCCGTCTGATTCCTCCGTGTCAGCCACAGCACACCGGCCGCCCCGGTCAGCAGCACCGTGCCGCCGAGGGTGCCGAGGGCGATGGCCGAGTCCTCGGGGCCGGTCTGCGGGAGTTCGGAGCCTGAGTCGGAGCCGGAGCCGGACTGGGTGGAGCCGGAGGCGCCCGCGGCGGCCGTGACGTCGAGGGTCAGGGAGGGGCCGGGGCTGTTGGACGGCGTGCAGGTCGTCGTCGTACCGAGCGCCTTGATGGTGAGGATCCCTGCCGTGAAGGTGACCTTGCCGGTCTTCTTCGGGGTGTAGGTGCCCGTCAAGTCACTGATCTTGATCGGGGTGTCGGCGGGGATGGCTTCCTGGTTGGCGGGCCCGGTGACGTTCATCGTGCCGCTGTCGGCACCGCCCAGCTTGATGGTGGCGCTCGGGTTCATCGCGCCCTTGCCCAGTTCGACCGGGCTGGACGAGACACCCTTCTGCCACGACATCGTGATCTTGTAGCCGCTGCCGCTCTTGACGCCCTTGATGTCGATCGGCGAGACGGCACTCTTGTCCCCGATCGGTGTCTTGCACTGGTAGTTCACGTCCACGACCTCGGCCCGGGCTGCGGGGGCGGCCATCAGCACCGCCGAGCCGGCCAGGGCCGCGACGGACGCGAGCGCGGCGGTTCGTTTCCGGTACGACACGATTCCGCTCCCTCTCAAGTTCCTGACGGCACATCAGATCGAGCCGTCAAGGTACGCCCGGCCGTGAAAGGAGGGAAGACAAAGGAGGTGTTGGAAATGTGCCGAAGCGAAAGCGCCCCGTTAGGGGCGCGGGGAACTGCGCGACCAGCCACGAAGAACCCGCAGCCACGCGACAACCGAAGCCCTACGGCGATTAGGCGGGCGCGCCCAACTCGGCCCAGACGGTCTTACCCGCGACGCCCGGAGTCCGTACAACCCCCCAGTCCAGACAAAGCCGCTGCACGATGAACATCCCATGCCCACCCGGCCGCCCCGCACGATGCGGAGTCCGGGGCGACGGCTGCCCCGCCCCCCGATCCGACACCTCGACCCGGATCACCTTGTTGTCACACGCGATCCACAACTCGTCCGGCCCTTCGGCATGCAGACACGCATTGGTGACCAACTCGGACACAACAAGCAGCACATCCTCAGCCGCCGCCCGCTGATCCGCGGTAGCGGCCGGCATCCAGCCCCACGCATACAACGCCTGCCGAGTGAAGTCGCGCGCCAGCGGAACAACCCCACTCTCGCCGCCGAAGCTGAGCCGACGGACCTGACGCCCGGCAGACGGCACGGACGCGCCCTCCTCGGGCACCCCGGAAACGCCGGAGGCCTCCGCGCCGCTCGGCTCACGGCCGCGGTCGCCCGGCGAGTGGGGCCGGGTGGTGCTCATCAGCGCTTCACCTCACCGATTCACCAGTTCACGATTCAAAAGTCACTACAAGGTCAGTACGGCTGTACGGGCAGTACGCGTTTCTCCTGCCCTGCCGGACCGGGGGAACACCCCCGTCTTCAGCCACAGCGGCGGTGCGGAGGGTGCGACGCCCCGAAACCGCCGGTCCCGAAGGGGCGGGCGGGGCGCTCATACCGGCCGATTCAGCCGGTCGGGTCGGCCAGGGCCGCCTCGATCGAGTCATGCACGGTGAAGACCGCTTCGGCCCCCGTGATTTCGAACACACGCGCCACCACGGGCAGCATCCCGGCGAGATGTACGCCACCTCCGGCGGCCTCCGCCTTGAGTCGCGCACCGAGGAGCACATTGAGCCCGGTCGAGTCGCAGAACTCCAGACGCGAGCAGTCGACGACCAGCCTGCTGAATCCTTTGGCCAGACACTCTTCGAGTGGCTCACGCAACAAATCGGCGGTGTGGTGATCCAGCTCACCCGCCGGGGTCACGACGGCACTGGGGCCCTCTTCCCTGACCTCCACCAAAAGCCGGCCAGACTGTGCGCTGCCGACCGTGCCGCGGTCCATGCCGTCTCTCTCTCCCGACGTCGTGACTGCTGACTGACGCCCTCGAACACTACGCCTTCCCTACGCCCTCCGACACCCGAACATCCGCCCAGAATCGGACATTTCCCCACAGAACGCACTTGCGGGAGGCTCGGTAAACCGGGTAGGGCTAGTAGAGACACGAAACCAAACACGGCCGGCTTTGGAGGCGCCGCACACCGCAGTGCACGCACAGGCTTCGGCAGCCATATGCCGAGAACGATGGAGGACATCATGTCACCCCGGCTCGACGCATCGCATACCCATACAGCGACGTCGACATCCCCCTCGGAACATCTGGATCCCATCGCGGACACGGACGTACCCCCGGAGCAGGACGACCTGCTCGCCGGTCTTCCGGACATCCCCCCGTACGACGAGGTGGGGCCGGTGGACGCGCGGGCCCTGTCCAAGACCCTCTTCGAGCGGCTGGAGTCGCTGGAGGAAGGCACGCACGAATACTCGTACGTCCGTAACACGCTCGTCGAACTCAACCTCGCGCTGGTCAAGTTCGCCGCCTCCCGCTTTCGCTCCCGCAGCGAGCCGATGGAGGACATCATCCAGGTCGGCACCATCGGCCTGATCAAGGCGATCGACCGCTTCGAGCTGAGCCGCGGTGTGGAGTTCCCCACCTTCGCGATGCCGACCATCGTCGGCGAGATCAAGCGCTTCTTCCGCGACACCTCGTGGTCCGTGCGCGTACCGCGCCGACTGCAGGAACTCCGGCTCGACCTGGCCAAGGCCGGTGACGAGCTGGCCCAGAAGTTCGACCGCGCCCCCACGGTCGCGGAGCTGGCGGAGCGGCTCGGTCTGTCGAAGGACGAGGTCGTCGAGGGCATGGCGGCGTCCAACGCCTACACCGCCAGCTCGCTCGACGCCCAGCCGGAGGAGGACGACGCCGAGGGCGCGCTCGCGGACCGGATCGGCTACGAGGACCACGGGCTCGAAGGCATCGAGTATGTCGAGTCGTTGAAGCCGCTGATCGCCGAACTGCCGTCCAGAGACCGGAAGATCCTCTCGCTGCGCTTCGTCGCGGGCCTGACCCAGTCGGAGATCGGCGACGAGCTGGGGATCTCGCAGATGCATGTGTCACGGCTGCTGTCGCGGACGCTGGTGCGGCTGCGGAAGGGGCTGACGGTCGAGGAGTGACCGAGTCGTAGACGTGAGAGCGCGGTCCGGCCAACTGGCCCGGGCCGCTTCTCATTTCGGTTGCTTCATTTCGGTTGCTTCATTTCGGTTGCTTCATTTCGGTTGCTGATCTCGGTTACCCGGAGATACAACTTTCCCCAAAGGTCTCCCTCCGTCACTATGGGCACCCCAAACTGGCCGGTACGTCAGGAGTGGGAGGCGAGGAGGGGCCAGGGATGGCGCAGGGCGACACAGGGAACGGCGTGCATTCCGGGGCATCCGACGCGCGGCTGACCGAACTGCTGCGCGCCGACACCCCGACCGCTTACCCGGCGCTGCAGGAACTGCGCGAACGCCACCGCCCTTCCGTCCTCGCCTACGCCCGCCTCTGCACGACCAGCGAGTCGACGGCCCGGCAACTCGCCGCCCAGGCCTTCACGCTCGCCGCCCGCGAGACGGCACGCGGCACCGACCCGAGCGTGCCCTGGCGGCACCGGCTCCTGCTGCTGGCCGGGCAGGTCGCCGCGTCGTGGGCCGGGGACGAGCGGGCGGCGGGGCTGGACGCGGGCCTGCTGCTGGTGCTGAACACGGCCGCGCCGGTCCCCTCGATGCTCCCGGCGTTCCAGACGCTCCCCTCCCGCACGCAGGGCCTGATCTGGTACGCGGTGGTGGAGCGCGAACCCGACGAGCGCACCGCCGCGCTGCTCGGCCTCACCCGCGCCGACGTGACATACGGCACGGCCCCCGCCCTCCAGCAACTCGCCCAGGCCTGTCTGCGCACCCGCCTCGCCGCCTCGGACGACCCGCGCTGCGCGGACTTCCGCCGCCTCATCGAGGAGGCGGTACGGCCGGACAGCCCACGCGACAGCGCCGATCTGCAGGCCCACATGGCCCACTGTCCGCACTGCACGGCCGCGTTCGAGGAACTGTCGGCGCTGCGTGACACCCCGCGCACGGCGCTGGCGGAGGGGCTGCTGCCGTGGGCGGGGACGGCGTACGTCCTCAGCGACACGAGCGAGCCGAGGAGCAACGGCCGTACGGCTGCGGGTACTTGGCCCCAGTCCCGCCGCTTCGCGGTGGCCTCGGCGGTCCTGGGCGTGGCCCTGGTGCCGCTGTTGGTCTACTTGTTGTCGCCGGACGGGTCGTCGTCCGTGGGCGCGGCGGGCTCGGTCACCACACCGTCGAGTGCGCCGCCGGTGACGGTCACGGCGACGGTCCCGGTGAGCCCGTCTCCTTCCCCCTCGGTGACCTCCAAGTCACCGTCCCCATCGCCCTCTTCTTCACCGAGTTCGAAGCCTTCGAAGCCGCCGAAGTCACCCTCGCCCTCACCGACGTATGAACCGCCGGGCGATGCGTACGCCCAGGTGGTGAACGCGGCGTCGGGGCTGTGCCTGGACATCCGCCACGGGGTGATGGAGATGGGCACGGATGTCATCACGGCGCCGTGCGGTGCGTCCCCTACGCAGCGGTGGCGGGTGGACACGGGACGGGGTGTCGTCCAGTCGTATGCCGACCCCGAGTACTGCCTGGACAGCCGGGGCGCCACCGACAAGGGCGTGGGCATCTGGGAGTGCGTGTCGGTGGACGGGAGCAACGGGCAGAACCTGAAGTTCGCGGTGGGCGGTGACGGGGTGATCCGTCCGGCGATCGCGGTCGAGACGGCGGTGACGCCGGACGGGGGCGAGGGTGTGGGGCTGGTGGCGGTGAGCGGGGGTGCGGAGCAGCGGTGGCGGGCGGGGGCGCGGTGAACGGTTCTCAGACCAGCCGCTCGCCCCTGCGCCAGACGCCGGAGACCAGTGGGACGCCCGGCCGGTAGGCCAGGTGGACGTGGCTCGGGGCGTCGAGGAGGGTGAGGTCGGCCCGGGCGCCCGGGGTCAGGTGGCCGATGTCGTCGCGGCGGAGGGCTGCCGCGCCGCCTGCCGTGGCCGACCAGACCGCCTCGTCCGGTGTCATCCCCATGTCCCGTACCGCGAGGGCGATGCAGAAGGGGACGGAGGAGGTGAAGGACGAGCCCGGGTTGCAGTCGGTGGAGAGGGCGACGGTGACGCCCGCGTCCAGGAGGCGGCGGGCGTTCGGCCACTGGGCGCGGGTGGAGAACTCGGCGCCGGGGAGGAGCGTGGCGACGGTGGCGCTGCCTGCGAGGGCGTCGACGTCCGCGTCCGTGAGGTGGGTGCAGTGGTCGGCGCTGGCGGCGTCGAGTTCGACCGCGAGTTGGACGCCGGGGCCGTAGGTGAGTTGGTTGGCGTGGACGCGTGGGTGCAGGCCCTTCGCCTTGCCGGCCGTGAGGATCGTGCGGGCCTGGTCGCCGTCGAAGGCGCCCTTCTCGCAGAAGACGTCGATCCAACGGGCGTACGGAGCACAGGCGTCGAGCATCTCGCCGGTGACCAGGGCGACATACGCGGCCGGGTCGTCGGCGTGGTCCGGCGAGACGATGTGGGCGCCGAGGAAGGTGACCTCGTCCGTGTGCGCGGCGGCGATGCGCAGGGCGCGGGACTCGTCCTCGACGGTCAGGCCGTAACCCGACTTGGTCTCGAAGGTGGTGGTGCCCTGGCGGAGGGCCTCGTCGAGGTAACGGGTGAGGTTCGCCTCGAGTTCCGCGTCGCTCGCGGCACGGGTGGCGGCGACGGTCGTACGGATGCCGCCCGCGCTGTAGGACCGGCCGGACATCCGGGCGTTGAACTCGGCGGTCCGGTCGCCCGCGAAGACGAGGTGGGAGTGGGAGTCGACGAAGCCGGGGAGGACGGCCCGGCCGCCGGCGTCGACCCGATTGTCAGTGGCGGGTGCTTTGCTTGATTCACCGGTCCACGCGATGCGGTCGCCGTCGATGACGACGGCCGCGTCCTGGATCAGACCGAGGGGAGTTCTGTCACCGAGGGAGGGGTTGTTGGTGACCAGCGTGGCGATGTTGGTGATGGCGGTGCTGCTGCTCATGGCGTCCTCGTGGGTGCTGGGGTCGGCGGCCGTCAGGCGCGGAGGGCATCGACTGCCTGCGCGAGAGCTTGCGGCACATCGGGTACGAGGGCGTGCGCCCCGTCTCGTACGACGTGCCGCCCGCCGACGATCGTGTGCCGTACGTCCGCTGCCGTCGCGGCGAATACGGCTGCCTCGGCGCCGAGCCTGGGCAGCGGCCCCGCTGTTCTGACCGAGTCGAGGGCGATCGTCGTGAGGTCGGCGAGAGCGCCCGTCTCGATGGTGCCCGCCTCCCCCAGCCGAGGGCTGCGTGACCGTCGGCGGAGGCGGCGCGCAGCAAAGCGGCGGCCGTCCAGTGACCGCGGGTGCGGGTGCGCAGCCGCTCGTTCAGCTCCATCGCGCGTGCCTCTTCGAGCAGGTCGATGACGGCATGGCTGTCGGAGCCGAGACAGAGCGGGGAGCCGGCCTTCTGCAGGGCGGCGGCGGGCCCGATGCCGTCGGCCAGGTCCCGCTCGGTGGTCGGGCACATGCAGGTGCCGGTGGTGCCGGCGCCGAGCAGCCGGATGTCCTCGTCGGTGAGGTGGGTGTTGTGCACGCCGGTGGTGCGTGGCCCGAGGACACCGTGCTCGGCGAGGAGCTGGGTGGGCGTGCACCCGTGGGCCTGACGGCAGGCGTCGTTCTCGGCGGTCTGCTCGGACAGGTGCACATGGAGCGGGGCCCGCCGCTCCTCCGCCCACCGCGCCACGGTCGCCAACTGGTCGGCGGGCACGGCCCGTACGGAGTGAATCGCCGCACCGATCCGCGCGTGATCCCGTTCCTTGAGAACTGAACAGCGTTCTGCCCAGGCGTCCGCGCTGCCGTCGGAGAAGCGGAGCTGGTGGGTGTTGGGCGGCTGTCCGAAGCCGGAGGAAAGGTAGGCGGTGTCGAGGAGGGTGATCCGGATGCCGGCGTCGGCGGCTGCCGCGATGAGGGCTTCGCCCATGGCGTTGGGGTCGGCGTAGGGGGTGCCGCCGGGGGCGTGGTGCACGTAGTGGAACTCACCGACGGACGTGATGCCGGCGAGTGCCATCTCGGCGTACACGGCACGGGCCAGCGCGTGGTAACTGTCCGGGGTCAGCCGGTCGGCGAACGAGTACATGACCTCGCGCCAGGTCCAGAAGGTGCCGGAGCCGACCTGGACGGTGCCGCGCAGGGCACGGTGGAAGGCGTGGCTGTGGGCGTTGGCGAGCCCGGGGAGGGTGAGTCCGCGCAGGATGTCGGCGCCGGGGGGCGGGGTGTCGATGCCCTGGCGGACGGCGGTGATCCGCCCGTCGGCGCCCGCGGCGGAGCCGCTGATGTTTACCGTGAGAGCGACGCCTGGCTCGACATGGGTGTCGAGCCAGGCGTGCTCCAGCCAGTAGGTCTTCGGTGTCACCTGCAGGCCAGCCCTTCCAGTACGTCGGCGAGTGCGGTCACCCCGGCCACGCAGTCGTCCTCTGCCGCGAACTCGGCCGGGGAGTGCGAGACGCCCGTGGGGTTGCGCACGAACAGCATGGCGGTCGGGATGGTCCCGGAGAGGATCCCGGCGTCGTGTCCCGCCCCGGTACCCAGCACGGGCACCTTCAAGTCGGTGTCCTTGCCGAGGATGCGGCCGAGTTCGTCGCGCAGGGCGTGGTCGAACTCGACGACGGGTGTGAAGGACTCCCGTACGACGTCGAGGTCGGTGCCGTGCGCGTCGGCGTACTCGCGGGCTGCCTTCTCGACGCCGCCGACCACGGCGTCCAGGCTTTCCTGGTCGGCGGCACGGGAGTCGAGCCAGCCACGCACCAACGAGGGAATCGCATTCACCCCGTTCGGCTCGACCACGATCTTGCCGAAGGTGGCGACAGCACCGGCGAGTTGAGCCTCCCTGCGGGCGGCAAGCACGGTCTCGGCGTACGACAGCATGGGGTCACGCCGGTCCACCAGCCGCGTGGTCCCGGCATGGTTGGCCTCACCCCGGAAGTCGAACCGCCACCGCCCGTGCGGCCAGATGGCACTGGCGATCCCGACCCGATCGCCGCTGAGGTCCAGTGCCCGCCCCTGCTCGACATGCAGCTCGACGAACGCGCCGATACGAGCGAGCCGCTCGGGGTCCGGCCCGATGGCCTCCGGGTCGTACCCGGCGGCCTCCATGGCCCGCGGCAGCGTCACCCCGTCCCCATCGGTCAGCCGATGCGCCTGCTCGACGGTGAGCTGCCCGGCGGCCAGCCGGGACCCGACACAGGCCAGCCCGAACCGCGCGCCCTCCTCATCGCCGAAGTTGACGATGGCGAGGGGCTTGGTGAACCGGGCGCCGCGCCGACGCAGTTCATCGAGCGCGGCGAAGGAGGACACGACCCCAAGAGGCCCGTCATAGGCCCCACCATCGGGCACCGAATCAAGATGCGACCCGGTGACGACGGCGTCCCCTGGGGCCGGGTCCCCGAGCCAGGCCCACTGGTTACCGTTGCGGT
Source organism: Streptomyces sp. DG2A-72 (assembly GCF_030499575.1). Classification (NCBI taxonomy): domain Bacteria; kingdom Bacillati; phylum Actinomycetota; class Actinomycetes; order Kitasatosporales; family Streptomycetaceae; genus Streptomyces; species Streptomyces sp. DG2A-72. The sequence continues at coordinate 4,085,636 of NZ_JASTLC010000001.1, forward strand.
CGAGCTCATACGCCAGCCCACGTGCCTCAGCCTGCGCCCGAAACCACTCCCGACACTCGACATCAGCACCGGTCCAGGCAAAGCGCCGGTACCCGCGGGAGTCGGGATGACGGCCGACGGGCAGCAACTCCCGCCACATCTCCTGAAAGGAGCCGCCAGTCGACACCGGCTGCGAGCCGCCAGCCCGCACAGGCTGCGAGCCCTCAAGCCGGCCGGACTGTCCGGCAGCCCCGCCAGGCTGTGGGCAGTCGTTCCGCAGGGCGATGGGGGTCCCCCCGCTCGAACGAAGTTGAGAGTGGGGGAGGGTGGGCACAGCCGGACCCGCAGTCGGCGACGAGACATCCGCCCCCACCGAGGAGTTGCCGTGCTCGCGTTCACGCTGGTTCACGCGTCGTCACCTTCGCGCATAGGCACCCGTACACCGCGCTCGTCCGCGACCGACTCCGCGATGTCGTACCCGGCGTCCACATGCCGAATGACGCCCATGCCCGGGTCGTTGGTGAGGACGCGCCGGATCTTCTCGCCACCCAGCTTCGTACCGTCGGCAACCGTCACCTGCCCGGCATGGATCGACCGCCCCATACCAACCCCGCCCCCATGGTGAATGGACACCCAGGACGCACCCGAAGCCACGTTCACCATCGCGTTCAACAACGGCCAGTCGGCAATCGCGTCGGAGCCGTCCAGCATCGCCTCGGTCTCCCGGTACGGAGACGCAACGGACCCGCAGTCGAGGTGATCCCGCCCGATCGCCAGCGGCGCGGCCAGCTCACCGCTCGCCACCATGTCGTTGAACCGCTCACCGGCCTTGTCCCGCTCGCCGTACCCGAGCCAGCAGATACGCGCGGGCAGCCCCTGGAAGTGGACACGCTCACCGGCCATCTTGATCCAGCGGTGAAGGGACTCGTTCTCGGGGAAGAGGTCGAGGATCGCCTTGTCGGTCTTGGCGATGTCGGACGCCTCACCGGACAGCGCGGCCCAGCGGAAGGGGCCCTTGCCCTCGCAGAAGAGGGGGCGGATGTAAGCGGGGACGAATCCGGGGAAGGCGAACGCCCGCTCGTACCCGGCGAGTTGGGCCTCGCCACGGATCGAGTTGCCGTAGTCGAAGACCTCCGCACCGGCGTCCATGAAGCCGACCATGGCCTCGACATGACGGGCCATGGACTCACGCGCACGGGTCGTGAAACCGGCGGGGTCCTTCGCGGCGTAGGCCGCCATGTCGTCGAAGTCGACGCCGAGCGGCAGGTACGACAGCGGATCGTGCGCGGACGTCTGGTCCGTCACGATGTCGATGGGGGCGCTCTCGGCGAGCATCCGCGGCAGCAGCTCCGCCGCGTTGCCGAGCAGGCCGATGGAGAGCGGACGCCGGGCGTCACGGGCCTCGACGGCGAGCTGGAGGGCGTGCTCCAGGGAGTCGGCGCGTACGTCGAGATACCGGTGCTCGATCCGCCGCTCGATGGCGCGCGGGTCGCAGTCGATGCAGATCGCGACACCGTCGTTCATGGTCACGGCGAGCGGCTGGGCGCCACCCATGCCGCCGAGCCCGGCAGTGAGCGTGATCGTCCCCGCCAGCGTCCCGCCGAACTTCTTCGCGGCGACGGCGGCGAAGGTCTCGTAGGTGCCCTGGAGGATCCCCTGCGTGCCGATGTAGATCCAGGAGCCGGCGGTCATCTGGCCGTACATGGTCAGCCCCAGCTGCTCCAGGCGCCGGAACTCCTCCCAGTTCGCCCAGTCGCCGACGAGGTTGGAGTTGGCGATGAGGACGCGCGGGGCCCACTCGTGGGTCTGCATGACGCCGACGGGGCGGCCGGACTGGACGAGCATGGTCTCGTCCTGCTTGAGGGACTTGAGCGTCCGCACCATCGCGTCGAAGGAGCGCCAGTCGCGGGCGGCCTTGCCGGTGCCGCCGTAGACGACGAGCTTGTCGGGGTGCTCGGCGACCTCGGGGTCGAGGTTGTTCTGCAGCATCCGCAGGGCGGCTTCCTGCTGCCATCCCAGGGCACTCAGTTCCGTACCGCGCGGGGCTCGTACGGGGCGGGGTCCTGACATGGTCTGCCTCCTAGCGGGTGTACTGCGGACTGTTGCTGTCGTTATTCACATCCTGGCTTCATGAATAGAACTAGTCAATACATGGTTGCCTCGGCGCGGGTAGGTCACCGATGTTTGGCTGGATACAGGGGCACAGACATCGACACGACGGGGGATGCCGTGAACAACGTCAACGACCACCAGGAGAGCGGCCTCGACAGGACCACACGCCGCGACGAGGCGGTCCGCGCGGCCGTGGAGCAGGGGCTGCTCGGCCCGGACGCTCCCATCGTCGGGCTTCTCGACGTCACCGGCATCCGTGAGTCGGCGGCCGAGCTGCGGGCCGCGTTCGACGCGGTCGTGGCGCCGGGGACGCCGGTGCTGCACGCCTTCGCGGTGAAGGCGACCCCTCTGGTGCCGGTGCTGCGGCTGCTGCGGGACGAGGGGATCGGCGCGGAAGTCGCGAGCCCGGGGGAGCTGGCGCTTGCGCGGGCGGCGGGGCTGTCGCCGGACCGGACGGTGCTGGACTCGCCCGCGAAGACCCCGGCCGAGCTGCGCGAGGCGCTGGCGCTGGGGATCGCCGTCAACGCGGACAATCCGCAGGAGCTGGACCGTATCGACGGGCTGATGAAGTCCGCGATCAGCCGCTCGCCCCTGGGGATCCGGGTGAATCCGCAGGTCGGCGGAGGTTCCATCGAGGCGACCTCCACGGCGACGGCGACCTCGAAGTTCGGGGTGGCGCTGCGGGACGAGGGGGCGCGGGAGTGGGTCGTACGGGCGTATGCCGTGCGCCCGTGGCTGACGCGGCTGCATGCGCACACCGGGTCGCAGGGCATCCCGCTGTCGCTGATGGCGCGGGGCACCGCGGAGACGTTCGCACTCGCCGAGGAGATCAACCGGCGGATCGGGCGGCCACAGATCGACACGATCGACATCGGCGGCGGGCTGCCGGTGAACTTCGCCTCGGACGCGACGACGCCGACGTACGCGCAGTACGCGCGGGCACTGCGGGAGGAGGTGCCGGGGCTGTTCGACGGGCGGTACGGGCTGGTGACCGAGTTCGGGCGGTCGTTGCTGGCCAAGCACGGGACGGTGGTGGCGCGGGTCGAGTACGCCAAGAGCGCGGGCGGGCGGCCGGTGGCGGTCACGCACGCGGGCGTGCAGGTGGCAGCGCGGACGGTGTATGTGCCGGAGTCGTGGCCGCTCAGGATCGCGGCATACGACGGGAAGGGGCGGCCCAAGGAGGGGCCCGAGGTGGTGCAGGACGTGGCCGGTCCGGCGTGCTTCTCGGGTGATCTGCTCGCCGAGGGGCGTGCGCTGCCCCTGCTGGAGCAGGGCGACTACGCGGCGGCGCTGGACACGGGCGCGTACTACTTCGCGCACCACTACGCGTACAACTCCCTTGCCCGGCCCGGGATTTACGGCTTCGCGCCGGACGGCTCCGGGGGTGTCGCCTTCGCGACGGTGCGGGAGCCGCAGAGCCTCGAAGAGATCGTGGCCGAATCAGGAGGGGCGCACGCGTCCGCTCTCACCACCCTTCGCACGCCCGGGCGCCCTTGAGTGGCTGCCGCTCCCGACATCGCCTTGGTCAACACCCGGGCGCTAAAAGCACCGGGCTTGCACAACGGGCATCACTGGCGGTGATGCTGCGTTTGCGTCCAGCCCCACTCCGCTGACGCGGCGTGAGGCCGGGGCCGTCGACTGGGCCCCGCGTCGCCACAACTCCCACGCACGGGCGCGGATGTTGCGGGAGCCTCCCCCACTCTCGGCTTCGCTCGAGCGGGCGGTGCCCCCATCGGTCTGCGTGATCAACGAATCCGCAGCTCCGGCACGCGAACCAGGCCTGCGAGACCCGGTTCGCCCTGTCTACGTGCCCGCACTCGGCGCAGGTACGCGAGGTGTACGCCGGATCGACGTGCACCACCGGCACCCCCGCCCGGCGGGCCTTGTCCGCGACGAACGCTCCCAACTGGGCGAATGACCAGCTGTAGTGGCTCTAGGCCAGCGCAGCGTCACGGCGACGCGCCCCACCCGGGGCCGCGTCGCCCGCCGCGATGCCGGTGCTGCGGTAGGCCTTCACGGTCTTGCCGACCGGACCCCCACCGTTGCCGCCCAGCCAGTCGACCCGCACCCACAGCAGCGCGTCCCCCGCCCGCTCGCGCCGCCCGAGCCACGCCGCCTTCAGCCACAGCCCGCCCCCGCACCCGGCCAGCAGCAGCCCGCCCGCGACCGGCACGGCGAACGCGCTGCCGAGCGCGGCGAGGAAGGAAAGCAGCAGCCACCAGCGGTGTCCGCGCCGCCAGTTCCGTACCGTCACATGCCGGTCCTGGAGTACGTCGTGCTTGCCCGCGCGGGCGGCGGAGTGAGCGAGGGCGACGTACCGCTTGCGCCGGCCCCTAGCCACCACGGCCATCCCCACGATGAACAGCGCGGCCCCGGCGAGCACGCCGATCCGCCGTCCCGTCAGCCCCGGCACCAGGATCCCGATGCCTGCCGCCACCACACCCAGCCACCACATGGGTGCCGCTCCGGCCCGTACGACGACGGCCACCCGAGCCAGCCCCTGACCTCCGCGTGACACTTCCCGCCTCCTCGTCGCGTCGGCACACAGTGCTCGTTCGAGCGGGAGGCTAGCGGCACAACGTGAGACGAATCTAAGAGACGTGTCACTTCACCGCGTCAATCCACGAAGAGCCCCTTCGCCGCCGCCTTCGCGTCGAACTCCTCCAGCCGGGCCTGGGCGTCGGGCAGGTCGTCGCACATCGCCTCCAGCAGCACCCGGCCCAGCAGCATCGGCGCGCAGGCGGTGTCGAAGGCGAGCCCGGTGCCGACGGCGGCGGGCAGCAGCAGGTCGGACACCTTGGCGACCGGCGCGAACGCGGAGTCGGCGACCGTGACCACCGTCAGCCCCGCCTCCTTGGCATAGCCCAGTGTGTCCACGACCTCCCGCGGATGCCTCGGCAGCGCGAAGCACAGCAGGGCGGACGCGCCGGCCCGGACCGCCGCGTCGATCCGGTCGTGGATCATCGTGCCGCCCTCGTTGAGCAGCCGGACGTCCGGATGGACCTTGGCGGCGAAGTAGGCGAAGCCGTACGCCTGGGAGGCCGCGGCCCGCAGCCCGAGCACCGGCAGCGGGCGGGACGCGGCCAGCAGCCTGCCCGCCCTCGCGACCGGCCGTGGATCGGCCAGCAGCTCCGACAGATGCTTCAGGTTCTCGATCTCGGCCTCGACGGCCTGCTGGTATTCGTTGTACGACGCCGAGGCCCCCGTCTGTTCGGCGGGCGCGACCTCGCGCAGGTGCCTGCGCAGCGCGGGGTAGCCGTCGAAGCCGAGGGCGACCGCGAACCGGGTCACCGACGGCTGGCTGACCCCGGCCAGCTCGGCCAGCTCCACGCTGGACAGGAACGGCACCTCGGCGGCCCGCCGCACCATGCTGTGCGCGATGCGCCGCTGGGTCGGCGTCAGCCGGTGCCCCTCGAAGAGCGCCTGCAGCCGTGCGGCCGGGCTGTCGGTCACGCTCGTACTCCCCTCGGCGGTCATGACTCGCTGCCCCTCCAGATGTCCGTGAACCGGTCCAGCAGTGCGGTCGCGGCCGTCACGTCGTCCGTGAGCGGCCGGTCGGCCAGGTCGTCGTCGAGCACCGACTCGGCCAGCTCCAGCGCCCGGCCGACCGGCAGCTCGGGGTCGGGCCTGAGGTCGCGCAGGCGCAACGCCCGTACGGCGGCGACGAGTTCGCAGCCGACGACGAGACGGTACGCGCCGCACGCCCGCAGCGTCTGCCGGGCGGCGAGCGAGGCGAAGCTGGCCTGCTCCTCGACGCCCCGGGAGAGTACAGCGTGGCCCAGCGACGCGGGCGCCGAGAAGGCCCGCAGGTCACCGAGGGCTGCCGCGGCGGCGTACTCGAGGATCATCACGCCGGAGGAGGCGGGTTCGTTGTCGGCGAGGAAGGGCCTCAGGCGGGTGTAGGCGGGCTCGTTGAGGGTGGACAGGCGGGAGGTGGACAGCCTCGCCACCTGTGTGAGCGCGAGCCTGAAGTGGTCAAGGGACAGGGCGAGTTGGGCCTGGTAGAAGCCGCCGTGGTGGTAGGCGGTCATGTCCTCGGGGGAGATCAGCGGGTTCTCGGCGGCAGCGTTGATCTCGACGTTCAGCACCTCCTCCAGGGCGTCCGCCGCGTCCTGCGCGGGCCCGTGGATCTGGGGCAGGCAGCGGAAGCCGTACGGGTCCTGGATCCGCCCGAGGGGAGGGGTCGGCCGGTCCGCCGCACCGAGCAACTCCCGCATCCGACGGGCGACTTCGGCGGAACCCCGGTGCGGGCGGGCGGCGTGCACGGGGGCAGCGTACGCCTCGTACGAACCGTCGACGGCGAGCAGTGACAGCGCACCGACGACCTGGGTGGCGCCGATCAGCCCGCGCAGTTCGTGCACGGCGAGGGCGGCCTGGCCGAGGGTGAGGGCGTTGCTGCTGATCAGCGCGAGGGCGTCGTTGTTGTCGAGCGGCTGCGGTTCGGGCGCCCCCGAGCCGCGCCACGGGTGCTCGCCCGCGAGCGCGAGCCCGACCTGCGCGAGGGCGGCGAGGTCGCCGGTGCCGACCGAGCCGAACTCGTTCACGACCGGGTACGCGCCGCTCTCCAGCGCCTCGCACAGGGCCGTGACGACGGAGGGGCGCAGGCCCGAACCGCCGGCCAGCAACTGATTGGCGCGGACGGCGAGCATGGCCCGCACCTGCCGGGCCGGGAGCTCGTCACCGATGCCGCCGGCGTGGCTGCGCAGCAGACGGAGGCCGTGTCCGGCGGCGGCCTCGGTGGGCACGTCCTCGTTCCGGTTGGCGCCGACGCCGGTGGACCGGCCGTAGACGCGTCCGGTCGCGGCGATCTGTCGGGCGGCGTCCCAGGACTCCTCGGCGCGTTTCATGGCCTCGGTCCCGGGGACCGGCCGCGCGGCTCCGTCGGCGAGGCGCACGACGTCCGCGACGCCGAGCCCGACACCGTCGAGGACGACCAGGCGGGTATGCACCGCAGCCTGCACGTCCACGATCCGAGACGACATAAGGCCCAAACTCCCCTCAAGTCGAACATTCGATCTCGCCTGCCGGTCATCCGTTACCTCGGACTGACGCCCGAGCATTGACAACATATTCAGACACCAACAACTCTGCATGACGCTATACAGCCGGGCAAGGGACACATCGTGATCCACCGTGCCGCTGAGACGTTCGCGTCGTGGGTGGATCGGATGGCTCGAGCGAACCGGTGTCCACCAGCCGAGGTCGCCGACCTCATGGGACTGCGGCTTCGAGGGACATCTGCGGATGTCCGGCCCCCTGTTCTCGGGGTCCGGTGCGATGAGACGGTCCGGCAGACCGTGTACGCGGCGACAGGTGTTCCCGGTGGCTTGGTGGACGGGATGCACCTGTCCGTTTTCGAGGGCGGGCCGCTGAGCGTGGTGGCGGTGCTCTCAGCGGGCAAGGCACATCGGCCATCGGCGGGCCGGGAGTGGGTCGAGGTGTACGGCAGTCGCGCCTGTCCGTGCTGCCTGCTGGCGTCGGGTGGGGTGTGGCAGCTGTGGTGGAAGCTGTCGTGTGCGGCGGTGTGCCCCGAGCATCAGGTGATGCTGCTGGATCGTTGTCCGTCGTGCGGTGGGGTACTGCGGTGGGGTGGGGAGCGGCCTCGTGTCGTGCCGGCGCAGTGGGCCAGACCTCCGACGTGTTGCGCGAATTCCGTTCGGGGGAAGCCCTGTTCACAGTGGCTGCCCGCGGTACGCGTGAGCCAAGTACATGAGCAGACGGTCGACGCGCAGCGGCGATGGCTGGACACCGCGTACGGCCGGGCATACCCCGCACTGGGAGGCGTGAACGTGTCGGCGGGAGAGTGGTTCGCGACGTTCCGCGCATGTGTGATCTTGTTGCGGCTCGGGCTGCCGAGAATCTTGAGACGTCTACCGGGCGTACCTGGCTGGTGCCGCCAGGTCCTGTTGGAAGAGCGCGTCGAGCGTGGTGTGCACCGGAGCCAGTTCGGGTGGGCCCCGCGTCGGCAGGGGCTGCGGCAGCCTTTCTCACGGTGGTGACGCCCCTGCTGGCTTCGGCTGACGTGCGGGAGTTGTCGCGACGGTTGGCACCACTGGTACGGATGGCGGCCGAAGAGGGGTGCTTGGCAGCCCGGCCGTTAGCGCGGCTCGCAGTGTCGGAGGTTTTCGCCGAGGCAGTGGCGGCGCAGGTGCCGGTGGGGCGCTCGGCCAGAAGTCCGTGGGGAGGAGATGTTCGCGGTGAGCGGTGACACGGAAGTACCGGTGCCGTCCGTTCGGGACATCGACCTGGTGCGGGTGCGCTACGTCGATGCCGAGGGGTCCAGCATCTGATGCGGCTGGAGGAAGCCGCTGGCACACCGTTCGAGGACGGCAGGATGGTGCGGTCCATCCCCAGTCACCGGGACAGGGGCACATGCCGGGCCAGTACTGGGTGGCGAAGTGGGGCGACTTCGCCGACTACGAGAGCGTGCTGGAGTCGAAGTGGCTGACACTGCTGGACTTCGACCCGCAAGTGACCGCATTCGCCACGCAGCCCTTGGAGTTCGACGCGATCGACGCCCGTGGGACGTGGCGACACACACCGGACGTCTTCGTGCGCCGCCGGGATGGCAGCGTACTGCTGCTGGACGTGAAGAACCCCGAGTTGCGGGACGATCCAAAGGTGCGGCTGCAGGAGGAGCGCACTCAACGTACGTGCGAGCGGCTGGGCTGGGACTACGCGATGGTTTCGGAGCCTGGTGGACAGCGCTGGGTGAACATCGACCTGCTCTCCAGTGCCCGGCGTCCGCTGCATCTGGGAGCGGATCTGGTACCGCGCCTGCTGGAACTGGCCCGTGAACCGGTGGAGATCGGGGAGCTGATGCGGTTCATTGAGTACCCGGATCTGGCGCGCGGCGTGCTGTATCACCTGATGTGGCACCAGCGGATCGTCACGGATCTGGATCGCCCGTTGCGCGAGACAACGCTGGTAAAGGCCGCAGTGGAGGTACGGGCATGACGGTTGACGGCGCGGTGCGGTTGCGGCATGGGACCAGGCTGTGGCTGGACGATGAGGTGCACACGGTGACCGGGGTGACCGATGACGGCGTGCGGCTGCGTTCGGAGAGCGGCTCGTGGACCGTGATCGGTGTGGGGCACCTGCTCGCGGACCCGACCTTCCGCCCTTACGACGTCGACGCTGACCCAGAGAGCGAGGACCCCACTGAGCACGACGTCTCGGCAAGGAAGTTGTGGCTGGACGCTGCCGCCCTGTTCGACAAGTTGACTGACAAGCAGTTGGAGGAACTCCAGCGCGCTCAGGAGCACCTCCTGGAGATGACGACTGGCTTTCGCAGTGGAAGCTCGGAGGACATCTCGCCCGGGGAACCCAGGCCGGAGTACGCCCCTGACCTGCCGCTGGCCCAGCGGCCCAGCGGGTTCAGAGCAAGGCGCGGGAACTGGGCTACAGCGAGCAACAGATGTGGCGGCGTCTGCGGAGGTGGCGGGAAGAGGGCCCGTGGGGGCTGGTGGACCGGCGCAGTCATCGGCCGTCGGATCCCCTGGCGGGTGTGGATCCACGGTTGATCGAAGCGATCGTCACCCAGCACTACGTGACGGAGGAGGACGACTCGACCGGCAGCCTGAACCGGCTGCGCCGCCGGGTGGAGCGCCGCCTGGTTGACGTCCACGGCCCGGGCACGGTGAAGACACCGGCGCAAAAAGCGTTCAACCGGTACGTCGCCGCTCTCCTGCCCGGCCGCTACACCACTGGGCCGGCCACAACGCGGCAGTCGGTGGCGAACCGGCCGGACGGCCACTACCGTCCGATCGCCGCCAGCCGCCCGGGCGAACTGGTGATGATCGACACCAGCTGGCTGGACGTCCGCGCCTACGATCCGGTCGAGGACGTCGTCTTCTCAGTGGACCTGACGATCGCCATCGACATCTGCACCCGGTCTCTGCTGGGGTGGCGTCTGGTGCCCAAGGGCACGAAGGGCGTGGACGCGGGCCTGGTCATCGCCGACGCGATGATGCCGGAGCCGATGCGTCCCGGGTGGCCGGATGGGCTTCGGCACCGGATGCTGCGCCTGCCGTGCGAGCCGCTCCTCGCTCAGGACCAGCGGTTCACGGCCGCCGCGGCCCGCCCGGTGGTGTTTCCCGAGGAAATCGTGATCGACCACGGCAAGGCGTTCGCCTCTCAGGCGGTGAAGAACGTGCCGCCGCTACGGGATCACCATCCAGGACACCCGCAAGTACCGACCCACCGACAAGCCGCAGGTCGAGGCCGCGTTCAAGACGATCAGAAGCCAGTTCTCCGAGCACATCGCCGGCTACAAGGGCAATCATGTGGTGCACCGCGGCCGGGACGTGGACGCGGTGGCCCGGTGGACGATCGAGGAACTGGAGGAGTTCTTCGCCGAGTACGTCGTCGCGGTCTACCAGCGCCGTCGGCACAAAGGGCTGGTGCTGCCGGGGTTCCCGGAGATCAACCTGTCGCCGAATGACGCCTACCGGCTGGCCGTGCACCGCTGCGGCTACATCGCCGCTCCGCGTGATCCCAATCTGTTCCTGGAACTGCTGCCGATCCACTGGTGCGCGATTTCCAACCGGCGGATCCAGAAGGACTACTTGCACTACAGCGCGCCCATCACGGGCACCCACAATGGGTCCAAGTCCCCATACGCACAGGCCAAGGGGGCCTGTCCGATCCGCTACGACCCGCGGGACATGGCCAGCCTGACGCGCCCGGGATCGAAAGCGGCCGGCCGGCTTTACGGAAACGCCGTGAGAGCCCTGACGCGGTATGTCACGTATGGCGCGGAATGCTGTCTGCGGACACGGCCTCCGCCAGGTCCGTCATGCGCAGCCGGTGCCCGAGCGTGCGGCCCAGCCGCAGCAGCACCTCGAACCAGGTGTCCGGGACTCCCAGGTAGCGGTGTACCAGGGGCCTGAGACGAGAGAACGCCTCCACGAACAGGCCATAGAGCGTCGGGTCGTCGTCGGTCAGCAGTTGCTCATTCACTCACGAGGATGGCAGAAAGCCGAGAGCAGAAGACGCTGCCGTTGCAATATCTGCGCCTACAGATATGCGGCGAGGTCATCGTGGCTCGTTGTCCAGCTGTTCGAGGATGAGGTTGGAGAGCCGCGCGAAGGTGGCGAGTTCGTCCGGGCCGAGGGCGTCGATGACCAGGCGGCGGACCGTGGCCACATGGTGGGGTGCGGCGGCCTCGATGGCCTTGCGGCCGGCCGGTGTGATGGCGACGAAGGCGCCGCGTCCGTCCTCGGCGCATTCTTCCCGGGCCACCAGGCCGCGTTTGGTCATCCTGGCGATCTGGTGGGACAGGCGGCTCTGTTCCCACTCGATGGTGCTGGCGAGGTCCTGGAATCGTTGCCGGCCGTCGGGGGTGTCGGTGAGGGCGACGAGGATCTGGAAGTCGGAGCCGGACAGTTTGTGCGCCTTCAGGTCACGCTCCAGCGTGGCCCAGAGCTTCTGGTGCAGGCGGATGAAGGCACGCCAGGCGTGCTGCTCGGCGGGGCTCAGCCACGCGGGTGTGTCGTTCATGTGCAGCGAGTTTACCCGGGTGCTTGACATGTCATACACCTGCGCTCTAACGTACATGACACATCATATGATGCGTCATGCATTCGTCGGGCGCCGAGATAGATGATGTGGCATGTAGTGGGGGCGTGGCCCCTGAATCAAATAAGAAGGAGAAGGCCGTGGCGGAGAAGAAGGTCATCGCGGTGGTCGGCGCGACCGGTTCCCAGGGCGGCGGGCTGGCCAGGGCGATCCTGGCCGACGCCGGTGGTGGGTTCGCGGTACGTGCGCTGACGCGCCGCCCGGACTCGGATGCCGCGCGCGAGCTCGCGGCCCTGGGTGCCGAGGTGGTGAAGGCCGACCTCGGCGACCTGCGGAGCCTGACGGAGGCGTTCGACGGGGCGCATGGGGCTTTCCTGGTGACCAACTTCTGGGCGGACATGTCGCCCGAGCGGGAGAAGCAGGAGGCGGCCACCATGGCCCGGGCCGCCAAGGCCGCGGGTGTGGCCCATGTGATCTGGTCGACGCTGGAGGACACCCGCGACTACATCCCGCTCGACGACGAGCGCATGCCGACGCTGATGGGCGGCTACAAGGTGCCGCACTTCGATGCCAAGGCCGAGGCCAACCAGTTCTTCATCGATGCCGGGGTGCCGACCACTTTCCTGCAGACCACCTTCTACTGGGAGAACCTGCTCGGCCCGATGGCGCCGCGACGGGGAGACGACGGCCGGCTCGTACTGGCCATGCCGATGGCCGACAGTCTGCTCGCCGGCATCGCCGTCGAAGACATCGGCAAGACCGCCTACGGCATCTTCCGCCGCGGCGGCGACCTCATCGGCCGCACCGTGTCCATCGCGGGCGAGCACCTGACCGGCAAGCAGATGGCCGAGCAGCTCAGCGTGGCCCTGGGTGAAGACGTGGCGTACGTGCCGGTGCCTTTCGACGCGATGCGGGCGCAGCCGTTCCCCGCCGCGGCCGAGTCGGGCAACATGTTCCAGTTCTATGCGGAAGTGCCCCAGTTCAACGCGGTCCGCGACCTCGACGTCGTCCGCAGCCTGAACCCGCAACTGCAGACGTTCCAGCAGTGGCTGGACGCACACAAGCACGCCTTCGCCGGCGCCTGACGGGCGACCCGGCGGGTCTTGTTCCACGCATCTGATCCCAGGGCCCCGGCGTTCTCGCGAAATACCGCTTTCCTCCCGCGCATCGGGACGCATCACGAGAACGCCGGCCCTGTCTGCCTCCCCCTTGATTGGTAACTCATGAACATCGTTTTGTGGATTCTGGCCGGCCTGCTCGCCGCGCTCTTCCTGGCCGCCGGCGGCGCGAAGCTGGCCCAACCGAAGGAGAAGCTCGCCGCCTCGCCGAACATGGCGTGGGCCGAGGACTTCTCTCCCGGCATGCTCAAGCTGATCGGCGCCCTGGAGGTGCTGGCCGCGGTCGGGCTGATCCTGCCCGCCGCGCTGGACATCATCCCCGTCCTGGTACCGCTGGCCGCCGTCGGCCTCGTGCTGCTGATGGCCGGGGCGGCGACAACCCACGCCAGACGCAAGGAGTCCAGCGCGATCGTGCCGAACCTCGTGCTGATCGTGCTGGCCGGTGCGGTGGCATGGGGGCGCTTCGGCCCGTACCCCTTCGCCTGATCGCCGGCAGCGTCCCTCCAGGGAGGAACAGGAAGGAGCACCATGCCCGCCATCACCGTCGAGGACATCCTCGTCCTGCCCCGCCTGCCCGCACTCGCCCCTGCCAGAACCCGGCTCCGTGAGGTGCGCCGGCTGGTCACCGCACCGCGCGGCCACGAGGGTGAGGGCTTCCCGGTGCGCCGCGGGTTCGCCGATGTGCCACTCTCCGAACTGGATCCTTTCGTCCACTTCGATCATCTCGGCGAAGTGGACCTGGCCCCCGGTGAGCCCAAGGGGACCCCGTGGCATCCGCACCGCGGCTTCGAGACCGTCACGTACGTCATCGACGGCATCGTGGACCACCAGGACTCCAACGGTGGCAGTGGGCGGATCGCCGACGGCGACACCCAGTGGATGACCGCCGGGGCGGGCATCCTGCACATCGAGGCGCCACCGGAGAGCCTGGTGATGAGCGGGGGCGTGATCCACGGCACCCAGCTGTGGGTCAACCTGCCCCGGGCGAAGAAGCTGGTCCCGCCCCGATACCAGGACATCCGCGGCAGCCAGGCGGCGCTGCTGACCACACCGGACGGCGGCGCGCTGATCCGGGTCATCGCCGGCGACATCGCCGGACACGCCGGACCGGGGGTCACACACACGCCGATCACGCTGGCGCACATCACAGTCGAGCCTGGCGCCCAGGTCGACCTGCCCTGGCACCCCGGATACAACGCGCTGGTCTACGCCCTGGCCGGCGCCGGAACCGCCGGCGCCGAGAACAGGCCGATCCAGGTCGGTCAACTCGCCGTGCACGGGCCCGGCGACAGCCTGCGCCTCGCCGCCGCGCCGCGGCAGGCTTCACACACCCCGAAGCTGGAGCTGTATGTCATGGGCGGGCAGCCGATTCGTGAACCGGTCGCCCACTACGGCCCGTTCGTCATGAACACCCGCGACGAACTGGTCCAGGCCTTCGAGGACTACCAGGCCGGCCGGCTCGGCGTCATCCCCGCCACCCGGCTGCCGCACACCGGATAACCGGCCACCGAATCTCCCTGGCCCGCGGCACCGGCCGCACGCCGGGTCCTGTCACCGCGAGCCGGCTCGCGGTGACAGGACCCGGCGTGCGGCCGTGGTTCAGTGCCGACTCAGCCGGGGTATGCGCGCACGCAGTTTCGGGAACTGGGCGAGGGCGTTGGTCCGCTCGAGAGCGATCCTCTGGTGCGGGCTGTAGACGCTGTCGACGGGCGGTTCGGGGTCGCCCGTCCGCGGGTCCGGCAGACGTCCCTCGAGGAACGGCATCTGCTCCACGTTGTCGGCCTCGAAGAGGTTGTGGACGGCCGGCCAGTCGCTGCCGAACATGATGTGGTCGGCCGGCACGAGCGACGCCAGTGGCAGCAACTGGGCGGCGGTGAACGCCTGCGCGTCGTCGAAGTACAGCCGCGAGATGTGGTCGAGGGGGCCTTCGGGCAGTACGGAGTTGAACGGCGGGAAGAACGCGTGCAGCGTCGCGAGCCGGTAGGACAGGAACGGCAGCGTCCCGCCGCAGTGCGTGAAGTGCCAGCGGATGTTCGGGTGGTCCCGCAGGACACCGTTGTAGATCAGGCTCGTCATCGCGCGGGTCGCGTCGAAGGTGTACTCGTAGACGAAGTTCAGGGCCGGGATGTCGGGGCCGTAGCGGAGCTTCGGGGCCGGATTCACCTCCGGACCCGTCGGGTGGACGTAGACATAGGCGCCGTGGTGGTCGAGGACCTCGTACAGCGGCGCGAACGAGGGGTCGCCCAGGTAGCGGCCCTGGTAGTTGGTGAGCAGACAGATGCCGTCGAGGTCCAGCTCACCGAGCGCGCGGTCCACCTCGGCCACCGCGCCCTCGATGTCCGGCATCGGGGTGACCGCGAAGATCCCGAACCGGTCACCACGGGTGCGCACGAGGTCGTGGGCGTAGTCGTTTGACCGCGCGGGCGGTGACGCGGCGGTCGTCGACCGGGCCGAGGGTGAGCTGGAGGTCGCCGAACGACAGGACGCTCGCCTGGATCCGGTACCGGTCCATGAACGCCAGGTGCGCCTCCAGCGACCAGGGACCCACATAGGCCAGGGTGTCGGCGAGGCGGCCGTGACGCTCCAGGTAGTCGTAGTACACGTCGGGGAAGTAGTGCGCGTGGGTGTCGATGCGCCAGTTGCCCTTCGGCACCCCTCGGCCGGACGGTGCCGCGGCGGCGGCCGGCACCGCACCCGCCGCCGCGACGAGGGGCGCACCCGATGCCGCCTCGGTCAGTCTTCGAGGTGAGGTGCTCCGTTCGGGGTCCATGTCTGGGGCTCCTCTTCTCGCAGGCCCGTCGTCGTCCGGACGGGTTGGTGGATGGGGCCGGGGACGCGGGACAGGGGCAGGCCGGTGCCGTTGTGGATGTGGGCGACGATCTCGGCGGTGATGGAGATCGCCGTCTCCTCGGGCGTGTGCGCGCCGAGGTCCAGGCCGATGGGGGAGCGCAGGCGGGCCATCCGGTCCTCGGGTACGCCGGCTTCGCGCAGGAGCTGCTGTCGGTGCTCGTGGGTACGGCGTGAGCCCATCGCGCCGACATAGCCGACCGGCAGGCTCAGCGCCAGGCGGAGCAGAGGGACGTCGAACTTGGCGTCGTGGGTGAGCACACAGATCGCGGTACGCCCGTCCACCTCGGTGCGCTCCAGGTAGCGGTGGGGCCAGTCGGCGACGACCTCGTCGGCGTACGGGAAGCGGGCCCGGGTGGCGAAGACGGGGCGGGCGTCGCAGACGGTGACGTGGTGGCCGAGGAACTGCCCGGCCCGGCTGAGGGCGCCCGCGAAGTCGACCGCGCCGAAGATCAGCAGGCGGGGGCGGGACGCGTGGGTGTGGACGAGGACCGACAGGCGCTCGGGGCAGGTGTCGGCGTCGCCGCCCACCTCGACACGGCGGGTGCGGCCGGCCCTCAGCTGTGCGCGGGCCTGCGCTGCGACAACCTGGTCCGCGTTCGTGTCGCCCACGGTTCCGCGGTGAGCACCCGTGCCCTCGGGGACGTGGAGGGTGCGGCCGAGGAGGTCGTCCGGGCCGTCCACCACCTGGGCCACAGCGACGGGCCGGCCCCGTACGACCGCGTCGAGGGCGTCGATGAGATGCGGGTCGGCGGCGGGCTCGACCCGCTGCACCAGGACGTCGATCTCGCCGCCACAGGTCAGGCCGACGGCGAAGGCGTCGTCGTCGGAGTAGCCGAACCGGGCGCGGGCGGGACTGTCGCCGTCCCTGAGCACTTGGACGCACAGCTCGTAGACGGCTCCCTCCACACAGCCGCCGGAGATGCTGCCGACCGTGTGGCCGTCCGTGTCGACGGCGAGGGAGGTACCGGGTGGCAGGGGTGCGCTGCCGCTGACGTCGACGACGGTGGCGAGGGCGAAGGGTCGGGCCTCGCGGCACCAGTCGTACAGCGTGTCCGCGATGTTGAGCATGGGCGTGCGCTCCGGGTGATGGGGGGCTTGAGGACCGCCGCCGCACCACTGTGAGGGGACAGGGTGCGACGGCGGCCTGGTGCCCGGCGGTGGGCCGTCGCCGACCGCCGGACGCTGGGGAGCCCGGGTGACCGGTGACGACGCGGCCACCCGGGAGTTCAGAGCAGGGCCTCGGGCTTGATCGGCAGTTCGCGGATCCGGCGGCCGGTGGCGTTGAAGACCGCGTTGGCGATGGCGGGCGCCACTCCGACGATGACGACCTCACCGAGTCCCTTGACGCCGATGGGGTCGGCTTCGTAGTCCTCTCCGTCGATGTAGATCGCCTTCAGTTCGGGGATGTCGGCGTGGGTGGGCACGAGGTAGTCGGCGAGGTTGGCGTTGACGATCCGGCCGTCGCGGTGGTCGGTGACCGTGTGTTCAAGGAGGGCCTGGCCGATGCCGCCGGTCATGGCGCCGAGGGCCTGGCTGTCGGCGAGCGCGGGACTGATGATCCGGCCGGCGTCGTACACGCCGACCATGCGCCGTACCCGTACCAGGCCGAGGCGGGCGTCGACGGCGACTTCGGCGAAGGTCGCTGCGTAGGCGTAGAGGGAGAACTTCTCCGTTTCCGGCGCCCCGGCGTACGAGCCCATCGCTTCGAGGTGGGTGCGGTTGTTGCGGGCCAGGAGCTGCTGGTACGTCTCCCCGCGCGCGGGGTCGTCCTGCACGTGCAGTCGGCCTCCTCGTACGACGATGCCGGCGGGGTCGACGCCGTGCAGCGGTGACTCCTCGTCCCCGACGGCGAGTTCGATCGCCTGCCGCCGCAGTTTGTCGCAGCCGTCCTGGACGGCGGATCCGACGCTGGCCATGGTCTGCGAACCGTAGTGGCCGGGGGCCGGAGGCAGACGGGAGTCGCCGAGCCGGAAGGTCACCCGGCGCATGGGCAGGCCGAGGGCGTCGGCGGCGAGCTGCGTCATGGACGTGGCGGTGCCGACGCCCATGTCGGCGGTCGCGGCCTGGAGCAGGGCGGTGCCGTCGGCGTCGAGCCGGACGGATGTCTGGGACTGGGACCGTGCTGTGTCGTAGACGCCGGCGGCCATGCCCATACCGATGAGCCAGTCGCCCTCGCGCCGCGAGCGCGGCTTAGGCCTGCGCCGCTCCCAGCCGAACTCGCGGGCGCCCACGCGGTAGCACTCGCGCAGGCGGCGCGTGGAGAACGGCAGCCCGCTGGACTCGTCGTCGGCGGGCTCGTTGCGCAGCCGCAGCTCGATGGGGTCGAGTCCCAGTTCGTGGGCGAGCTCGTCCATCGCCGACTCGACGGGGAAGGCACCGCTGGCGTAGCCGGGGCCGCGCATATACGTCGGTGTGTTCACGTCCAGCGGTACGTGCCGGTACGCCTGGCGGACGTTGGGGGTGCTGTAGAGCATCCGGCCGGGGGCCAGCACGTCCTCGATGTGTGTCTCGAATCTGGAGGTCTCGGCGCGCACGTCGTGCGCCGACGCCGTGAGACGCCCCCGGCGGTTGCTGCCCAGGCTCAGTTCGTACTCGTACGCGGGCCGGTATCCCACGCCGAAGTACAACTGCCTGCGGGTGAGGGCGAGTTTGACGGGGCGCTGCACCTCGCGTGCGGCCACGGCGGCGATGACGGAGTGCACCCAGGTGCGCATGGCGTTGCCGAAGGCCCCGCCGATGAACGGGGCGATGACGTGGATGTCGTCCTGTGGCATGCCGAGCGCGTCGGACATGGCGTGAGCGGCGAACTGCGCTCCTTGGCTCTTCTCCCAGAGGGTGAGCTTGTCGCCGTCCCAGCGGGCGACGACGCCGGCCGCTTCCATGGCGTTGTGGTGGTTACGGGCCGTGCGGTACGTCATCTCCAGCCGGACGGGGGCCGAGTCCAGGGCTTCGTCGGCGTCGCCGCGCGCATAGGTCTCGGGCTCGTCGGCGGGGTCGGCGGCGGCCAGATCGGTGGCGGGACGCTGGGCGTCGTAGGAGACCTTCACCAGGCTCGCGGCGTGCTGGGCCACCTCCAGTGTGGCCGCCACCACGACCGCGACGGGCTGTCCGAAGAACCGGATGCGGTCGTCCTGGAAGGCACGCAGCGGCTTGCCCGGCGGCCATTGCCCTTCAACGGGCGGGAGTTCGGGCGCATTGAGGTGGCTGATCACCTTCAGCACGCCCTTCTGGGCCTCGGCGGCGCGGGTGTCGATGCCGGTGATGCGGCCGCGGCCGACGCTGCTGTCGACGATGACCGCGTGCACGACCCCGTCGGGATTGTTGTCGGCGGCGTACTTCGCCTGCCCGGTGACCCTCAGCCGGGCGTCGACTCGGGAGACCGCCGCTCCGACGGCTGCCTGTGGCTGCGGGCTCACTTGCCACCTCCTACGATGCGCAGTTGACGCTCGATGGTCCGTTTGAGCAACTCGACCTTGAAACGGTTGTGTTCGAGGGGCCGGGCCCCGTCAGCCGCCCGCTCGGCGGCCTTGGTCCACAGGGCGTCCGACGGCCGGTGTTCGATGAGCTCCCGCTCGACGGCGGGCAGTTTCCAGGGGACGGTGCCCACGCCTCCGGCGGCCACCTTGGCTTCGCGGATCACCCCGCCGCTGATGTGCAGGGCGACGGCCGCGGAGGTGAGCGCGAACTCGTAGGACTGCCGGTCGCGGACCTTCAGGTAACCGGACTTCAGCGGGCGCGGGTAGGGCGGCATCTCCACTGCGGTGATCAACTCGCCGGGGCGCAGGTCCTGTTCGCGGTGGGGTGTGCTGCCCGGCTTGAGGTGGAAGTCGGCGAAGGGCACGGTCCGCTCCCCGTCCGGGCCGAGCAGGTGGACGGTCGCCTCCAGTGCCGCGAAGGCGACGGCGGCGTCGGAGGGGTGGGTGGCCACGCAGTCGTCGGTGGTGCCCAGGATGGCGTGGGTGCGGTTGACGCCGTGCAGGGCCGCGCAGCCCGATCCGGGTTCACGCTTGTTGCAGGCGGCGCTCACGTCACGGAAGTACGTGCAGCGGGTGCGCTGCATGATGTTGCCGCCGATGGTGGCCATGTTGCGCAGTTGGGGCGACGCGCTCAGTTCCAGCGCCTGCGAGATGACGGGGTACAGGGCGCGCACCTTGGGGTGGGCGGCGGCCTCGGCCATGCGGACCAGGGCGCCGATGCGCAGGCCCCCGCCCTTGGTGGCGGTGATCTCGCGCAGGGGCAGGGCGCTGATGTCGACCAGCGAGCCGGGGTGTTCGACGGTCTCACGCATCAGGTCGACCAGGGTGGTGCCGCCGGCGATGTAACGCCCGCCGCGCCGACCGGCACTGAGGGCTTCGCGCGTGTCCACGGCCTTGGTGTAGGTGAAGGGATGCATGGGAATCGGCCCTCACTTCCGGCCCGCGGTCTGCTGGACCGCGCGCTCGATCTTCACGTAGCAGCCGCAGCGGCACAGGTTGCCGCTCATCCACTCCCGGATCTCCTCCGCCGAGCCGGCGTGGCCCTCCTGGACGCAGGCGACACCGGACATGATCTGGCCGGAGGTGCAGTAGCCGCACTGGAAGGCGTCCTGGTCGATGAACGCCTGCTGCAGCGGGTGCAGCCGGTCCCCCTTGGCCAGGCCCTCGATGGTGGTGACCTCGGCGCCGTCCAGCCGGACCGCCAGCGTCAGGCAGGAGTTGACCCGCTGTCCGTCGACCAGGACGGTACAGGCGCCGCAGGCCCCGGCGTTGCAGCCCTTCTTCGAACCGGTCAGGTCCAGGTGCTCGCGCAGCAGGTCGAGGAGCGAGGTGCGGTTGTCGATCGTGACGGTGTGCCGGACGCCGTTGACCGTCAGGGAGACGCGGCTGCCGTGCGGCGCCTCGGCGGCGGCCGCTTCCCCGGAACCGGGCAGGGGCACCGCGACCAGGCCGCCGGCCAGGGCGGCCCCTCCGGCCACCGTGGTCGTCGCGATGAACGTACGCCGGGTCGGTGCCGAGCCGGATTCGGCGGGGGGAGACACGGCTGGGTCGGGAAGTTCGGTGGACATGCCCACTCCTCGGTGCGGGGTACGGATGGTCCTGCTGATCGGCGCGAACCTGGCGGGGCGGGGCGTACGGGGCGTCTCCTGACGCACCCCCGCCCCGCCCCCGAGCCGGACGCCGACCCGCGGTCTCGCGTGTGCGCCCGCCCCCGCCTCGGCTGTCGCGGCAAGGGCGGTGCGGGGCCCGCTGCTCAGGCGACGGGCAGGTGCCCGTAACGGGCGGCCGGGGAAGAATGGTTGCCGGTCAGCAGAGCGGATTCGCCGGTCAGGAGGGCGTCGAGCGCGGCAGCCTGGTCCTCCAGACCAGGGACGCAGACGGACTCCCCCAGGCGGACGCCGGCGAGACTGGCATGCGCCACACCCTCGGCCGTCATGGCGGCAGGGTAGCCCTGGCCGAAGCCGCTGTGGAACTCCGTCGCCACCACCCCCGGGCACACCACCTGGGCATGGACCCCGGTGCCGGCGAGTTCGTGGGTGAGCGTCCGCGTGAAGGCGACCGTGGCGGCCTTCGCGCCCGCGTACAGGGTGCGCGGTATCGGCATCTCCTGACCGGCACTGAAGGCCAGCAGTGAGGCGAGGGTGATGACGGTGCCCTCACCGGCGGCCAGCATCCCGGGCAGGGCGGCCCGCACCAGACGCATGGAGCCGACGGCGTTGAGTGTGAGGAGACGGTCGATCTCGACGGCATCGATGTCGGTGAGCGGTGCGAAACCGCCGACTCCGGCGTTGCAGATCAGCAGCCGGACGTCTCCGGTGGCCAGGCGGTGGGTCACGGCGTCGAGGCCGTCGTGCGTGCTGAGGTCAGCGGGCAGAACGTCGACGGCGGCACCTGCTTCGCGCAGTTCGGCGGCCAGCTCGTTCAGCCGGTCCACCCGCCGGGCCACCAGGACGAAGTCGCAGTTGGACGCCAGGAGCCGGGCATAGGCAGCGCCAATGCCGGACGAGGCCCCAGTGATCAGAGCAAGAGTTCGGGACATGCGCCCAGCATTAACCAAGCACCTGTCGAGAATCAAGCATTTGATAGCAAGTGGTTGATACACGTGAACTCCCGTATCCTTCTCGTGTGACCACGGATGACGAGAAGACGCCTGGTGGCGATGCCAGAGCCATCTGGGCCCTGCGGAGGGCGGAACTCGCCGTGCAGGCACTCAAGGGACAGCGGCTGCGCACCCTGGACATGGCGCCCGCGCACTACTCCCTGCTGTTCTGCATCCATGACGAACCCGGTCTCACGGGCGCGGAGGCCGCCCGCCGCCTGAACGTCACCCCTCAGGCCGTGGCATCGCTGGTGACGCGACTGGAGGGGCGCGGTCAGTTGGAGCGTCGGCAGCACGCGCTGCACCACCATGTGCAGGAGCTCCACCTCACCGACGCCGGCCGTGAGGCTTTCGGCTCCGCCAGTCGCATCGTCGCGGACATCGAGCGCCGCGTCGTCGAGCGGCTGGGCTCGGACGGCACTGCGCAACTCACCGCCCTGCTCGGGCAGGTGGTCGAGGCGGTCCGGGAGCCGTAGGTCACCGCTGTGGTCAGGTCAGCGGTACCCGGCGGTGCTGCCGGCGATCGTCGACGTGTGGTGGGCGGCGAGGACGGCCGTGTCGGCGTCGTGGCGAGCCAGGAGGGACCGGACGCGCTGGGTCGCGGGTGGGCCGAGGGCGTCGACGTTCGTCACAGGTCGAGGGCGGTGGCCCGGAGTTAGTGATTCCCTTCAGAAAGCGCGAGGGTGAGCTTTCAATCTCTGACGCACCGTGATCGCCACCACCCATGCCCGCAGAGCACTCGTCGCTTTCATGGCCTCCGCCGCCCTGCTGGGCGCCGTCGGCGTACCCGCCGTCGCTGCGCCGTCCGCCGCTCCCGCCGGGCACTCCGGTTATGGCACCCACTCCGGTTATGGCGACTTCGCCCGCCTCAGCCACCAGAAGGCCGTCACCGTACGCGTCCTCAAGGGCCTGTTCGAGCGGGGCGACACCGGGGTCGTCGATCGCTACGTCCGCCCGGGCCTCATCCAGCACAACCCCCTCGCGCCTGACGGCGCCAAGGCGCCGAAGAACCTCGGTACGGCCCTCCACCAGAAGTTCCCGGACGCCAAGTACGACATCAAGCGGGTGATGTCCGAGGGCGACCTGGTGCTCGTCCACTCGAACGTCGTCATGACGCCGGGCGAACGGGGCAAGGCGGTCTTCGACATCTTCCGATTCCAGGGCGGGAAGATCGCCGAGCAATGGAACGTGGCGCAGGACGTGCCCGAGACTTCCGTGAACGGCAACGACATGTTCTCGACGGAGAGTTGGCCGCGCACGGAGCAGCCGGGGCCGGCGTGGCTCACCGAGTACAACAAGAAGGTGGCCACCAAGGCCTTCGACGAACTCATGGTCCACAAGGACCTGTCGGCGATCGACCGCTACTACGGCCCCGAATACCACCAGCACAACCCGACCGTCCCCGACGGGGTGGAGGGCGCGAAGGCGGGACTCGGCGGACCTTCGAGGCCCTCCCGCAACTGGAGGTCTCCCGGAAGCGGGTGATCGCGCAGGGCGACCTGGTCGCGATCCACCAGCACTTCGTGGAAGCACCGGGTGCACGGGGGCAGGCGATCGTGGATCTGTTCCGGGTGCGGAACGGGAAGATCGTCGAGCACTGGGACGTGATCCAGGCCGTGCCGGAAACGTCGGCGAACGACAACACCACGTTCTGAACGAGGCTGAGTGCGTCCCCTCTCCGATCATCGGACCAGTCTGGCAAAATGCATGACGCGTCACGTATATTCCTGATGTGTCATGCACGATCGCTGGTCCGCTCGTCGGGTCCTGTACGCGAGGGGCAACCATGAAGGCCGTCACCGTCACCGCGTTCGGCACTCCCCCCGTCCTGCGCGAGGACGTTCCGGAGCCGACCACGGGGGCCTGGCAGGTACTGGTCCGCGTCCAGGCGTCGTCAGTGAACTGGCTGGACGCGGACATCGCCTACGGCGCCCTCAAGGACATGCCCCCGCACGAGCTGCCGATCACACTGGGCCGGGACTTCGCCTGGATCGTCGAGGCCGTCGGTGAAGGCATCAGCGGGATGGAGGTCGGCGACGAGATCTTCGGGGCCGTACCCATGGCGGAGACCGTTCGCGACGGGGCCTGGGCCGAACTCGTCGTGACCGGCGGGCACACGCTGACCCGCAAGCCCGTCCCAGTCGACACCGCGACCGCCGGTGCGGCCGCGCTGACGGCCAGTGCGGCGCTCATGACGGTCGACGCGCTGGACCTGGCACCCGGCGACACCGTCCTTGCCGGGGGGCGACCGGCGGGATCGCCGTACCACTCACCCGGGCGGCCGGAGCGACCGTCCTGCCGGGACGGCCCGAGGACAAGGAGTACCTGCGCGCCCTGGGCGCGAGCGACGTACTCCCGCGTGGAGGTGACCTCGTTGCCGCCGTACGCGGGAAACACCCCGGCGGGGTGGACGCGTTCGTCGACGCCGTGACCACGTACGAGATCACGCCGTTCGCGGGAGTCGTCAAGGACGGCGGCCGTATCGCCTCGCCGACCTACGCCGCAGGTCATGGCCCAGGCCGCACCGACGTCGTGCACGGGTCGTGCCGCGAGACCCTCGGACGCGTGGCGCGGCATCTCGCCGATGGCACGATCACGATTCCCTTCGGACGGACCTACGCGCCGGCGGACGCGGCCACGGCGCTGCAAGCCCTCGCGACCCGCCACACGCGCGGCACGATCGCCCTGAGCATCGCCTGAACCCGGTCCATCCCCCCTTCATCACCCGTCTCCTTTCGAGAGCCGGGCATCGGCATCACGGAGCAACAATGACCGCACAGTTGACGGGTGAGCGCACACTGACCCGCATCACCACCAAGCAGCAGCTGGGCCCCGACGCGCAGGTCGACGACAAGGCACTCGTCTTCGTGCCGACCGACCCGGCCCTGACCGATCCCTTCCTCGCCCTGGTCGAGGACTGGTTCTCCACCCCCGGCTTCGAGTGGCACCCCCACCGCGGCCTGGAGACCGTCACCACCGTCGTGGACGGCGTCCTGGAACACGGCGACAACCTCGGCCACGCCGGGGCGCTGCAGGCCGGTGAGGTGCAGTGGATGACCGCCGGGCGCGGCATCATCCACCGTGAGCTCGCCTACCGCGACGAGCACGCGCACGTGCTGCAGATGTGGCTCAATCTGCCCGCCGAGAAGAAGCTGACGCCGTCGCGCTACCAGGACCTGACCAAGGCCGCCATGCCACGCGTGCGGACGCCGGGTGTGACGATCGACGTCCACGCCGGCACCGTCGGCGGCATCACCGGCGCCGCCGACACCCATCACCCGGTGCAGGGCGTCGTCGCCACCCTTGACCCCGGTGCCGTCTACGACCTGCAAGTCCCCGCCGAACACCGGCTGTTCGCCCACGTCATGACCGGGCGCCTGCTGATCGGCGGCCGAGAACTGCACGCCGGGCAGACCGGCTGGTCCGACCCCGCCACGGGCAGGAACGGGGACGACGGCGGTGCTCCGGCGGCCACCTCGCTGCACCTGGCGGCCGTCGACCCCGAACAGCCCGCCCGCGTCATGGTCTACAGCGGCACTCCCCTGCGCGAACCCGTCGCCCTCGGCGGCCCGTTCGTGATGAACACCAAGGTGGAGATCACCAAGGCGTTCACCGACTTCCACGCCGGCGCCTTCGGCCCGGTGCCCCGCCAGGCCCGCCTCGCCTACGACCGATGACCGGACGTCTGCGACACGGACCGACAACAACCCAGACCACCAGAAGGACAGAAGGACCAGAAACAAGATCGGGTACTCGCCGGCGCTGCCGGCGCGCTCGGCACCATGGCCGTGGGAGTGGGTGCCGGCCTAGGGATGCCTCCGCGACCGCGACGGCATCCCCGGCACCGGCGGCCGCGCCGGTGACGTTCGCACCCGGCCGGGCTGTCCTCTTCCGCCGGGCAACCGTGATCACCATGGACCCCCGTCGCGGGATACTGCCCGGCACCGACGTCCTGGTCCGCGGCACGGACCTGCCGGCCGCCGTCGGGCGTGGTGGTCTGTCATGACGGCGAGAGGGACTACATCCGCCTGCTGGATGGCGCCCACCACCTGCTGAAGGCCCCGCTGATCGTGGTGTGGGACCGGCTGAGCACCCACATCTCCAAGGCGATGCAGACGCTCGTGGCCGAGCGGGACTGGCTGTCAGTGGTCCTGCTGCCCGGGTATGCGCCCGAGCTCAATCCAGTCGAGGGCATGTGGGCGCATATCAAAAGGAGCCTGGCCAACCTGGCCGCCCGCATCCTCGGCGAGCTGGAGACTCTGCTCCGCAGACGGCTCAAGACGCTGCAGTACCGGCACCGCGTCCTCGGCGGATTCCTCGCCGGGACGGGCCTCACTCTCGACAGACCGGACCGACCCTGAAAACGCCGAAGTCCGTAACCCACGGACAGCCGAAGCGTCGAGCTCCGGGCTACGCCCAGGTCACTCCTCACTGTCAGCCGTGGAATGTTGTGGTCTCCCTCAGCGTGGCACGCTCAGTGATGATGTGGTTTACCGGTGCGGCGTCGTCGGCGTATCCGAACGAGATCCCGACGAGCAGTTTTCCTGTGGTGACGCCGAGTTCGGCGCGTACCTCGTCGGCGTAGAAGCTCAGCAGTCCCTGCGGGCAGCTGGCCACGCCATACGCGGTCATCGCCAGAAGTAGCGTCTGCATGTAGGCGCCGACGTCGGCAGCCAGCCGCGCGTTGTCCTGTTCGGCGACGAAGAGGAACGCGACATGCGGTGCACCGTAGAACCCCAGGCTCTCGGCGTCATATGCCGCGCGCGCCGCATGGTCGTCAAAGCCGATGCCCAGTGTCCCGTAGAGCTGGCCGCCGAAGGCGACCCGCCGCTCCTGCTGCACCGGCGAGTAAAGGTCATCGCTGTACGGGAAGTCGACCGACACGCGCCGTGCGGCGTGGGCCTCCTGAAGGGACGCCGCCAGACGGTCGCGCGACGCGCCACTGACGACCTCCACCCGCCACGGCTGCGCGTTGGAGTTGGACGGCGCCGCTCCAGCCAGCGAGAACATCGTGTGCATCGTTTCTTTGGGCACGGGCTCGGGCTGGAAAGCCCGCGTCGCACGTCGAGCACGGATCAGCTTCTCCGCGTAGCTGCTCAGCTCGGTGTGGTCGGACCAACTCATGGGACTCCTCCTCGATGTAAACGTTCCCGTTTACTTGAGGTGAGATAGTAGCCCCGCGCTCCGAGCAAAGTAAACGCGACCGTATGCTTCCTTCATGGGCACGATGGGTGACACGACGCGGCGAGGAGGGCGAGGCGCAAGGGAACGCATCCTGGCAGCCGCCGCCCGACTGTTCGCGGATCAAGGGATCGCTGGGACCGGCATGGAGCAGGTCGCAGAGGCGGCACCGGTGTCCAAGCGGACCCTCTACGCCCACTTCCGCTCCAGGGACGAACTGGCGATTGCCTACCTGCAGGCGCTGGCCTCGTCGGGGAACACCATGGAGGGTGTGCTGATCCGTGAGGACCTCAGCCCTCGCGAGCGGATTCTTCGCTTGTTCGATCAACCCACCCCGGACACGGCCTCGGTGCGAGGGTGCCCCTTCATCGACGCAGCGGCAGAGTTCCCCGATCCGAAGAATCCGATCCACGCCTACGCCCGCGAACAGAAGCTCCGAATGGTGCAGTTGGTCACCGATCTGGTGGCGGAACTGGGCTGCAGTGAACCCGCCGCACTCGCCGAGCAACTGGTGACCCTCGCGGACGGAGCAGCCAGCCGTGCCATGGTGCTGAACCAGGCGGACTACGGCCAGCACGCGCGCGCAGCCGCGAAGACCCTGTTGGAACAGGCTCTCACGCCTCCCTCAGGACGCTGACTTGCCAACGAAGACGAACGCCGCCTGCGGCCAAAGCCAGGCCAGGTGCGTAGGGCTCCGTGGCAGCCGCTTCCTGCTCCGACTACGTCATTCGGGATCAACCACCGCGTCCACCTCGGCCGCGACGACTACGTCCGCGTCGCTACTGTCGACTACTCAGACCCTAAAACGCCGAAATCAGTAAAGACGCGCCACGGCCGTTCCGCTCGACAGGCGCTGGTCAGCCCACTCTCTCGGCTGGGGCCGCCGCAAGGCACGCTCCCGCGCGGCCGAGCTGCTGGAGACCGTCGGCCTCGGCGCCGACACCGGCAAGCGGTACCCGCACCAGCTCTCCGGCGGCCGGCAGCTGGGGGTCCCCCAATAGCCCGAGGACGAACAGGGGGGCTAACCCCAGTGCGGCCCCCGCCCGCGCTGCCTACCGTTGAGCGCATGACGGGAATGAACGCGCGGGACGCCGAAGTCAAGAAGGAACTCAACGCCACCCTGCAGGCTCGCAGGGAACTGGGCGAGGAGTACGAGTCCGCGCTGGTCGACTCGTTCCTGGAGAAGGTCGACCAGCGCATCGACGGCGCTGTGGAGCGCCGGGTGCGCCGGCAGCTCGCCGAGCAGCAGATGGTGGTGGCCCGGGACTCACGGTCGCCGAGGGCCAACGACTCCGACACCTTCGGCGAACGCTGGGGCTTCGGGATCGTCTCGCTGGTCCTCGCGGTACCGCTGTCCGCGATCGGCGGCGGCGTCGCGCATCTGCCGGGCCTGCTCGTCGCCTGGGCGGGCATCGTCGGCGTGAACGTGGTCCAGGCCGCCCGCAACAACCCCGGCCTGTTCCACCGGCGCCGCAAGTCCTCCCAGGACAGCGACTGGGAGGGGTGACCCCGCGGGGCCTCAGGCCTGGCGGGTCGGCAGGACCATGACCTGGCGCAGGTTGACGTGGCGCGGCCTGCTGACCGCGTACGTCACCAGGTCGGCGACCTCCTCGGACGTCAGCGAGCCCACCGCGGCGACCATCGCGTCCAGCTCCCCGGCCCGCACCGGATCGGTGACGTGGTCACGCAGCTCGCTGTCGGTGAAGCCGGGCTCGACGTTGGTGACCCGTACGTCCCGCGGGCCGACCTCGGTGCGCAGGCACTGGGAGAGATGGGTGAGCGCGGCCTTGGTCGCGCTGTAGACCGAGTAGTTCGGGAACGTCAGATGCGCGCCGATGGACGAGATGTTCACCAGGTCCGCGGTGCGCCCCTCGGCGGCCACGCCGATCAGGTCCCCGGTGAACGCCCCGGTGACCCGCAGCACCCCGCTCACATTGGTGTCGATCATCCGCGTCCAGGCGGCGACGTCCCCCTGGTCGATGGGGCTCGGCACCATCACACCGGCGGAGTTGGCGACCAGGTCCACGTCTCCGTACGCCCCTTGGACGCGGTCCTTGGCGTCCGCCACCGACCGGTCGTCGGTGACGTCGGTGACCACGGCGAGGGCCTCGCCCCCGTCCGCCCGGATCTTCCCGGCGATCGCCTCCAGCCGCTCCCCGCGCCGGGCCAGCAGCGCGACCCGCGCACCCTCCCCGGCCAACTGCAGGGCGATGGCCTCGCCGATGCCGCTGGCGGCTCCGGTGACGACAGCGGTACGGCCGTTCAAGCTCTCGTACGACATGAAGGACTCCCAGGTCGCGGCCGGGGCGCCTCCCCGGCGGCACCGACCACACTGGGCGTCCGCCGGCGCCTTACCCAGGGATGAGCTTTTCCTGGGTCTGGCAGAACCAGGTTCGCGAGCGCCCCAGCACCTACGCTCAAAGCCATGGACGGGGAACTCGGAGACTTTCTGCGCTCGCGCCGCGCCCGTATCCAGCCCGCGGAGGTGGGGCTGCCGTCGTACGGGCGGCGCCGTGTGCCGGGGCTGCGCCGCGAGGAGGTGGCGCAGCTGGCCGGAGTGAGCGTCGACTACTACGTCCGGCTCGAACAGGGGCGGGGGCCGCATGTGTCGGACGCGGTCCTGGACGCGGTGGCGCGGGTGCTGCGGCTGGACGAGACGGAGTGCGCGTATCTGCGGACGGTTGCCCGGCCCCGCCCGCGCCGCTCGGGTGAGCACCGCCCGCCCGCACCGCGGGTCCGGCCCGGCGTCCAGCTGATGCTCGACGGCATGGAACGCACCCCGGCCTACGTGCTGGGCCGCCATCTGAACGTCCTCGCCTGGAACGCCCTCGGCGACGCGGTGGGCGGCTTCAGCCGTGTGCCGCGCGCCGCGCGCAACCTTCCGCACCAGGTCTTCCTCGCTCCTGAGGCGCGCGACCTCTATCCCGACTGGTCCGCGGTCGCCGCCCAGGTGGTCGCCCATCTACGACTGGACGCCGGCCACCATCCGGACGACCCCGAGCTGTCCGCCCGGGTCGGCGAACTCTCCGTCAAGAGCGAGGACTTCCGCCGCCTGTGGGCGGACCACCAGGTCCAGGCCTGCGTGTGCGGCGTAAAACGCATCCAGCACCCGGTCGCGGGCCTGCTGACGCTCCCCTACGAAACGCTGGCGGTCCAGGCGGAACCGGACCAGAAGATCGTGGTCTACACGCCGGAGCCGGGTTCGGACACGGCGGAGCGGCTGGCGCTGCTGGGGAGTTGGGCGAGCACGAACGCCCGCTGAAAGAACTGCGCGCGGAGACGACCGCGAAAGACCTATGCGCGGGGACCGCCGCACCCCCGTTGCCGGGGGGCGGGACGACGGCGGTCCCCGCGAGGGACGCGGGCCGGGTCAGGGCCGGGCTTGCGCGTCCTAGGCGTCCATGGAGGTCCGGGAGCCGCTCCGGAGGTCCTTGACGCCGTTCGGCGTCGGCCGGGGCGGGGAGCCGCTCCCGCCCTGCCGACACCCACTAATGTGCCGGACCCGTGTTAAGCGGGTGCTGCGCGGACGTGACGCGCTCGTACCACTTCCGCGAAGTCCACGAAAGCCGTTGATCACCGCAAGTTCCCTGTGGCCACGGCCCGTTCACCGGACGTTCGCTGCTACTTCCCGCCCTTGGCCAGGAAGGCCAGCAGATCCTGCCGTCCGATCACGCCGGTCGGCTTGCCCTCGACCAGGACGATCGCCGCGTCCGCCTTGCCCAGCACGGACATCAGGTCCGCGACCGGCTCGCCGGAGCCGACCTGCGGCAGCGGCGGGGACATGTGCTTCTCCAGCGGGTCCTCCAGCGAGGCCGTCTTGGTGAACAGCGCGTCGAGCAGCTCCCGTTCGACCACGGAACCGACCACCTCGGCGGCCATCACGTCCGGATGCCCGGCGCCCGGCTTCACGATCGGCATCTGCGAGACGCCGTACTCGCGCAGCACCTCGATGGCCTGGCCGACCGTCTCGTCCGGGTGCATGTGGACGAGGTGGGGGATGGCGCCGTGCTCCTTGTCGTCGAGCACGTCGGCGACGCGGGCGCTGGGGCCCTCGTCCTCCAGGAAGCCGTAGTCGGCCATCCACTCGTCGTTGAAGATCTTGCTGAGGTAGCCGCGTCCGCTGTCGGGCAGCAGGACGACCACGACATCGTCCGGCCCGAGCCGCTCGGCGACCCGCAACGCCGCGACGACGGCCATGCCGCAGGAACCGCCGACCAGCAGCCCCTCCTCCTTGGCCAGCCGCCGGGTCATCTGGAACGAGTCCTTGTCGGAGACCGCCACGATCTCGTCGGCGACCGTCCGGTCGTACGCCGTAGGCCAGAAGTCCTCACCGACGCCCTCGACGAGATACGGCCGCCCGGATCCGCCCGAGTACACGGACCCCTCGGGGTCGGCGCCGACGACCCGCACCTTGCCGTCACTGACGTCCTTCAGATACCGCCCGGTGCCGGAGATGGTCCCGCCGGTGCCGACGCCGGTCACGAAGTGCGTGATCCGTCCCTCCGTCTGCTCCCACAGCTCGGGGCCGGTGGAGTGATAGTGCGAGAGGGGGTTGTTGGGGTTGGAGTACTGGTCGGGCTTCCACGCGCCGGGCGTCTCGCGTACGAGGCGGTCGGAGACGTTGTAGTACGAGTCGGGGTGCTCGGGGTCGACGGCGGTCGGGCATACGACCACCTCCGCGCCGTACGCGCGCAGGACGTTGATCTTGTCGGTGCTCACCTTGTCGGGGCACACGAAGATGCACTTGTACCCCTTCTGCTGGGCCACGATGGCCAGCCCCACGCCGGTGTTGCCGCTGGTCGGCTCGACGATCGTGCCGCCGGGCCGCAGCTCCCCGCTCTTCTCCGCGGCCTCGATCATGCGCAGCGCGATGCGGTCCTTCACCGAGCCGCCCGGGTTGAAGTACTCCACCTTGGCCAGGACGGTGGCCCTGATGCCCTTGGTGACGTTGTTGAGCCTCACCAGCGGGGTGTTGCCGACGAGACTGATCATCGAGTCGTGGAATTGCACCGTTGTCTCCGGATGCTTGCAAAAGAAGTGGTCGTTATTGGTTCCGCCAGCCTATGACCTTCAGCTTCACCGTAGCGGTCGTTCACTCGCCGTTGAGATTGGGCGACGCCCGGTACGGGGCAAGCAGTGGATGTACGGCAATGAGGAGGTGGCGGCTACGCATGACGAGCATGTCTAGGGCGCGGGTGGCCCGGCGGATCGCGGCCGGCGCGGCGTACGGGGGCGGCGGGATCGGCCTGGCCGGCGCCGCGGCCGTGGGGCTGGTGCTGGCGGAGGTACAGCTGGCCAAGCGCCATGTGAACAACGGCACGTCACCCCACCCGCCGAACGCGGACGGCCGGTACGGCGCCTCCTACACCACCCCTGACTCACCGCCCCTGCGGCTGGCGATGCTGGGCGACTCCACGGCCTCCGGCCAGGGCGTCCGCCGGGCCGGCCAGACACCGGGCGCGCTGCTCGCCTCCGGTCTCGCGGCGGTGGCGGAACGGCCCGTTGAGCTGCGGAACGTGGCGCTGCCGGGAGCCTGCTCGGACGACCTGGACCGCCAGGTGACGTTGGTTCTCGCGGACCCGGCGCTTGCGCCAGACGTCTGCGTGATCATGATCGGCGCGAACGACGTGACGAACCGGATGCCGCCGACGCGCTCGGTGCGTCATCTCTCGGCGGCGGTACGGCGGCTGCGTACCGCCGGCGCGGAGGTGGTCGTCGGCACCTGCCCCGACCTCGGCACGATCGAGCCGGTCCAGCAGCCGTTGCGCTGGCTGGCCCGCCGGGCGTCCCGCCAATTGGCGGCGGCCCAGACGATCGGCACCGTCGAGCAGGGCGGCCGCACGGTGTCCCTGGGCGACCTGCTGGGCCCCGAGTTCGCGGCGAATCCGCGGGAGCTGTTCGGCCCCGACCACTACCACCCGTCGGCGGAGGGTTACGCCACCGCCGCCATGGCCGTCCTGCCCACGGTCTGCGCCTCCCTCGGCCTCTGGCCGGCGGAGGAGGAGCGCCCCGACGCTTCCCGCCGCGAGGGCTTCCTGCCGGTGGCTCGCGCCGCAGCCGAGGCCGCCTCGGAGGCCGGCACGGAGGTCACGGCAGCGATGCCGACGGGACCGCGGGGACCGTGGGCGCTGCTGAAGCGTCGACGCAGGCGCCGCGTAACAGAGCCGGAGCCGTTGCACACCCCGAGCTGATCTCGCCCCCGCCGCCCTTACCCGTCCCATCCCTGGGGGCTGCGCCCCCAGACCCCCGCTTCGGCCTGAACGGCCTCGTCCTCAAACGCCGGACGGGCTGAAAATCAGCCCCTCCGGCGTTTGAGGAGCGGGGGTCCAGGGGGCGGAGCCCCCTGGCGGGGTCGAAGGGGCGGAGCCCCTGGAGGATGGGACGGGTAGGGGCGGCGGGGGCGAGAAAAGCAAGCGCTTAGAAAACTGCGGCCAGTGTCACACCGCGGCAGACGTGACCGACTCCATACGTACGGGTAACTTCCCAAGCAGCCCAGCCCGCATATCCCGTCCGTACGTCAATGGAGCCGTGATGCCCGAAGCCGTGATCGTCTCGACCGCCCGCTCCCCCATCGGCCGCGCCGGAAAGGGCTCCCTCAAGGACCTGCGCCCGGACGACCTGACCGCCACGATCATCCAGGCGGCCCTCGCCAAGGTTCCCGGGCTCGACCCCAGGGACATCGACGACCTGATGCTCGGCTGCGGCCTCCCCGGCGGCGAGCAGGGCCACAACCTCGGCCGGATCGTCGCCGTGCAGATGGGCATGGACCACCTCCCCGGCTGCACGATCACCCGCTACTGCTCCTCGTCCCTCCAGACGAGCCGCATGGCCCTGCACGCCATCAAGGCCGGCGAGGGCGACGTCTTCATCTCGGCCGGTGTCGAGATGGTGTCCCGCTACGCCAACGGCTCCTCGGACATGCCCGGCGCGCGCAACCCGCTGTTCGCCGACGCCGAGGCCCGCACCGCCGCCGTGGCCGAGTCCGAGGGCTCCACCTGGCACGACCCGCGGGAGAACGGCCACCTCCCCGACCCGTACATCGCCATGGGCCAGACCGCCGAGAACCTCGCCCGGGCGAAGGGCATCACCCGCCAGGACATGGACGAGTTCGGCGTCCGCTCGCAGAACCTCGCCGAGGAAGCCATCAAGAACGGCTTCTGGGAGCGCGAGATCACACCGGTCACCCTCCCGGACGGCACGGTGATCAGCAAGGACGACGGCCCTCGCCCCGGCGTCACCATGGAGGGCGTGGCGGGCCTGAAGCCGGTCTTCCGCCCCGACGGCCTGGTCACCGCCGGCAACTGCTGCCCCCTGAACGACGGTGCCGCCGCGGTCGTGATCATGTCCGACACCAAGGCCCGCGAGCTCGGCCTGACCCCCCTCGCCCGCATCGTCTCCACCGGCGTCTCGGGCCTGTCCCCCGAGATCATGGGCCTCGGCCCGGTGGAGGCCTCCAAGCAGGCCCTCCAGCGCGCCGGCCTCACCATCGACGACATCGACCTGGTCGAGATCAACGAGGCGTTCGCCGCACAGGTGATCCCCTCCTACCGCGACCTGGGCATCGACATCGACAAGCTGAACGTCAACGGCGGCGCCATCGCCGTAGGCCACCCCTTCGGCATGACCGGCGCCCGCATCACCGGCACGCTCATCAACTCCCTCCAGTTCCACGACAAGCAGTTCGGCCTGGAGACGATGTGCGTCGGCGGCGGCCAGGGCATGGCCATGGTCATCGAGCGCCTGAGCTGAACCCCTGAGTAGTCAACTCACGACCCAGCGTGAGCCTTCGGCCCGGAACCCGCGAAACTCCAAGGTTCTGGGCCGTTTTGTGATCCAATCTCCCCCAGGATGTGACCTATCTCCCTCGCGAGAGGGATCTGCGCAGCTCAGAGCCGTTTCACGACGAAACATCAGGCCCAAAGACCTGTCCCATTCGTGACGTTACGCACTGACAGCGGGATAGTCCTCCCTTCAAGCTGATGTAGGAAGTCGGGGGTCGACTTTGAACCGGGAGTACGTCAGTGAGCGCCATGCCGATCGCCTTGCTGCTCACCACGGCCGCCACAGGCGCCGTGGGCGTCGCCGTCCTGCGCACCCTCGTGGTGCTGCGCCGACAGGTCGCGGCCCTGCACACCGAGCTGGCCGAGAGCCGCACCACCGCACGCCCGCGCGTGCCCGCCGCCCGCCCCTCCGCCGACGTCGATGAGATACGCGCCGCCGTGGCCGAGGCCCTCGCCGAGGAGCGCGAGCGCGAGCTGGCCGAGGCGCGCGCCTTCTGGGCCGCCCAGGAGGGCCGTGACACCGACGCGCCGACCCTGCTGGGCCTCTCCGACAGCGAGCTGTTCCTGCCCCGCCAGAGCGACTTCGCGGGCCTGGAACCGCTCGAGCCGGTCACCGAGCCGGGCATGGACACCGACGAGTACGCCGGAGACTCCCCCGAGTTGGCCGCGGCCCGCCGCCGCCACCCCTCCCACCCGGACTTCGTCCCCGTCCAGTCACCCGTCGTCAACGACCACGAGCGCACCGTAGCCACCCTCGAAGAACTCGCCGCCGGCCGCGTAGAACTCACCGACGTCCGCCCCGGCCCCCTCGGCACCCTCGACGTCTACGTCTTCGCCGACGGCACCACCCTCTGCATGACCCCCGGCCACCGAGAAACAGCAGAACGCCTGGCAACAGCCCTCACCCAGGGCAAAACCCCCGTCCTCCTGGGCGGCTCAGGCATCTCAGGCGCATACACGCTGACATTCGAGTGCGGCGAGGAAACGGTCTACATCCTGGCGGACAGGGTCATAGCGTCGCTGTAGCTGGAACACGCCGGGAACTGAATCGCGCCCCATAGGGGCGCGGGGAACTGCGCGACAAGCCCCCACACACCCGCACCCGCCAACGGCACTCAGACGCCCGCCCTCTTCTGCGCCCCCTCCACCATCCGCACAGCCTCCTCAACCTCCCCCTCGCTCTGAAGTACGAGCGCCAAGTCATGCACGGCAACGGTGATTTGATCAGCCGCGGCGAACATCCCAGCGTCCGGCATCTCCCGAGGCTCCACCCCAGGCGCCTCCAAAACCTGCGCCCACCGGGCCAACTCCCTGGCCAACCCCAAAGCCTCAGCGGCAGCGCCCCGCTGCAACCGACTCTGCGGAGCAGCCCGCAACCGATCGGCAAAGTGATCCACAGCTCGCGTCAAGGGCGTCGTATCAACCACGCGCCGAGCCTACGCACCTTCCCCGCACTGTTGCCAACACGCGAACGCTCAGGCACGGTGACCTGAAGGACCGGCTTACATCCCCTGCGTCCGGAGGCGCCGATGTCCCACGTCCTCTCCGAGGAGACCCACCGCAACCTGCTCGCCCGCATCCCCCATTGCACCGGTCGTGAAGTCTCCGACTGGCTCCGCACCGTCGACGAAGGCCCCGCCCTCTTCCGCTTCGAGGAGAAGGTCAGCTGGCTCCGGCACGAACACAACCTCGCGTACGGCCACGCGAAGGCGATCATTCACGAGTACGACCTGAGGAGGGCCGCGCGCAAGTTCTTCTAGGCGCGCACAACGGAGAAGGGCCCCGAGCGAACCCGGGGCCCTTCCGCACAACCGACGCAGCTCAGTCGCCGCTTCAGTCGGAGCTGTTGAGGATCGCGATGATCCGCAGGAACTCCATGTAGATCCACACCAGCGTCAGCGTGAGGCCGAAGGCCGCCAGCCACGCCTCCTCACGCGGCGCGCCGTACGCGATGCCGTCCTCGACCTGCTTGAAGTCCAGGGCGAGGAAGCACGCGCCGAGCAGGATGCCGACGACACCGAAGATGATGCCGAGCGGGCCGCTGCGGAAGCCGAGGCCGTCGCCGCCGCCGAAGACGGCGAACAGCATGTTGATGACCATCAGCATGATGAAGCCGAGCGCGGCCGCCATCACGAAGCCGTAGAACCGGCGGTTGACGCGGATCCAGCCTGCCTTGTACGCGATCAGCACGCCGGCGAAGACCGCCATCGTGCCGAGCACGGCCTGCATGGCAGCGCCGCTGGCGATGCGGTTGTCGACGATGCTCGACAGGACGCCGAGGAATACACCCTCGAACGCCGCGTACGACAGGATCAGCGCCGGCGAGGCCTTGCGCTTGAAGGCCTGGACGAGGGCCAGGACCATACCGATCAGCGCGGCACCGATGCCGATGCCGTACGACCGGCTGATGTTCGCGTCGTCGACCGGCAGCAGCGCCCAGGCGAGCGCGGCCGTGACGATCAGAACGCCGAGCGTGGTACCGGTGCGCATGATGACGTCGTCGATCGTCATGCGGCCGGTGGTGACCGGGGCCTGCGGCGGAGCGCCGTGCTGCAGGTCCTGCTGGGCGTACGGGTTCTGCGCGTAGGGGTTCTGCGCGTACGGGTTGCCGGCTTGCGGCTGCGCGTACGGGTTGCCCTGCGTGCCCACAGCTGCGCCCCCGGCCTGCGGCGCGGTGTTGAAGCCCGCGTGGCCGTTGTCGCGGCTGAACCCCCGTCGCGAGAAGACCGGGTTGCTGCTCCTCATTTCACTCCTCCATGGCCACCCTGCGTGGCTGCCTTGGCTCAAGAGTAATAGGTAGGCAAAGGATTGACCCTACTGCTTGGGGAGGATCTTTCCCTCGTCGTGCTGCGCAACACGCTACGCGGGTGCTTGATTCCCGGCACGGGAGGGCCGCACTCATGACCAACCTGCGACATTGGCCTCCCCGCACCTCACCCGAACGGAAACCCCGTGTACCCCTCGGCGAGGTCCGTCTCGGCCGCCCGGGACGCCGCGATCCTCTCCAGCCGCGCCAGCTGGAGCCGGTCCTCGAAGGCGGTGGTGTCGGGGGCGCGGTGCAGCAGGGTCGTCATGTCGTAGGAGAACCGCTCGGCCTGCCACACGCGCCGCAGACAGGTCTCCGAGTAGGCGTCGAGCCGCTCCGCCGAACCGGTCTCCTTCTCGTACGACAGTGCCCGCGCGAAGGTGACGACGTCCCCGACGGCCAGGTTCAGCCCCTTGGCCCCCGTGGGCGGCACGATGTGCGCGGCGTCCCCGGCGAGGAAGAGCCGCCCGTGCCGCATGGGCTCATGGACGTACGACCGCATGGGCGTGACCGACTTCTGGGTGATCGGCCCGCGCTCCAGCCGCCAGTCGTCGGCGGTCTCCAAGCGCCGCTCCAGCTCGTCCCAGATCGCCTCGTCGGACCACTCCTGCGTGTCGGTGGCTTCCGGCACTTGGAGGTAGAGCCGGGATACGGACGGGGAGCGCATGGAGAGAAGGGCGAAGCCGCGGTCGTGGCGGGCGTAGACCAGCTCGTCGTGGGAGGGCGGTACATCGGCGAGGATGCCGAGCCAGCCGAAGGGGTACGTCCGTTCGAACGTGCGGGTGAGTTCGGCGGGGATCGCCTGCCGGGCCACTCCCCAGAAACCGTCGCAGCCGACGACGTACTCGCACTCCAGGACGTCCTCACGCCCCTCGTGCCGGAACCGCACCCGCGGGCTGTCGGTCTCCGCGCCCTCGACGGCCAGCGCCTCGGCGCCGAACAGCAGCGGGCCGCCCTCCTTGAGCTGGAGGGCGATGAGGTCCTTGCAGACCTCGGTCTGCGCGTACACCATCACGGACCGGCCGCCGGTCAGCTCCGGGAAGTCGACGCGGTGGCGCCTGCGGTCGAAGCGCAGCTCGATACCGTCGTGCCGCAGCCCCTCCCGGTCCATCCGCTCCCCGGCCCCGGCCGCGCGCAGCACGTCGACCGTGCCCTGCTCCAGGATCCCGGCCCGCTGCCGCTGCTCCACGTAGGCACGGTCGCGGCTCTCCAGGACGACCGAGTCGATACCGGCGTTGTGGAGCAGCCGGGCGAGGAGGAGCCCGGCGGGGCCTGCTCCGATGATGCCGACGGTGGTGCGCATCGATCGCTCTCCGTTTCTCTGTTCGCATAGCGAACTTTTCTTCACCATCTCCTGAAACGCGAGTCTCCGACGGCGCAGGCACGAAGTCAACGATCCTGCGATGAACTCTTCAATGGACGGGGCACGAGAAAGCGGTCGCGAAGGCGGCCCGCGAGAAGGTCGGAAGGTGCCCGGAACCGGACTTGAACCGGTACGCCCGCGAGGGGCAGCGAGGTTTAAGCTCGCCGTGTCTGCATTCCACCATCCGGGCAGGCCATGGGCTCCGCATCGAGGTTCCGAGCCTATCGGGACGCATCCCTCGAACAGCGGACGGGCGGACCGATGTTGTCTTATTTTATTGACGCCTGAGGGTGCATCAGCACATGGAACGGGCCATCCGCACTTGCCACCAGCCTTTCGTGCGACGCCCGGCGGCGTATACGGAATGACGGAATTTCACCGCCCGAACGAGGGGGCTCCACCTGTTCTTGACGAGTGGCCTCCGTGTCGTCCTCCAAGCGGGCCTCCGCTCAGAGTCGAGCGTCATCCCCAGGTATGACACGACCGCCCGCGGTCCGACCGAAGTCGCCCCCCGGAACCAGAACAGCGGGTGACTACACGAAGAGAGACGGCCGGGACGATGGATGACGTCCCCAGAACATCACCGTCGTCCTCAGGAGTGCCTTCTCGTGACCACCGCATCCATCGCCGGCCGGGCCACCGCCGTGGCCGCGCGCGCCACGGATCTGTCGAAGATCTACGGACAGGGCGAGACCCAGGTGGTCGCCCTCGACCGGGTCTCCATCGAGTTCCGCCAGGCCGAGTTCACCGCGATCATGGGCCCGTCCGGGTCCGGCAAGTCCACGCTGATGCACTGCGTGGCCGGCCTCGACACCTTCTCCTCCGGTTCCGTGCGCATCGGTGAGACCGAGCTGGGCTCCCTGAAGGACAAGCAGCTGACGAAGCTGCGCCGCGACAAGATCGGCTTCATCTTCCAGGCGTTCAACCTGCTGCCGACGCTGACGGCGCTGGAGAACATCACGCTGCCCATGGACATCGCCGGCCGCAAGCCGGACAAGCAGTGGCTGAACAACGTGATCGAGATGGTGGGTCTGAGGGACCGGCTGAGCCACCGCCCCGCCCAGCTCTCCGGCGGCCAGCAGCAGCGCGTCGCGGTCGCCCGCGCGCTCGCCTCCCGGCCCGAGATCATCTTCGGTGACGAGCCGACCGGAAACCTCGACTCGCGCTCCGGCGCCGAGGTGCTGGGCTTTCTGCGCAACTCCGTACGGGAGTTGGGGCAGACGGTCGTGATGGTCACGCACGACCCTGTGGCCGCCGCGTACGCGGACCGCGTCGTCTTCCTCGCCGACGGCCGCATCGTCGACGAGATGTACCGGCCGACCGCGGACAACGTGCTCGACTTCATGAAGCAGTTCGACGCGAAGGGCCGCACCAGCTGATGTTCCGCACCGCCCTGCGCAACGTACTCGCGCACAAGGCCCGGCTGTTGATGACCGTGCTCGCCGTGATGCTCGGCGTCGCGTTCGTCTCCGGCACCCTGGTCTTCGCCGACACCCTCTCCAACGCCTTCCGCAACCAGTCTGCGAAGAGCTACGACGACGTCGCCGTCTCCATCACCTCGTACGCCAGCACCGACGACGCCAAGGAAGAGCCCGGCCTCTCCCGCAAGACCCTCGACAAGGTCTCCGCGGTGGACGGCGTCGCCGCCGTGTCCGGCCGCGTCGACGGCTTCGCCGGGGTCGCCGACCCCGACGGGAAGCTGATCGGCGTCGGCTGGTCCAACAAGGGTTCCAACTTCGCCCCAGGCAAGGACGGCAAGGACCCCGCCTACACGTTCACCGACGGCTCCGGCCCGGTGAAGGACAGTCAGATCGCCCTGGACAAGGAGTCCGCGGCCAAGGGCGAGTACCAGGTCGGCGACCGGGTCCGGGTCGCCACCAACGGGCCGGTGAAGGAGTTCACCCTCAGCGGCGTGTTCACCACCGAGGACGGCGCGGTGAACGCCGGCGGCAGCCTCGTCCTGTTCGACACCGCCGTCGCCCAGAAGCAGTACCTCAAGCCGGGCTACTTCGAGAGCGCCACCGTCACCGCCGCCCCCGGCGCGACCGACGCGAAGATCCTGGACGCGGTCAAGCCGCTGCTGCCGGACACCGCCGAGGCCAAGACCGGCAAGGCGCTCGCGGACGAGCAGGCCAAGGAGATCGAGCAGGGCCTGGGCAATCTCAAGCAGGTCCTGCTCGGCTTCGCGGGCATCGCGCTCTTCGTCGGGATCTTCCTGATCTCCAACACCTTCACGATGCTGGTCGCCCAGCGCACGAAGGAGATCGCCCTGATGCGGGCCGTCGGTGCGTCGCGCAAGCAGATCACCCGTTCGGTGCTCGCCGAGGCGGCGGTGGTGGGCCTGGTCGCCTCGCTGATCGGCTTCGCCCTCGGCGTCGGGCTCGCGGTCGGTCTGCGGTCCGGGATGGCCGCGTTCGGCATGAAGATTCCGGACGGCCCGCTGATCCTGTCCGTCACGCCGGTGATCGCCGCGATCGGCGTCGGTGTGCTGATCACGATGTTCGCCGCCTGGCTGCCCGGTCGCCGGGCCGCGAAGATCCCGCCGGTGGCGGCCATGAACAGCGTCCACGCGGTGGCCACCACCAAGTCGCTGGTGCTGCGCAACTCCATCGGTACGGCCATCACCGGCCTCGGCGCGGCCGCGATCGTGGCGGGTGCCTCGACCGGCGGCGACGACGGCCGGATGTACATCGGGGCGGGCGCGTTCTTCGCGCTGATCGGTGTGATCATCCTGATCCCGCTGCTGTCCCGGCCCGTGATCGCGCTCGTCCGTCCGCTGCTCGTCGGCCCCTTCGGGGTGTCCGGGAAGCTGGCCGGCCAGAACGCGGTCCGCAACCCGCGCCGTACCGGCGCCACCGCCTCGGCGCTGGCGATCGGACTGACGCTGGTGACCGGCCTGTCGGTGCTCGGTGCCACGGTCGGCACGGCCATCGACAAGATGACCACGGACAACATCAAGGCCGACTACATGGTCTCGATGGCGAACGGCGGGGACCTCGACCAGTCCGCGCTGACGGCGCTGGAGAAGGCGAAGGGCGTCACCGCGGTCTCGCCGCAGCAGGACGTCGGCCTCCAGGTCGGTGGCGGGGACTACGTGTCCGCTTCGGCGGTCACCCCGGGCGCCATCCAGCACGTCCTGAACGTCGACGTCGTCAGCGGCGACATCGGCTCGCTCGCCAAGGGCCAGATCGCGGTCGCC
The DNA here is from genome assembly GCF_030499575.1 of Streptomyces sp. DG2A-72. NCBI lineage: Bacteria > Bacillati > Actinomycetota > Actinomycetes > Kitasatosporales > Streptomycetaceae > Streptomyces > Streptomyces sp. DG2A-72. Next base: position 4,127,619 of record NZ_JASTLC010000001.1, read on the forward strand.
GAGAAGACGGCCAAGAGCAGGGGCTGGAAGACCGGCGACAGTGTCAACGTCGCCTTCACCGACGAGAAGAAGGCCACGCTGACGGTCGGCGCCGTCTACAAGGACAGCGAGTTCCTCTCCCCCGTGCTCATCGACACCAAGGTCGTGAACCCGCACGAGGTGAAGCCGTACATCCCGCAGATCTTCGTGAAGGTGGACGGCGGCGAGTCCGCAGCGAACGAGAAGGTCCTCATCGACGCGCTGGGCGACAACCCCGCGATCACGATCGCGGACAAGCAGGACATCCGCAACGAGTTCGGCGGCGCCATCAACACCCTGCTGAACATCATGTACGGCCTGCTGGCGATGGCCCTGATCATCGCCGTGCTGGGCGTCGTCAACACCCTCGCGATGTCGGTCTTCGAACGGCAGCAGGAGATCGGCATGCTGCGGGCGATCGGTCTCGACCGGCGCCGGGTGAAGCGGATGGTCCGGCTGGAGGCCGTGGTCATCTCGGTGTTCGGCGCGGTGGTCGGCATCGGTCTCGGCTCGTTCCTCGGCTGGGCGATCGGCGAGACCATCGCGGAAGAGATCCCGGGCTACGTACTGGTCCTGCCCTGGGAGCGGATCGGGATCTTCCTGGTGCTGGCCGGACTGGTGGGCGTCCTGGCCGCGCTGTGGCCGGCGCGCAACGCCGCGAGGCTGAACATGCTGAACGCGATCAAGACGGAATAGCCGTACGAGCACATACGAGCACATGGGCCCCGCTCCCGGGGAGCGGGGCCCATGGCGTTTCAGCCCCAGACGCGGGCCCGCAGCGGCATCCCCGAGTCACCCGATGCGGGCGTCCGCACGGCCAGTACCTGGTTGACGCCGATGCGGTTGTGCTCGAAGGACAGCGCGCAGGCCGCCATGTACAGGAGCCAGACGCGGGCGCGGCCGGGGCTGGTGAGCCGTACGGCATGGGCCCAGTCGGCCTGCAGGTTGGCGACCCAGCGGCGCAGGGTGAGGGCGTAGTGCTCGCGGATCGCCTCGACGTCCCGCACTTCGAACTGCGCACGCTCCAGCTGGGTCACCGTGGTGCCGACGGGGGCGAGTTCGCCGTCGGGGAAGACATAGGAGTCGATGAACTCGTCCACGCTGTACGTCGACTCGTCGCGCTGAGGGCGGCGGGCGATCTGGTGGTTGAGCAGCCGTCCGCCGGGCTTGAGCAGGGTGTACAGGGTGCGGGCGTACTCCAGGTAGCGGGCGGAGCCGACGTGTTCGGCCATGCCGATGGAGGAGATCGCGTCGTACGGCCCGTCGGCGACGTCCCGGTAGTCCTGCACCCGGATCTCCACCTTGTCCGTCAGCCCCTCGCCCGCGACGCGCTTACGGGCGTACGCGGCCTGCTCGTGGGAGAGGGTGATGCCGACGACGCTCACGCCGTGCTCGCGGGCGGCGTGAATGGCCATGGAGCCCCAGCCGCAGCCGACGTCGAGGAGTCTTTGTCCCGGCGTCAGGGCGAGCTTGCGGCAGATGAGTTCGAGCTTGTCGCGCTGGGCGTCCTCCAGGGTCCCGGCGTCCTCCCAGTAGGCGCACGAGTAGACCATGGACGGGCCGAGGACGATCTCGTAGAAGTCGTTGCCGACGTCGTAGTGATGGCTGATCGCGCGTCTGTCGCTGCGCTTGGTGTGGAGGTGGGCGCGACCGCGGCGGACCTCCTCACGGGGCGGGGCGGGCGGCAGCGCGGGGCCGGCGAGCTTCACCAGTCCGCGTACGGCGGCCCGCACCTCGGGGTCGCGCAGCGCCTGGACGAGGGTCCGGTCGTCCTCCCCGCGCTCCCAGATGAACCCGGCCATCAGGTCGAGGGCGGTGTAGAGGTCGCCGTCGATGTCCAGGTCACCGGCGACCCAGGCGCGGGCGAGGCCCAGTTCGCCCGGCTTCCACAGCAGCCGGCGCACGGCACGGCGATTGCGTACGACGAGGGTCGGTGCACCCGGCGGCCCCGCCTGCGAACCGTCCCAGGCGCGGATGCGCACCGGGAGCGGGGCCCCCAGCAGCTGTTCGACGAGGCTCTTCAGCCGCTGTGCGGCGTCTGGCATGGCGCACACCTCCGTGACGGGGGATCCCGGAATGTCCCAACACCACGTAAACAAAAACAGGGGGACTACGCAGTCCCCCAAGAGCGTTACAACTGGGCAAAACAGCTGTAGCCAACACCTACATGGCGGCCCGGCCGAAGCCGCCGGAAGGCCCCCGGCGAACGCCGAAGGGCCTCCCGCACCACGGATGGCGGGAGGCCCTTCGGTTCGTTCAGCGACGGGAGCCGGTCAGGAGGCCTTGGCCTTCTCCTCGGACTTCTCGGTCTTCGGCGCGGCGGCGACCGGGGCGGGCTTTGCGGCCTCGTAGAACTCCTCGCGCGGGTGCTCCATCGCGCCGAGGGAGACGACCTCGCGCTTGAGGAACATGCCGAGAGTCCAGTCGGCGAAGACACGGACCTTGCGGTTCCAGGTCGGCATGGCCATACCGTGGTAGCCGCGGTGCATGTACCAGGCGAGCCGGCCCTTGACCTTGATCTTCATCTTGCCCATGACGATCATCGCGACGCCCTTGTGGAGGCCGAGCCCGGCCACCGCACCCTTGTTGGCGTGGGCGTAGTCCTTCTGCGGGAAGCCCCGCATACCGGAGATCACGTTGTCGCCGAGCACCTTGGCCTGCCGCAGCGCGTGCTGGGCGTTGGGCGGGCACCAGGCGTTCTCGTTGCCCGCCTTGCGGCCGACGAGGTCCGGGACCTGGGCGTTGTCGCCGGCGGCCCAGATGTAGTCGGTGCCCTTGACCTGGAGGGTCGGCTCGCAGTCGACGTGACCGCGGGGGCCGAGCGGCAGGCCGTAGCGGGACAGGACCGGGTTGGGCTTGACGCCGGCGGTCCACACGATGGTGTTGGAGTCGACCTCGAGGCCGTTCTTCAGCACCACATGGCCGTCGATGCAGGAGTCCATGGAGGTGGAGAGGTAGACCTCGACCCCGCGGGCCTCAAGGTGCTCCTTGCCGTACTGACCGAGCTTGGGGCCGACCTCGGGAAGGATCTTGTCGGCGGCGTCGACGAGGATGAACCGCATGTCCTCGCGCGAGACGTTGGTGTAGTACTTGGCCGCGTCGCGGGCCATGTCCTCGACCTCGCCGATGGTCTCCGCGCCCGCGAAGCCACCGCCGATGAAGACGAAGGTGAGCGCCTTGCGGCGGATCTCCTCGTCGGTGGTGGAGGCGGCCTTGTCGAGCTGCTCCAGCACGTGGTTGCGCAGGCCGATGGCCTCTTCGATGCCCTTCATACCGATGCCCTGCTCGGCGAGGCCGGGGATCGGGAAGGTGCGGGAGACCGCGCCGAGCGCGATGACCAGATAGTCGAAGGGCAGCTCGTACGCCTCGCCGACCAGCGGGGCGACGGTGGCGACCTTGCGGTCCTGGTCGATGGTGGTGACCCGGCCGGTGAGGACTTCCGCCTTGGGGAGCACACGTCGCAGCGGGACGACGACGTGGCGAGGGGAGATGTTGCCGGCGGCGGTTTCGGGGAGGAAGGGCTGGTAGGTCATGTACGACCGGGGGTCGACGACCGTGACGGTCGCCTCGCCGTAGCGCATCTTCTTCTGAATGCGCCGAGCTGCGTACAGGCCTACGTACCCACCGCCTACTACGAGGATCCTGGGACGCTCCGTGGTGCTCATGCCATCGAGTATCCACCCGCCCCAGGGGGGTGGCTCGTGCGCCCCTTCACAAGCTCCGGCAGGGGGTGTGTTATGCTGCGCGGCCCGCGTGACACAGGTCATGCCGGCGAGGGGGAACCACCGTACCGGTCGACCCGTTGTCAATGCCGCGTGAGCTGCCTCTCCGTTCCACCGGATCCCGCGTGAGCCCCTCGAAACACCCTCCGCGAAACCCTCGCGCAACGTCTCCGTCACGCACTCCTGAGCACGCCCACAGGCCCTGCGAACCCCCGGAAGGACCAACCGGAGCCTGTTCGTCGCCCAACAGGGCAGAATTCCTTGTGAAGAACTTCACGAACTTTTCCGGCGGGGTGTCGCGCAGTGGCGTGTCACGCCCCTCGGATGCGCTCATACGTTATCCGGCCTGCTCAGCCGATGGCTACCAATGAGTAATAAACGAGAGCTACGCCACCGGTGCGTGTCGTTCACCCGTCAGCCACGCTCCGCGCGATATTGGACAGAAGTGTGCATAGCGTGCCCGCATGAGCACTTCACAGCTGGCCAAGAAGGCCACTTCGCGAATAGGCGCAGTCAGCGCGGTCCTGGGTATCGCTCTTGCGATGGGCGCGGTGACGACCGCATCCGCCGCCGCGGCACCCGCCACTCACGCCGCCGTAAAGGCCACTCCGGCCAAGGGTGGCGGCCATGGCGACGATGGGGGGTGCAGCGGCCTCATCGTCCTACTCTGCAACTGACGGACAGCCCGCACAGGCTGCGGCGACGGCCCCGGCTCCTCTCTATGAGGAGCCGGGGCCTTCTGCCACCTTGAAGGCGATGCCGTCGAGGATGTCGTGCTCGCTCACGACGACTTCCTCGGCGCCGATCCGCTCCATGATCGAGAGGAGTACGAGGGCGCCCGCACCGATCACGTCCACGCGTCCCGGATGCATGGAGGGGATGGCCGCGCGCTCGGTGTGGGTGGAGTGCAGCAGCCGTTCGGTGATCTCCCGGACCCGGTCGTGGGAGACCCGGGAGTGGTGGATGGCGACGGAGTCGTACTCGGGCAGGTCCTGCGCGATGGCGGAGACCGTGGTGACCGATCCGGCCAGGCCGACCAGCGTGCGCGCCTCGCGCAGCGGAACCGTCTCCTCGGCGAGGTCGAGGGCGGCTTCGATGTCGGCGCGCATCGCCGCGATCTGCTCCTCACCGGGCGGGTCGGACACGACGCCGTCACGCACGAGGTGCCGCTCCGTCATCCGCACACAGCCGACGTCCACAGAGCGCGCGGCGCGCACGTGCTCCTCCCCCACGACGAACTCGGTGGAGCCGCCCCCGATGTCCACCACGAGGTACGGCTTGTCGAGGTGATCGCTCCCCGCAAGCTCCTTCGTCGCCCCCGTGAACGAGAACTCCGCCTCCTGATCGCCGGAGATCACCTCGGGCTCCACCCCGAGAATGTCCAGCACCCCCCGCACGAACTCGTCCCGGTTCTCGGCGTCCCGGGAAGCGGAGGTGGCCACGAACCGCAGCCGCTCCGCCCCGTGCTCCTTGATGATCGCCGCGTACTCCCGGCACGCCGCAAACGTCCGCTCCAACGCCTCCGGCGCAAGCCGCCCGGTCCGATCCACCCCCTGCCCGAGCCGCACGATCGTCATACGCCGGTCCAGATCGACGAGTCGACCGCTCTCCGGGTCCACGTCGGCGACGAGAAGCCGGATGGAGTTGGTACCGCAGTCGATGGCGGCGACGCGGGTCACTGCTCGTCCTCCTTCGGCGCCGTCACACACGCCCCCTTGCGCCACCACTCCGGCAGCATCGCGATCGCCTCGTCGCCGAGCGGATTGACACCAGGCCCCGCGGCCAGCGAGTGCGCGACAAGCACATGCAGACACTTCACCCGGTCCGGCATCCCGCCCGCGCTCGGAAAGCCCTTCAGCTCATCGATCTCGTCCCGGCGCCGGATGTAGTCCTCATGCGCGGAGCGATACGCGACGGCCAGCTCCGGGTCGGTCTCCAGACGCGCCGTCATCTCCTTCATGACGCCGTTCGCCTCGAGCGTGCCGATCGCCGACGCGGCCTTGGGGCACGTCAGGTAGTACAGCGTCGGGAAGGGCGTCCCGTCGGGCAGTCGCGGCGCCGTCTCCACGACGTCCGGCTGCCCGCACGGGCACCGGTGCGCGATGGCACGCAGCCCGCGCGGCGGACGCCCGAGCTGCTGCTTGAAGGCCTCGACGTCCGCGTCGGTGGGCTCGGTGCGCGGAGTGGACGGCGGGGGCTTTTCCATGCTCGTACGACATTCTCTCTGTCAGTTCACTGGCCGGAGGCGTCGGACTTGTCGACCCCGTCCCAGACATTCAGGTACCAGGGACGGTCCGCCGCCCCGGTGTCGGCGCGCGACTGCTTCGCCGCGCGCGGGTCGACCACGATGAACCCGGTCTCCCCCGGCATCACATAGTGCAGCCGCTGCCGGATCTGCTGCTGGGCGTACGCGTCGTCCTGCCAGCGCGCCTTCAGGTCCCGCAGCTGCTCGACCCGCTGCTGGGCCTGCTGCTTCTGCTGCTCCAGATCGGCGATCTCGGCGCGCTGGGAAACGTACTGCCTTATCGGATAGGCGAGGGCCACGACCAGCGAGCACAGGACGAGTGCCAGCAGCGCCGCGCGGCCGGTCAGCCGGGAGCGGCGGGCCTGGCGTTTGGTCTGGGACCGGTAGACACGGGCCGCCGTCTGCTCGCCGAGCAGCCGGATCCTGGTCGCGGTGGAGAATCGGTCCCGGTCCTTGACGGCCATGACCCACCTCCCCTTCATACGTGCGTACGTCCCCGCACACGGTACGGGACCGAGTACGGGGACGTACGTACGACGCTGCTCTAAGGCCTGTGTCAGTCCTTGAAGCGGGGGAAGGCGCTACGACCGGCGTAAACCGCCGCGTCGTCGAGGATCTCCTCGATGCGCAGCAGCTGGTTGTACTTGGCGACGCGGTCCGAGCGGGCCGGGGCGCCGGTCTTGATCTGACCGCAGTTCACGGCGACGGCCAGGTCGGCGATGGTGACGTCCTCGGTCTCGCCGGAGCGGTGGGACATCATGCACTTGAAGCCGTTGCGCTGGGCCATCTCGACGGCATCCAGGGTCTCGGTCAGCGAGCCGATCTGGTTGACCTTGACCAGCAGGGCGTTCGCGGAGCCCTCCTCGATGCCGCGGGCCAGGCGCTCCGGGTTGGTGACGAAGAGGTCGTCGCCGACGATCTGGACCTTGTCGCCCAGCTTCTCGGTGATGGCGTTCCAGCCGGCCCAGTCGTCCTCGTACAGCGGGTCCTCGATGGAGACGAGCGGGTACGCGGAGACGAGCTCCTCGTAGTACTCGGTCATCTCGGCGGCCGAGCGGGACTTGCCCTCGAACTCGTAGCTGCCGTCCTTGTAGAACTCGGACGCGGCGACGTCGAGCGCGAGCGCGATCTGCTCGCCGGGGACGTAACCGGCCTGCTTGATGGCCTCGATGATGAGGTCGAGCGCGGCGCGGTTGGACTCCAGGTTCGGGGCGAAGCCGCCCTCGTCGCCGAGGCCGGTGGACAGGCCCTTGGTCTTCAGCACCTTCTTGAGGGTGTGGTAGACCTCGGCGCCCCAGCGCAGGGCCTCGGAGAAGGTCTCCGCGCCGATCGGGGCGATCATGAACTCCTGGATGTCCACGTTGGAGTCGGCGTGCGAGCCGCCGTTCAGGATGTTCATCATCGGCACCGGCAGCAGGTGCGCGTTCGGGCCGCCCAGGTAGCGGAAGAGCGGGAGGTCGCTGGCCTCGGAGGCGGCGTGGGCGACGGCGAGGGAGACGCCGAGGATGGCGTTGGCGCCGAGCGAGCCCTTGTTGTCGGTGGCGTCCAGGTCGAACATCGCCTGGTCGATCAGGCGCTGCTCGGTGGCGTCGTAGCCGACCAGCTCCGGGCCGATCTGCTCGATGACGGCGAGGACGGCCTTCTCGACACCCTTGCCCTGGTAGCGGTTGGGGTCGCCGTCACGCAGCTCGATGGCCTCGAAGGCGCCGGTGGACGCACCGGAGGGAACGGCGGCACGACCCGTGCTGCCGTCGTCGAGGCCGACCTCGACCTCGACCGTGGGGTTGCCTCGGGAGTCCAGGATTTCCCGGGCTACGACGACGTCGATGGACGGCACGAGCATCTCCTTCGTGGATGTGACGCGGTTTAGCAGGACCGCAGCGGCTCTGCGAGATGAGCCTAACCGGCTCCGGGCGATCAGCCACCGGGTCACCCACCCGATGGACAGAACCGAGAGTAAATTGTTTCTGAACGGAACAAAAAGTGGGGCGGACGTGGGGCAGAAAAAAGCCCCGTCCCGGTGCGTACGGGGGAATGACGCACCGGGGCGGGGAGCCGAAGGCTGGATATCACTTCAGGTGCAGCTGCTGACCCGGGTAGATGAGGTCGGCGTCCGCGACGATGTCCTTGTTCAGCTGGAACACCTTGTGCCAGCCGCCCTTGACGCCGTGCTCCTCGGCGATGGTGCTGAGGGTGTCGCCCTTGACGACCTTGTACTCGCCGTCACCCTTCTTGACCTTCTTGCCGGTCGGGGTGGTGACGGTCTTCTTGGTGCTCTGCTCAGGCGCGGGGCGCTCGGCGGAGCGGGAGGCCGACTGCTGCTCGCTGGAGCGCGTGGTGGTCTCGTTGCTCTGGTTCTGCGAGGAACCGCTCGACGAGGAGCCGTTGTACGAGGCGCCCGACAGGCCGGTGCCGCAGTTCGGCCAGGCACCCTTGCCCTGGCCCGCGAGGACCTTCTCGGCTATCTCGATCTGCTGGGCCTTGGAGGCCTGGTCGGCGGTGGCGGCGTACTGCGTGCCGCCGTACGCCGCCCAGGTGGAGGCGGAGAACTGCAGACCGCCGTAGTAGCCGTTGCCGGTGTTGATGGACCAGTTGCCGCCGGACTCGCACTGGGCGACGGTGTCCCACTCGGAGGCGGTGGCGGCGGAGGCGTTGCCGGCCACCATCAGCGGGGCGGCGACGGCGGCACCGGTGACACCGGCGATGGCGATGGCGCGAGTGGCCTTGGACGGGCGGCGGTGCTTGCCCTTGCCGGAAAACAGCATGCTTGGATCCCCTCACCGACGCCTGCGAGGTGAGCTGTCGGGTTCGGGCCGGTTGAGTTGCCCGGCCATGTCTCGTACGAGGCTTTCGTCCCGTACGGGGCACGGCTTCACCCCAAGCCGCTCGGTCAACTGACCGGCGCGGCGCTTACCTTGGGTCCCCCGCTCCTGCCTACGGCGCTGTTAAGCGACGACTGTTCCCGTGCGGCCACTGGCAGGATTCGGCGTTGTGGCAGCCGGGGCTCGTGTTGACGAGCGGTGATGACCGTAGACACGCGATCCGTGGAATTTCAAAGACGATCAGGGCTTCTGAGACTCATCCCACACTTTCACTAAACCGGACATTCGGCGCGAAGCGGTGCGTCAACTACCGTTGGTTTTCGCCCGTTTCGACACCGACTCCGAGGGTCTGACCGGGGATGATGAGGTCCGGGTCGGCACCGATGGTTCCCTTGTTCTCGGCGTAGAGCGCGCGCCATCCGCCGTTCAGCTCAAGGGAGTCGGCGATGGTGGTGAGAGTGTCCCCGGTGCGGACGCTGTAGGAGGCGTGACGGCCGGAGGTGTCGGCACGTCCCTCACTCTCGGCCTCGTCCGCGCTGGCGCCCCGATGCTTGCCGGTCCCGGTGCCGGTGTCCGTAAGGTACGAAGAGCCGCCGCTCTGGACGGACTTGTCCGTATCATCACCCTCGGTCGAACCCGTGGAGGAGCTGGCGGAATCCCGTGAGGCACTCGGGCTAGATTCGGCGGATGTGTCTGACTTGGCCGAGTTGTCCGCCGCATCCGACGGCTCATCCGACGGCTCGTCAGACGGAGACGGAGAGGACGGCGAAGGGGAGGACGAGGAAGGGGAGGGCGAGGTGGACGACTCCGAAGATGAGGATGACTCAGGCGAGTCGGACAAACCGGATGAGTCGGAGGAAGTGTCGGGCGAGGTGGACGGTTCGGCCGATGCCTCGCCCGCCAGGCCCGTGTCGACGTTCGCCGAGCGGGAGTCCTCACCCAGACCGTGGAGCAGTCCGCATGCGGGCCACGCGCCGGCGCCCTGGTCCGCGAGGATCTTCTCGGCGACGGCTATCTGCTGGGAACGGCTGGCCTGGTCGGCGCTCGGGGCGTAGTCGAGGCCGCCGTACTGCTCCCAGTCCTCCTGGGCCAACTGCAGGCCGCCGAAGAACCCGTTGCCGCTGTTGGCGCTCCAGGCGCCGCCGCTCTCGCACTCCGCGACCTTGTCCCAGGTGCTGCCGTCGGCCGCGCTCGCGCCGCTCGCACCGAGGAGGGGGATGGCGATGGCGGAGCCGGTCACTCCGGCCGCGACGAGCAGGGCCGGGGCCTGACGGGGGCGACGGTGACGACCGTTCCCGGAGAGCATGCGGGGGCCTTTCGCGAGACAGCAGGGACCGGCGCGGCGGGTGAGGCTGGGGGGCCGCGCTGATCCGTGAACGTATAGGCAGCCCTTCACTTGTCACAAGTTAATGCCGCGTAGATCACGTGAAGATCACAGACTTGAGGTTCTGTCGCCTTTGGCTGCTTTCGAAGAGATGCGCCCCGTGATCTCAAACGGCGGGACAAGCGGCTCACGCTGGACCGGTGTGCCCCCACCACGGAGGTTCAGATGGTTCACGAGGACAGGCCAAAATCCTTTTGTGAACCATGTGTTCTCCCTGTCCTTGGCGAGCGCCCACGGCCCGTACCGCTCGGGAAGCTGGTCCCAAAGGCAGCCGCTGCGCAACCGATGGAGGACCCCGTTCACTTGAGTCCGGATGTCCACGGAGCCGCGCGCAAACTGACGATGCCGGAAGTAGGTTGCCATCAGCTCCTCGACAGCCGGCCACTCCGACTCCAGTACTTCACTGGGAACCAGGGCCCCAGTCCGCGCGTGCCATTCGGTCACCCTGCACTTGAGCCCGGAACGCTTCCGAACCTCTCCGAGCGGCTTCACCGTAATGTCCAGACGGTCGATCACCTGCCCCACCTCGGAGAGAGCCAAGTCCCGTGGCTTCCCCTTCACAATCAGCATGAGACCCGAGAGGTCCCCGGCACGCAGCGCTGCCTCCTCCTGTTCCGCGAGCACCTCCCTGCCCCTGGCAAGCAGTTCCCTTGCGCTCCGTACATCCTCAGCGAGCTGCCGCATGACCGCGTCCTTCACTGCCTGGTCAAGGTCGGGGACACGGGCCAGATCGGCTGCGGCACGTGCAGCGGCCTCCTCCTTGTCCTTGAGCGAATTCTCGAAGTGGGCAACACGCTCCCTCTGCTTGTGGATGTCCCCGGGACAGACCTGCGGGCTGCACCCCGACAGTGACGCAAGCTTCTCCGGCTCGGCCAGCAGCGTCAGAACCTCTCTCCACACCGCGGCCTCGATATCGTCGGCGGTCAGGTGAGGGTCCGAGCAACCCGTCTTCTTCCCTTTGCCGTTGTTACTGCCGCCGCACCGGTAGTAGCGAGTGTCGTTGGTTTTGCGGTAGTTGCCGACGTAACGGCGTCCGCATGAGCCGACGATCCGGCCGGTCAGCGGGTAGTACCCGGCAGGCGCATGCGAGGAGTGGCTGTTCCCCAGCATTGCCTTCGCAAGAGCGTCGGCTCGATCCTGGGTGATGATGCGGGGAACTCGGATGGCCACAGTGTCTCCATGCAGAGGGACTCCCTCCTGATCCAATTTGGTGCGGCTCCTCCCACTGCCGGCGGGGTTTCGGAAGACAACCTCCCCGCTGAGAAGAGCAGGGCTCCTGAGGCGCCGATGAAGATTGGCAGCAGTCCACAGTCGACCGCCGCGTGTGAGATACCCCAGGGTGTTCAACTCCCGAGCTGTCTCTGAGACGTTCTTCTCCTCGTCCACGATGAGACTCACGGCTTGGCGGACGACCCTCGCTTCGCCCTCGCTGATGACGAGCGTGGACCCACGCTTGCCGACCTGCTCGATGACGTACCCCCACGGCGGCGGGCCACCGACCCAGCCGCCTTCAAGGGCCTTGCGCTGGCGGCCGCCCTGCGTGCGCTCGCAGATGAGCTTCCACTCGGCCTCGGCCATCAGAGCGTGGAACTGCAGTTGTTGTCGGCCGGACGACGTGGTGGTGTCGATGTCCTGGGTGACTGACGCGAAACTGACGCCGAGGTCCTCCATGGCCCGGATCCAGGTCCAGAATGCCCGACCGGTACGGCCGATGCGGTCGAAGTTGTGGACCACGATCACGTCGACGAGACCTTGCCTAGCGGCCTGTTCGAGTCGCAACATGCCGGGACGCTCGATGATCGCCCCCGACACTCCCGCATCCTTGAAGATCAACTCAGGGGACAGAGTCCATCCAGGCTGGTTACTGATGTAGGCACGCCCCTCGCTCTCCTGGACATCAAGCCCGTAGCCCTAGGCCTGCTCATACGTGGAGACTCGCAGCATCAAAGCTGCTCGAACGGCGCGAGCGGGCTTCGATCCGCGGTTGGCCGCGGGCATGGGCATACCGATAGCGTTGAACACGTCAGCCCCTTCACGGCTGGCAAGGCCCCGGAGCTCTGGACAGCTCTGGGGCCCCTTGCATTATCGGGAATCTAACGCTTGTCAGGACACAGCGCTGCGGAATATGTGAAATTCTCGCCAATCTCCTATTTCTTGATACGTCAGGATCAGTCCCCGGGCTCTCCAACGGCCACGCATCCATTGCCCGGTTCCCGATACGGTCATCGTGTGAACGCCCCTTACACCGTCCCCGAACTCTTCACCTGGGAGTTCGCCGTCGACCCCTACCCGGCCTATGCCTGGCTGCGTGAGCACTCCCCCGTCCATCGGACCGAACTGCCCAGCGGGGTCGAGGCATGGCTGGTGACCCGCTATGCCGACGCGCGCCAAGCTCTCGCGGACGGGCGGCTGTCGAAGAACCCCGACCACCATGCCGAGGACGCACACGGGAAGAGCAAGACCGGTATCCCTGGCGAGCGCAGCGCCAATCTCATGACACACCTGCTCAACATCGACCCGCCGGACCACACACGGCTGCGGCGTTTTGTCTCCAAGGCGTTCACCCCCCGCCGTGTAGCGGAATTCGCGCCCCGCGTACAGGAGTTGACGGACGGCCTCATCGACCGGTTCGCGCCACGGGGCGAGGCCGACCTCATCCACGACTTCGCCTTCCCCCTCCCCATCTACGCCATCTGCGACCTCCTCGGCGTCCCGCACGACGACCAGGACGAATTGCGCGACTGGGCGGGGATGATGATCCGGCATGGAGGAGGCCCACGCGGTGGCGTCGCCCGCTCCGTCAAGAAGATTCGTGGCTACCTCGCCGAACTCATCCGCCGTAAGCGCAACGACCTGGGCGACGACCTGATCTCAGGCCTCATCCGCGCCTCCGACCACGGCGAGCACCTCACCGAGAATGAGGCTGCCGCGATGTGCTTCGTGCTGCTCCTCGCAGGCTTCGAGACCACCATCAACTTGATCGGCAACGGCGTGTACGCGCTTCTGCGCAATCCTGAGCAGCGGACCCGGCTTCAGGAGTCGATCAAGCGGGGTGAGCAAGAGCTGCTCGACACCGGCATCGAAGAGCTACTCCGCTACGACGGCCCCGTGGAGCTGGCCACCTGGCGCTTCGCGACCGAATCTCTCGCCATCGGAGGCCAGCACATTGCCGCCGGTGACCCAGTGCTGGTCGTACTTGCCGCCGCAGACCGCGACCCTGCGCGTTTCGCCGAGCCCGACACACTCGATCTCTCCCGCTCGGACAACCCTCACCTCGGTTACGGCCACGGCATCCACTACTGCCTCGGCGCACCCCTGGCCCGCCTCGAAGGTCGTACCGCTCTTGAGACACTATTGCGCCGCCTGCCCGATCTCCGGCTTGCCGCCGACCCCGCCGACCTGCGCTGGCGGGGTGGGCTGATCATGCGTGGCCTACGCGATCTCCCCGTACAGTTCACCGCAGTCTGACCGGGCTCAGCCCTCCGCCTCCTTGATCGCATCCCGGTAAGCCCGCGCCGCCGCCCGCAGCGCCGCCTCCGGGTCGACCCCGTCGGCCTCGGCGCGGGACGCGAGCGCCAGCAGCTCATAGCCCACGCCCTCGGCCTTCGGCAGCGGCACGTCCAGTCCCGCCGTGCGCACGCGCGAGGCCAGCTTCGCCGCGAGGGCGAGGCCGGGCTGGCCGAGGGGGACGCCGTCGGTCACCGACTTCCGCCGCTTCTCGGCCGCCTTGGTGCGCAGCCAGTGCTCCTTGACCTCCTCGGGGGTCGTCGCCGTCTCGTCGCCGAAGACGTGCGGGTGGCGGTGGATGAGCTTGGTGACGATGCCGCCCGCCACGTCGTCGATGGAGTAGGGGGAGTCGGTGTCCTCCTCGGCGATGCGGGCGTGGAAGACGACCTGGAGCAGGACGTCCCCCAACTCCTCGCGCAGTTCGTCGGCGTCGCCGTCCTCGATCGCCTCGACGAGTTCGTACGCCTCCTCGATCGCGTACTTCGCCAGGCCCTTGTGGGTCTGCTGCGACGACCAGGGGCACTCGGCGCGGATCCGGTCCATGACCTGGACGAGGTCGAGGAGGCGGGCGCCCGGCAGGTCGTACGAGGCGGGCAGCAGCTCCAGGTCGGGCATGTGGAAGCGACCCGAGCCTGCGAGCCGCGCGAGGCCGTCCGTCAGGGCCGGTTCGCCCTCGCCCGTGGCGACGACCACCACCGTCCGCCCGCCGGCGCAGATGTCGACCAGTTCCTCGGCGGTCGGGGACGCCTCGTCCACCGATATGCCTGCCTCCCCCAGATACGGCAGCTGCGGGTGCGCGCCGTCCGCGCACAGCACCCGGTCGGCGCCGTGCAGCGTCTGCCACGCGGACCAGGACAGCAGTCCGGGCGCCACGCGGTGGCTGGTGGTGAGCAGGATGATGCGGCCGGGGGCCTGTTCTGCGCTGGTTGCGTTCACTCTCCGAACGTAACGCACACCACTGACGGTGCCCCGAGTTGTCCACAGGGGGCAGGCGGCGGTTGCCGCCGTGCCGTTACGCCGTCTCCTGCGTCCCCGTCGCCGTGATCTCTCGTACCCACGGGGTCTTCGCGTCGACGCGGCTGCTCTTCTCGACGTCCCAGGCGCCGTAGCGCGGGTTGAGGTCGACGTTCAGTTTGTCGGAGGCCTCGGACAGTGCCTGCCAGAAGGCGGGCTGGCTGGTGTCGGTGCCGAGCCTCTCGGCGAGTTTCTGGGCCTCCAGCTGGAGGCGGAGGTTCTCGTCGAGGTGCTCCGGGGGGACGCCGTACTGCTGGAGCCAGGTCGTCTCCAGCCCCTTGGCGCCGCCGGCCTGCTCCTCCAGGGAGGTCCGCATCTCCTGGATCTCCTTGCGGGAGACGGTCACGCCCGCGTCCTGGGCGGCGCGGTGCAGCACCCGGTCGAGGACCATGCCGTGCAGGGTGTCGCGGGTGAGGCTGCCGGTCTTGGCGATGGCCTGCTCGTACTGTGCCTCGTCCGCGACGACCGCCCGCTGGGCCTCGCGCACCTGGCTGACCCTGTTCTCCAGCTGGGAGACGGTGATCCGCTGTCCACCGACGACGGCTGCCGCGCCGGGGTGCGCATCGTTTCCGCATGCGGTGAGAAGGGGGGCCGCGGCGACGATCGCGGCGGAGAGGAGGAGCGCGGTGCGACGGCGGCGGTGCAAGGAAGCCTCCCGGGATGGAGATTGTGCGGCGGTGCACAAAGTCTTGCGGTGATCGATGGTAGGCAGTGGCCAAGCTCTGGCCAACCCATTCGACCAACGATTCATCAGGACTTCGGGCACCTGGGAACCCGTCGAGTCGCACGTACGGCCCTCGATGAAGGGCCGGGTCTGCCGGACCCGCCTAGCGTCGAGGTGAACGCCGGTGCCGACTGCGCCGTGCTCCGAGGCAGAGGAGTCCCATGTCCGTCGTCTTGAATCTGCGCTGGCCGGAGATCACCCCCGAGGTGTACGAGGCCGCTCGCTCCGAGGTCCGCTGGGAGGAGGAGCCCGCGGACGGCCTGGACCTGCATGTGTCGTGGTATGCCGCGGACGGCTTCCACGTGCTCGACGTGTGGCGTACGGAGGACCACTTCGAGCGGTTCGTCGAGGAGCGGCTCGCGCCCGTGATCAAGGGCAAGCTGGGCGTCGAGGGCGACCCCGTCTACGAGTTCGCCCCCATGTACCGGCGGTTCGTGGCCCCCGGTGTCGCCGGGGCATCCTCCTAGCGCACGGCTCGCACTACCCGCGTACCTGTCCCAGCCACTGCAGCGTCCGGCGGATGTCCGTGGCGAGTGGGTGGCCGGGGCCGTGCAGGCGCTCCACGTCGAGTACCAGGCGGGCGAGGGTGTCGTGGGCGGCGCCGCGGTCGCCGAGGGCGAGGAGGAGGTGGCCGATGCGGCGGCGCACGTCGTGGGAGAGGTGGGGGTCGCCGGCGACGTACTGGTTCTCGTAGTACGGCAGGAGCGTGCGGTACTCCGCGAGTGCCGCCGCCGGTTCACCGAGCTGTTCGAGGCACTGGGCGGCCTCGTAGCGGAAGCGCAGGGACTGGGGGTCGGCCTGGCCGGCCTCGGCGGCGCGTTCGTCGGCGAGGCGGCGCAGTTCCGGCAGCGCGCGCCGGTACTGGCCGTCGTCCATGAGCGTGGCCGCGTACTGCTTGCGCAGGGTGCGCACGACCGGGGAGTGCTCGCCGTGCTGTTCGGCGGCGACGGGCAGGATCGCGCCGAGGATGTCGACGGCCTGGGTGATGCGGCCCTCGCCGAGGAGCCGCTTGACCTCGTCCACGGCGCGGGCGACGTCCGGCTTCTCGGCGACGGGCGGGACGACGGGGGCGGGCTGGGGCGCGGGTGTGCGGGCGCGGTCCGGCCAGGGGGCGTGCGGGCGCAGGAAGGGGCGTCTGGGGTCGAGGGGCGCCGCGGTGGGCGTCCCGCGCCCGGGCAGGAGCAGCGCTAGGTGCTCGTACACCTCCTGCGCGGAGGCGGGCCGGTGCTGCGGGTCCTTGGCGAGCAGCCCCAGGACGAGCGTTTCGAGCGATTCGGGGACTTCGGGGCGGATGCGGCGCACGGGCACCGGGGGCTCGTAGAGGTGCCGGTGCAGCACGCCGAGCGCCGTCGAGCCCGAGAACGGGACGTCGCCGCTGAGGAGTTCGTGCAGCACTACGCCGAGTGCGTACAGGTCGGTGTACGGGCCGACCGCGCCGCCCATCGCCTGCTCGGGGGCCATGTAGGCGGGCGAGCCGATGGGGGTGCCGGTGTGAGTGAGGCGGGTGGTGTCGGTGTCCATGACGTGGGCGACGCCGAGGTCGAGGACGGTGATCGTGCCGTCCTGCTTCACCATCACGTTGCGCGGCTTGAGGTCTCGGTGGACGATCGGCACCGCGTGCACGGCGCTCAGCACGGCGCACAGCTGCGCGGCGACCGCGACGGCCCACTGCCACGGGTACGGGTTGCGCTCGGCGAGATGACCGGCGAGGTCGACGCCGTCGACGTACTGCATGACGAGGAACAGCTCCTCGCCCGCGGTGCCCGCGTCATGCACCGTCACCAGGCCGGGGTGGTCGACCTGTGCGGTCACCCGGCACTCGCGCTCGAAGCGGCGGCGCAGTTCCTCGGCCTCGTGGCCGGCCACCTTGTCGGGCCGCAGCAGCTTCACCGCCACGCGCCGGTCGAGTCGCTGGTCGTAGGCCGTCCAGACCTGGCCCATGCCGCCCTGCCCGATGAGGGTGGACAGTGCGTACCGGCCGGCGACGACACGTCCTGCCGCCACGGTCACCGTCCGCTCTCGTGGTTGCCGTCGTGCTTGCGCAGATAGTCGCTGAGCTCGTCGAGCTCGGCGCGCACCTGGTCGATCCGGGCCGGGGCGGGGCGCTGCGGCCGGGTGGGTATCGGCGCCCGGTCCGCGGCGGCCTGGGGCATCGGGGGCGGGAAGTGCGGGGCGGCCGGGGTCTGCGGCGCGGTGGTGGCGGGGTACGGCGTCGACCGCTGCGGGTAGCCCTGCCCCGGTATCGGCGTCTGCCCCGCGCCGTACGCACCGGCGCCGTGGCGGAGCCGCTGGAAGTGGCGTATCTCGGCGACGAGGTAGTACGCGATGCTCGCCACCAGCGAACCCAGCAGCAGGAAGAGCCCGAGCCAGCCGCCCGGGGTGTGGATCTCCTCGCCGGGCTCGGAGCCGAGCAGCCCGACCGCGACGATATCGATGGCGATCAGGGCCCCGAGCAGGATCCAGTCGCGCATCTTGCGGGTGACGACCGCCAGGCGCAGCAGCATCGTCCAGGCGAGGAAGCCGAAGCTGATGATCGAGAGCGTCACGAACACCACACGCAGCAGAACCAGCCACAGCGTCGGGGGCGGCTGCTTCACCGGCTGCGGGTAGCCGTGGCCATGCATGACTGCTCCTGGTGCCTGAAGTGGGGTGTAGGGGACCCTCGGCGTCGCCTCGCGCGGGCGCGACGTCGGTGGTGCGATTGTTCGGTTCGAGCGTATAGGCCGACACCGACAACCGGTCCGCGTTGTACCGAACCGTTGTCGTGCGACCGGTCCCCTACGACCTCCCGGGCGAGAGCCGCACCGTCACACCACGTGCCGCATCCACACGTTGGGCTCGACATACACGGCGTACCCCTGCTCCGGTTCGCACCGCACCGGTACAAGCCCGCCCGGCACCTCGATGTCACCGGCGGTGTCGAAGGGCAGGCCCGTCCAGCCGCGCCACTGCTCCAGCGAGCCGGCGACGGTCATGGACGCCGGGGCGATGGAGTCGATGACGGCACCGGCGCGGGCGTGGACGCGCAGCCAGGGGTCGTGCGGGAGCCCGTCGGGGCGTACGCGGTGGGCGTACTCCTCGATGGGCGTGCGCACTTCGAGGTGCTTGGCGCTGGGGCGGACCGGGGCGACGACCTCGCCGAAGCCGTGCGCTCGGGCGTTCTCGCGCATCGCCGACAGCATGCGGCCGGACAGTCCGCGCCCCTGGGCGTGCGGGGCGACGGTGATGGAGATGGCGCTGACCGTGTCGGGGCGGACCCCGCGGCGCAGGTCACCGAAGGCCCACACCAGCACTTCGTCCCACCCGCGCGCGGGCAGTTGGCCCCGCCCTTCGGCGGCGAGAGCGAAGGGCACGCTCTTGGCGTGCGCCACGACCTCGCCCGTCTCGTCCTCGGCGAACAGCACGAACTCCGGGAGTTCGGCAGCGATGCGCGGATAGTGGGCGTCGCCCACGGCGTCGTTGATGACGAACTCCGGCCAGCTGTTGGGCATTTCGGCGATCCGCTGACGCGCCTCGGGACGTTCGGCCAGGCTCCATACCTTCAGCTCCATGCGGTCACCGTAGGTTCAGCCTCCGCACTGGCGCAGCATTATTTCCTTGTCGGGTGCCGTCACCGGCATCTCGTATTTCAGGGAGACCTGCGCGAAGCGGACCGCGTAGGAGCAGCGGATCCGTTTGTTCGGGGGGAGCCAGGACGCCGGGCCGGAGTCGCCCTTGGAGCTGTTGGCGCGGCCCTGGGCCGGGATCAGGTTGAGCGGGTCGTTCGCCAGTTGCTCGCGTTTGTTCTCGGACCAGCGTGCGGCGCCCATCTGCCAGCTGTAGGAGAGCGGCACCATGTGGTCGATCTGCACCTCGGTGGCCTTCTGCTTGCGCCACTCGATGGTCGTGCCGGTGTACGGGTCGTGCAGTGTCATGGAGATGACGACGCAGTCCGAGCCGGAGCGGAAACGGACGTCCTCGCCGTCCCGTTGGAGGAGGTCGTTGCGGGTGTCGCAGCCGTTGCGGGCCAGCGGCACACCGTCCGCCGAGTCCATCCACGCGTAGCCGAACTCGTCGCGCTCGTAACCCGTCTTGGGGCCGCGCCCCTTGGTCGTCACCTTCTCGATCAGCGCCCGCGCCTCGGCCCGGTCGGCGTCCGAGGTGAGGGGCGCGAGGCCCGGTTTCGTCCCGTCCGGGTTGTCGAACGGGCTGGTGCCGGAGCCGGAGGGTTCGTTGGCGCCGGAGGGCTCGCTGTCGACCTCGGGCAGATCGACGTTCTCGCAGCCCGCGAGCAGTAGTGCCATGCCGAGCATTACGGCGGCGGCGGCCGCCCCACCCCTGAGTTGTTTCACGTTGTCCCACGGTAGCGGCCGAGAGGTCCAGACCATATAGGCCCTTAAAGGGCATACATCTCAAGTCGGGCGTATCGTCGGTATCTGAGTAACCTCCGGAAGGAGCTCTGGATGGGCATCTTCGAGAAGCTCAGGAACCAGGTGAAGGGCGACAAGGCCAAGGACATGTCCGACACCGCGGAACAGAAGGTCAACGAGAAGACGGGCAACAAGTACGAGAGCCAGGTCGACCAGGCGCAGCAGAGGGCCGAGGGCGCCATGGGCATGGATCGCGACAAGCCCGAACAGCCGTAGCCACCAGACTCACGGAGGACAGCAGACCAGGCCGTCCGCGGACACCCACTTCCCGCGGACGGCTTCACACGCTCTGCGAGCTCTACGACCCCAGGATCGACGCCAGGAACTCCCCGACCCAGCCGAGCAACTCCCGCCCGACCAGCGGCTTCCCGCCCACCTTCGCGGTCTTCGGGCGCGGCACCAGCAGTTGGTGGGCGGCCGGCTTGATGACGGTCCCCGGGTACAGCCGCTTGACGCGCAGCTCCTGCGACTCGCGCAACTCCACCGGCGCGAAGCGGATGTTGTTGCCCTGCAGGACGATCTCGCCGACGCCGCACGCGCGCGCGAGCATCCGGAGTCCGGCCACCAGCAGCAGGTTCTCCACCGGCTCGGGCAACTTGCCGTAGCGGTCGACGAGTTCCTCGCGTACGGACTTGATGTCCTCCTCCGTGTTGGCGGAGGCGATGGACCGGTAGGCCTGCAACCTGAGCCGCTCGCCCGGCGCGTAGTCGTGCGGGACGTGCGCGTCCACCGGCAGCTCGATCTTGACCTCCAGGGGCGGCTCCTCCTCGACACCGCCCTCCAGGGAGGCCCGGTAGTCCGCCACCGCCTCGCCGACCATCCGTACGTACAGGTCGAAGCCGACACCCGCGATATGACCGGACTGCTCGCCGCCCAGGAGGTTTCCGGCGCCGCGGATCTCCAGGTCCTTCATGGCGACGTACATGCCCGCGCCCATCTCGGTGTGCTGGGCGATGGTCGCGAGCCGCTCGTGGGCGGTCTCGGTCAGCGGCTTCTCCGGCGGGTACAGGAAGTACGCGTAGCCGCGCTCGCGCCCACGGCCCACGCGCCCGCGCAGCTGATGCAGCTGGGACAGGCCGAAGTTGTCGCCGCGCTCCACGATGAGCGTGTTGGCGTTGGAGATGTCGATGCCCGACTCCACGATCGTCGTCGACACCAGCACGTCGTACCGCTTCTCCCAGAAGTCGACGACGACCTGCTCCAGCGCCTGCTCCGACATCTGGCCGTGGGCCGTCGCGATCCGCGCCTCGGGCACGATCTCGCGCAGCCGCGCAGTCGCCCGGTCGATGGACTCGACGCGGTTGTGGATGTAGAAGACCTGGCCCTCGCGCAGGAGTTCACGGCGGATGGCCGCGCCGATCTGCTTCTCCTCGTACGGCCCGACGAAGGTCAGCACCGGGTGGCGCTCCTCCGGCGGTGTGGTGATCGTCGACATCTCGCGGATGCCGGTGACCGCCATCTCCAGGGTGCGCGGGATGGGGGTCGCGGACATCGTCAGTACGTCGACGTTCGCGCGCAGCTTCTTCAGCTGCTCCTTGTGCTCGACGCCGAAGCGCTGCTCCTCGTCGACGATGACCAGGCCGAGGTCCTTGAACTTGGTCTCGGAGGAGAACAGCCGGTGCGTGCCGATGACGACGTCCACCGAGCCCTCGCGCAGGCCCTCCAGGGTCGCCTTCGCCTCCGTGTCCGTCTGGAAGCGGCTCAACGCCCGCACATTGACCGGGAATTGCGAGTACCGCTCGCTGAACGTGCCGAAGTGCTGCTGCACCAGCAGGGTCGTCGGGACGAGCACGGCGACCTGCTTGCCGTCCTGCACGGCCTTGAAGGCGGCGCGGACCGCGATCTCCGTCTTGCCGTAGCCGACGTCGCCGCAGACCAGGCGGTCCATGGGGACCGACTTCTCCATGTCGTCCTTGACCTCGGCGATGGTGGTGAGCTGGTCGGGCGTCTCCACGTACGGAAAGGCGTCCTCCAGCTCCCGCTGCCACGGGGTGTCCGCGCCGAAGGTGTGCCCGGGGGCCGCCATGCGCGCGCTGTACAGCTTGATCAGGTCCGCGGCGATCTCCTTGACCGCCTTCTTCGCGCGGGCCTTCGTCTTCGTCCAGTCGGCGCCGCCGAGGCGGTGCAGGGTCGGGGCCTCGCCGCCGACGTACTTGGTGATCTGCTCCAGCTGGTCGGTGGGGATGTAGAGCCGGTCGCCGGGCTGGCCACGCTTGGCGGGGGCGTACTCCACGACCAGGTACTCGCGGGTCGCGCCCTGCACCGTCCGCTGCACCATCTCGATGTACCGGCCGACACCGTGCTGCTCGTGCACGATGTAGTCGCCCGCCTCCAGGGTCAGCGGGTCGATGGTCTTGCGGCGCCGGGCGGGCATCCGGGCGCCGTCCTTGCCGGCCGCCTTCTGCCCGGAGAGGTCCGTCTCGGTGAGGACCGCGAGCTTCAGCGCCGTATCGACGAATCCGTAGTCGATCGAGCCGCACGCCACGTGCACGACGGACGGGGAGATCTCGCCGAGGTCCGCCTCGAGCCGTGCGGCGATGCCCTCGCCGCCGAGCACCTCGACGGTCCTGGCCGCCGGGCCGTGCGCTTCCGTCACGTACACCGTGCGCCAGCCGTCGGCGAGCCAGCCCTTGGTGTCGGCCAGCGCCCGCGCGGTGTCCCCGCGGTAGGACTCCGGCGCGTGCATGCCGAGCTTGAGCGTGTCCGCGTCGAGCTCCTCGTCCGCGGCGAACGGCGACACCGACCACCACATCATGTCCAGCTCGCGCGCCCGGTCCCGGACGTCCGCGATGGACCACAGGGAGGCCGCGCCGACGTCGATCGGCGCGTTGCCACCGCCCGCGGTGGCCGCCCAGGAGGCCTGAAGGAACTCCTGCGACGTCGCGACGAGATCCGAGGCACGCGTGCGTACCCGCTCCGGATCGCATACGACGGCCATGGCGCCCTTGGGGAGTACGTCGAGCAGCAGCTCCATGTCGTCGACGAGGACCGGCGCGAGGGATTCCATGCCCTCCACCGCGATCCCCTCGGCGATCTTGCCGAGCAGCTCGCCCAGCTCGGGGTGGGCCTCGGCCAGGGCACGCGCGCGTGCACGCACATCGTCCGTGAGCAGCAGCTCGCGGCAGGGCGGCGCCCACAGGCCGTGCTCGGCGACCTCAAGGGAGCGCTGGTCGGCGACCTTGAAGTAGCGGATCTCCTCGACGTCGTCGCCCCAGAACTCCACGCGCAGGGGGTGTTCCTCGGTGGGCGGGAAGACGTCCAGGATGCCGCCTCGTACGGCGAACTCGCCACGCTTCTCGACGAGCTCCACGCGCGCGTACGCAGCGGCGGCGAGGGCGTCCACGACGGTGTTCAGGTCGGCGGTCTCGCCGGTGCGCAGGGCGACGGGTTCCAGGTCGCCGAGGCCCTTGACCTGGGGCTGGAGCACGGAGCGTACGGGCGCTACGACCACGGAGACCGGGCCCGTCTCCGGGTCGTCGGCCCTGGGGTGGGCCAGGCGGCGCAGGACGGCGAGGCGGCGGCCCACGGTGTCGCTGCGGGGGCTGAGGCGCTCGTGCGGGAGGGTTTCCCAGGACGGGTACTCCGCGATGCCCTCCGAGGGGAGCAGGGAGCGGAGGGCCGCCGCCAGGTCCTCTGCCTCGCGGCCGGTCGCGGTCACCGCGAGGACGGGGCGGCCGGACTCGCGGGCCAGGGCGGCGACGGCGAGGGGGCGGGCCGCTGGGGGGCCGACCAGGTCGATGTGCATGCGGTTGCCGTCTGCGGCCGCCTTGGTCGCTTCCGCGAGGGCGGTGTCCTTGACGACGGCGTCGAGCAGACCGTGCAGGCTCATGTGGAGGGGGCTTCCGTCCGGGGGTGGGCAACACGAAGGGCCCGACTCGTCGCACGGGCCGGGGGGTCTCCAGCGTACGTCGGCGTCGGCGCGGGTGTCGGGGGCTGTGGATAACGTCCGCTGCATGGTGCCCGGCGCTGGTGCGGGCGTCGCAGTGTCTCGCCCCCGCCGCCCCTACCCGTCCCATCCCTGGGGGCTGCGCCCCCAGACCCCCGCTTCGGCCCTGAACGGGCCTTGTCCTCAAACGCCGGACGGGCTGGGTAAGTCAGCCCCTCCGGCGTTTGAGGAGCGGGGGTCCAGGGGGCGGAGCCCCCTGGCGGGGTCGAAGGGGCGGAGCCCCTGGAGGATGGGAATGGGTAGGGGCGGCGGGGGCGAAATCCGGGCCGACATGCACGAACCCGGTGCCGAGGAGTCCCCCCAAGACTCCCCGGCACCGGGCCCTTCCCCCGCAACCCCCGTATGCGGTGGCTACTCGGTCGCGATGGCGTTCAGGACGTTCATGCGGCCCGCCCGGAAGGCCGGGATCAGCGCGGCGAAGAGGCCGACGAAGGCCGAGCCCACGAACACGCCGCCGATCGTCACCCAGGGGATCTCCAGGACGTTCAGGCCCTCCAGGGCGAGGAGCTTCTGGGCGGTGGCGCCCCAGCCCATGCCGAGGCCGAGGCCCAGCAGCGCCCCGAACAGGGCGATGACCACCGACTCCATGCGGATCATCCGGCGCAGCTGGCGGCGCGAGAGGCCGATGGCCCGCATCAGGCCGATCTCCCGCGTCCGTTCCACCACCGAGAGGGCCAACGTGTTCACCACGCCCAGCACCGCCACGATGATCGCCAGGGCGAGCAGGCCGTAGACCATGTTCAGGAGCTGGCCGACCTGGTCCTTCAGTTCCTGCTTGTAGTCGGTCTGGTCGCGGACCTGGTACTGCGGGTACGGCTCCAGGGATTTCTTCAGGGCGGCGTACGCCTCTTCCTGCTGACCGTCCTTGGCCTTGGCGAACATGATCTGGTTCGGCGGGATCTTGTCGGCGGGGACGTACTTCCGCATGGTCTCGAGGCTGGTGTAGCGCGCCCCCTGGTCGATGGCGGTGTCGTCGTCCGTGATGGCGGCGACCTTGAGCTTGGCGGTCTCGCCGCCCTTGAAGGCGACGGTGATGGTGTCACCGACGCGGACGCCGTGCTTCTTGGCGTAGTCGGAGCCGACCGACATCGCGTCCTTGCCGTACGCGGCCGGCAGGCTGCCCGCCGTGGTGGGGCGGCGCAGGTCCTCGGCGTACGTCGGGTCGGCGGCCGTGAGGCCGGAGTCGTCCGTCTTGCCGTCCGGGGAGGTCAGCGTGGCGTCGAGGTCCTTGTAGGAGGTGACGTGGGCCAGGCCCGGGCTCCGCTGCATCGCCTTCTCGGCCTGCGGCACGATCCGCTGGTTGCCCTGGACGATGAAGTCCGCGCCGACCGACTTGTCGAGCTCGCTGGTGGCCGAGGCGACCATCGAGGAGCCGACGACCGACAGACAGGCGACCAGCGCGAGGCCGATCATCAGGGCCGCGGCGGTGGCGCCGGTGCGGCGCGGGTTGCGCAGCGCGTTGCGCTCGGCCATGCGGCCGACGGGACCGAAGGCCCGCAGCAGCACCGCGCTGATCACCCGGACGACCCCGCCCGCCAGCAGCGGGCCGATGACGACGAAGCCGATGAGGGAGAGGACGATCCCCGCGCCCAGCATCAGCGCGCCCTCGCTCGCCTTGTCCGCGTTCGCCGCGGTGTAGAGGGCGAGCCCGCCGGCGCCCGTGAGCACCGTGCCGATCACGCCGCGGATCCAGCCGGCCTTGACGTCGGCCGGCGTACCGGCGTCGCGCAGCGCGGCCATCGGGGAGACCTTGCCGGCGCGGCGGGCCGGGAGGTAGGCGGCGAGGACGGTGACGACGACGCCGAGGATCACACCGGCGATCGGGGTGCTGACCTTGATGGTGAGGTCGTCGGTGGAGAGGTTCATCCCGGCCATCGACATGAGCTTCATCAGGCCGATGGCGATACCGACACCGGCGGCGACGCCGAGGATGGAACCCACGACACCGAGGAACAGCGCCTCGACCAGCACGGAACGGTTGACCTGCTTGCGGGACGAACCGATCGCCCGCATCAGGCCGATCTCGCGGGTGCGCTGGGCGACCAGCATCGAGAAGGTGTTGATGATCAGGAAGATGCCGACGAGGAAGGCGATCCCGGCGAAGCCGAGCATGGCGTACTTGATGACGTCCATGAACTCGCCGACGTCCTTGCGGTTCTCGTCCGCGGTCTCCTGCTGCGTCTGGATCTTGTACGTGCCGTCCAGGGCCTGTGTGACGTTCTGCTTGAGCTGCGCGTCGGAGACGCCCGCCGCCGCGGTGACGTTGAACTGCGTGAACAGGCCGGTGGAACCGAGGAGTTCGCGCTGGGCGGTGTCGGTGTCGAAGTAGACGACGGAGGCGCCGGGGTTGGTCACCTTGAAGGTGGCGATACCGACGATCTTCGCGGTGAAGTCACCGGTCTGCGCGATGGTGCGCAGCTCGTCACCCAGCTTCAGATGGTGCTTGTCGGCGGTGTCGGCGTCGACCATCACCTCGGTCGGCCCGCGCGGGGCGTGTCCGGAGGTGATCTCCATGGAACGCAGGTCGTTCTTGGTCCAGTTGCCGGCGATGGTGGGCGCGCCGGTCGTCGACCCCATGTTCTTGTTGTCGCTGTTGACGACGGTCACGTTCATCGAACTGACCGCGCCCTCGGCCGACTTGACGCCCTCGGCCTTCTGGGCCTGCGCCAGCAGCGAGGCGGGCAGCGACTCCGGGACGCCGTTCTGCGGGGCCTCGTCGGTCTTGGCCTCCTTGGGGGAGACCGTCACGTCGGAGGAAGTCGTCGCGAAGAGCTTGTCGAACGTCGTGTTCATGGTGTCGGTGAACACGAGCGTGCCGCACACGAACGCCACCGACAGCAGCACCGCGACCGCGGAGAGGGCCATCCGGCCCTTGTGCGCAAAGAAGTTGCGCATGGAGGTCTTCAGGACGGTCATGACGTACGACCCCGGGCGTCGAAGTCCTTCATCCGGTCGAGGACGGCGTCGGCGGTCGGCTTGTACATCTCGTCGACGATGCGCCCGTCGGCGAGGTACAGCACGCGGTCGGAGTACGAGGCGGCCACCGGGTCGTGGGTGACGATCACGATGGTCTGCCCCAGCTCGTCCACGGACCGCCGCAGGAACCCGAGCACCTCGGCACCGGCCCGCGAGTCCAGGTTTCCGGTCGGCTCGTCACCGAAGATGATCTCAGGCCGGGCGGCCAACGCCCGGGCCACGGCGACACGTTGCTGCTGCCCGCCGGAGAGCTGCGTCGGCCGGTGCTTGAGCCGGTCGCTGAGCCCGACGGTGTCGACGACCCGCCCCAGCCACGCCTTGTCGGGCTTCCGCCCGGCGATGTCCATGGGAAGGGTGATGTTCTCTATGGCGTTGAGCGTCGGCAGCAGGTTGTACGCCTGGAAGATGAACCCGATCCGGTCCCGGCGCAGCTGCGTGAGCTTCTTGTCCTTCAGCCCGGTGATCTCGGTGTCGTCGAGGTAGATCTGCCCGGACGTCACGGTGTCGAGCCCGGCGAGGCAGTGCATCAGGGTGGACTTGCCGGACCCCGAGGGGCCCATGATCGCGGTGAACTGCCCGCGAGCGATGTCCACGTCCACCTGGTCCAGGGCGACGACACGGGTCTCACCGGACCCGTACGCCTTGACGACCTGCCGCGCCCGCGCGGCAACGGCCGTACGCCCTCCAGTACCCCCGTGCCTGGGAATGGTCACAGCCGATGTCACGGTATGTCTCCTATATCGGTCAGCAGATGAAGCGTGTCGGTTCAGCGGAACCGTGCGTTCGTGCGTTCGTGCGTGAGCTTCGGTACTCGGTACGCCCATGAGTCTGGTCGCGGCAGGGGGTCCTGCGCGCTGGTGCCCGACCCCGTCTTTTCCTGGGGAAAACCCCACCCCCGCGGGTTCGGTACGGCGCCCCCCTCGGCGTAAAGCCAGGTTAAGGACGACCCCGTACCCGTCTCGTCCTCCGCCGGTACGAACCCTCCCCGAGCCCTAGTACGGAGAGACCCCTAGGGGCTGTCCACCCTGCGGTGGAGCGCACCTCGGGGTTCCCTCCACCCTCGGACGCACTCAGCCTCCACCCTCCCGCGACGTGAGGCTCAAGTGGGATGCTGGCGCGCGGCAGATAGATGCAAGGGGAATGCATGGGGAAGGAAGCCCGGTGGGCAGTACGAGACCTGCGATAGGCGACACCGCACAGCGCACCGGAAGCGAGAAGCGGGGAGCCGTCGTAGCGGCCCTCATGCTCGCGATGGCGCTGGCGGCCCTCGACTCCACCATCGTCTCCACGGCCGTACCGCAGATCGTCGGCGACCTCGGCGGCTTCTCGGTCTTCTCCTGGCTCTTCTCCGGCTACCTCCTGGCCGTGACAGTCACCCTCCCCTTGTACGGCAAGCTCTCCGACACCTTCGGCCGCAAACCGGTGCTGATCGCGGGCGCGGTGGTGTTCCTGCTGGGCTCGCTGCTGTGCGCGGTGGCCTGGAACATGGGGGCGCTGATCGCGTTCCGGATCGTGCAGGGCCTGGGCGGCGGGGCCCTCCAAGGCACGGTCCAGACGCTGGCCGCCGACATGTACCCGCTCAAGAAACGCCCCAAGATCCAGTCCAAGCTGTCGACGGTGTGGGCGGTGTCGGCGGTCGCAGGACCGGGCGTGGGCGGAATCCTGGCGACGTACGCGGACTGGCGCTGGATCTTCCTGATCAACCTGCCGATAGGGGCGGTCGCGCTGTGGCTGATCGTCCGGTACCTGCACGAACCCGAGCGCGAACGGGCTGCACGCGCGCGTGTCGACTGGGCGGGCGCGCTCGCGGTGTTCGCCTGCGGCGGCGTGCTGCTGACGGCACTGGTGCAGGGCGGGGTGGCGTGGCCCTGGCTGTCCGCACCATCCCTGGCCTTGTTCGGTACGGGACTCGCGCTCGTAGCGGTCGTGGTGATCGTCGAGCGGAGAGCCGCCGATCCGATCATCCCCGGGTGGGTGTGGCGGCGCCGCACGATCGCGGCGGTGAACCTGGCGCTGGGTGCGCTCGGCCTGCTGATGGTGGCACCGACGGTGTTCCTGCCGACGTACGCCCAATCGGTCCTCGGCCTGGCCCCGGTGGCGGCCGGCTTCGTCCTGTCCGTCTGGACCCTGAGCTGGCCGATCTCGGCGGCGTGCAGCCAGCACGTGTACCGGCGCATCGGATTCCGCAACACGGCGATGCTGGGGGTGGGATCGGCGTCTCTGCTCCTGCTGGCGTTTCCCTTTCTGCCCTACCCGGGCCAGGCATGGCAACCGGCCCTGCTGATGCTGCTGTTGGGGGCGGCCCTGGGTCTCTTCCAGCTCCCGCTGCTCGTGGGCGTGCAGTCGACGGTGGGCTGGGAGGAACGCGGCACGACGACCGCGTCGGTCCTCTTCTGCCGCCAGACGGGCCAGACGATCGGCGCGGCAGTCTTCGGCGCGGTGGCCAACGGGGTGCTGGCGGCACGGCTGGGCGGGGCGAGCGACCTCGACTCCGTGACACGGGCGCTGGACGCGGGCGCCGCGTCGGAGTCCGTACGGCGGGCGATCGCGGACGCGGTGCACGCGGTGTACTTGGGGGCGGCGGGGGCGGCTGCGCTGGCGTTCGTGGTGCTGTTGCTGATGGCGCCGAGGCGTTTCCCGGTGCTCAAGGAATAGGAGATGGGGGCATTGGTGAGGCTGGAACGGCTGCGCGCCGACCACGCGCGCGTGCTGCTCGCGTTCGAGCGGGAGAACAGGGAGTACTTCGCGCACTCGATACCGGATCGCGGGGACGCGTACTTCGCCGACTTCGCCGCCAGGCACAGGGCGTTGCTCGCCGAACAGGACGCCGGGGTCTGCCACTTCCACGTCATCGTCGATGACGAAGGGCGTCTGATCGGGCGCGTCAATCTGATCGACGTCGAGGACGGTTCGGCGGAACTCGGCTACCGCGTCGGCGAACACGCGGTGGGCAAGGGCGTCGCCACGGAGGCGGTCGCCGAGGTGTGCCGGGTCGCCGGTACGACGTACGGGCTGACGTCCCTGATCGCCGTCACCACCCTGGACAACCAAGCCTCCCGGGTCGTCCTGGAACGGAACGCCTTCACCGCCGTAGAAGACATCACGATCGACGACCGGCCCGGCATCCGCTATCGCCGCTTGCATCTCGGGCACTGACAGGGCGGAAACCGTCCCGCGAGGTCGATGGGGGCGTCCTTCCTGGACGGCTGGTACGTCACATCCGGTCCCCAGGTCCGCCCACCGTCCCGGGACACCCGCAGCGTCATCGACGCCCCGATGAGCTCGTTTCCCTTCTCTTCGTCCCACTGCCCCACACCAACGCCCTTCACTTTGCGTGTTGTTGCCTGCACAGAGTGACGTCACCGTGGGTACGCTCGGAAGGTAGCTGAGCGTGACAACGGGGTCCGCACGGAGGGGGTTGCACGGGTGGCGATCGAGGACAATCCGCGGTCGAGGGAGCAGTACGGCGCGGAACTGAAGCGGAGGCGTGAGGCGGCGCGTCTCACGCAGGAGGAACTGAGCCAGCGTGCGGTGATGTCGCGCACGCACATTGCACATATCGAGGGCGGGCGGCGGAGGCCGGATGTGGAGGATGCGTGGCGACTCGATCAAGTGCTGGGTGCTGACGGGTTCTTCGAGAACTTCCTGCCGACGCTGGACGGGCGAAAGGTTGCGGAACACTTCAAGGGGGCGCTGGAGTTCGAGGACCAGGCGACGGTGATCAAGGAGTACGCACCGAGTCTGGTGCCCGGCATCTTGCAGACTCAGCCGTACGCCTACGAGGTTCTCAGCTGCGGCTACCCGCGCAGGAGCGACGAGGAGCGTGACAAGCTCCTCGTCACACGCATTGAACGGGCCCGCATCCTCGACGACTTCCACGCCCCCGAGGTCTGGGCGCTCCTCGACGAGGCGGTGCTACGACGCGTCGTGGGCGGGCCCACGGTGATGTGCGAACAGCTCTGTCACATCGCACAGTTGGCCGAGAATCGTCGCATCCGCGTGCATGTGCTTCCCTACTCCGTGGGGGCACACCCTCTGCAGGCAGGCTTCCTCTCCCTCATGTGGTTCGAGGAGTTGCCGCCCATCGCGTACTCAGAAGGCGTGAACAGCGGGCGGCTCCTGGAACTTCCGTCCGTAGTGCGCGAGTGCCAGGAGATCTACGATCTTGCTCTGGGCGACGCCTTGTCGCACCGTAAGTCCCTGGACCTGCTCCGGTCCGTTGCGGAGGATTACGAGCATGAAGCGCAGCGAGCACACCATCCCTGACGCCTCGGCACTGACCGCCTGGCGCAAGTCCAGCTACAGCGGCGGCAGCAGTGACTCGTGCCTCGAAGTGAACGACACCGCCCGCCCCACACACGTCCCCATCCGCGACAGCAAGACCCCCACCGGCCCAGCGATCATCTTCTCCGCCCCCGTCTGGTCCGCCTTCGTCACTTCGCTCGGTCGAACCACCCCGTAGCCTCCGGCAGGCAGGAACAGCAGCACGACGGCGGGCACCCCGAGCACGATGACCGTGATCCAGACCCCGCCCCGGGCGCTGCCGTCGAATGTCAGGGCGAGCAGAGCGCCCACCCAAACCAGCAGCCATGGCGCCATCAACTGGCCCATCCCATAGGGGACGTCAGCCCATCCCACAACAGCAGTTGAACCGCGCTCAGATGGGTTTCACTGGCTGCTGCGCCAACAAGGCTTCGGCATAGTCGGATGGCGTCCGATTTGTGGCCAAGCGAGGCCGGCTTCGACAAGATCAAGAACCTTCGCGTGCACGCCATGCCACGGGAGGGGGGCGGCCTCCCGCCACGCTGCCAGACCGCCGCCCCACCCTCCGTCCCAGCCCTTGCTTCATCTATTGAAATTCGATAGATTTCCATCGCAACTCGATGGAAGGGTGAGTCATGGGAAAGCTGACCGTGGGTGCGCTGCGCGCCGTGCTCGTGGTGGTGCTCGTCGGCACCGTGTTCGTACAGGC
Organism: Streptomyces sp. DG2A-72; assembly: GCF_030499575.1. Lineage (NCBI taxonomy): Bacteria > Bacillati > Actinomycetota > Actinomycetes > Kitasatosporales > Streptomycetaceae > Streptomyces > Streptomyces sp. DG2A-72. The sequence goes on from NZ_JASTLC010000001.1 coordinate 4,159,358, forward strand.
AGGAATGGTGTGGGCGTTGGTCAGCGGGAGCGACCCGGAGGACGGGTCGCTCCCGCTGACCCCACTGCGCGTGATCACGATCCTGGGCATGGTGTCGGTCCAGGTCGCCCTGGTCTGCGTATGGCGACTGGTGGCGATGGTGCGACGCGGAACCGTGTTCTCCCACGCCGCCTTCCGCTACGTGGACGGCGTGATCGGCGCGATCGTGGCGGCTGCCCTCGTGTGGTTCGCGGTCACGGCCATCAATGCGCCGGGCCAGCGGGACGACCCGGGCGTCACCGTCATCATGGGCGGGATTGGCGTGGGGATCCTGGGGGTCGCGCTCATCGTGCTCGTGCTGCGGATGCTGCTCGCCCAGGCCGTTACACGCGACGTCGAAGCGGCGCAGATGCAGGCCGAGTTGGACGAGGTGATCTGATGCCGATCGCCGTCGACATCGACGTGATGCTGGCCAGGCGGAAGATGTCCGTGGGAGACCTCGCGGACCGCGTAGGGATCACGCCCGCCAACCTGGCAGTACTCAAGAACGGCCGCGCCAAGGCGGTGCGCTTCGCGACGCTCGCCGCGCTCTGCGAGGTGCTCAAGTGCCAGCCGGGCGACCTGCTGCGCTGGGAGCCCGAGGACACCGCGGACGAATGAAACGTGCCTGCCGACGCGTCATCGCCGATCCCGCCTACCTTTGACCAGCTCCGCGAGCATCCCGGGGCCGTGCCCGAGGAGATCCCGGACCTGCTGGAGCGCCTGGCCGAGGTGCCCGACCCTCGCGATCCGCGCGGCGTACGGCACGCACTGGTCGTCATGCTTGCGCTGACCGCGTGCGCGGTTCTGGCCGGAGCGTCCTCCCTGCTGGCGGTGGGCGAGTGGATCACCGACGCCCCGCCGCCCGTCCTGGAGCGCCTTGGCGTACGGCCCGATCCGCTGTCCCCGAAGTGGTGCCTGCCGGCGGAGGCGACGGTGCGGCGGCTGCTGGGCCGCATCGACGGCAACGCGCTGGACCGGGCGGTGGGCCGTTGGCTGGCCGACCGGCGCGCTGGGGCCGACGGCCAGCTGCACGCAGTAGCGGTCGACGGCAAGACCCTGCGCGGAGCGGCCAGGGCCACGGGCCGCAAGATCCATCTGCTCGCCGCCTGCGACCATCTCCCCGGCCCGGTCCTGGCCCAACTCGACGTAGGCGAGAAGAACAACGAGATCCCCTGCTTCCAGCCTCTGCTGGAGACCCTCGCCGACCTGGCGGGCGTGGTCGTGACCAGCGACGCCATGCACACCCAGCGCGAGCACGCCAGCTACCTGCTTGGCCGAGGCGCGCACTACATCGTGATCGCGAAAGGGAACCAGAAGAAGCTCCACAAGCAGCTCAAATCCCTTCCCTGGAAGCAAATCCCGCTGCAGGGCCGTACCCGCGACACCGGCCACGGCCGCGGGGAGATCCGCCGCATCAAGGTGTGCACGGTGAACAGCCTGCTCTTTCCCGGCGCCCGCCAGGCCGTCCAGCTCAAGCGCCGCCGAGTGGACCGCAAGACCGGCAAGGTCAGCATCAAGACCGTCTACGCGGTCACCAGCCTCACTGCGGAACAGGCCACACCCGCTGGGCTCGCCCGGCTGATCCGCAACCACTGGAAGATCGAAGCCCTGCACCACATCCGAGACGTGACGCTCGCCGAGGACGCCTCCCAACTGCGAACCGGATCCGCACCCCGCGCCATGGCGACCTGGCGCAACCTCGCCATCGGCGCACTTCGCCTCGCCGGGAAAGGCAGCATCGCCGCCGGCCTCCGGCACAACAGCCGCGACGCCGGCCGACCGCTCGTCCTCCTCGGACTCACATGATCACGAAACGGACGTCACGCGACTACGCCGAAGCCCTGGCTGCGCCAACCACGGAATGGCTCCAGTGTGGAAATCTCCGAGGACGCGGCCTCCAATCCAGTCGAGAATGCGGAGGCCAATTCCGCCACCATGCTCTCCATCTTGACGGACTCGACATACTCGACCTCAGGCGACGGTTTCCAAGAAGTTCTGGAGTGACACCGGAGTACGTACGCCGCCGCCACTCGCTCAAAGGTCACGACCCTCTCCACACCCTGCGAGTAGAAGTCGACTTCACCTCGCCCCTCAGATTTCAGCCTCCTCAGCAGCTCGGGCAGTTGTTCCATGAGAGCCGACATGTCGTACGACACGACAGGATCCGGCACCCCCGCATCACGAGGTACTCGTAGTCGTCCACGTCTTCCAGAGGCTCGGAAGCCATGGCCGAAGCTATGACTCCCTCGGGGCAGGACAAGCTGAACTCGAAAGGCAAAATCGCCCCCGTTCCATTCCATAGCACGACCCACTTGCACGCAGACATCTACGCCCCCTGAGATACCTCAAAGAACCTCAACACACCCTTCAATGGAACTCCGATGTTGCGACGATCGATCCCAGCGCCTTCAAGGTGCACGAGGATACGCCCCTCTTCGGCGCGATTCGGGAAGCGCCGCACGAACGCCAAAACGCACGAGTCAAGGGTGTCGAATACGTAGCCCTCAATTTCCTCATCGCTTGGGTCGGCAACCGTACTTTCAGCACTGATTGGCGCTGTTGCCAGGATGGCTCCGGGAGCTCCATCCCCTCGATCATTGATCAGAACCTGCACGTTTCCGATCTGCGGAGAACCGCCATATCGCTCGTACGCAAGAGGAGAATTCAGAACCGCAGCATCACAATCCCAACCAGTTCCCGGAACCGAGCCCACCCGAAACTCGATTCCGGGAACACGGCCCAGAATATTCCGACATTCCCGGACGAGCCTGTCCGATGACGCTGCCAGCACGTACTTCATCGCCGTCACCCACAGCTCGTGGTCGGCATTATTTGAGGCCTACTCAGCTTCGGGAGCATATCGTCATCGAGGGCGACTCCTCCATCAATGACATCCGCCGTGTAGGCCAACCTCGCGGGTTCGGGGAGATCCGCCAGCTTCCTTTGTGCGGATCCTGATGTAGGAACCCTCTCCAGAGTAGGAGGCCGGTTCGGACAGGTCGTGGAGCTGTGCCTCCAGGCACGCCCGGTACTCTTCGAAGGATCGCCCACAGGTGCGCGCGACCCATCGCCCGTCGTGGAACCTTGCACTGGACCGGGCTGGGCACCTACCGGTGGGTGGTCGAGCACACGATCGCCTGGCTCCACGGCTTCCGTCGGCTCCGCATCCACTGGGAGAGACGAGCCGATATCCACGAAGCCTTCCTCAAACTCGCCTGCCGCCTGCTCACACATCGACAACTCGGCACGCTGTGCCAGCCATAGGCGACCGACGAGTTGTCTCCGCTCACTGCAGCGGGCCAGACTCCAAGAAGGTACGCATCTCGATGGCAAGGTGGCGCATGTCCTCTCCAGGAGCATGACTGGTCGTCATCTCGAAACGCCACTCGTCGTCGGGGAATCGGTCGTGCAGCCCTCATGTCAATCGGACGTGTGATCCTGCGTGTTCCGCAGTCAGCGTCAGGTCGTCCTCGAGAGAGCGCCAGGTCCGGATGCCGTTCCATCCTCGAAACTCTTCTGCCAGCTCGGCAAGAAAGACGTCGAGGCCGTCACCGTCCCAGGTCCTCACCATGACCTCGATCCGCACCGACTCACCTTGAGCCGTCGCGAGGAAGTCGCGCATCAAGTCATCACGCTCTTCCGGGAAGGAGCGTGACAGCTGGTGGAAGCGCAGGCTGATCGCTCGATAGCGGCCACCTCCGACGCGGACAGCTGGGTTGGTCTCGCCTTCCTCCATCACGAGTGCAGGCTACGGGCACGAGAATCCCTGTGACCAGGGGTTTTGTTCCCCCTGCCGGACACAGGTCTTTGGAGTGAGCACAGCGCGGTTTCCCAGTCAGCCCTAGAGCCGCAGCTCGCGGTACTTGGCGGACAGCAGCGGGCCGAGGTGTTCGACGACTCCGTATCCCGGCTCGTGCTTGTAGGGCAGTTGGTACAGGAATGACGTCACGATCACTTCGATCACGTCGGGCCAGTGTACTTTCCGGCCAGAGCGTCATCGATGGCGCTGACGAGGCACCACCCTTAACCCTCTTCGTGTCCTCGGTGACCCACAACCGCAAGCCACCAAGCCGACCCGGCGTGCAGCAGAGACGCGACCGCGCCCCACTCGTCACACGCAATTGGAAGATTTGGGCCACCGGCTGACCAAGAATGCCCAGCCCCGCCAGAGATCAGAGTGGCCCAGACTTTCCAATTGAGACCCAGCCACCCCGCCCCCACGCTCACGGACGGCTCGCCGCTGTGGGATCTCAAGTTCGGCTGCACAATCTCACCGGCCGTTTCATATCGACTGCACTCGCCGTGCTTCTCGACGAACTTGCCCACCGCGCACGGCACATCGACCTGGCCGGCGAGCCTGGCCGCAGCACCTCCCACCTTGTGTGGGGTTACGCCTCCCTGCCCGTCTCACTCTCCGCGCGCGGATCACGGGTGAGCTATCCTCCGCGCATGCGCGGACAGTTCACCGGCTGGCCGGAGCGGGCCATGGACGTGTTGTGGCAGCTCCAGGGCGAACCGACCCACGCGACCCGCGAGCGCTACCGCGCGGACCGCGAACGCCTGGTCCGGCAGCCGATGGTCGCCCTGCTCAACGAGGTCGCGGACACCGACCCCCGGTACGAGGACTTCTCCGTCTGGCACTACCGCACCGACTCCTGGTGGTGGCAGCACCAGGTCGCGGTGATCCGGCTCGGCCGCAAGATCGAGATCGGTCTTCGGTTCTCCCTGGACGGCCTGCGGATCCAGGGCGCCTGGTGGTACCCCGATCCCGGCCAGGTGGACACGTTCCGCAAAGCCGTGGCCTCCGAGAGGAGCGGCCGCGAACTGTCCGCCATCGTCGAAGACGTACGGAAGAAGGGCTACGACATCTCCGGGGACGTGATGAGACGCCCCCCGCGCGGCTATCCGACGGACCACTCCCGTACGAACCTGCTGCGCCACCGTTCGCTGATCGCCGCCCGTCCCCTCGGCTGCGAGCAGTGGCTGCACACCCCCGAGGCGGTCGACCAGGTCCTCTCGGCCGCCGCCGACCTGGACGCCCTGCTGATGTGGCTGGTCCGCCACGTGAAGCGCGCCGCCTGACATCACGAGGCCCCGGGTCGAGGGCCGTCTGCCCGTCCGGAGCGGTCGTGGCTCGCATATGTATCAGCGGCCGTCAGGCGTATCGGTCGTTGTCGTTGACGGGACGGCGGGAAGCACGGCGGCGGTCGGTGACCTGCCGCCACTGGTCGCCGTAGGTGAAGCCGATCATGTCCTCTCCTGCCATGGCGCCATGGGGGAAGCTGAGTTCGGGGGCGCTGATCTCGTCGAGCCTGCGCAGGGCCTCGCCGTCGAGGGTGACGTCGACGTTGGTGTGCCGACTCTCGACTACGAGACCTTCGACGTGCGCAGCTCCCCCGGGCTGCGATTGATCGTGCACCACGCCCCGACAGACAGCCCCAGCGCGGACGCCCTGAACCTGCTCGGCTCGCTCGTCGCCAGCCGTAACCGCAGCACCAAGTAGACGGGACCGCGCCCGCCACGCAGCCCACCTCATCGCAAACCCACCTCGGCCACCCGAGTCAAGGGTGGAGCGAAGCGGAATCGGCGCAGACTCACGCCTCCCAGCCGGCAACCGCACAGTTCCCCTAGGGACGCCACCCCCCGCCCCGGACCCCACCTTCAGGGTCCCGCCGTCCTCCCGAACGACGCCCGGCGCCGCCCCGTCCGCGTCTGCTGGAGGCATGGACTTCAACAGGCGTACGGCTCTTGCGGCGGGGCTCGGGGTCGTGGTGGCGGGTGTTCCGTCCGCCCAGGCGACTACGGGCGGCGCGATCACGGTGCCGGGTGAGTCCCCGGTGCGCGGCAACATCCCCGTCGCGCGGGACCGGCGTGCCTCCGGCGGGCGCTATCTCGCCCTGCTCACGACCGAGCAACCTCCCTCCGCGGACGGCTGGTTCGCCACGTACCGCCTGAGGGTCCCCGACACCGGCGTCTACGCCCTCACCGCCGTCGCCACCGCCCCCGTCGAGACCCCGCACACCGAGGCCGTCGCCTCATACCTCCGACTCGCCGTCAACAACGGCCCCTTCACCGACATCGCACGCTCACAACCGCACTGGTACGAGTCGAAGCCCGCCTGGGGCGACCTTTCCGTACTCGACCTCGGCCGTGTCGAACTCCGGTGCGGCGACAACACGTTGACCCTCCGCGTCCGCGAACCTGCCGTCCTCGACACCACCACCGCCTACGCTCTCTCCCTCGACCACCTCACCCTCCGCCTCCTCCACCGCCACCCCGCCCTGCACCGGCTCACCGTCCCCCGCCACCGCGACGGCGAGCCCGCCCGCCTGCACCTGGCCCTCGACGGACACGCGAGCCGCCCATACGCCGTCCGCTACACCGTCACCGACTACGACGGCCACCGAGTCGCCGACGGACAGGCCACCGTCCCCGCAGGCCGAACCACCGTGACCGTGGCCCTCCCGCACGACCTCCCACCCGGCCACTACCGCATCCACGCCGACAACATCACCGGCGCCTTCGCCCGCCTCCCCACCCGCCCCGCGCTCACCGGCACCGCCAGCCGCTTCGGCGTCAACATCTGGCACTCCTCCCTGATCCCCCCGTCCCGTCTCGCCGAATTCGCCGCCGCGGTAAGGGACATGGGCGCCGGTTGGGTCCGCGACGGACAGTCCTGGCCCGTCGCCGAGCACGCCCCCGGCGCGTACGACACCGCGCACCACGACCGCGCCATCCGCACCCTGCGCGCCCACGACCTCGCCGCCCTCGACGTCCTCTCCCCCGCCCCCGAGTGGGCGATGACCGACGCCTCACTGCCGCTGCCCGCCGACCTGCGGCACGCCTACCGCTACGCCCGCCGCCTCGCCCAAGCCGCCCCGGATGCGCTCCAGCTCTCCAACGAACCCGACGTCGACACCACCCGCAGCACCGGCGACGCCCACGCCGCGTTCGTCAAGGCGGCCGCGCTCGGCGTCAAGGACGCGTCCGCCGCTCCGCCGCTCGTCGTCCTGCCGGGTATCGCGCAGGCGGGCCCCTTCCAGGACCTGATGCTGGCGAACGACGTCGTCCGGTACGCCGACGTCTGGGCCTTCCACGGTTACCCCGACCCCACGGCGCCGGGCGAGCCGCAGTTCCCCGGCGCGGCGGACGAACAGCACGCGCTCGCCCGGCGGCACGGGGCGGACGTACCGCTGTGGATGACGGAGTGCGGGGCGTTCCAGAAGACACCCCGCGATCTGACGCCCGCGCAGGAGGCCGTACAGGCGCGGTATCTGGTGAAGTCCATGGTGGAGGGGCTGGCCGCGGGGAACGCCAAGCAGTTCTGGTTCGCCGGGCCGCCGCTGCACGACGACGGCGTGTACTTCGGGCTTTTCGACCGGGAGTTCGCGCCGCTGCCCGCGTACAGCGCCTTCGCCGCGCTGACTTCGTTGCTGGGGGCGGCACGGTTCGTGCGGGCCGGGCAACTGGCCGATGACGTCAGCGTGTTCGTCTTCGACAGCGGGCGTGGGGAGCTGGTGACGGTCGCGTGGTCCGCGAGGCGGGGCATGCGGCTCGATCTGCCGGGCGTGGCGTACGACATCATGGGGCGCCGGATCTCCGGGAGCGTGACCGCCTCGCCCGATCCCGTCTACGTCGTCTCGCGTGCCGATTCCGGATCTTGTGGCGCGTCTCCGGGGCGCCGTCTCCCCTCCCCTGCCGAGCACATCGTCCTCAGCCAGCGCTACTCCGCCCGCAACGCCGCCGCCGGCAAGGACAACGGGGACGCGCCACCGCCGTACGGATACCGCCTGAGTCGCCGTACGCGCATGGTCGTCGACGTCTACAACTTCGGTGCGGCGGCGCGATGGGTGACGGTCGCGGGGCGTGGGGGTGGTGGGTGGTCGGTGCGGGCGGAGGGTGGCTCGGGCCGGGTGCGGGTGCCGGGCGGGGGGAGGGTCGCGGTTCGCTTCACTCTCGTCGCGGGGAGTTCGGTGCGGCGGCGCGTCGATCACCGGGTGACCTTCCGTGCGCGGCTCGGCGACGGCTCCGAAGTGCCCGTTTCCGTAGCGCTCGTTCACCTCAAGTAATCGTGAAAGGTCTGAGTTAACGCGGGTAACAGCCCAGGTCAGCGCAGCAAGCGCGTACCGACCGATCAGTTTGGTGAAAACCTCGACCGTCCGGGCTACCAGCGAGTAGCGTGCGCACTCCGCTCGCCCCCACCTCCCTGCGGTCCGTCACCCAGCGGACCCGAGCCACGCAAGGAGCACCGGGATGTCCTACGACCCGTACACCTACCCCTGGGCGCCACCAGCCCCGCCCGAACCGCCCGCCGCCCGACGGGTGCCGGACCGGGCGCTGTTGGGGCACCACCGGGATCTGCGGATCCTGCGCACCGCCTACCGCTGGCAGCGGCGGGTGGCGACGCTCACCGCGCTGGGCTACTTCACGCTGTTCCTGATCCTGTCGGCGTTCGCGCCGGGGTTCATGACGAGCAACGTCACCGACGGACTGCCCGCCGGACTGCTGCTCGCGCTGCTTCAACTGCCGGTCACCTGGCTGGCGATCGCGCTGTACGAGTACACGGCCCGCCGCCATGTCGACCCGCTCGCCGACCGCATCCGCAAGGAGGCCGCGCTGGACGCCAAGCGGGAAGGGCGGGAAGGGCGGGAAGGGAGGGACGGGAGGGAGGAGGCGCGATGACTACCGGCTTCGGCAACAGCTCCATGTCGCTCGTGGCGTTCTCCACCGTGGTGACCATCACGCTGCTGCTGTGTGTGATGACCGGGCCCGACCGGGACGACCTCGACGAGTTCTACACCGGCTACAACTCCCTGTCCTCCATGCGCAACGGGCTGGCGATCGCCGGGGACTACGTCTCCGCGGCGACCGTGCTGGGCACCGGCGGGGTGATCGCGCTGTACGGCTACGACGGCATCGTGCTGGCGCTGAGCACCGCGCTGTCGCTGATGCTGCTGATGTTCCTGCTGGCCGAACCGCTGCGCAACGCGGGCCGGTTCACCATGGGGGACGCGCTGGCCCGCCGTATGCCGGGGCGGTCCGTGCGCATCACGGCGTGCGCGGTGACCATCGCCGCGCTGCTGCCGCTGATGCTGGTGCAACTGGCGGGGACCGGGCAGTTGATGGCGTACATCCTGGGGTTCTCGGGGTCGTCCCTGAAGACGGGCTGCATCGTCGGGCTGGGTGCGCTGATGATCAGTTACGCGGCGATCGGCGGGATGAAGGGCACCGCTCTCATCCAGATCCTGAAGATCGTGATGCTGCTCGGTTCGGGCGCCGTGGTCGCCGTACTGGTGCTGAACCGGTTCGACTGGGACGCGGGCGCGCTGTTCGACGCGGCGGCGGCGCAGAGCGGGGCGGGATCGGCGTTCCTGGAGTCGGGTCTGCAGTTCTCCGGCGGGTTGCATCCCCGACTGGACATGATGACCTCGCAGTTCGCGGTGGTGCTGGGCGGGGCGTGTCTGCCGCACGTCACGATGCGTATGTACACCGCGTCCAGCGCGCGTCAGGTGCGGCGCTCGATGTCCTGGGCGGTGTCGTCGGTGGTGCTGTTCGTGCTGGTCATCACGGTCGTCGGGTTCGGTGCGACCGCGCTGATCGGGCGCGAGGCGATCGTGCAGGCCGATCCGCAGGGCAACTCGGCGTATCTGCTGGGCTCGCGGGCGGTGTTCGGGGCGGACATGTCCACGGTGGAGACCTTCCTGTTCACGGCGGTCACCACGGCGATCTTCCTCACCGTGCTCGCCTCCGTCGCCGGCATGATCCTCGCCTGCGCCAACTCCCTGGCCCACGACGTCTTCGCGGCCCGCGTCCAGGAACTGTCGCCACGCCGCGAGATGCTGCTGGCCCGCCTCTCCGCGCTGGCGGTCGGCGTCCCCGCGATCCTGCTCGCCACGCTGGTCCAGCACCGCAGCCTGCAACCCCTGGTGACCCTGTCCTTCTGCCTCTCCGCCTCCGCCATCGCCCCCGCCCTCGTCTACGGCCTCTTCTGGCGCCGGTACACGCGGGCCGGTCTGCTGGCGACGCTGATCGGCGGCTCGGTGGTCGTGCTGCTGCTGATGCCGGGCACCAATCTGGTCTCCGGGTCACCGTTCTCCGCCTTCCCGGAGGCCGACTTCAACTGGTTCCCGTTCACCACCACCGGCCTGGTGTCCATCCCGGCGGGCTTCGCCTTCGGATGGCTGGGGACGATGATCTCCGGGCGGCGGAAGGCGGAGGAGCAGCGGCGGCAGTACGAGGCGGTGGAGGGGTCGATCCTGGCGGGGGCGGTGCGCAGGGGCGAGTGAGAGCAGGGGATCAGCACTGCTCTCACTCCGCCGTCGCGCGGGCCTTCAGCGCGGTCAGGCTGCTGCGTACGCGGTCGATGTGGGCGCGGACCTGGTCCCAGCGCTCCCCGTGCTCACGCAGCACGCGCTCGGTCTCGCGGGCGATCTGTTCCCGGCGCGACCGCGCCTCGGCCAGCACCTCGGCCGCCCGCGCGTCCGCCTCTTCCTGGAGCCGTCCCACGGAGCCCTCGGCGTCGGCGTAGGCCTGCTTGGCGTCGGCGAGCGCGGCCTCCGCACGCGCGACCCGTTCGGCGCACTCCGCGTCCAGCGCGGCGATGCGTTCGTCCTCCTCGCGCTCCGCCTCCGCCCACCGCTGGGCGTGCTCCTTCGCCTGGTCGGCCAGCATCGCGGAGACGCGCTGCCGCATCTCCCGCAGCGCGGCGAGGGACTCGGTACGGCTGTCCTTCACCTCGCGCCGGGCCGCGATACGGATCTCGTCGGCCTCGGCGCGCGCGACGACAAGGGCCTGCCGGGCGAGTTCCAGGGCATCGGCGCGTACGACGTCCGCGTCCGCCTGCGCCGCGGCCTGGGCGCTCGTCGCGTACACGTGCGCCTCTTTCGCACAGCGCTGCGCCTCCTGCCGCGCGGCCTCCCGTACGGCGGCGGCCTCCTCCTCCACGAGCTGGAACAAACGCTGCGCGGGCTCCCCGAGCGCCTCGTACGTCTGCGGGACGAGCTGCGCCACGGTCTCGCGCAGCCGTACGACCTCCGCCTCCATCTCCTTGGCGAGCACGGTGAGACGCGCCGCGCGCTCCCAGGCGGCGTCCCGGTCCTGGGAGAGCGCTTCGACATACGCGTCGGCCTCTGCGGGACGGTAGCCGCGCCCCCGTACGGCCACGAAGCCATGTGGCGACACCGCTGCGCTGCTCATCCTGGGGCTCCTCTCCATCAGACGTGACGTCATCAGGCGTGACGTCATCAGACGTGGCATCAAATACAACTGATTTTGCGCACATCCTGATGGATCAGACGGAAGTGTTCATAACGCGACACTCCGCGCAGAGGTCACGGCTGCCGGACAGAGCGCGGGGGCCGGTGGTGACCGGCCCCCGCGGAGGATCTTCGTACGACGTCAGCCGCGCGTCAGAGCAACCCGTCCCACATCTGCTCCAGCAGCACCGACCACCAGCTCTCCGGCGAACCCAGCGCCGCCGGGTCGAGCGAGGCCAGCTGTGCCTGGAAGTCGACCGTCCAGCGGCCCGCCTGCTCCTGGTTCAGTCCGAACCGCAGCCGCCACATCCGGCCGAGCAGCGCCAGGCAGCGCTGGAACTCGGGCAGCCCCGTGTTCACGAACTGCGGCGGTACGGACGCACCGCCCGGCCCCGCCTCCACGGGGACGGCGACGATGTTCGCCGTCCCGTACTGCACGCAGATCGCCTTGCCGAAGTCGCTGCCCATGACGAGGTACGAGCCCGCGTCCGGCGCCGGCTGCACCCCGCGCTCGGCCGCCAGCTCCGCCAGTGTCGGCACCGGCCGCCCCGGCTGGGCCTGCGCCCAGAAGAACGGGCCCATGTCCATCGGCAGCCCCGCCATCACCAGCGAGTGCGCCACGACCGGCGGCACGCCCTGCCGGGACACCGCGGCCTCCTCGAACCGGAAGATCCCCGGCCCGAACGCACCCGCCAGCTCCTGCGCGATCCCCTCCGGGGGAATCGGCGGCGCCGACTGCACCTGCGGAAGCGGCGCCCGTACGGGGGCGGGGCGCGCGGGTCCGTCGGCGACCTGGTGCAACTCGCCCTGGTGAACGAGGAGTTGCCGCATGCCTTGCTGCCGGCTCGCGTGATCCGTGCCGTAGGGCGCGATGCTCGTGATCCGCGCCTGCGGCCACTGTTCCCGGATCATCCGCGCACAGTACGCGCCCGGCAGCTCACACGACTCCAGCTCCGTGTGCAGCTCCAGCACCTTGTCCGGCGGGATGTTCATCGCCCGCAGCTCATGGAAGATCTGCCACTCCGGGTGCGGCGTCCCCGGCGCCGAACGCCGGATCAGCTGCTGCTCGGAACCGTCCTGCGCGCGGTAGCGAAGCACGGCTTGGTAGCCGGGGCCGACGGTGGGCTGGGCGGTGGGGGGTTGGGGGTAGCCGTAGGCCGGGGGTTGGCCGGGGGGCGGGGACTGGGCTGAGGCGGGGTGTCCTGGTGCGGATTGGCCGGGCATGGGGTGTCCGGGCATGGAGTGTGCGGGCGCGGCGTGGCCGGGCGCCGCGTGGCCGGGCATGGGCTGCCCCGGACCGGGGTGCGTGGGGGGCGGCACAGGGCCGGGGGGCATGGCGCCGGGGGGTACCTGGCCTGGAGGGACCTGGCCCGGAGGCACTGCACCAGGAGGCGCCTGACCCGCGCCGGGTGCCATGCCGGGGGCGGGCGGGACGCCGGGGGCGCCGGGGGCGGGCGGTGCGCCCGGGGCCTGCGGCGGTGGCGGAGGCGGGCCGGGGGCGCCCGCCGGGGGCGCGGACAGCACGGTCTCCGCGTGGTGTACGGCACCCTGGCCCCCGGAAGAGCCTGGCATGCCCGGGGCACCCGGAGGCTGCGGAGCGCCCGGCGCACCCGGCCCCATCCGGCCGGGGTCGGAAAGCACCGTGGCGGCATGGTGAACGCCGCCCGGAGGAGTACCGCCGGGAGCACCCGGCGTTCCCGGCGCACCGGGCGGATTGGGGGCGCCCGGCGGATTCGGCGCGCCCGGCGTCTGCGGGCCACCACCCGCGCCGGCCGGTCCCTCGGAACCGTCGGGGCCGAGCGCCGACACAAGCTGGGTCGGCACATAGCCGCCCGCCGGCGTACCCGGCGCACCGGGCCCGGACGGCGGGGGATGCGGAGTTCCCCCGCCCGCGCACCAGGCGCACCCGGCGGAGGAGGCGGCGGCACCGCCCCGCCCCGCGCCGCCCTCGGCGGACCCGCCTTGCTCGTCGCCGCATCGGCGATGTCCCCGGCGTTCGGCGCGAGCGGCCGCCCCGGCGCACCCGGAGACGGCATACCGGCATCAGCACCACCCGGGCCCTGGGGATACCCGTACGACGGCGCACCCGCTCCACCCGGACCCTGCGGATAGCCGTACGACGGCGCAGGCGGCGGCATGCTCCCCTGCGGCGCACCCGGCGCACCGGGGTCATCGATCGCCGGCTCCTGCGCCGTCGGCGGAAGCCGGCTGCCCCCCGACATCAACGCCGTCTTGGCGTCCGGTGGCGCAGGCGGCGAAGTCTCGTCGTCGGCCCCGCTCAGCGGCGGCGCGAACACGGTCTCGGGCAGCGGCACCGAACGGTCGTCCCCCGCATCCGCGTTGGTGTCCGTCCCGGCCCACGGAGTCGCCCCAGCAGGCACACCGGGACCACTGGACGCCCCCGCACGCACCCCCGCGCCCCCACCGGCCTCCGACGCACCGACTCCGGCACCAGCACCATCCGAGGCACCACCAGCCGCAGACGCGGCCGGTGCCTGATCCGCACCCGCACCGGACCCCGCAGCTCCCGAACCCGACGCCCCAGCAGAGGCACCCCGCCGATCCGCGATCCCCAACTGATCCGCCGCCTCCTGCAACCACTCCGGCGGCGTCAGCAAGAACGACGTCTGGTTCAGATCCACCCGCGCCGGAGCGGCCGGCGCCGGTGCCGGCTCGGCGGCGCCGTCCGGGCCGCCGTACTCCTCCTCGTACCGGCGAATCACCTCACCCACCGGCAGCGACGGCCACAGCGTGGCCTCACCGCTGTCCCGGGCGATCACCAGCCGCTGCGTGCCGCCGTCCGAACGCGGCCCATCCGGGCGGTCCTCCGCCCACACCACGAACCCGAGCTCGAACTCCCGCACCCGCACCTCACGATGCTGGTACGACGGCACATCACCGTTGATCCACTCTTCCGCGCGCTCCTGCGCCTGTGCGAACGTCACCATCGGTCAGCTCACTCCCCGGACACCGGAACGGACCGCGCGAACCCGCCGTCCACCATCAGATTCGCCACCGTCACCAGCTCCGGCGGCGACCCCGCCAGCCGCGACAGGAACGCGTCGAAGTCCTCCCCGCACGGCAGCAGCAACCGCTCCACCCGCTCCGCGGGCGCCCACGAGGGATCGACGTCGCGCGCATCGTCGTACGAGCAGAACCACACGGAACCGATCCGCTCGCCCTTCACCTTCACGGCCAGCAAACCGCCCTGCACAAACCCGACGCCCAGGTAATCCTTGGTCAGGTGGTCGCGCAGGCACTTGTTGACGTAGACCAGGTCATTGACGGCCGCCTCGTCCCGCACCGTGAAGAACGGCTGGTCGATCAGCAGGCCCAACTCCGCGTCCAGCGCGGTCCCCACCGGCGCACACCCACCGGCCGCCTTCAGGAACGACCGATACGCACCCGGCAGCCGGTACCCGAGATCCTCCTCGACGCCCAGCACCTGCGTCTCCGTCACCGCCAACGCCGACTTCGGCAGACCGAAATGCGCCGGACGCGTCTCCTGCAACGGCCGCGTGCCCCGCTTGTGCTGATCCACCGCCGCCGTCGCCACACCACCGTGATGCCGCAGCAACGCCTTCACCTCGACCGGAACCAGCTCCAGCCGCCGCGACCCGACCACGTGATGCCACGTCCACCCGTGCGGCGTCGCCACCGCCGCAATCGTGTCCCACAACTCGTGCCCCGACGCCGCCAACGCCGCGTTCGCCGACACATAGTCCGTCAACCGCAACTCATCGACGCCGAAGCCCTCCGGCGGATCGGCGATCTCCGCAGCCGCACGCGCATACGGCGAGAAGTCGGGGTAGCCGCGCTCGTCCACCCGTACCCCTCTGGGGTGACGGGCCGCCCGGACCGGGTCCGGGAAATGCACGACCTGCCCGGCATAGGCCGCGTTCGGCGGCGCGGCTTGCTGCCCGAGCCGACCTGTCGTCATGGCGGTTGCCCCCTGCGGCACTCTGTACGACCCCGCGACGGACACCTTCGACCCGCCACGGCCCGTATTCGACTGTCTCCAACGCGTTGACCGCGCGCATCGCGGTGCCGACAGCCTATGCGGTACGACCAACCCGGTCACCGGCACCGGGTCACCGCCGCTCCGCTTCCGTGACCAGCCGTCACCCCCTCGTGACAGCGTGCCCAAACCCGGGCGTGTCGCAGCGCCCCAGCTTCCGCACCAGCCACGCCATTTGGCACTCTGTGTGATCCGGGGGGATGCACGGGAGGGGATGACGATCATGAACGCGACGCAAACGGGACCATACCCAGGGCCTCACACGGGCGCGAGCGGTGACCCCAGAATCGGCTGGAGCAGCACCGAAACCCGCCACGTCCCCGCCCTCCACCACCGCCGCGACGGCATACTCCCCACCGTCGCCGCCGCCCTCTCCGTCCGCGGCGCCACCCTCACCGGCACCGCCGCCCGCGGCGACCAGGCCCCCGCGCTGCACCCACTCGTCCAGGACTTCCTCGACACCCTCACCAGCGCCCAACGCGACCGCTTCACCGGCCGCTGCGCCGAGACCATCCTCATCTCCCGGCACATCGCCACCGCCGACGCCGCCCGCAGCAAACGCGCCGCACGAAAACCCATGACCAACGGCGAAGCCCGCAGAGCCCTCAAGCAGGCGAAACTCACCGCTCGCCGCATCCGCGAGGACGGCGACCCCCTGCACGGCAGCTTCGCCGCACCCTGCCGCGCCTGCACCGCCCTCAGCGCCCACTTCGGCGTCCGCATCGTCGACCCCACGGCGACCGACGACTGACTCCCGTCCCCAACACCCGCGAATCTGAGGGCAGATGCACGCCGACCGCTCCTCCACCATCCGCTTCCCCGTCCCCGTCGACGCCGCCCTGCGCGCCGCCGGCTGGCAGCCCGGACGCTGGGACATCAAGCAGGCCGAGTACTGGGCCGACGCACTCCGCGACCACACCTCACCCGCGGGCCACCGCCACGCCGTCTTCCCCGCCGCCGTAGAAGCCTGGGCCGAATTCGGGGGACTGCACATCACCCCCGGCGCCCCCGGCCGCCAGATCGCCCCCGCGAGCCTCCACGTCGACCCGCTGTACGGCCTCCACATGGCCCGCACCCTCGGCGACCTCGGCCGCGCCCTCGACACCGACGTCAGCCCTCTCGGCGCCGAAACCGACACCCAGTCCATCCTCGCCATCGACACCGAAGGCCGCGTCTACGCCCTCGACCACACCGGCGACTGGTACCTCGGCCCCGACGTCGACCAGGCCCTCGCCGCCCTCCTCGCAGGCATAACCCCCGTACGGCTCACCGCGGGCTGAGGCAACCGGGCATCACGGCGACCGGCCATCACCCGCGAACCGGACATCACCACGAACCGCCACCACCGCGAACCGAACACCACCGCGAAACCGGCCACCACCACGACCCGGGCACCACCGCGCCCCGGGCACCACCACGACCCGGACATCACCGCGAAACCGGCCACCACCACGACCCGGACATCACCGCGAACCAGACCCGGACACCACCACGAACCAGGCACCACCACGACCCGGACACCACCACGAACCAGGCACCGCTACGACGCCGGGATCACCGCCGAGACCCGGAAACCCCCCGCATCCGTCGGCCCCGACACAAACACCCCGCCCAGCGCGGACACCCGCTCCTTCATCCCCACCAGACCGTTCCCCCGGACGGCAGCCGCGCCGACGACGCGGCCTCCGGTGGCGGCTCGTTCTCCACCTGCATCGCGATCTCCGACACCCGGTGCGCCAGCCGCACATGCGTCTTCGCCCCCGCCGCATGCTTGTGGACGTTCGTCAACGCCTCCTGCACCACCCGGTACGCGGTCTGCTCGACCTCCGGCGCATACGGCCGCGACTCCCCCTCCACCGAGAAATCCACGGCCATCCCCGCAGCCGCCGACTGCCCGATCAACTCGTCCAGCTCGGACAGACAGGGCCCCTCGCCCGTGCCGTCCTCATCGGCAGCCCGCCACGCCGCCGCGGCCGCGGCCGCCCCCACCGCCGCCAACGGCACCGCACGCTCACGCCGCTGCACACCGCCGTCCCCGCTGCGCAACACCCCGAGCATCTCCCGCAACTCGGTCAACGCCTGCCGCCCCATGTCCCCCACGAGCGCGGCATTCCGCACAGCTTTCTCAGGGTCCTTCCGAGCCACCGCCTGCAGCGCGGCTGCATGCACGACCATCAGGCTCACCCGATGCGCGACGACGTCATGCATCTCCCGCGCGATCCGAGTCCGTTCCTCGTTCCTCGCCCACTCGGCCCGCTCCTCGGCCCGCTCGGCAAGCAGCTGAAGCTCCCGCTCCAACGAATCCGCCCGCTCCCGCAAGCTCTCCATCAACCGCCGCCGCGCCCCCACATACAGCCCCAGCAGCAAGGGCGGCGCGGTCACCCCCAGAGACGCACTGATCGAAGCGAACGGAACGAACCAGTCCCCCAGCGTCACATCCCCCGACGCCATGTCCTGCCGCACCTGCACAAACGTCACGATCAACGTCCCCACCAGCGACATCCCCGCCAGCGACGCGATGATCCGCCGCGGCAGCTCGGACGCGGCCAGCGTGTACAGACCGACGATGGTCATCAGGAAGCCCATCTGGGCGGGCGTGATGGCGATCGAGACGAGTACGACGGCTATCGGCCACTTCCGCCGAATCACCAACACCAACCCGGCCAGCACCCCGAACACCACCCCCGCGGCCACCGGAATCCCGGCATCCCGCGCGAACGGAATCCCCTCAACCGCACACTCCAGCGCGGATACGAACGCCAGGCCCCCGTCGAGCACGGCACTCCGCCATCTGGCCCACCACCAAGGCCCGGTCAGGGCCGGTGCGTGGTCTTCCCCCGTCGTGGTCATGCATCCAGCCTACGGGCGCAAGCCCCCCGTTTTCCGGCGAGTTTCCGCGACTGGCCTACACCACACTCCGTAACCGAACAGAAGCGAAACCGCCCGAAATCCCTCGAACTGCTGAATCGCACACCGTTCGCCTCCGGAGGCGATCATTCCACCCGGACGGTATGCCCATGGCACATTCAGATGGCAAGTACCCCGACTTCGAGGTACTGCGGGAACAGGCGGCGGCGCTCCGCCGTGCAGGACTCAGCCGACGCCAGATCCGCGACCGACTGCACGTCGACAACAACGACATCCTCAACCGCCTCCTGGAGGGCGAGCCACCTCCGGAATGGACGAGGCGGCCCAACGCGAAGGACGACCTGAGGGCGCGGGCACGGGAACTCCGGCTGGAGGGCTGGACGTACGACCAGATCCAGGTGGAGCTGGGGTGCTCGAAGAGTTCGATCTCGCTGTGGGTACGGGATCTACCGAAGCCGGAGCGCAAGCGCAGCCGCGAGGAAGCAGTGGCGATCGCCCGACGAGGCTGGGAAGCGAAGCTGCAGATCAGGGACGAGGAGCGCCAGCAGACCAAGGAGGCAGCCACTCAAGCGGTCGGCAACCTGACTGAGCGGGAGCTATTCCTGGCGGGTGTCGTCCTGCACTGGGCCGAGGGCGCCAAGGACAAGGCGTACAGCCACCAACGTCGCGAGCGGCTGCAGTTCATCAACAGCGACCCGAACGTGATCAGCCTGCACCTGCGCTGGCTCGAATCTCAAGGCGTGGAGCGCGAACGCATGCGGTTCCGCGTCAGCATCCACGAATCCGCCGACGTGGCCGCGGCCGAGGCGTTCTGGGCAGGGCATGTCGCCGTCGAGGCCGCCAGCTTCCAGCGAGCCACGCTCAAGAAGCACAGCCCCGCGACGAACCGCATGAACACAACCGAATCCTACCGAGGTTGCCTGGTCATCTACGTCACCAAGAGCGCGGACTTGTATCGTCGCATGGAGGGCGCCTGGTACGGCATAGTAGGAGGCGCCACTCGACAGCCAGACTAAATGTCCGGTTTGGTCGAGAATGTTCCCCCGTGGTGTAATTGGCAGCACTGTGGCTTTTGGTGCCATCTGTCCGGGTTCGAGTCCTGGCGGGGGAGCCATACTCGGTTCGGGTCCTGACTGGCACGGCTCAGTCCAGGGCCCGCTCTCATATCCCCCCTGATTCCCCCCGGTATCCTGCGGATGTCACTCCACCCCCTCCACAGCCGAAGGGCATCCCGTGAGCGCCATTCGCCCGGCAGCCGTCGTCGTTCTCGCAGCGGGTGAGGGCACCCGTATGAAGTCGGCCACACCCAAGGTCCTGCACGAGATCTGTGGCCGCAGTCTCGTGGGCCATGTGCTCGCCGCCGCGCGGGAGTTGCAGCCCGAGAACCTGGTCGTCGTGGTGGGCCACGCCCGCGAGAAGGTCGGTGCGCACCTCACGGAGATCGACCCCGACGTACGCACGGCCGTCCAGGCGCAGCAGAACGGTACGGGGCATGCCGTGCGGATGGCGCTGGAGGAGCTCGGGGGTTCTGTCGACGGCACGGTTGTGGTCGTGTGTGGCGATACCCCGCTGCTCACCGGGGAGACGCTTCAAGCCCTCGCCGCGACCCACTCCTCCGACGGTAATGCCGTCACCGTCCTCACCGCCGAGGTGCCGGACGCGACCGGTTACGGACGTATCGTGCGCGACGGTGCTTCCGGCGCTGTCACGGAGATCGTCGAGCACAAGGACGCGTCCGAGTCGCAGCGGGCGATCCGCGAGATCAACTCCGGTGTGTTCGCCTTCGACGGGCAACTCCTCGCGGACGCCCTCGGGAAGGTGCGGACCGACAACAGTCAGGGCGAGGAATACCTCACCGACGTCCTCGGTATCCTCCGCGAGGCCGGTCACCGCGTCGGTGCGTCCGTCGCCGGCGACCATCGTGAGATCGCCGGGATCAACAACCGGGTCCAGCTCTCCGAGGCCCGCCGGATCCTCAACGACCGGCTGCTGACCCGCGCGATGCTGGCCGGCGTCACCGTCATCGACCCCGCGACGACGTGGGTCGATGTGACCGTGACCTTCGAGCGGGATGCCGTCGTACACCCCGGAACCCAGCTGCACGGCTCCACTCACCTCGGCGAGGGCTCCGAGGTCGGTCCCAACAGCCGCCTCAAGGACACGCGCGTCGGTGCCGGTGCCCGTGTCGACAACACGGTGTCCGACAGCGCCGACATCGGGCCGCAGGCTTCCGTCGGCCCGTTCGCCTATCTGCGGCCGGGCACGCGGCTCGGGCTCAAGTCCAAGGTCGGTACGTACGTCGAGACGAAGAACTCCCTGATCGGGGAGGGGACCAAGGTTCCGCACCTCTCCTACGTCGGGGACGCGACGATCGGTGAGTACACGAACATCGGTGCCGCGAGTGTCTTCGTGAACTATGACGGGAAGGACAAACACCACACGACGGTCGGCTCGCACTGCCGTACCGGTTCGGACAACATGTTTGTGGCTCCTGTCACGATCGGGGACGGTGCCTATACGGCCGCCGGGTCCGTGATCACGAAGGATGTGCCGCCCGGTTCGCTCGCCGTGGCCCGCGGCCAGCAGCGGAATATCGAGGGTTGGGTGGCTCGCAAGCGTCCGGGGAGCGCGGCGGCGAAGGCGGCCGAGGCGGCGTCGCGGGAAGCCGGTGACGAGGGCTGACCGGAAACTGGCGCGTCAAACTCGGCGTACCGTGATAAGTGCACATCCGCACACCCCAGCTGAGACGTCGACCTCTCGCAGCCGGCCGAGGCGTCGTCTCGCAACCCAGCTGAGACACCTCTGAGGAGACAGTGCTGTGACCGGGATCAAGACGACCGGCGAGAAGAAGTTGATGTTCTTCTCCGGCCGCGCCCACCCCGAGCTTGCCGAGGAGGTCGCCCAGCAGTTGGGTGTCGGGGTTGTCCCGACGAAGGCCTTCGACTTCGCGAACGGTGAGATCTACGTCCGTTACGAGGAGTCGGCACGTGGTGCGGACTGCTTTGTGATCCAGAGCCACACGGCTCCGATCAATCAGTGGATCATGGAGCAGCTGATCATGATCGACGCTCTGAAGCGTGCGTCGGCCCGCTCCATCACCGTCATCGTGCCTTTCTACGGTTACGCGCGGCAGGACAAGAAGCACCGCGGACGTGAACCCATTTCGGCGCGTCTGATCGCGGACATGATGAAGACGGCCGGTGCGGACCGGATCCTCACGGTCGATCTGCACACCGACCAGATCCAGGGCTTCTTCGACGGTCCCGTCGACCATCTCTTCGCGCTGCCGCTGCTCGCGG
The DNA here is from genome assembly GCF_030499575.1 of Streptomyces sp. DG2A-72. NCBI lineage: Bacteria > Bacillati > Actinomycetota > Actinomycetes > Kitasatosporales > Streptomycetaceae > Streptomyces > Streptomyces sp. DG2A-72. Next base: position 4,180,819 of record NZ_JASTLC010000001.1, read on the forward strand.
ACTATGTGGGCACCAAGGTCGACAAGGCGAAGCTGACCGTCGTGTCCCCGGACGCGGGGCGTGTGCGGGTGGCCGACCGCTGGTGCGACCGGCTCGGTGCGCCGCTCGCGATCGTGCACAAGCGGCGCGACAAGGACGTGGCGAACCAGGTGACCGTCCATGAGGTCGTGGGTGAGGTCAAGGGCCGCGTGTGTGTCCTGGTCGACGACATGATCGACACGGGCGGCACGATCTGTGGGGCTGCTGATGCCCTGTTCGCGCACGGCGCGGAGGACGTCATCGTGACGGCGACGCACGGTGTGCTGTCGGGTCCGGCGGCGGACCGGCTGAAGAACTCCCGGGTGAGCGAGTTCGTGTTCACCAACACACTGCCGACTCCGGCCGAGCTGGGCGGCCACCTCGACAAGATCACGGTGCTGTCGATCGCGCCGACGATCGCGAGCGCGGTGCGTGAGGTGTTCGAGGACGGTTCGGTGACGAGCCTGTTCGACGAGCAGTGAGGGCCGAGCAGTAAGGCTCCTCGAAGATCCTTTTGGGTACGGCCTCCCCTGCCGAGTAGACTGCTGAAGTTGCTCGGCGAGGGAGGCCGTACTCATCGCGGTACGGCTGTCCGTTATCGACGCGCTCTTCGTAGCAGGCCGTTCGTGGCCGGGTGACCTTGTCCGTTCTCACCCATACGAGGAGTGAAAAGCATGTCCGAGGTCAAGATCTCCGCCGAGACCCGCACCGAGTTCGGCAAGGGCGCTGCCCGCCGTATCCGTCGTGACTCGAAGGTTCCCGGTGTCCTGTACGGCCACGGTGGTGACCCGCTGCACCTGACCCTTCCGGGCCACGAGCTCCTGCTCGCGCTGCGTACGCCGAACGTCCTGATCGCCCTGGACATCGACGGCAAGACGAACGAGCTGGCGATCCCGAAGGCCGTGCAGCGTGACCCGCTGAAGGGCTTCCTCGAGCACGTCGACCTGCTGCTCGTGAAGCGGGGCGAGAAGGTCAACGTCGAGATCTACGTGCAGACCGAGGGTGAGCTGGCCCCCGGTGGCAACCTGCTGGAGCACGTCCTGAACGCGCTTCCGGTCGAGGCCGAGGCCACGCACATCCCCGAGTCCGTCACGGTGTCCGTCGAGGGCCTGACGGCCGGTGACTCCATCCTCGCCAAGGACATCCCCCTGCCGAGCGGCACGAAGCTGGCCGTCGAGGACGACACGGTCGTCCTGCAGGTGCTGGCCGCGCAGGCCGAGGAGGCCCCGGAGGGCGAAGAGGCCGGCGAAGCCGGCGCGGAGGCCTGACCGGCGGTTGAGCCGCAGCGCTCGTGCCGCTGATTAAATGGCACCCGGCACAGCCGTATGTATCGGCTCCAGCCGCTGCTCCCTCCCCCGGGAGCAGCGGCTGTTGCACTAGGAGACCCAGACGTGGCTACCGATCCCAACGCCCCTTGGCTGATCGCCGGACTCGGCAATCCCGGGCCCGAGTACGCCATGAACCGGCACAACGTCGGGTTCATGGTGGCGGATCTGCTGGCTGAGCGGATCGGGGGGAAGTTCAAGCGGGCCGGGAAGGCGCAGGCGCAGGTGGTCGAGGGGCGGATCGGGCCACCGGGGCCGGGGAGCCGGCGGGTGGTTCTGGTGAAGCCGATGTCGTACATGAATCTGTCCGGCGGGCCCCTGAACGCACTGCGGGACTTCTACAAGGTTCCGGTGGGCAACATCGTGGCCGTGCACGACGAACTCGACATCGACTACGGCATGTTGCGGCTGAAGCTCGGTGGTGGGGACAACGGGCACAACGGGCTGAAGTCGATGACGAAGGTGATGGGGTCGGAGTATCACCGGGTGCGGTTCGGGATCGGGCGGCCGCCGGGGCGGATGCAGGTCGCGGACTTCGTGCTGAAGGACTTCTCGGCGGCGGAGCGCAAGGAGCTGGACTACTTCGTGGACCGGGCGGCGGACGCGGTGGAGTGCCTGGTGATCGAGGGGCTGGAGCGGGCGCAGAGCACATACAACTCCTGAGGCCGGAGATACGTACGTACAACTCCTGACATTGCCCCCACGGGAGTTGACCGAGCGCCCGGGCATGGCCAATGATCCCCGCCATGCCTTCTGCCGTCATTTCCCACCGGGGCACGGAGACCGCGCTGCGGTTCGGCCGGCTCGCGGCGATGGGTACGGTCGCCGCGCTGATTCTGATCGCCGGTGTGTGGGCGTCGTGGGGGACGGCGCAGTACGTGATGCTGACGAAGGGCCGGGAGCGCGGCACGGTCGAGGTGACGCGGTGCGGTGCGGACACGTGTACCGGGCCGTATACGCCGGTCTCACCGGGGTCGCAGCCCCGGAAGAGTGTGGTCATCGAGAAGACGGTCGCCGTGCGGAAGGGGCAGACGTACACGGTCGTCATGAAGCCCGGCGGCAGTGATGCCGTGCGCTCCGGGCCCGGCGGTGTCCTGTACTCCTGGGCTCCGATGGGTGGTGCGTTGCTGCTCGCCTCGGTGGTGGTGGCGGGCGGGCTGGGGCGGGCGCGGGCGGCGTGGGTCATGGCGGGGAGTGGGATCGCGCTGCTCACGGCCGCTTTTGTGGTGATCTGAGGGGTCGGGGGCGGCTGCGTTCTGTCGGAAAACTGTTCGTTGTCTGTTCGTGATTGACCCGGGGTCAGTCGTGGCTGGATGCTGAGCCGCCCCCTCCACATCTTCCCGCTCACTTCTCGAAGATGGACTGCCCATGCGTACCCTCACGGTCGTGGCCGCGGCCACCGCCTCGCTGTTGCTCGCCCCTTCGGCCCAGGCCACGGACACCTACACCGTCGAGCTGCGGCAGCAACTGCCGCGTACCGCCACCACCCAGGACGGCGGGGCCCCGCAGGAGGACGGCTGCCCCGGGATTCCCGAGGACATGGACGGCTGGCACTTCGTCCTGCCCGGCAACTCCAGCACGTTCGTCAAGCTGACGGTGACCTTCCAGCCCGGTGGCGAACAGGTCGTCACCAGCTTCGGCCCGCCGTCCGCCAAGCACGCCTACGTGGCGTCGGAGCCGGGTGCCCTGCTGACCTCCGCGGTCGCCGAGGTCAAGGGCGGCAGCCTGGAGCTGTTCAACCTGTCGCACACCTGCCCGGCGGGCACGGCTCCCGATCAGCCGGGCGACGACAAGCCGGCCGATGAGCCGAGCGCCACGCCGTCGGCCTCCCCAGCCCCGTCCTCCACCGATGCGGGCACCCCCTCGCCGGGCCCGAGCTCGTCGTCCAGTGAAGGGGCGGCGCCGTCCTCGTCCCCCTCCGCGCAGGGCGGCAGCAGTGCGGGCGACCTCGCCGAGACCGGCAGCGGCGCCCCCGTCGGCCTGCTCTCCGGTGCCGCGGCGGCGCTGCTGGCGGCGGGCGGTTACCTGGTGTTCCGGCGTCGCAAGTCCGCCTGACGTCCCTGTACGACGGTGCCCCCGGCCTCTCCGCAGAGGCCGGGGGCACCGTCGTACCAGGAATGATCAGCCGGTGTTGCGCAGTCCCGCCGCCACGCCGTTCACCGTGAGCAGCAGGGCCCGCGACAGCAGCGGATCCGGCTGCTCGCCGGCCGCCGCGGCGTCCCGCTGGCGCTTGAGCAGGGTGACCTGGAGGTAGGAGATGGGGTCCAGGTAGGCGTCGCGGATGGTGAAGGTCTGCTTCAGGACCGGGGTGGCGTCGAGGAGTTCCTGTTCGCCGGTGATCTTCAGGACCTCGGTGACGGTCAGCTCGTGTTCGGCCTTGATGGTGTCGAAGACGTGCTTGAGGTCGTCGGGGACGAGGGTGTCGACGTAGTGGGCGGCGATCCGCAGGTCCGTCTTGGCGAGGGTCATCTCTACGTTGGAGATGAAGTTGCGGAAGAAGTGCCACTGCTCGTGCATCTCGGCGAGGACGGTGTCCAGGCCTGCTTCGCGCAGCGCCTTCAGGCCGGAGCCGACGCCGAACCAGCCCGGCACGATCTGCCGGGACTGGGTCCAGCCGAAGACCCACGGGATGGCGCGCAGGCCGTCGAGTCCGGCGCCGGAGTCGGGGCGGCGGGAGGGGCGTGAGCCGAGGTGGAGGTCGGCGAGCTGGTCGACGGGGGTGGAGGCGAAGAAGTACGCGGGGAGGTCCGGGTCCTCCACCAGCCTGCGGTAGGCGGCGTGCGCGGCGTCCGACACGACGTCCATCGCGGCGTCCCAGCGGGCCAGCGCCTCGACCGACTGACGCGGGGCCGTGTGCAGGGCGGACGCCTGGAGGGTGGCCGCGACGGTCAGCTCCAGGTTCTCCCTGGCCAGCGACGGCACGAGGTACTTGTCGGAGATGACCTCGCCCTGCTCGGTCACCTTGATCTCGCCCTCCAGGGTGCCCCAGGGCTGGGCGAGGATCGCGTCGTGGGAGGGGCCGCCGCCGCGGCCGACGGTGCCGCCGCGGCCGTGGAACAGCCTCAGACGCACCCCGTAGCGGTGCGCCACGTCACGCAGGCGGCGCTGGGCGCGGTGGATCTCCCACTGCGAGGTGGTGATGCCGCCGAACTTGGAGGAGTCGGAGTAGCCGAGCATGACCTCCTGGACGTCCCCGCGCAGGGCCACGAGCCTGCGGTACGACGGGTCGGAGAGCATGTCCTCCAGGATCGTGTCGGCGGCCTTGAGCTCGTCGGTGGTCTCCAGGAGCGGCACGATGCCGATCTTCGCCCAGCCGGCGTGCAGGTCGATGAGCCCCGCCTCGCGCGCCAGCACGGCGGCGGCGAAGACGTCGTCGGCGCCCTGGCACATGGAGATGATGTACGACTCGACGACCTCGGGTCCGAAGACCTCCAGGGCCCGCTTGACGGTCTCGAAGACGCCGAGGGTCTTCGCGCCGGCCGCGTCGACGGGCGCGGGGGTGGGGCCCAGCGGCCTGCGGGAGCGGAGCTCCTTCGCGAGCAGCTTGAGCCGGTACTCGCGGGGCATGTCCTCGTACCGCCAGGACTCCTCGCCGAGGCGGTCGAAGAGCTGGCCGAGGGCGTGGTGGTGGGCGTCGGCGTGCTCGCGGACGTCCATGGTGGCGAGCTGGAGGCCGAAGGCGGCGAGCGTACGGATCGTACGGTTCATCCGGCCTTCCGCGAACAGTCCGCCGCGGTGCTCCCTGAGCGAGGTCTGGATCAGGGTCAGGTCCTGCAGCAGCTCGGAGGTGCCGAGGTAGTCGCGGCCCGGCTCGTGCGGGGTGCCGGTGGCCAGGCGCTGCTTGGTGTTCTCCAGCTTCTGCCGGACGCAGGTGGACTTGAGCCGGTAGGGCTCCTCGGCGTTGAGCCGCTTGTAGCGGGGGCTGATCTCGGGCAGGCGTTCGATGTCGGCCTGCAACGACGTGAGCAGTTCTTCCGTCGCGCCGGTGTAGCGGATGGAGTTCGACAGGAAGCCGCGCAGCTCGTCGATCATCTCCAGGGCGTCGTTGATGCCGTGCTCGTGCTGGAGGATCAGCACCTCCCAGGTGACGTCGGGCGTCACATTGGGGTTGCCGTCGCGGTCGCCGCCGATCCAGGTGCCGAAGGTGAGCGGGCGGGTGTCGTCGGGGAGCTTCACACCGACGCGCTCCAGTTCGGCGGTCAGGTCCTCGAGTACGTCACCGACGGCGCCGGCGTGCAGTTCGTCGAGGTAGTAGATCGCGTTGCGGGCCTCGTCCGCGGGTTCGGGGCGTACGACGCGCAGCTCGTCCGTCTGCCAGACGAGGTCGATGTTCTCGGCCAGTCGGGTGTCGTAGCGGCGGCGGTCGGCCGCGATGACCGGGGTCTCCAGGAGCGCGGCGATGCGCCGGAGCTTGTTGAGCACCGAGCGGCGCGCGGCCTCGGTCGGGTGGGCCGTGAACACGGGACGAACGTTGAGGTGCTTGACCGTCTCGCGCAGGTGCCCGGGGTCGGCGTCCTTCAGCCGGTCGGCCGTACGGGCGAGGAGTCCGCCCTCGGCGGCACGCTTGGCGCGCAGCTCCCGGCCGCGGTGGACCTGCTCGGTGACGTTGGCCAGGTGGAAGTAGGTGGAGAAGGCGCGGACCAGCTTGGCCGCGGTGTCCAGTTCCGTGCCGCGCAGCAGTTCGGCGGCGGCCTCGCCGTCCTCACGGGTGAGGCGGCGGACCTTCTCGACGAGTTCCAGCAGCTCAGGGCCTTCCTGGCGGACGAGGGTCTCGCCGAGGAGATCGCCCAGCCGCCTGATGTCGGCGCGCAGCTCACTGCTGGTCGTGGTCTGTTCGTCGGCACTGCTCACAGGTGCGGCTCCTTGCAGTGTTGAAGCTCGTCCGGAGGGGGACCCGGAGTGTGGTCGCGCGGCGGGGGCCGCATACGGGCCGGGCATCCGGGAATCAATCAGAGCGGACCGCGCTGTCCGACCGATTCCTAAGGATAGGTGTCCGTGCGGACGCGCAGGCCCACGGGCTCTTGCCGACCGGCGACGCGCTGCCATACTTACGTCGCCGTAGGTTACGGAACCGTAGGGACTCCCGTCAGAGCCCTCGACGACCCTGGGTTCCCAGCCCGGGCACTAGCCTCAACCCACGAACCCCACAGGGGACGCCCCATGACCACGAGCTCCGATGTGATCGACGACGCCCCGAAGGCGCCCAACGACACCCCACTCCCGAAGGCCACGCTCGGCGGCGAGAAGAAGGGGCGCGTCGAGCAGCTCGCGCTCCTCCTCTTCATCGTCGTCCCCTTCCTCGCGCTCGCCGCGGCGGTGCCGCTGGCCTGGGGCTGGGGAGTGAGCTGGCTGGACCTCGGTCTGCTGGTCTTCTTCTACTTCTTCGCCTGTCACGGTGTCACGATCGGCTACCACCGCTACTTCACCCACGGCTCCTTCAAGGCGAAACGCCCGTTGCGCATCGCGCTCGCCATCGCCGGTTCGATGGCGGTGGAGGGCCCGCTGGTCCGATGGGTTGCGGACCACCGCAAGCACCACAAGTTCTCCGACGCGGAGGGCGACCCGCACTCTCCGTGGCGTTACGGGGAGACGCTCCCGGCGCTGATCAAGGGGCTGTGGTGGGCGCACATCGGCTGGATGTTCGACGAGGAGCGGACGCCGCAGGACAAGTACGCGCCGGATCTGATCAAGGACGACGCGATCCGGACGATCTCCCGTCAGTTCCTCTACTGGACGGTGCTCTCCCTCGCCCTGCCCGCGCTGATCGGCGGGCTGGTGACGATGTCCTGGTGGGGCGCGTTCACGGGCTTCTTCTGGGGATCGCTGGTCCGAGTGGCGCTGTTGCACCATGTGACCTGGTCGATCAACTCGATCTGCCACGCGGTCGGCAAGCGCCCCTTCAAGTCGCGTGACAAGTCCGGCAACGTGTGGTGGCTGGCTGTCCTGTCCTGCGGTGAGTCCTGGCACAACCTGCATCACGCCGATCCGACGTCCGCGCGGCACGGTGTGGAGCGCGGCCAGATCGACTCCTCGGCCCGGATCATCCGCTGGTGCGAGCAGTTCGGCTGGGCGTACGACGTGCGCTGGCCGTCACGCTCGCGTATCGATTCCCGCCGTAACACCGAGAACGACAGCTCCCAGCGGGGGAAGGCGACCGCCGAGGCGGCATGATTGACGGTGTGGCGACCGATCCCAGCACCTCCAGCAATGAGAAGCCGCGGCGAGCGCGCCGAACCCGGATGACCGGAGCGGAGCGCCGCCAGCAGCTGCTGGAGATCGGTCGCACCCTCTTCGCGGAGAGGGGTTTCGAGGCCACGTCGGTGGAGGAGATCGCTGCGAAGGCCGGGGTCTCCAAGCCGGTGGTGTACGAGCACTTCGGCGGCAAGGAGGGCCTGTACGCGGTGGTGGTGGACCGCGAGATGCGCCGCCTCCTGGACATGGTGACGAGCTCGCTCACGGCGGGCCACCCCAGAGAACTCTGCGAGCAGGCAGCCTTCGCCCTGCTCGACTACATCGAGGAGTACACGGACGGCTTCCGCATCCTCGTCCGCGACTCCCCCATCCCCCAGTCCACGGGTTCCTTCGCCTCCCTCATCTCGGACATCGCCACCCAGGTGGAGGACATCCTCGGCCGCGAGTTCAAGAGGCGCGGCTTCGACCCCAAGCTGGCCCCCCTCTACGCCCAGGCCCTGGTCGGCATGGTCGCCCTGACCGGCCAGTGGTGGCTCGACGTCCGCCGCCCGAAGAAGGCGGAGGTGGCGGCCCATCTGGTGAACCTGGCGTGGCACGGGCTGGACGGGCTGGAGGCGAAGCCGCGATTGATAGGGCGGCGGAAGAGCTGAATGAATGTTCCTCTAGATTAACCTTGTGGCACAATGCTGGCATGACTGAGATTGCGATCAGTGCAGCCCGCGCCCAGCTCGGCGACCTGGTCCGACGCGCCGCCCACGGCCGCGAGACCATCGCCCTCACCGACCACGGGCACGTCGCCGCCCTCCTCGTCTCCCCGCAGGTGATAGAGGATCTCGAAGACGCCCTCGCTGTCGCGGACTATCAGCGACGCAAGGCCGAGGGCACACTTGGTCCGGGCATCCCCATGGCCGAGGTGCGCAAGCGGCTGGGGCTCGAAAAGAAGTGACCTACGAGATCATCTTCGAGCCGCACGCCCTCGACTCCGCAGCCCGCTTCCTGGAGGAAGACCCGAAGGGCCTGTCCGCGACCCTGGACGCGATCGACGATCTGGCAGACAACCCGCGCCCCGTCGACTCCGTCCCCTACGGTCCCGACATCCGACGCCTGCGCGTGGGCGACTACCGCGTTCTGTACGTCATCGACGACGACGTGATACGCATCCTTGTCACCCACCTCGGCCGGACCTCGTAAACCCACCCTCGCCCTCCTCACATCTCCTTGCGGGCGACGGCGAAGATACGGCGGAACGGGAACGGGGTGCCGTACGGCGTGGCTGGGTAGGCCGTGCGCAGGGCGGTCCGGTACTCGTCCACGAAGGCGTCCCGCTCTCCGGGGTCGTCGGCGAGTGCGGTGAGGACGGGGCGCAGGCCGGTCCCCTTCACCCAGTCGAGCACCGCGTCTTCGCCTTGGAGGAGATGGACGTACGTCGTCTCCCAGACGTCGGCGGTGCAGCCCAGCGCGGTCAGGTGTGCCAGGTAGGTCTCGGGGGCGAGGACGGCGTCGTCGTGGCGGAGGGTGGCGGCGAGGCGGTCGCCGAAGCGCGGGGAGTGGGCGAGTTCGCGCATCAGGCGGTGGCTGGGGGCGTCGAAGTTGCCGGGCACCTGGAAGGCGAAGGTGCCGCCGGGAGTCAGCCCGGCGATCCAGTGCGCGAAACGGTCCACATGCCCGGGGACCCACTGCAGCGTGGCATTGCTGACGATCAGGTCGTACAGCCGTACGGGCTCCCAGGTGCGGACGTCGGCGGGGGCGAAGTCGAGGCCGCCGCCGCCCGGGGTGGGGCCCGCATGAGCCCCGGCTCGGAAAAGCATCTCGGGCGAGTTGTCGTAGCCGGTGATGTGCGCGGTGGGCCAGCGGTCGGCGAGGAGGGTGGTGACATTGCCGGGGCCGCAGCCGAGGTCGGCGATGCGGGGCGGGGCGCCGGGCAGGTCGGGGATACGGGCCAGGAGGTCGGTGAAGGGGCGGGCGCGGTGGTCGGCGTGGCGCAGGTACTGGGCGGGGTCCCAGGTGGGGGCGGACATGGTGGGCCTCCGGGAGGGGAACGACCGTGGCTGACGGGTACCCAGCCTGCCCCGATATTTAGCTTGAAGTCAAGAAGCTTGATGTCAAGAGACTTCACATCGACACAACCACTACACTGATCGTCATGGAGGACGAGGTCGATCGGCTGGTCGCAGCGTGGCGCCGGGAGCGCCCGGACCTCGACGTGGAACCGCTCGAGGTGCTCAGCCGGGTGAGCAGACTGGCCCGGCACCTGGACCGCGCACGTCGGCTGGCCTTCTCCGAACACAGCCTGGAGCCCTGGGAGTTCGACGTGCTGACGGCGCTGCGGCGCGCCGGGACGCCGTATCAGCTCTCGCCGGGGCAGTTGCTGACGCAGACCCTGGTCACCTCGGGGACGATGACGAACCGCATCGACCGCCTGGCCAAGAAGGGCCTGGTGGAGCGGCTGCCCGATCCGAGCGACCGGCGCGGCGTGCTGGTCCGGCTGACCGACGAGGGCCGCGACCGGGCCGACCAGGCACTCGCGGGTCTGCTCGACCAGGAGCGGGCGATCCTGGCGGAGCTGTCCCGCGCGCAGCGGGGTGAACTGGCCGCGTTGCTGCGCCAGCTGACGGCGCCGTTCGACAACATTCCCGGGTAGGAAGTGCGGCGATCGGTCGTCGGTTGTCTGCGGCGCCGTCGTGGCTGGTCGCGCAGTTTCCCCGCGCCCCTAGGGGGCGCCCTCGCTCACCGGCGTTGATCAGGCACTGCTGCTTTCCTCCACCCCGATCCGGCCGGCAGGGCCCAGGTCCACCGGACCGACCCCCGCCCGCCGCGCGAGTGCGACCGCGGCCAGTGTGGAGTGGACGCCGAGTTTGCCGAGGACGTTCTGCATGTGGGTGCGGACGGTGTGCGGGGAGAGGAACAGGCGCTCGGCCACCGCCTTGCGCCCCAGACCCGCGACCATGCAGCGCAGTACCTCCCGCTCGCGCGGGGTGAGGGACTCCACCAGCTGTTCGCTCTCGGTGCGGTGCTTGCGTGCGGCCGTCAGCTCGCGCAGGACGCCGGTGAGCAGGGCGGGCGGCAGATGGGTCTCGTCGCGCAGGACGCCCCGGATGACGGTGAGCAGCCGGGACAGCGAACAGTCCTTGGCTACCCAGCCCGACGCCCCGGCCTGCAGGGCGAGCGCGGCCCGGCGCGGGTCGTCCTTCTCGGCGAGGACGACGATCCGTACGCCCGGCTGTGCGATGCGGACCCCGGCGACCAGGGAGATCCCGTCGACGAGCCCGTCCTCGTTCCCTTCCTGTACGGGTGCGGGACGCACGCCCGGCACATTTCCGCCCAGATCGGCGTCGACGAGCAGCACGTCGAAGCGGCGCCCCTCGGCGACGGGGCGCTCCAGACTGCGCATGGCGGCCGGGCCGCTGCCCGCCGCGGACACGTCGACGTCCGGCTCGGCGGCCAGTGCGGCGGCGAGCGACTCGGCGAAGATGCGGTGGTCGTCGACGACTAGGACTCGGATACGAACCACTGAAAACCCCCACTGGTCCGGGAAAACGACGACCTGTGCGGGTACGACGCCCAGGAATGGTCGCAGTCGCACGGCCGCCGCCGTGCAGAGACTGCTACCCCCACTGCGGGCGTCGTACCCGACTTGTCTCGCCCCCTGATCAGCACCGGCCCCCACCGGTGCTGTTCATCAGAGTACGGGCGGGGGCCGACAGCGGAAGGTAATTTGCAGAACTGGTTGTCCAGCGCGTTTATGGTGAGCCGCATGTTTCGTATCGAGACAGAAGTCGACAAAGAGCGGCGCGACTTGCTTCGTTCCCGCCTCCGCGCCGCCAATACGACGGCCTCACCGATCTTGCGCGGACTGCGCGGAACCCCTGGTGAACGGGAACTTCCGCTCCATGTCTGGGCGTTGGATCACCACGACCGCCTGGCGGGCGGCCTCGTCGGCCACACCTGGACCACCTGGCTGCACGTGACCTATCTGTGGGTGGACGAGCGCCTTCGGGGCGGAGGGCTGGGCTCCCGATTGCTGGCGCAAGCGGAGCACGTTGCGCGCACGGAGCGCGGCTGCCTCAACGCGCGCCTGGAGACCTGGGACTTCCAGGCGCCGGAGTTCTACAAGAAGCAGGGCTACGACGTGGTGTGCGTGATCCCCGACTATCCGCCGGGGATCACGGAGTACACGCTGACCAAGCGGCTCAGCTGAGCCGCCGCGCCCCCGCCGAAGGCACCGCCTCGAAGACACGCGGTGCCGTGAAGCCGGCCGCCGCGAAGGCCTCCCGCACCGCCTTGGTGATGGTGTCGACGTCGGTCGTCTCGGCCAGCACGATCGCGGAGCCGCCGAAGCCGCCGCCGGTCATGCGGGCGCCGATCGCCCCGGCGGAGAGCGCCGTGTCGACGACCAGGTCCAGTTCGGGGCAGGAGATACGGAAGTCGTCGCGCAGGGAGGCGTGGCCCTCGACGAGCACCGGGCCGATCGCGCGGGTCTCGCCGGCCTCCAGCAGGGCGACCGTCTGCTCCACCCGGTGGTTCTCGGTGACGATGTGGCGCACCAGCCGGCGCACCTCCTCCTCGTTGCCGAGCCGGGCGAGCGCCGCGTCCAGGCCGTCGTACGGCACGTCCCGCAGCGCTTCGACGCCCAGCAGCGCGGCGCCCTTCTCGCAGCCGGCGCGGCGCTTGCCGTACTCGCCGGTCGAGTGCTCGTGCTTGACCTGGGTGTCGACGACGAGCAGGCGCATGCCCTCGGCAGCCAGGTCGAAGGGGATCTGCTGCTGGGAGAGGTCGCGGGTGTCGAGGAACAGGGCGTGGCCCGCGGTGCAGCAGGCGGACGCGGTCTGGTCCATGATGCCGACGGGGGCGCCGACGTAGACGTTCTCGGCGCGCTGGCACAGGCGGGCCAACTGCCAGCCCTTGAGGCCGAGTTCGTACAGGTCGTTCAGGGCCAGGGCGACCGCGACCTCCAGCGCCGCCGAGGAGGACAGGCCCGCGCCGGACGGGACGGTCGAGGTCAGGTGGATGTCGGCGCCGGTGACCGGGTGGCCCGCGTCGCGCAGGGCCCAGGCGACGCCCGCCGGGTAGGCCGTCCAGTTCTTGTCCGACCCCGGGTTCAGTTCGTCGACGCGCAGTTCGACGACTCCGCCCTCGACGTCCTCCGAGTGCAGGCGCAGAACGCCGTCCTCGCGTCGGGACACCGCCACGACCGTGACGTGCGGCAGCGCGAACGGCATGACGAAGCCGTCGTTGTAGTCGGTGTGCTCGCCGATCAGGTTGACCCGGCCCGGCGCCGCCCACACTCCCTCCGGCTCGGCCCCGTACAGCTCCTTGAACCGCTCGGCGACACCACCGACGACAGGCTCGCTCATCCCCTGACCCCTGACCTTTCGTACACCGGAAACCCGGCCCTCAACTTACTTGCCGCGCGACTGCGCGAATTCCCACGCGTCCGCGACGATCCCGGCGAGGTCCGCTCGGGACGGGTTCCAGCCGAGCCGCTCCCGGGCGGTGGAGGCGGACGCGACCAGCACCGCCGGGTCGCCGCCGCGGCGCGGGGCCGTGACCTCGGGGATCGGGTGCCCGGTGACCCGGCGGACGGTCTCGATGACCTCGCGGACGGAGAAGCCGTTGCCGTTGCCGAGGTTGCAGATCAGGTGCTCGCCGGGCTGCGCGGCCTCGACGGCCAGCAGGTGGGCCTCGGCCAGGTCGGCGACGTGGATGTAGTCGCGGACGCAGGTGCCGTCCGGCGTCGGGTAGTCGTCGCCGAAGACGGAGATCGCGTCGCGCTTGCCCTGCGCGACCTGGAGGACCAGCGGGATCAGATGCGACTCGGGGTCGTGGCGCTCGCCGTACGCGCCATAGGCACCGGCCACGTTGAAGTAGCGCAGGGAGACCGCGGCCAGGCCGTGCGCCGCCGCCTCGCCGGTGATCATGTGGTCGACGGCGAGCTTCGAGGCGCCGTACGGCGAGGTGGGCGCCGTCGGGTCGGTCTCGGTGATCGGCGTGTTCACCGGCTCGCCGTACGTGGCCGCCGTAGAGGAGAAGACCAGCTTGCGGACGCCGGCCTCGCGCATAGCGCCCAGCAGCGCCATCGTGCCGCCGACGTTGTTGTCCCAGTACTTCTCGGGCTTCACGACCGACTCGCCGACCTGCGAGAACGCGGCGAAGTGCAGGACGGCGTCGAAGGAGGCGTCCAGCCACTTGGCGGCGTCGCGGATGTCGCCCTCGATGAAGGTGGCGCCGGTGGGCACGCCCTCGCGGAAGCCGGTGGTGAGGTTGTCGAGGACGACGACCTCGTGGCCCGCCTCCAGCAGATGCTGGGCGACCACGCTGCCGACGTATCCCGCGCCACCGGTCACCAGGTACTTACCGCTCATGAACTCGCTACCTCTCGCAGTCGCTCGGCCGCGCGCTCCGGCGGCACGTCGTTGATGAACACGTTCATGCCGGACTCGGAACCCGCGAGGAACTTCAGCTTGCCGGACGTGCGGCGGATGGTGAAAAGCTCGAGGTGAAGGGCGAAATCGTCCCTGCTCACACCGTCGAACTCGTCCAGCGCGCCGAACGGGGCCTGATGCCAGGCCGCGATGTACGGCGTGGGCGGTTCGCCCTCGCCGAAGATCCGGTCGAAGCGCCTCAAGAGTTCCAGATAGAGCTGGGGGAATTCTGTGCGCGCCGCCTCGTCGAGCCCGAGCAGATCGGGCACGCGGCGCTTGGGGTACAGATGGACCTCATACGGCCAGTGCGCGGCGTACGGCACGAAGGCGACCCAGTGTTCACCCTCCAGGACGACCCGCTCACCGGCGAGTTCACGCTCCAGGACGGCGTCGAAGAGGTTCTCACCTCCGGTCGCTTCCTTATGAGTTGCGAGAGAACGCAGCATGAGCGTGGTGCGCGGCGTGGTGAAGGGGTACGCGTAGATCTGGCCGTGCGGGTGGCCCAGGGTCACGCCGATCTCGGCACCGCGGTTCTCGAAGCAGAACACCTGGTCTACGGAGGGCAGATGGGACAGCTCCGAGGTCCGGTCGGTCCAGGCGTCGAGCACCAGTCCCGCCTGTTCCTCGGTCAGTTCGGCGAAGGACACGTTGTGGTCGGAGGTGAAGCAGACGACCTCGCAGCGGCCGGAGTCGCCGGCGAGGGAGGGGAAGCGGTTCTCGAAGACCACGACGTCGTACGACGAGTCCGGGATCTCGCTCAGCCGCTCGCCCTCGGAGGGGCACAGGGGGCACTCGTTGGCCGGCGGGTGGTAGGTGCGGCCCTGGCGGTGCGAGGCGATCGCGACGGAGTCGCCGAGCAGGGGGTCCTGCCGGATCTCGGACGTGGTGACGGTCCGCTCCAGCGGACGGCGGTCCACGGCGTCCCGGACCGTGTCGTCGCGCAGGTCGTAGTAGACCAGCTCGCGACCGTCGGCCAGCCGGGTCGAGGTCTTCTTCACTGCGGACTCCCTATCAGGGCCACTCAACCAACCAACATAAGTCAACATATCGAAACACGAGATACCACCACAGTCAACATCACAATCAAACAAAGAGCACCATACGAACTGTCCAATCACTGAACACAGAGGCGTAGGTTCCGCTCTGGATCAGTTCGCGCAACGAAGCGAGTGCTTATGCAAACCCCCACATATCTGGCCGCTGAGCTCCGACTCCCCACCAACTGGCTCGACTACACGATCCTCGGCATCTACTTCGTCGTCGTCCTCGGCATCGGCTTCGCCGCTCGCCGCTCGGTGAAGACGAGCCTCGACTTCTTCCTCTCGGGCCGGTCGTTGCCGGCCTGGATCACAGGTCTCGCGTTCATCTCGGCGAACCTGGCCGCCACCGAGATCCTCGGCATGGCCGCCAACAGCGCGCAGTACGGCGCGTACACCGTGCACTGGTACTGGATCGGCGCCATCCCGGCCATGGTCTTCCTCGGCCTGGTGATGATGCCGTTCTACTACGGGAGCAAAGTGCGCTCGGTTCCCGAGATGCTGCTGCTGCGCTTCGACAAGTGGGCACATCTGCTCAGTTCGGCTCTGTTCGCCTTTGCCGCCGTTCTGATCGCCGGTGTGAACCTCTACGCCCTGGCGATCGTCGTCGAGGCCCTGCTCGGCTGGCCGCAGTGGGTGGCGATCGTGGTCGCGGGCGCGTTCGTGCTGGCGTACATCACCCTCGGCGGTCTGTCGTCCGCGATCTACAACGAGGTGCTGCAGTTCTTCGTGATCCTCGCGGCCCTCATCCCGGTCGTCGTGCTGGGCCTGAAGAAGGTCGGCGGCTGGGACGGTCTGACGGACTCGCTGACGAAGACGCACGGCGCCGACTTCACGACAGCGTGGGGCGGCACCGGCATCGGAAGCGACAACCCACTCGGCGCGAACTGGCTGACGATCGTGCTCGGCCTGGGCTTCGTGCTGTCCTTCGGTTACTGGACGACGAACTTCGCGGAGGTCCAGCGCGCCCTGTCCGCGAAGAACCTGAGCGCCGCCCAGCGCACCCCGCTCATCGCCGCGTTCCCGAAGATCTTCATCGTGTTCCTGGTGATGATCCCGGGGCTGACGGTCGCGGCCCTGATCCCCGGCTTCGGCACCGCCGACTCGGGCTACCAGTACAACGACGCCATCCCGTATCTGATGGAGCAGTTGCTGCCCAACGGTGTCCTCGGCATCGCCGTGACCGGTCTGCTCGCGGCGTTCATGGCGGGCATGGCGGCCAACATTTCGTCCTTCAACACCGTGTTCACCAACGACATCTGGGCCCGGTACGTGGTCAAGGGCCGTCAGGACGAGTACTACGTCGGGTTCGGCCGCCTGATCACGGTGATCGGCGTGTGCGCCTCGATCGGCACGGCGTTCCTGGCGTCGTCGTTCTCGAACATCATGAGCTACCTCCAGACGCTGTTCTCCTTCTTCAACGTGCCGATGTTCGTCGTCTTCATCGTCGGCATGTTCTGGAAGCGCGCCTCCGCGGTGTCCGGCTTCTGGGGACTGCTCGCCGGCACCGTGGCCGCGATGGTGAACTACTTCTGGATCTACAAGGAGGGGATCATCGACATCCCCTCCGACCAGGGCGCCAACTTCGTCTCCGCGATCGTGGGCTTCGTCGCCGGCGCGGTCGTCATGGTCGCCGTGTCGCTGTTCACCAAGCCGAAGCCGGCCGAGGAGCTCCAGGGCCTGGTCTACGGCACCGTCTCGCCCGGCATGTCGGAGGCACCGGCCGTCGGCGACGACGCCTGGTACCGCAAGCCGGCCCTGCTGGGCTGGGGTGCGATCATCCTGGCCGCCGCCTGCTACATCCCGTTCTCGTTCTGACGGCATCCTGGCAAGGGAGTTTGAGAAACCATGTCTGAGCACTCCGGACACTCCGAATACTCCGAGAAGGACGTCCTGCGGGAAGTCAGCGAGTTGCAGGCCAAGTCCGCCACCGCGGCCCGCATCTTCGACCTGCGCCGCATCATCGGCGGCCTGTTCGTGATCTACGGCGTGATCGTCACGATCGCGGGCATCTCCCCGTCCGACGCCGACCTGGACAAGGCCGAGGGCGTCAACATCAACCTCTGGACCGGGCTGGGCATGCTGGCGCTGGGGCTGTTCTTCCTGGCCTGGCTGTGGCTGCGGCCGACGCCTCCGCCGCCGCCGGACGTCCTGCCGGACGAGTCGGCCGAGTGACCTCGCCGGTGAGATCGGGGCCGGAGTCCTTTACGGGCTCCGGCCCCGTTTCTGATCCACTCGGCGCCGTTTCTGACTCGGGCCTCGCTCTGACCTACTCCAGTCCCGTCCCCGTCCCCGTCTCCGGAGCCGAGTGCGGTACCGGACCCGCTCGGTCCAGCAGCCCGGTCCTGGCCGCCAGGGCCGCCGCCTCCAGCCGCGACCCCACGCCCAGCTTCATCAGCACCCGCTGCACATGCGTGCGGGCGGTCGACGGGGCGATGCCCATGCCCGCCGCGATCAGCCGGGTGTCCTCGCCGTCGGCGACCCTGACCAGGACCTCGACTTCTCTGGGCGTCAGCATCTGCAGCAGGCGCTGGCCCTCGTCGTCCGGCTGAACCGCCGGGTTGAGGAGTTCGCTGAAGGCGCCTTGCAGGAGCTGCGGCGCCACGGCCGCCTCGCCCGCCCTGGCCTTCATGATCGCTCGCTCCACGCCTTCGATGCGCTCGTCATGCCGTACATAGCCCGAGGCGCCCGCGGCGAACGCGGCGGCTATGCCGCGCGGTGACGGCACGGGCCCGAGAACCAGCACCGCGACCTGCGGGCGCTCCCGTTTGATCTTCAGCACCGGGTCGAACGTCCCCGGCTCGGCCGGTGCCGCCGTGCCGAGCAGGCACACCTCAGGTGCGCGCGTGATCACCAGTTCCGCCGCGCCCGCGGCCGGTGCCGCCGCGGCGAGCACGCGATGGCCCCGCAGTTTCAGCGCCGAGGCCAGTGCCTCGGCCAGCAGTCGGTGGTCGTCGACCACCATGAGCCGCACTCCCATCGAGCAACCCCCCAGTCCCCCCAATGGATGCCCCACTATGCATGCCCACTGGTCCGCGCGGCCAGAAGCCCCCACCCGGCTCCCCCGCTCTTCATGCCCCCGGAAGCTACACGCTTGTTCGACGTTGCGCTCCCCTACCGGTGAGAAGTGCCCCGGATCGACGGAACTTCTCGCTTTCCGCTCGTTCGAGGGTGATGGGGCGGTACGCGCACGGCCCCGCCTCTGAGCAGGGACGGGGCCGTCAACGCGGGCGAGTGGTTCAGCCGTTCGTGCCGAACGCGATCACCAGGTACCTCTTGTCGTCCGGATTTCCGAGTTCACTCGCGTACACGGAAGACATGTACAGATGCCCCTGCGAGTAGAGGAGTTCGGAGTACTGCGGAGACATACGGGTCTCCACATCCCGCACCGTCTTCACGGCCGGGTTCTCCAGCAGCTTCGTCTCCTTGAAGCTGCCACCGTCGATGCTGACGATCTGTCCGCCCTTGTCGTACGGCGGACGCTTGTACGCGATGATGTTGCCGCCGTCCATACGCAGCGGCGTGATCGTGTACCGGTCGCCCGCGTCCGCGCGCTGCCCGGTCTGCTTGCCGGTGGCCAGGTCGAAGGCGACGATCTCGTTGGTACGGCCGTACTCGCCGCCGCCGTCGTGCTCCTGGGTCTCCACATAGAGCCGGTCGTTGCCCACCACGACGCCCGTGCAGGACTCGATCCTGGTGACGCCGGAGCAGCGGGCCTCGAACTGGTCGCCCGGCACGGAGATGCGGATGCGCAGCTTGCCGGTGCTGTTGTCGATCGAGAAGACGTCCGTGATGCCGATGGCGTCCTTGGAGTCGCCGACCTCGGCGGCCACGACGAGCGGCTGGGTGGACACGACGCTGGCGTACTCGACCCCCTCGGCCAGCTTGTACTCGGAGTTCACCTTCCCGGACTTCGGATCGATGGTCTGGATGTGCAGCTGGGGATTGTCGTAGGAGCCGCACCTGCGGACCGCGACCAGCTTCTCGCCGCCGGCGTACCCGGCGTCGTGGCAGTCCTCGTTGGCCTTGGGGATCCACAGCGGCTTGCCGGACTCGAGGTCGAACGCGGCGCCGCCGCCGGAGCCGCCGGCGGCGACCGTGCCGCCGCTGACGGTGATGTTGTCGAACCGGATCGGCTGGCCGCCGACCTCGGCGGTCTTCGTCCACAGCTTTTTGCCGGCGTCGAGGTCGAGCGCGGCGATCTGGGTGCAGCCGTTCGAGGGCTTCGCCTTGGTCGGCATCGCGGGCTCGAAGGCGACGGCCGTCAGGTTGTCCTCGGTGACGTGCTTGCTGGCCTGGCAGACCGGGCCCGGCAGCGGGATCTTCCACAGCTCGGTGCCCTTGTCGGGGTCGTAGCCGACGATCTCGGCGACGCCGCTCTTCACGTACGCCTTGTCGGTCAGCCACGAGCCGGACACGACGACGGTGGTGTCGTCCGCGACCTTGGGTGACGGGACCTGGAAGAGGACCTGCGAGGAGGCGTCGGCGGGCGCCTTCTCCGTGCCGGCGGGGACGCTGCCGCCGCCTCCCGTGCCGTCGTCGTCCCCGCCGCCGGTGCCGCCGCTGGAGCCGGCGGTGTCGTCCTTGCCGCCCTCGTCACCGGACTGCGAGTACCACACGCCGCCGACGATCAGCGCGATCACCACGACGGCCGCCACGATCACGGCCAGCGTCGTGTTGGACTTCCGCCCGCCGCCGTTCGGCACGGTGGGGTGGGGGTGCTGCGGCATGCCCGGCTGCGGATAGCCGTAGCCGGAGGGCTGGCCGTACGGGTTCTGCGGCTGTGCGTACGGGTTGGGCTGCTGGCCCGGGTAGCCGTATCCGGGCGGGGGCGACTGGGGGTGGCCGAAGCCGGGCTGCGGCGGTGGGGCGGCGGGTGGCATGCCCTGGGGGGCGTGCGGTGGGTGCGCGGGGGGCTGCGGTGCGCCGAAACCGCCGGGGCCCGACTGCTGGGGCGGTTGCGGCTGGGGCGGCTGGTCCTGGGGTGGGCCGAACCCTCCCCCCTGCGGGGGCTGGTGGGGCGGCGGTGGGGGCGGCGGCTGGGTCATGGCGTGGGTACCTCAGGGGAGGGGGACGGCGGGTGCGGCGGGTACTCAGGGGACGGCGGTCAAGGTCATGCCTGGTGCGCGCCTCACTTGCCGAAGGCGAGCATCAGCTTCTCCTTGCTCTCGTCGTTGCCGCTCAGCCGGGTGCTCGCGAGGTAGAAACGCCCGTCGACCCAGTCGAACACGCTGGAGAAGAAGCCGTTTTCGACGTTCGCCGTGCCCGCCGGGTTCTGCAGCAGCTTCGTCGGCGTGTGGCTGCTGCCGGTCACCGGGATCGACACGACCTGGCCGCCCGCGTCGTACGACGGCTGGACGTACGCGATGAGCTTGCCGTCCTCGACCTTGATCGGCAGCATCGGCTCCTCCACCGGGGACTTGACGCGCCACTTCTCCTTGCCGTTGGCGAGGTTGATCGCGACGATCTCGTTGGCGGTGGTGGTGGCGTCGGTGGGCAGGTAGAGCGTGTCGGCGTCGGCGGCCGAACCGGTGCAGCCCTGCAGATCACGCTGGAGGATGGCCCATCCGCACTTGGCGCCGATGTTGAGGTCGACGCCGACCTGCGAGCGGAACTTGCCGCCGGCGCCGAAGGTGGAGATGTTCCACGCCTTCTTGTCCTCGTTGGTGCTGTAGATGACCAACGGGTCGAGGGAGTAGACGCGCGCGACCTTCCAGCCCGTCTGGAACTTCCGGGTCCACTTGGCCTTGCCGGTCGCCGGGTCGAGCTCCTGCACCTCGTCGTGCTCATTGGTGCCGGTGGCATCGCAGGACGCCACGGCGATCAGCTTCTCACCGCCCGCGAACGCGTCCGGGAAGCACTTGTCGCCGTACCTCGTCTTGTCCCACAGCTTGTCGCCGCTGTCGATGTCGTACGCCGTACCGGACTGCGAGCGGCCCACCATCAGCGTCTTGCCGGTGATGGACAACTCGACGTCGAGCGTGCTGTCGAACAGCGCGCCGTCGCCGACCGTGCCCTTCCAGCCCTGTTCGCCGGTGTTGAGGTCGATCTGCTGGAGCTGGTTGCACTTGGCGCGGTCGCTGCTGCCGTTCATGTACGCCACGACGATCTTGTCGCCGGACGACTTCTGCGGCGTGACCGCGCAGATCTTCTGCGGGAAGGTGATCGGGTCCCAGGTCTCGCTGCCGTCGCCGACGTTGTAGGCGAAGAGCTGCTTGTACGCCGCCTTCACCGCCGCCTTGTCGGTGATCCACAGGCCGGGGGCGTCGGCGCCGCTGCCGGGCGCGTCCGGTGCCTCCTTGTACCAGAGCACCTTCGACTCGCCCGCCTGGCGACCCTCGTTGAGGTCCTCCGGGTCGGAGCCGCCGTCACCGCCGCCGCCGTCACCGGAGCCGGTCGGGGCATCGGAGCCCTTCGGGTCGTCGCTCTGCTGGGCGACCGGCTTCTTGTCCTTGTCGTTGCCGCCACTGGTCACCGCGAACACGGTGCCGCCGATGACGACCAGCGCCGCGACCGCGGCGCCGATGACGAGAGCGGGCTTTCCCTTGAAGGGGTTGCGCGAGCCGGGGCCAGGCGCGCCCGGGTACTGCGGCGGCGGGTAGCCGTAACCCTGGGCGGGCTGCTGGCCGTAGGGCCCGGGCTGCTGCTGGCCGTACGGTCCCGGCTGCTGCGGCGGCTGGGCGTACGGACCGGAGGCGTAGGGCCCCGGCTGCTGGCCGTACGGGCCTGGCTGCCCCGGCTGCTGCGGGTAGCCGTACCCCGGCTGCGGGGTGCCCGACGGCGGGCCCTGCGGGGGCGGCGGTGCCTGGGGCGGGCCCTGGGGCGGAGGGGGTGTCTGAGGGGGGCCCTGCGGCGGGGGCGGGGGCTGCGGAGCGCCACCCTGCTGCGGGGGCTGCGGTGCTCCGAAGCCGCCCTGGCGTGGGTCCTGTGGTGCTCCGAAGCCGCCTTGCGGCGGCTGGTTGGGCGGCTGGCTCATGAGCGGTTCCCCCTTCGACCGGTGTGGTGCCACGTTCTGTGCCGTCGCGTCTCGGCCACACCAGCCGTCTCTCAGACTTTTCTCAGACGAGCCTTTCTATCACCCGCCGCCGACAGCGCACCGGCGCTCATCGGCCCCTGTTCCCAAGGGAGGACCGGCCTGTGATGCCCTCGTTATGACCCTTCACGCCCCCTTCACGCACCAGCGCGCCGGGCCCCAAGTGCTACGCGTCCTCGGCGAGTTCCAGCCAGCGCAGTTCCAGTTCCTCCCGCTCGCCGGTCAACTGCCGCAGCTCGGCGTCCAGTTCGGCCACCTTTGCGAAGTCCGTGGCGTTGTCGGCGATCCGGTCGTGCAGCTTGGTCTCCTTCTCGGAGATCTTGTCGAGCTGCCGCTCGATCTTCTGCAGCTCCTTCTTGGCGGCGCGCTGGTCGGCGGCGCTCGGCCCGGCGGCGGACTTCACCGCGACGGGCGCCGAAGCGGCCACCGCCTCCTCCATGCGCCGGCGCCGCTCCAGGTACTCGTCGATGCCGCGCGGCAGCATCCGCAGGGTGGCGTCGCCGAGGAGGGCGAAGACCCGGTCCGTCGTCCGCTCGATGAAGAACCGGTCGTGGGAGATGACGATCATCGAGCCGGGCCAGCCGTCGAGGACGTCCTCGAGCTGGGTGAGGGTCTCGATGTCGAGGTCGTTGGTGGGCTCGTCGAGGAAGAGGACATTGGGCTCGTCCATGAGGAGCCGGAGGATCTGGAGCCTGCGCCGCTCACCACCGGACAGATCACCGACCGGCGTCCACTGCTTCTCCTTGTTGAAGCCGAACGTCTCGCACAGCTGCCCGGCGGTCATCTCGCGTCCCTTGCCGAGATCGACGCGCTCCCGCACCTGCTGCACGGCTTCCAGCACCCGCAGGCCGGGGTCGAGTTCGCCGACCTCCTGGGAGAGATAGGCGAGCTTGACGGTCTTTCCTACGGCGATCCGCCCGCCGGCCGGCTGCGCCTCGCCCTCGGTCCGTGCCGCCTCGGCCATGGCGCGCAGCAGGGAGGTCTTGCCGGCGCCGTTGACGCCGACGAGACCGATGCGGTCGCCGGGGCCGAGCTGCCACGTCAGATGCTTGAGCAGCACCTTCGGCCCGGCCTGGACGGTCACGTCCTCCAGGTCGAAGACCGTCTTGCCGAGCCGCGAGGACGCGAACTTCATCAGCTCGCTGCTGTCCCGGGGCGGCGGTACGTCCGCGATCAGCTCGTTGGCGGCCTCGACGCGGAAGCGGGGCTTCGACGTACGGGCGGGGGCGCCGCGCCGCAGCCAGGCCAGCTCCTTGCGGACCAGGTTCTGCCGCTTGGTCTCCTCGGTGGCGGCGATGCGCTCGCGTTCGGCGCGCGCGAAGACGTAGTTGGAGTAGCCGCCCTCGTACTCGTAGACCGAGCCCTTCTGCACGTCCCACATGCGCGTGCAGACCTGGTCCAGGAACCAGCGGTCGTGGGTGACGCACACGAGCGCGGACCGGCGCTCGCGCAGGTGCTGGGCGAGCCAGGCGATGCCCTCCACGTCGAGGTGGTTGGTGGGCTCGTCCAGGACGATCAGGTCCTGCTCGTCGATGAGCAGCTTGGCGAGCGCGATACGGCGGCGCTCACCGCCGGAGAGGGGGCCGATGACGGTGTCCAGCCCCTGCGGGAACCCGGGCAGGTCAAGCCCTCCGAACAGCCCGGTGAGCACATCCCTGATCTTGGCGTTGCCCGCCCACTCATGGTCGGCCAGATCCCGGATGACCTCGTGGCGCACGGTGGCTGCCGGGTCGAGGGAGTCGTGCTGGGTCAGCACACCCAGCCGCAGCCCGCCGGAGTGCGTGACGCGTCCGGTGTCGGCCTGCTCCAGCTTGGCGAGCATCCGGATGAGGGTCGTCTTGCCGTCGCCATTACGGCCCACGACGCCGATGCGTTCCCCCTCGGAGACGCCGAGGGAGATCCCGTCGAGCAGGGCACGGGTGCCGTACACCTTGCTGACGTTCTCGACATTGACCAGATTGACGGCCATTACTCTCCTGACACGGGGGTCGATCGACCCTCCAGGGTAGTCGGCGGGGCGGGGTGCGGTCCGTCCGGCGGGGTTTCCCGGGCGGCATCGGCCGCTGGACCACCGGCGGCTCCGTCCGCTGGACCACCGGTCGGCCTGGCCGAAACGCGGAGGCTGGGTCCTTTCTGGATTCCTCTGGACTCAGCGGCCTAGCATGATCGTTCGCTTGTGCGATGAGCGGTGATGTCTGCGACCGGGGGTGGCCAACGTGAGCGCTGAGGCGTTGCGGCTGCGGCTGGCGGACCTGGCGGCGACCGGGCAGGGCGACCTGCGTGAGGTCGTGGGGGAGTTCCGGCGGGGTGAGGTGCTGGTGCCGGTGGTGGACGGTGCGCTGCTGTCGGTGGAGGCGGGTGGTGTCCGCTGGTTGCTGGTGTTCACGGATGATGCGGCGCTGGAACGTTTCGCTGGGGCGCGGGGTGAGGCTGTGCCCGAGCGCGTGCCGGTGTATGGGGCGCGGCTGCTGGATCAGGTGATCCCGGAGGCGGCGCGGGTGAGCGGGCCGGTGGGGATCGCGGTGGATGCGGGGAGCGCGGCGGGGATGGTGCTGCCTCCGGTGATGGGGATCGTGGCGGACGCGGTGGCGGTGGACGCGGAGGGGGCGAACCTGTGAGTGGGGGTCACGGGGGCGGGTACCGGGTCGATCCGGAGGCGCTGGCGCGGATCACCCGGGGCATCAACCAGGCGATGGACGAGCTGAAGGAGCTGGGCTTCGACATCGAGGCGAACCTGGGGCGCGGCTTCGACGAGCTGGAGCTGGCGGGCCTGGAGGTGGGGGATGCGAATCTGCGGCAGGTGTTCGCCGACTTCTGCGAGCGGTGGGGCTGGGGTGTGCGCTCGCTGATGCAGGACGCGAATGAGTTCGCGGGGCGGCTGAATCTGTCGGCGGGGATCTATCACGAGCAGGAGGAGTACGTCTCCAGCACCCTGAAGACGGCGTGGACGGCGGCTGCGGGCAACCCCTACCTGACGGCGGAGGAGGCCGGGCAGCGCTCCTGGTCGGACACCTTGAAGGACAACACCGTCTCGCACGTCGCCGGCGCGGACTACAGCGCGGAGTCCTTCGCGGCGGGCGGGGAGGCGGCCCAGCAGGCCTGGGCGCAGGCCGGGCAGGACGTGGAGAGTTCGACGGTGACCCCGGACGCGCTGCTGGACCCGGACACGGACTGGCAGTGGAGCGGCCTGCCCGAGGCCCAGGCGTCCGGGGAGGGTGAGCGCTGATGGGCCTGGGGGATGCGCTCAACAGCCTCGGGGACGGCCTGGAGAGCGCCGTCGACGGCGCGAAGGAGGGCGTCGGGGAGGCCGTCAACTGGGGTGCGGACCGGGCGGCGGACGGGCTGTCGGCGGTCGGCGCGGACGGCATGGCAGAGGGGGTGCGCGACTTCGGCGAGGGCGTGAACAACCGGCTGGGCGGCGGGGTCGCCGAGCGCCAGCTGGGAGAGAGCGAGGACCCGAAGGAGCTGGTTCATGGCAGTCCGGAGGCGTTGGAGGCGCGGGCGAGGCATCTGCGGGACTTTGCCCGGGCGTTTGAGAACGTCGGCAAGGGGATGCGGTCGCTGGATGGCGGGGATGGCTGGCAGGGGCAGGCGGCGGTTGCCTTTCGTGCGAAGTTCGACATGCAGCCCAAGCAGTGGCTGACGGCGGCCGACGCCTGTGCGGAGGCGGCCGGCGCTTTGGAGGCGTATGCGGACACGGTGCGCTGGGCGCAGCAGCAGGCGCAGGTCGCGATCGACGCCTTCCGGAGCGCGCAGGAGGCTTACCGGC
Organism: Streptomyces sp. DG2A-72; assembly: GCF_030499575.1. Classification (NCBI taxonomy): domain Bacteria; kingdom Bacillati; phylum Actinomycetota; class Actinomycetes; order Kitasatosporales; family Streptomycetaceae; genus Streptomyces; species Streptomyces sp. DG2A-72. The sequence continues at coordinate 4,206,615 of NZ_JASTLC010000001.1, forward strand.
GGGCGGCGGACGCGCACAACGCCCGGGTGGAGGCGTACAACCAGGCGGCCGAGCGGTACAACACCGCGCTTGCGGCAGGCCGGGATCCGGGGCAGAGGCCGACCGAGCCCGGCGTGTTCACCGACCCGGGGGTGGCGGGTCGGCGGGAGGCCGGGGAGATCCTGGCCGAGGCGCGCCGCCAGCGCACGGACGTGGCCCGGGACGCACAGCGCCGGATCGCCACCGCCCTGGCGACGGCCCCGCCGAAGCCGGAGTTCACCGACCGGCTCGGCGCGAACGCCGCGGATGCCTTCGTCGGCACCCAGCTGAACTCGGTCCATGTGATGGGCGGCCTGCTCAGGGGCGGCGCGGACATGGTGAAGCTGGCCCGCACGGTCAACCCGATGGACCCCTACAACCTCACCCACCCCGGCGAGTGGCTGGGCCAGTCCAACATGCTGCTGGCCGGGCTGGTGGGGACGGCCGCCCACCCCGAACGGCTGCCGATGTCGGTGCTGGGCAGCGGCTGGCGCAGCGACCCGGGCGATGCGATGGGGTACCTGGCTTCGAACCTGATCGGCGGCAAGGGAGCGGGGGCCGCGGGGAAGGGGGCGCTGCGCGGGGCCGCCAAAGGGGCGGCGACGGGAGGAGCCCGGGAGGGTGTCCGTGCCGGACTGCGGGACGCCGCCCGGAAGCTGTGGTGCAAGACCTTCGGCGGCGACCCCATCGACATGGCCACCGGCCGCATGTCGCTGCCCCAGACGGACGTCTCCCTGCCCGCCAAGCTGCCCCTGGTCTTCACCCGTCAGTTCGAGTCGTCCTACCGGGCCGGCCGCTGGTTCGGCCCCGCCTGGACCTCCACCGCGGACCAGCGCCTGGAGATCGACGCCGAGGGCGTCATCTTCGTCCGCGAGGACGGCTCCCTGCTGGCGTATCCGCACCCCGCACCCGGGGTGCCGGTACTGCCCGTGGACGGCGACCACCACCCGCTGACCGTGGACGGCTACGGCGACTACACGGTCACCGACCCCGAATCCGGCCGCACCTGGTACTTCGCGGCCCCGGGCGGGGACGGCAACGGCATCGCCCTGCTGGAGCAGCTCACCGACCGCTCCGGCAGCCAGTGGCTCACCTTCGAATACGACAACCAGGGCGCCCCCACGGCGATCGTCCACTCGGCCGGCTACCACCTGAAGATCACCACCGAGGGCGGGCGCATCACCGCCCTGCACCTGACTGGCACCGACCACGCCATCGAGCTGGTCCGCTTCGGCTACGACGAGCGCGGCCACCTCGCCACGGTGACCAACTCCTCCGGCATACCGACCCAGTTCACCAACGACGAATCCGGCCGGATCACCGCCTGGACCGACACGAACAACTCGTCGTACCACTACAGCTACGACGAGCAGGACCGCTGCACCTTCCAGTCGGGCGACGCGGGGCACCTGCGCAACACCTACACCTACGACGAGACCGACCCGGAGACCGGCCACCGGGTCACCACCCGTACCGACTCACTGGGCCACACAACCCGTTACCTGATCAACGACCGTTTGCAGGTGGTGGCGGAGACCGCCCCGGACGGCGCGACGACCCGCACGACCTACGACCGCCACGACCGCCCGCTGACCATCACCGACCCACTCGGCCACACCACCAGCTACGCCTACGACCAGGTTGGCCGCCCGATCATGGTCGTCCGCCCCGACGGCCTCTACAGCAGCGTCGGCCACAACGACCAGGGCCTGCCGGTCTCCATGTCCGGCGCGGACGGCACGCATGTCACCCAGCAGTTCGACGAGTTCGGCAATCGCACGACGGCGACCGACGCCTCCGGCGCCACGACCCGCTTCACGTACGACGACCTCGGCCACTTGGCGGCGATAACGGACGCGACGGGCGCGACGACGACGGTCCGCTGCAACACCGCGGGCCTGCCGTTGGAGATCACCGACCCCCTCGGCGCCGTGACCCGCTACGAACGCGACGCCTTCGGCCGCCCAACGAAGGTCACGAACCCCACGGGCTCAGTGACCTGCCTGGAATGGACGATCGAGGGCCGCCTGTCCCGCCGTATCGCCGCAGACGGCACCACGGAGTCCTGGACGTACGACGGCGAGGGCAATTGCACCAGCCACACCGACCCGATGGGCGCCGTCACCCGCTACGAGTACACGCATTTCGACCTGCTGTCGGCCCGCACGGGCCCGGACGGCGTCCGTTACACCTTCGACCACGACACCGAACTACGCCTGACGAACGTCACCAACCCACAGGGCTTGACCTGGAGTTACGAGTACGACCCGGCCGGGCGCCTCGTCACGGAGACGGACTTCGACGACCGCAGGCTGACGTACTCGCACGACGCAGCAGGCCAACTCACCACCAGCACCACCGCCTCCGGCCAGACCATCCGCTACGAGCGGGACGTGCTGGGTCGCGTGCTGCGCAAGGACGCGGCCGGAACGGTCACGACGTACGCGTACGACGCGACGGGCGGCCTGGCCAAGGCAACGAACGCGGACGCGGTCCTGGAGTTGCAGCGGGACGAGATGGGCCGCTTGATATCCGAGACAGTCAACGGCCGCACACTCACGTACACGTACGACACGTTGGGCCGCCGCACCAGCCGCACCACGCCAACCGGCGCCACCAGCACATGGAGCTACGACGCGGCCGGCAACCGCACCGCGCTGACCACCTCCGGCAACACCCTCACCTTCACCCACGACGCGGCAGGCCGCGAACTGACCCGCCACATCGGCGAAACCCTCACCCTCACCCACACCTTCGACCCCCTGGGCCGCCTGACCAAGCAGCAACTCACCGGACCAGCCGACAGACGCCTCCAGCAGCGCGCCTACACCTATCGCGCCGACGGCCACCTGATCGGCATCGACGACCTACTGAACGGCACCCGCCGCTTCGACCTGGACCCGGCGGGCCGAGTCACGGCGGTCCACGCCGCGAACTGGACAGAGCGGTACGCATATGACGAGGCAGGCAACCAGACCTACGCCGCTTGGCCGCAGCCGATGCCGGGCCAGGAAGCAACCGGCGACCGCATTTACACAGGCACCCGCATCACCCGCGCAGGCAACGTCCGCTACGAACACGACGCAGCAGGCCGCGTCACCCTGCGCCAGAAGACCCGCCTGTCCCGCAAACCGGACACCTGGCGCTACACCTGGGACACCGAGAACCGCCTCACGTCGACGGTCACCCCCGACGGCACAACATGGCGCTACCGCTACGACCCTCTCGGCCGCCGCATCGCCAAGCAACGCCTCGCTGCAGACGGCGAAACGGTCCTGGAGCAGGTGGACTTCACCTGGGACGGCACCGCCCTGTGCGAACAAACCACGCACACCCCCGGCACCACCCAGCCGCACATTACCCTCACGTGGGACCACCACGGCCCCAACCCGATCGCCCAGACCGAACGCAAGGTCCTTGCTGATGCGCAACAGGAGGAGATCGACCAGAGTTTCTACGCCATCGTCACCGACCTGATCGGCACCCCCACCGAACTCGTAGACGAACAGGGTGAGATCGCCTGGCGCACACGCACCACCCTGTGGGGCACCACGGCATGGACGGCGAACAGCACGGCGTACACACCCCTACGCTTCCCCGGCCAGTACCACGACCCCGAAACCGGCCTGCACTACAACTACTTCCGCCACTACGACCCCGAAACCGCTCGTTACACCACCCCCGACCCCCTCGGACTCGCCCCCGCACCCAACCCCGCCACCTACGTCCACAACCCACACACCTGGACCGACCCCCTCGGACTCACACCGTGCGGGGTGGGGCATGTCCTGGGCGACACCTCCAAGCTCCAGGGCTGGATTCCCACCGAGGTGCCCGCGGAATCCAAGGCGGTGCTTCAGGACATTCGACAGTTCGGTGTTGAAGCGCAGGGTGCCGGACCACAGCATATGGGACCATCAATACCCCGGCCGTTCGAGAACAGCGGAAAGAACGGCGGATACAAGCTTCCCGAGTTTGACAGCGCCGGGCAACCCATTCGCTATACAGAATGGGGAACCGTCCAGTCGGCGTTGAACCCGAAGCCCGGCGGGGAACGGATCATCACCGGTTCCGATGGCTCGGCATACTACACTCCGACCCACTATCAGACCTATATAGTCATGGAGGTTGGTCGATGAGTGAATTCCCTTGGTGGGCGGAGTCGCCCCCCTGGGTCCACATCGCCGCAAACGATTCACCGGTACCAGCGAGGCAGGCCCTGCCACCGAGCGGATCCATCTTTGTCGCCAGAATGCAAGGACGGGAGATGTCCGATGTCGACAGCGTTTTTACACAGTTCTATGAGAACCTCCGACTTCCGGACTACTTCGGCTGGAACTGGAATGCGCTTTACGACTGCTTGTCTGACCTGAACTGGCTCGCCACTACGCATTTTCTACTGATCGTGGATGACGCTGAAAGCGTTCTCTCCGAGAGCCCTGAGGAGCGCCCAGTTTTCTTCCGAATCCTCCTCAGGTCGGCTGAGCACTGGGCGAATAAGCCCAATTTCCCGCATCGCACGAAGAGTACGTTTCGCGTAATTCTCCTGTGCGACCCTGTAGTGCGCGGCAAATTGAGCGGAGAGGTCGCACGGGCTCAGGAGCTGCTGTGACCAGAGCTTCGGCGTGGGTCACGTCCGCTGACGTGGTGCTGTGACAGCCGCCAGAACCGTCATCATTGACCGGTGACCACATGGATGCGCTGCTACTGGGACGAGGAAGACACCTGGTTCTACTTCGAGGTCAATGCCGAAGGGTGGGTGACTCGGCAGATCGAACTCGAAGGGCCTGAGCTGACCCCGATCGCGGCAGCCTGCCTCGGGGAGTACGACAGCAGGTTCGGGATCACCGCCGAACTCCCCGTCTCCGAGTGGGAAGGCCATGATCCGGAGCAGTTGACCTTCCAGGAGTTCGAGGAGATCTGGGAGACCGCTCGCCGACAGATCGCCCGCCCGGTCGTCATGACTCCAGAAGTGGCGTGAGGAAATGCCATACGACCTGAGACACAAGTAAGCGGCCACCCGATGAGTTAGCCCAAGAATCCGCTGGTCAGTGCAACGACCTGTGTCACGGGCCGCGAGTCCCTACACGGACCATGCCGATCACCGTTCTCAACAGAGCCACCAGAGGTACCTTCAAGGTGTCGAGACTGAAGGACTCCACGATGCCCTACTCGGAGGAAACGGCGGGCGGGCGGATCGGGCAGCGCATCGCCGCAGCGCGCAAGGCGCGTGGCCTGACACAGCTCCAGCTTGCGCAGCGCATCCCGTGCTCGAAGTCCTTGATCGCTCAGGTCGAGCGGGGCCACAAACCGGCCACGCCCGCACTCACCGCCGGTGCCGCACGCGCCCTCGGGGTCCGGCTGGAGCAGTTGACCGGACAGCCTTACGAGGATCCACAGCGAGGCCGGGTGTACGCCACAGTCCCGGACATCCAGACGGCCATGCTTGGCTGGGATCTTCCCGACGAGAACCTGCCCGTGCGGTCGTACGACGGCTTGGCCGCCGACGTCGCGTACGCCTCCGCGCTCGGACGCAAGGCGACGTACGCCAAGCTCGGCCGGATGCTGCCGCCGCTTCTCGATGAGCTGTCGACCGCTTGCCATGCCGCCGAGGGAGCCGACCGGGAGCGGCTGTTCGGGCTGTTGGCGGAGGCGTACTCCGGGGTCACGGCGATCGCGTACACGCTGGGGCTGTTCGACCTGCGCTCCCAGGCCATGGACCGGGTGCAGTGGGCCGCCCGCGAGTCTGCCGATCCGCTGCGCATCGGCCGGACGCAGTGGCAGCGTGCGACGCTGTTCCTCCAGGCGGCCGCGTACGACCGCGGCATTCTTCTGCTGGACCGCGTGCGGCGCGACCTGGGGGAGGACATCGGCCGCATGGACGATCCCACGCTCAGTGTGCACGGCGCTGTACACCTGCGGTCCGCGATGTTCGCCGCGCGGGCCGGCAACCGGCCGACCGCCCATGCGCACCTGGACGCCGCAGCGGAGGCCGCAAAGCGCCTCGGACGGGACGCCAACCACTACGGCCTGGAGTTCGGGCCGACCAACGTGGCCATGCACCGGCTCGGGGTGGCCGTGGAGATGTACGACGGGCCTGAAGTCGTACGCCGGACCCGTCGCACCCGACTGCCCGCCAACGTGGCGCCCGTCCGGGCCGGCCGCTGGTACATGGACGCCGCGAAGGGCTGGCTCGACTACGGGAATCGCGAGAAGGCGTTCGCCGCGCTCCAGGCAGCGCGCCGCGTCGCACCCGAGCAGACCCGGAACCATCCCCAAGTGCGGGAGACCGTACAGACGTTGATCCACCTGGAGCGCTACAGCAAGGAGTCGCTTTCTGGGTTCGCCTCATGGATCGGCATCACGTGATGTTTCACAAGTCGTGAAACTCGCTGTGCGCGCACCACAGCAGCATGAAGAGGTCAGTCCCCGACGAGGTGGTGAGACCTCGCCGGGGTGCCAACGCTGCTGAGGAGCGTCGACAATTGCACCTTGTACCACGGGCTCTCGAACGGGTGAGAACACTCCTGTCCGGTCCCCGCAAGCCCAAGAGACCCAGCCGTGCCCGCACGGCGCACGGCACCCCCGACCAGTGCCCGCAGGCGCCCGCGCCCTCGTTCCGGCCGACGCCGGAGATGTGGGGCGCCGTACTCGAACTCGCACGGATGCGCCGCGCCGGACGCACCCGCGCGCCGCTGGACAATCGCCACGGCCAGGTCGAGACACCCGCCCTCGTACGCGTCTACGTGCTGCCGCCAGGAGAACGCCAGCACACCCTGCGTGCATGGCAGTTGACAGAGGCAGGCCGATGAGTGGAAACAGGGTCGAGTCACATGCACAGTCTGTCGAGCTGCCCATGTTGCGGGCCTACCGTCAGTGGTTCGAACACGTCCTCAAATGCGACGGCTGCAAGAGCGTCAGCCGGGCGCAGGACGGCTGTGAGACCGGACGGGAACTGTGGGGCGCGTACCGCCTCGCGCGGATCGGGGAGAGGTCATGACATGGGGCCGGACGCCGAACTGACGCTCACCCCAGTCGACGCCGAGCACCTGCACGCTGCCCTGTGCCGCGCCCTCGACGCACACCCGGCACCCGCGAACGCGCCCGGCTGCCGTACGCGGGCCGCGCCCGCCGACCCGAATCCGGGCCCCGGGTGGGCGCTGTGACAGCGCTCGATCATCAGCGGATAGCTGCCGCTTCCCGGGCGCTGCCCGGCGCAAGGGCGGCAAACATGGCACCCGTGCGTACGGGCTGCTGCGCCCTGTGAGGCAGTTGGCAGTTGGCCTGCATACCGATGCAGGCCAACTGCCAGCGGAAACGATCAGGAACCCGTGCCCGCGACCGCCGCACGGACCTCGCCAAGGAGGTCGTACATCGTCTGGCCGGGGCAGGTGGTGTCCAGCCAGTTGCGGTGCCCGCTGATCGTGTTCGCGTCCTTCTTGACGCCGTTGACCGGGTTGACGAAGGTGACCTGCGCCTGCGGGTCCAGGCCCTTGAAGCGGGTGATCACCTTGATGAGGCGGATCAGTGAAGCCTTGGCGGCATCCGTGGGCGGCTGGCCGGCCAGGTTGCCGAGGAGGGCGATGCCGAGGTTGCCGGAGTTGAAGCCGGCCGTGTGGAAGGCGGTGACGAGGTTGCCCTTCGCGTCGAAGGCCGGGATGCCGTCGTCGCCGGAGTAGCGGCCCTCGTAGACGGTGCCGGCCTCGTCGATGAGGAAGTGGTAGCCGATGTCGCCCCAGTCGTTGGTTATCGCGTGGTACTCGTAGATGCTACGCACGGTCGCCGCCGGGTCGGGGTCGGCGTTCGAGGTGTCCGTGTGGTGGACGGTGATCGTCTGCAACGGGTAGTACGTCTCGGGCGAGTTGACCTTCCCGTCCTTGTACCGCTTCGACTCGTCGGCGCCCCACGCCGGCCGCGACAGGTACCGCACCCCACGCACGCGGGTCGGCTCGGTCGGCACCCGGAAGGTCTTGCCGGCCCCGCCCGTCGTGTCGATCGCCAGCGAGCGCACCCCGCTCACCCCCTGCGGCGCCTTCAGCTCGTACGCGGTGGCGTCCCCCGCCGCCACCAGCGCCGTGCCGCCGTTCTCGACGGTCGCGCAACCGCCGCCCAGCTCCTGCCACTTGCCGTCCGCGAACCGGATCCCGGCACCGGCCTCCGCGCCGGTCCAGCGGACACCGACGTACGAGATGGCGAAGGGGGCGGTGGTCGCGGCGGTGCCGGTGGCCGCCTCGGTGCGGGTTGCCGGGAATTTCTGGGGCTCGGTGCCGGGCGTACCGGACGCGGTGTCCGAAGTGCCGTCGTCCGAGCCGGAGTCCGTGGCCGCGAAGACGACCGGGGTCAGGGCTGCTCCGGCGGCCACGGCACTGCCGGCGGCGATCACGCCGCGCCGGGAGAGCGAGCGCTTCCTGCGGTGGTCGGGAGTGGGAGATGCAGACACAGGTGTGCCTCCAGGGTCAGTTCACTTGGGGGACGCACGACGCGCGCACTCTGCGATTTGCTACGGCGAGTGCTTGAAGTTGAAAGAACCCTACGCGTCACATCCGCCCCACCTGTATCAACCCAGGCCAAGGAACGGTGAATTCACTGTGCCCGTCGGACAAATGGGGTGCGTTTTGATCCTGGGGAGGTTTCAGATCCTGGGGAGGTTTCAGATCCTGGGGACGCTTCAGATCTCCGGGATGCTTCAGATCAGCACGGTGGCGCCCGGCGCCGGACCCGACGCCTGCCGTACGGTCCGGCACGTGCCGGACGCGAGCAGCGCCTCCGCGACCTTCGACGCCGACTCCCGGTCCCGGGCGGGGAACGCCGTCGTCGGTCCCGACCCCGAGACCAGCGCCGTCAGCGCACCGGCGGCGCGGCCCGCGGCGAGAGTGTCGGCCAGCTCCGGGAAGAGCGAAAGCGCGGCGGGCTGAAGGTCGTTGGAGACGGCGGCGGCGAGCGCGTCGGGGTCGCCCTTCGCGAGCGCGTCGAGGAGTTCCCGGGAGGCGACGGGCTCGGGGATGTCCAGGCCCTCGCCGAGCCGGTCGAACTCACGGAAGACAGCCGGCGTCGACAGCCCGCGCTCCGCCATCGCGAACACCCAGTGGAAGGTGCCGCCGACCTCGAGCGCCGTCAGCTTCTCACCCCGCCCGGTCCCGAGCGCGGCCCCGCCGACCAGACTGAACGGCACGTCGCTGCCCAACTCGGCGCAGATGTCGAGCAGTTCGTCGCGGGAGGCGTTGGTGCCCCACAGCGCGTCACAGGCGAGCAGCGCCCCGGCGCCGTCCGCACTCCCGCCCGCCATACCGCCGGCCACGGGGATGTCCTTGACGATGTGGAGATGGACGTTCGGGGTACGGCCGTACCGCGCGGCCAGCGCTTCCGCCGCGCGCGCCGCCAAGTTCGTACGGTCCAGGGGGACTTGGCCGACGTCCTGACCCTCGCAGGTGACGCGGAGTTCGTCGGCCGGCGTGACGGTGATCTCGTCGTAGAGGCCCACCGCGAGGAACACATTGGCCAGATCGTGGAACCCGTCGGGCCGGGCGGCGCCCACAGCCAACTGGACATTGACCTTGGCGGGAACGCGAACGGTGACGCTCACTGCTGACCGGGCTCCTTGTTGTCGGCGGCGCTCTTGCCGTGCTCGGCGATACGGGCGAACTCCTCGACGGTCAGCGACTCGCCGCGGGCCTGGGGCGAGACACCGGCGGCGACGAGGGCGACCTCCGCGGCAGCGGCCGACCCGGCCCACCCGGCGAGCGCGGCACGCAGCGTCTTGCGGCGCTGGGCGAAGGCCGCGTCGACGACGGCGAACACCTCGCGCCTGGTGGCCGTCGTCTTGATCGGCTCGACGCGCCGGGTGAGGGACACGAGCCCGCTGTCGACGTTGGGCGCGGGCCAGAAGACGTTGCGCCCGATGGCGCCGGCCCGCTTGACCTCGGCGTACCAGTTGGCCTTCACGGACGGGACGCCGTACACCTTCGAGCCGGGCGGGGCGGCCAGCCGGTCGGCGACCTCCGACTGCACCATCACCAGCGTGCGCTCGATGCTGGGGAAGGTCTCGAGCATGTGCAGCAGCACCGGCACGGCCACGTTGTACGGCAGATTCGCCACCAGCGCGGTCGGCGCGGGGCCCGGCAGCTCGGTCACGTGCATGGCGTCGGAGTGCACGAGCGCGAACCGCTCGGCCCGCTCCGGCATCCGGGCGGCGACAGTGGCGGGCAGCGCGCCGGCGAGCACGTCGTCGATCTCGACGGCGATGACGCGGTCGGCGGCCTCCAGCAGCGCGAGGGTGAGGGAGCCGAGCCCCGGGCCCACCTCGACGACCACGTCATCGGGCCGTACCCCTGCGGTACGGACGATCCGGCGGACCGTGTTCGCGTCGATCACGAAGTTCTGGCCGCGCTGCTTGGTGGGACGCACACCGAGGGCTGCCGCCAGCTCGCGGATGTCGGCGGGGCCCAGGAGGGCGTCGGGGGGAGGGCTGCTGCTCACGGCGACAAGGGTACGGGTCGCTGGCCGCGGGCATTCGGGGCGCTCTGGGGAGGGTATGCATGCTGCGGGCCGGTGGGGGCTGGTCGCGCCCACGCGGCGGAGCCGCATATCGATACAGCCCCGCGCCCCTGCGGGGCGCGCTTCACTGCCGCACGATCCACCACGCGCCCAGCGACCGCTCACCTGTGCAAGCGCGACCCACAATGCGGCCACGGACTCGCCCCCCGCCGGACATACAGCCTCTTCGCCCGCTGTGTCTGTTCCGCCGCCGACGCCTCCTGCGGCCGGCCGGTGCCGCCGAGGCTGTGCCAGGTCTCTGTGTCGACCTGGTACAGCCCGCCGTACGTCCCGGAGGGGTCGACCGCGTTCGCGCGCCCCCCGGATTCGCACGCCGCGAGGCCCTGCCAGTCCAGGTGGTCCGCCCCCTGCACGGAGGTGGGCATCGGCTTCGTCCCGACCTTCACGACCCGGTCCCGCGGCTCCCGCACCACCTCGGTCTTCACCCGCCGCGGCTTCTGCTTGACCCCGTTGACGGTCCGGAGCACGAACGTGACCCGCCGCAGCCCCACCTGCCCGGCACGTTCGACGACTTCCGTCCCCTGGAACAGCGAGGGATCGTCCACCCGTCGCACCTGGGCCGGAATCGCTTCCTCCCGGACCTCCTTGGTCCGGGTGATCCGCAGTACGGAGACGGTCTGCCCGTCCCGCGGGAAGCTCCCCGGCGCCACGGAGGTGGTGTCCTGCCCGCGCAGGGTGACCCCGGCCTCCTCGACGACCTCCCCCACGGTCGCCGCGTTCGTACGGACGGTCCGGGCCCGTCCGTCGGCCATGACCGTCACGGAGCGCTCGGTGCGGACGTCCAGCGCGAGCCCTTCACGCCCGATGTGCCGGGAGCGCGCGATGGACACGTACGCGCCCTCCGCACGCACCCCCAGCTGCTTGAGCGCCCCTTCCACCGTGCGCGCCGTCGTCCACACCTCGCGCCGCTGACCGTCGAGGGTGAGCCGCATGGGCCGCCCGTACCGCACGGCGACCTCGTCACCGTTGGCGAGCGCCGCACCGGGCGCGGGCGCCACCTCGTCGTGGACCCCCGTCTTCAGGCCCTGGTCCGCGAGCAGCTCGGTCACGTCATCGGCGAAGGTGTGCAGCGTGCGCGGCTCCCCGTCGACGGTGAGCTCGATCGCCTTGTCCTTGGCGACGAACGCGGAGGTGCCGCCCGCGAGGAAGGCGACGACCAGCGCCTGTGGCAGCAGACGGCGCATGGAGCCGTCCGCGCGCTCGGCGTACCGCGCCTTGCGCCGACGCGCGGACCGCCGATGTGCCCCGGAGCGCACAACGGGCGCGGGCGCCTCCTCATCCGCCCCCTCATCCGCATCCTCATCCGCGTCGTCATCCGCCTCCTCGTCCAACCCCACAGCACTCCCGGCCTGCCGCGGCACCACTGGCTCAAGCGCCTCGTAGGCCGGCGCGTAGGTGTCCCCGTACGCCCAGGCGGCCTCCCCCTGCGCCTCACCGGGCGCCATCCCGACCCCGTACCCCCATGTCTCGGCGCTGTACGGATCGAACGCGCCGCCCGAGGCGTCGTACGCCCCGTACGACACGTACGGCCCGTACGCCGCGTCCACTCCGTACGGCGACTCCCCCGCGTACTGCGAGTCCTGCACGTTCTGCGCGTACTGCGAATTCCGCGCGTACTGCGAGTTGCTCACGCCGACACGCTCCAGAAGGCCAGAGGGGTCCGGATCGGGCCCAGAACCTAGCGGAGCGCCGATCACTCTCCAAAGTCATGCAACTACGCAGAGTAGTAATGAAGCTGTGGTTGCACCTCGGGAGCGTTATCGAGTGGTTATGCGTCAGTAGCCGAAGGCAGTAGCCGTGTTCGAGCCGAGGGCCGCGGCCAGCGTGTCCTCGTCGATGCCCCGTATGGCGGCCATGGCGCGCACCGTGACCGGAATGAGATACGGCGCGTTGGGCCGTCCGCGGTACGGCACCGGCGTGAGGAAGGGCGCGTCGGTCTCCACGAGGACCAGCTCCAGCAGGGCCACGGCGAGGGCGTCGCGCAGGTTCTGGGCGTTCTTGAAGGTGACGTTCCCGGCGAAGGACATGTAGTAGCCGGCGCGGGCGCAGATCTCCGCCATCTCCGCGTCGCCCGAGTAGCAGTGGAACACCGTCCGCTCGGGCGCGCCCTCCTCCTTCAGCACGCGCAGTACGTCCGCGTGGGCGTCGCGGTCGTGGATGACCAGCGCCTTGCCGTGCCGCTTGGCGATCTCGATGTGGGCGCGGAAGGACCGCTCCTGTGCCGCCTTGCCCTCGGGGCCGGTGCGGAAGTAGTCGAGTCCCGTCTCGCCGACGGCCTTCACGTGGGGCAGCGCGGCCAGCCGGTCGATCTCGGCCAACGCCTCGTCCAGCCCCGCGTCCCCGCCGGGCTCGCGCGCTCCCTGCCGGGACCAGCCATCGGGGTCGCCGTGGACGATGCGCGGGGCCTCGTTGGGGTGCAGGGCGACGGCCGCGTGCACGGCGTCGTACGCCGCCGCCGTGTCCGCCGCCCACTGCGAGCCGCGTACGTCACAGCCGACCTGCACGACCGTCGTCACACCGACCAACGCGGCCTTCGCCACGCCCTCCTCCACCGTGCCGGACTGCATGTCGAGGTGGGTGTGCGAGTCGGCGACGGGCACCCGGAGCGGCTCGGGCAGCGGGGGTGCGGCGTTCTTGTCGGACGCGTTCGAAGGCATGCCCCGATCCTACGAAAGGGGCATGCCTTCTCAGCGGGGCCTCTCGGCGGGCCCTCTCGGCGGGCGCTCTCGGCGGGCGCTCGGATCAGCTCGCCTTGCGGTGGAAGACGTTCAGCAGATCGGAGAGGTGCCAGTGGTGGTGTTCCCTGGCGGCGGGCTCCGGCACGTCGACCGGCCCCGCCTGCGCCGGCACCGGACGCTGCCGATGCTCGGCGTCCCGCACGGACGACACCTGCCCCGCCCGCATGATCCGTACGACGTGGTTGTCGCAGTTCTGACACGTGGGCCGACTCAACGGGGACGGCACGATCCGCCCGTCGGCCACATACATGACGAACTCATGGCCGTCGGCGTCCGTGTGGTGCTCTATCTCGTACGACTGCTCCCAGCCGTGCCCGCACCGCATGCAGGCGAAGGAATAGGACTCGTTCACTACGGCGGTCGCCCCGTTGCGAAGGCCGGTCTGCCCTGCGATCTCACTCATGCCAGCTCCTGTTGTCCGCTGGAGAGGACGGGTTGCGTCCCGTCATCCAGTGGACTGCCGGGCCGGAGCGAAAGCACGGGACCTGTCCAGTGTTGGGGCTCATTTGGGCGTTCCTTGCCGAAACGGCCCGGGCGCTTTACCCGCCGATGGGGCGCTCGCTCAGGGGAGATGCGCCCTGCTCAGAGGGTGTTTACGCCTCTCTTACGCCCCTCACGCCCCCCGCGTTCTTCTCACGCCCCCGCGTTCTTCGCGGCCACCACCGCGTCGAAGACCTCCCGCTTCGGCACCCCCGCCGCCACGGCCACCGCGGCGATCGCCTCCTTGCGCCGCTCCCCCGCCTCCTCCCGCACCCGCACCCGCCGCACCAGCTCCTCGGCGTCCAGCTCCTCCGCCCCCGTGTCCGGCGCCCCCTCGACCACGACGGTGATCTCTCCGCGGACGCCCTCCGCCGCCCACGCGGCCAGCTCGCCGAGCCCGCCCCGCCGTACCTCCTCGTACGTCTTGGTCAGTTCGCGGCAGACGGCGGCCCGCCGGTCCGCGCCGAAGACCTCGGCCATCGCCGCGAGCGTCTCGTCGATCCGGTGAGTGGACTCGAAATAGACCAGCGTCCGCCGCTCCCCCGCTACCTCCCGCAGCCGCGACAGCCGCTCCCCCGCCTTCCGCGGCAGGAAGCCCTCGAAGCAGAAGCGGTCGACGGGCAGCCCGGACAGCGCGAGGGCGGTCAGCACGGCGGACGGCCCCGGCACCGCGGTCACCTTGATGTCCTGCTCGACGGCCGCGGCCACCAGCCGGTACCCGGGGTCGGACACCGACGGCATCCCCGCGTCCGTGACGAGCAGCACACGCGCGCCGCCGAGAAGTTCCTGGACCAGCTCGGGCGTACGGGCGGCCTCGTTGCCCTCGAAGTACGACACCACGCGCCCCTTGGGCGTCACCCCGAGCGCCTGGGTCAGGCGCCGCAGCCGCCGGGTGTCCTCGGCGGCGACGACATCGGCTCCCGTCAGCTCTTCCGCCAGCCGGGGCGGGGCGTCGGCGATGTCGCCGATGGGGGTACCGGCAAGGACCAGGGTTCCGGGCGCAACTGTCACGTTTCCATCCTCGCAGCCCTCATGCACGGGACTCCCACAGAACGGTTCCCTACGATGGCGCGGTGACCAGTACAGCGTCGTCGATGGACTCCACGGACCTCCGGCAGGGCCACGCCCTTCGCGACCAGCGGCCGTCGTGGCAGCAGCGGCTGCGCCGTTTCGGCTACACCGCGGGGCCCAGAACCGACATCCGGGACCGGCTGGTGCCGCCGTACACCCGGCCCAGCCCGCGTCTGTGGGCTGCCCTGGGACTGCCGCAGGCGCTGGTCGAGCGGCTGATCCGCTGGTCGGGCTGGGGCGGTCCGCTGCTGGTGACGCTGTTCGCGGGCGTGATCCGGTTCTGGAACCTGGGCAGCCCGAAGGCGGTGATATTCGACGAGACGTACTACGCCAAGGACGCGTGGGCGCTGATCCACCGCGGTTTCGAGGTCAACTGGGACAAGAACGTCAACAACCTCATCCTGTCCTCGAACGGCAACGTCCCGATCCCCACGGACGCGTCGTACGTCGTGCACCCGCCGGTCGGCAAGTACGTCATCGGGCTCGGCGAGCTGATGTTCGGCTTCAACCCGTTCGGCTGGCGGTTCATGACGGCGCTGCTCGGCACGCTGTCGGTGCTGCTGCTGTGCCGGATCGGCCGCAGGCTGTTCCGTTCGACCTTCCTCGGCTGCCTGGCGGGCGCGCTGATGGCGGTGGACGGGCTGCACTTCGTGATGAGCCGCACCGCACTGCTCGACGGCGTGCTGATGTTCTTCGTGCTCGCGGCCTTCGGCTGCCTGGTGATCGACCGCGACAAGACACGCGAGAAACTCGCCGCCGCGCTGCCCGGCGACTCCGAGGGCCGGGTCGGCCCCGATGTGCACACGGCGGAGAACACCAGGTTCGGCCTGCGTCCCTGGCGGCTGCTGGCCGGCCTGATGCTGGGCCTGGCCATCGGCACCAAGTGGAACGGCCTCTACATCCTCGCCGCGTTCTGCTTGCTGGCCGTGCTGTGGGACGCCGGCTCCCGCAAGGTGGCCGGTGCCCGCCACCCCTACCAGGCGGTGCTCCGGCGGGACCTGGGCTGGACGTTCCTGTCGACGGTGCCGGTCGCCGTGGTCACGTACCTCGGCTCCTGGCTCGGCTGGATCCTTTCCCCGACGGACGGCAGCGGCGGCCACTTCCGCAACTGGGCCGCGACCGACGGCAAGAACAGCGACTGGTCCTGGCTGTTCCCGGACTGGTGGCGCAGCCTGTGGCACTACGAGCACCAGGTGTACGAGTTCCATGTCGGCCTGACCTCCCCGCACACGTACCAGTCCAACCCGTGGAGCTGGATCGTCGACGGCCGCCCGGTGTCGTACTTCTACGAGTCCCTCACACCCGGCAAGGACGGCTGCCCGGTCGACGCACGCGAGAAGTGCGCGCGTGAGGTGCTGGCGATCGGAACGCCGCTGCTGTGGTGGGTGGCCGCCTTCGCGCTCCTGTACGTGCTGTGGCGCTGGTTCTTCCGCCGTGACTGGCGCGCGGGCGCGATCGCCTGCGGTGTCGCGGCGGGGTACCTGCCCTGGTTCATGTACCAGGAGCGCACGATCTTCTTCTTCTACGCCGTCGTCTTCCTGCCGTTCCTGTGCCTCGCCGTCGCGATGCTGCTCGGCGCGATCATCGGCCCACCGGGCTCCAGCGACACCCGCCGCGTGGCGGGCGCGACGGGCGCGGGCGTGCTGGTGCTGCTGATCGCCTGGAACTTCATCTACTTCTGGCCACTGCTCACCGGGACGCCGATCCCCATCGACGACTGGCGTTCACGTATGTGGCTCAATACCTGGGTTTAGACAACTCCTCGCACAGCTCCCTCTCCAGCCACTTACAGTGCAGGGACATCAGTACGGGGAGGGAGCGCGGCCATGCGCAAGGGGGTCAAGGCCACCGTCATCGGTGGGGTGTTCGTCGTGATGGTGGGAGGGGCCGGGTACGGCGCCTTCAACCTCGTGTCCGCGCTGAACGGTGACGGCGGGATCGGGGCGAGCGAGCCGGAGCCCGTGAGAACCGGGCCGCCGAGCGGCGACGAGGTCAAGGAGACGACGGGGAAGTTCTTCGCGGCCTGGGAGAAGGGGCAGGCGGCGACGGCCGCGGCGCTCACCAACAACGAGCTGGCGGCCGAGCCGCTGTTCACCGCCTACGGGCAGGACGCGCACATCACCGGCGTCAGTGTCACGCCCGGTGCGGGGACCGGCGCGACCGTGCCGTTCACGGTGAAGGCGACGGTGTCGTACGACGGGAAGTCCAAGCCGCTGACGTACAAGAGCACTCTCACCGTGGTGCGCGGGAAGACCACCGGCAAGGCGCTGGTCGACTGGAAGCCGTCCGTCGTCCACCCCGAACTGCAGCGGGACGACACCCTCGTCACCGGTGAAGCGGCGAGCCCGCCCATCGAGGCCGTGGACCGCGACGGGACCGTCCTGACCGAGGACAAGTTCCCGTCCCTCGGGCCGATCCTGGACGAGCTGCGCGACAAGTACGGCGAGCAGGCGGGCGGTACGCCCGGCGTCGAGCTGGCGATCCGGCACGCGTCCGCCGAGGCCGCCGACACCCCGCTGCTGACCCTCGCGGAAGGCAAGGCGGGCCGGCTGCCGACGACGCTCAGCGCGAGCGCGCAGGCGGCGGCCGAGCAGGCGGTGAAGGGCTACGACGAGTCGTCCGTGGTCGCCGTCAAGCCCAGCACCGGCGAGGTGCTCGCGGTGGCCAACAACCGTGAGGACGGCTTCAACGCGGCCTTCCTCGGACAGCTCGCGCCCGGCTCCACGATGAAGATCATGAGCGCGGCCACGCTCATCGACAACGGGATCACCGACATGAACGGCCCGGCTCCCTGCCCGAACGACGCGACGTGGCAGAGCCAGAAGTTCCACAACATCAAGGGCATGGACCCGAACCCCGACGCGACCCTCTCCGACAGCTTCGCCCGCTCCTGCAACACGGCCTTCGTGAAGTACGCGGACGAGGTCGAGGTGGACTCCCTGACCAAGGAGGCCGAGGAGCGGTTCGGGATCGGAAAGGACAACTGGAAGACCGGCATCCCGTCCTTCGACGGCCGGGTCCCCGCGTCCGGCGGACCGGACACCGCGGCCAACATGATCGGCCAGGGCCAGGTCCAGATGAGCCCGCTGAACATGGCGTCGGTCACAGCGACCGCGATCACGGGCACCTTCCGGCAGCCGGTGATCGTGCCGCAGAAGCTCGACGGCCGTGAACTGGCAAGCGCGCGCGGCCTGTCCGCGGACACCGTCGGCCAGCTGCGCGCCATGATGAACCGCACCGCGACCAGCGGCACCGCGGCCGAGGCGATGTCCGGGCTGGCCGGGAGCATCGGTGCGAAGACCGGCTCCGCCGAGGTCGACGGGCAGAAGACGTCCAACAGCTGGTTCACCGGGTACCGCGACGACATCGCGGCGGCGGCGATGACCGAAGAGGGCGGGCACGGCGGCGACGCGGCCGGGCCGATTGTCGCAGCTGTGCTACGGACCGGCGGCTGAACGGGCGGGGGAACTCACCCGGACAGGACGGGACTCTAGGGTGGTTGCCGTCGTTGATGAGGTGCATGAGGGCAACGGGGACCCTGGGGACTCGCGGAGGATTCGGAAGCTGTGGGAACGAGAAGGCGCGTCGCCGAGCGACGGAACACGAAGAAACCCGCCGTCATCGGCGCGACGATCGCCGTGGTCATCGCCGGCGCCGGAGTGGGCGTCTACGCGCTGTACGGCGCCGGGGCCGCGGCCGACGACCGTACGTCCCCGACGGCGGCGCGCGCCGAGAAGAAGACCGTCAAGACCGGCCCGCTGTCGGCGACCGAGGTCACCACGGCGGCCCGCACGTTCCTCACGTCCTGGCAGCAGGGCAAGGTGACGACGGCGGCGGCCGCCACGAACGACGCCACGGCGGCCACCACCCTGCTCACCGGCTACACCAAGGACGCCCACATCAAGGACGTCACCCTCACCGCGGGCACCCGCACCGGCGACAAGGTGCCGTTCACCGTCAAGGCGACGGTGTCGTACAAGGGCACCAGCAAGCCGCTGACGTACGACAGTTCGCTCACCGTCGTCCGTGACACAAAGGACGGCAAGCCCTACGTCGACTGGCACTCCGCCGTCGTCCACCCGGACCTCGCGGACGGGGACACCCTGGTCACCGGCGCGTCCGGCACCCCGCCGGTCAAGGCGCTGGACCGGGACGGCGGGGAGATCACGACCGCCAAGTACCCGTCGCTGGGCACGGTGCTGGACGGGCTGCGCGAGAAGTACGGCAAGACGGCGGGCGGCAAGGCGGGCATCGAACTGCGGGTGATCCGCGGCAAGGCGTCGAAGGCCAAGGAACTCTCCGACGAGACGGTCCTCGAACTCAGCAAGGGCACCCCGGGCACGGTCAAGACGACCCTGGACCCGGCCCTGCAGGCCGCCGCCGAGGCGCAGGTGGCCAAGAAGGCGAACTCATCGGTCGTGCTCATGCGCCCGTCGACCGGCGAGATCCTCGCCGCCGCCAACGCCTCGCACGGCTTCAACACGGCCTTCCAGGGCTCACTCGCCCCCGGCTCCACGATGAAGGTCATCACCTCGTCGCTGCTGATCGAGAAGGGGCTCGCGTCGGAGGACAAGGCGCATCCGTGCCCGAAGTACTTCACGTACGGCGGCTGGAAGTTCCAGAACGACGACAAGTTCCAGATCAAGGGCGGCACCTTCAAGGCGAGCTTCGCCCGCTCCTGCAACACGGCCTTCATCAGCCAGGCCCCCAAGCTGGACGACGACGACCTCACCCAGCAGGCCCAGCAGGTCTTCGGCCTGTCCCTGGACAACTGGGCGATCGGTGTCCCCTCCATGGACGGCTCCGTGCCGGTCCAGTCGGACGCCCAGATGGCGGCCTCGCTGATCGGTCAGGGCGGCGTCCGCATGAACCCGCTCAACATGGCGTCGGTCTCGGCGACGGTCAAGACGGGCGTCTTCCACCAGCCCTACCTGGTCTCCCCGGACGTGGACAACCGCACCCTCGCCACCGCCTCCCGCACCATGTCCGCCTCCACCCTGTCCCAACTGCGCGACCTGATGGCCTACACGGCGGCCTACGGCACGGCGGCGGAGGCGATGTCCGGCGTCACCGGCGACGTAGGCGCGAAAACCGGCTCCGCCGAGGTCGACGGCCAGAAGAAGCCCAACGGCTGGTTCACCGCCTACCGCAACGACCTCGCGGGAGCGGGCGTGGTCCAGTCGGGCGGGCATGGAGGAGATACGGCGGGGCCGATCGTGGCGGCGCTGCTGAAGATGGGGAGCTGAAGCGCCCCGTAAGGGGCGCGGGGAACTGCGCGACCAACCACAACGAACCCGCAGACGCCACACGGCCTCCCGCGGCACCGCCTAGTGCGCAACCGGCGCCGCCAGGTACGTCCGCCGCAGGAACCGCATCAACGCTTTCGTCTCGAACTGCACCACCGACACCCCCTGCGCCGAGTGAAACTCGACAACCGCCTGCACCCGCCCGCACGGCCACACCCGCACATCCCCCGTGCCGGCCGGCGCCCGCAGCCCCTGTTCCAGCAGCGCCCGCGAGAACGTCCACTCGTGCGACGCCCCCGGCAGGCCGACCCGTACCGAACGCGGGTCGGCCTCGGGGTCGTAACGCAGGACGACAGGAATCGTTTCGCTGTCCTCGATGGGCGCGTCCGTGACGATGTGGGCTCGTGCGTACTGTTCGACTGCAGACATCGGACGGCCCCTTACGCTGCGTTACCCAAGTAAAATATGTGCATCCACTTCCCCTCTAATGTCCCATATTTCGCGGATTACGCCCGCTGACGTCGCACATCTCACGTAGCCGATGTACGAGCCACTCGCTCTTGCAAGAGGTTCGCAACAAGCCACTATCATCGAACGGTGCATGTACCTGACGGATTCATAGACGCCCCCACCTCCGCCGTGACCGGCGTCGTCGCCGCGGCAGCGGTGGCGGTGAGCCTGCGCGGCGCGCGCCGGGAACTCGACGAGCGCACCGCCCCGTTGGCCGGTCTGGTCGCCGCGTTCATCTTCGCCGTGCAGATGCTGAACTTCCCCGTCGCGGCGGGGACCAGCGGTCATCTCCTCGGCGGCGCGCTCGCCGCGATCCTCGTCGGTCCCTACACCGGCGTCCTGTGCGTCTCCGTCGTCCTGCTGATGCAGGGCATCCTCTTCGCCGACGGCGGCCTGACAGCGCTCGGCGTGAACATCACCGACATGGCGATCGTCACGACGGTCGTCGCCTACGGCGTCTTCCGCGGCCTGGTGAAGCTCCTGCCGCGCACCCGCCGCTCCGTGACCGCCGCCTCCTTCGTCGCCGCCCTCCTCTCGGTCCCGGCCTCGGCGCTCGCCTTCACGCTCCTGTACGCGATCGGCGGCACCACCGACGTCTCCCTCGGCAAGGTCGCCACCGCCATGGTCGGTGTGCACGTCCTGATCGGCATCGGCGAGGCCGCGATCACCGCCCTTACGGTGGGCGCCGTGATCGCCGTACGCCCGGATCTCGTGTACGGCGCGCGCGACCTGCGCCAGCGCCTCCAGCTGCGGGTGAACGGCGAACTCGTCGACGCGCCCGCCCCCGAGGTCGCCGTGGCCGCCCGCACCTCCCACCGCAAGGTGTGGATCGGCGGCCTCATCACCTCCCTCGTGCTCGCCGGTTTCGTCAGCTTCTACGCGTCCGCCGACCCGGACGGCCTGGAGAAGGTCGCCGCCGACAAGGGCATGGACCAGAAGGTCGAGGAGCACGACACCGCTGACTCGCCGCTCGCCGACTACGGCGTCAAGGACGTCGAGAACGCCCGCCTGTCCGGGGGGCTGGCGGGCGTGATCGGCGTGGGCGTGACGGTGGTCGCCGGCACCGGCATCTTCTGGGCGGTGCGCAGGCGTCGTACCAGCGAAGACGCTGCCTCTCCTGGTCCCGTCAGTACGAGCGTCTGACATGGGAGCGGGGCACGCGCACCGGCTCTACCGGCACGGGCACTCGCCCGTGCACGCCCTGCCGCCGCACACCAAGCTCGCGGCGGTGTTCGCCTTCGTGGTCGTCGTGGTGTCGACGCCGCGGGAGGCGATGTGGGCGTTCGGGCTGTACGCCGTCCTGCTCGCGACGGTCGCGTGCGTCGCGCGCGTGCCCGCCGGGTTTCTGCTGAAGCGGCTGCTGATCGAGGTGCCGTTCGTCGCGTTCGCGGTGCTGCTGCCGTTCGTGGCGGAGGGCGAGCGGGTCGACGTACTCGGGCTCTCGCTGAGCGTCAACGGGCTGTGGGGCGCGTGGAACGTGCTCGCCAAGGGCACCCTGGGTGTCGCCTCCTCCGTACTGCTCGCCTCCACCACCGAACTGCGCGAACTGCTGCTGGGGTTGCAGCGGCTCAAACTGCCGCCACTGCTCGTGCAGATCGCGTCCTTCATGATCCGGTACGGCGATGTCATCGCCGACGAGATGCGGCGGATGCGGATCGCCCGGGAGTCGCGGGGCTTCGAGGCGCGCGGGGTCAGGCACTGGGGCGTGCTGGCCAAGAGCGCGGGCGCGTTGTTCATCCGCTCCTACGAACGCGGTGAGCGGGTGCATCTCGCCATGGTGAGCCGTGGGTATGCCGGTTCGATGCCGGTGATCGACGAGGTGACCGCGTCCCGGGCGCAGTGGTCGTACGCTCTCGCCCTGCCCGCCGCCGCCCTTGTCGTCTGCGTGTTGGGATGGGCCCTGTGAGTACTGCTTCCCTGGAGGTCTCCGGCCTCGCCTTCGCCTACCCCGACGGCCACCAGGCCCTGTTCGGCGTGGACTTCTCCATCGCGCGCGGCGAGCGGGTCGCGCTGCTCGGGCCGAACGGCGCCGGCAAGACGACGCTCGTCCTGCACCTCAACGGCATCCTGACCGGCGGTACCGGCACCGTGCACGTCGCCGGGCTGCCCGTCGGCAAGCAGCACATGGCCGAGATCCGGCGGCGGGTCGGCATCGTCTTCCAGGATCCGGACGACCAGCTCTTCATGCCGACCGTGCGGGAGGACGTGGCGTTCGGGCCCGCGGCGGCCGGGCTGAAGGGGGCCGAGCTGGAGGCGCGCGTCGACCATGCGCTGGAGCTGGTCGGCATGGCGGAGTTCAAGGAACGGCCGCCGCACCACCTCTCCTTCGGCCAGCGTCGCCGGGTCGCCGTCGCGACGGTGCTCGCGATGGAACCGGAGATCCTCGTCCTCGACGAGCCCTCCTCCAACCTCGACCCCGCCTCCCGCCGCGAACTGGCCGACATCCTGCGCTCGTTGGACGTGACCCTGCTCATGGTCACGCACGACCTGCCGTACGCCCTGGAGCTGTGCGCCCGCTCGCTGATCCTGAGTGAGGGCGTGATCGCCGCGGACGGCAAGACGGGCGAGCTGCTCGCGGACGAGGAGCTGATGCGGGCGCACCGCCTGGAGCTGCCGTTCGGCTTCGACCCGCGGTCGGTGGCCACGGCGCCCGAAGGGCCGTGACGCGTTTCCGTGACGGCCGTCCTCGGGCGTCCGTGACAATGGACGCGTGACGAACCAAGAGGATGCCGGATCGCTGCTGCTGGACGAGCAGCTGTGCTTCGCGCTGTACGCCGCCCAGCGCGCGGTGACGGCCATGTACCGTCCGCTCCTCGACGAGCTGGGGCTCACCTACCCGCAGTACCTGGTGCTGCTGGTGCTGTGGGAGCGCGGCGAGAGCACGGTGAAGGAGCTGGCGGCGGCGCTGCGGCTCGACTACGGCACGCTGTCGCCGTTGCTCAAGCGGCTGGAGAGCGCGGGCGTGGTGCGCCGGGAGCGCGCGGCACACGACGAGCGCTCGGTGGTCATCGCGTGCACGGGGCGCGGAGAGGAACTCCGGGAACGCGCGGTGCGCATACCCGGCGCGCTCCTCACCGCCACCCAGCTCGCCGGCGCGGATGCCACCCGGCTCCGCGCGGAGTTGTGGCAGCTCGCACAACGGGCGCAGGCCGCGGCCGAGCGCTCCCGCTGAGCTCCGGTTGCCGCGGGTTTCCTCCCCCTCCTGCCCACACCCGCCGTTACCGGCAAGTACCTTGTGCGCGATGCACTTGCACACTCCTGTGTTGCCTGCTGCCCCGTCCCATCAGGGGGAGGTCCTGCCATGATCGACGGCACCGAAGCCGACATCCGTCCCGACAGCCGTACCGACACACGCCCCACGAAGATCGTGTACGTCGCCGAGGCCACCGCCCACGGCGGCCGGGACGGCTATGTCACCAGCCAGGACGGCCAGATCGAGCTGAAGGTCGCGATGCCGCCCGAGCTGAGCGGCGACGGCAACGGCACCAACCCGGAGCAGCTGTTCGCGGCCGGCTACAGCTCCTGCTTCCACAACGCGCTGGTCCTCGTCGGCCGCCGCGAGGGCTACGACCTGACCGGCTCGACGGTCGCCGCCAAGGTCGGCCTCGGCCCCAACAGACGGCGTGGTTACGGTCTCGCGGTCGCCCTCAGCGTCTCGCTCCCGGTCCTCGACGCGGACATCGCGGCGAAGCTGGTGGACGCCGCCCACGAGGTGTGCCCGTACTCCAACGCGACCCGCGGGAACATCGACGTGACGATCCTGCTTGGCTGAGGTGAGGGGGAGACCCCGGAGCGAGACGAACCCGGCGAGACGAGGAGTACGCACGTGGACGTGAACGGCACTGTCGCCGAAGGCTTCGAGCCGGTCAGGGACGCGTTCGCAGCGAACTTCGAGGCGCTCGGCGACCGGGGTGCGGCGGTCGCCGTGTACCGGGACGGGCGCAGGGTCGTCGACCTGTGGGCCGGTACCAGGGACATCGACGGCACCGAGCCCTGGCTGCGCGGCACCGCGCAGATCGTGCGCTCGGCGACCAAGGGCGTCGCCACCGCCGTACCGCTGCTGCTGCACCAGCGCGGACTGCTCGACCTGGACGCGCCGGTGGGCGAGTACTGGCCGGAGTTCAAGGCGCGCGGCAAGGAGCGGGTACTGGTCAGGCACATCCTGAACCACCGGTCCGGCCTGCCGGTCCTCGACCGCCCGCTCACACCCGAGGAGGCCCTGGACCCGGCACGGGGCGCCACGGCGGTCGCCGCACAGGCCCCGGTCTGGGAGCCCGGCACCGACCACGGCTACCACGCGCTGACCTACGGCTGGATGCTCGACGGACTCGTCCGGCGCGTGACGGGCCTGTGGGCCGGCGAATGGATCGCCGCGGAGATCGCCGGACCGCTGGGCGCGGACCTGTGGCTGGGCCTGCCGGAAGCCGAGGAAGCAGCCGGCCGGACGGGCCGGGTGGGCCGTATCGAGACCCCCGAACCCGCCACCGGGGCAGGCCCGCGCGTCCGCCCGAAGCGTGCGGTGACCGAGGCGTACGACGACCCGGCCTCCCTCACCCGCCGCGCCTTCGCCGCAGTCACCCCCTTCCCCGACCAGAACGACCCTGCGTACCGCGCAGCCGCCCTGCCCGCGACCAACGGCATCGCGACCGCCGACGGACTGGCCCGCTTCTACGCGGCGCTGATCGGCGAGGTCGACGGCGCTGCACGGCTGTTCACGCCTCAGACGCTCAAGTCGGCCCGCGCCGAGGAGTCGGCGGGCCCCGACCGCGTCCTGGTGGTCAGCACCCGCTTCGGCCTCGGCTACATGCTGCACGGCAGCGCGTCACCACTCCTCGGCCCGGGTTCCTTCGGCCACCCGGGCCGGGGCGGCTCCCTGGGCTTCGCCGACCCGGAGACCGGCATCGCCCTCGGCTATGTGACGAACGGCTTCCGCAAGACCGTGACGGCGGATCCGCGGGCACAGGCGCTGGTACGGGCGGTGCGGCGGGCGACGGCTGCATAGCCCTCAACGGGAGGACAGCGATTCAACGGGAGGACAGCGAGGTCGCGCGGAACTGCCAGATCTGGGCCGGGTCCCGCGAGCGCAGGGCGGTCAGGTCGATGTGCGGCGGGTGGATCCGCAGCGGGCTGCCGTCCAGGGCGAGCGCGGTGCCGGGGGCCCTGAGGTGATGGCCGTTCGTGGCCGTGACGAGGGACCACTCGACGGGGACGGCGTGTCCCACGACCCGCTTGCGGACGCCCCGGGTGCGCGCATAGCCGAGGTAGGTGCCTTCCTTGACGTTACGGATGGTCCTGTTGCCGTTGGCCAGGGGCTGGACCTCCCACACCTGGCCGCCGTCGGCGCCCTCCGGCAGAAGCACGACAGCCCCCTCCGCTTCTGTGAGCGTGAGGAACTGCCAGTGAAAGCGGGAGATCGTGTAGAGCCCGCTGCGCAGAGGCGCGGCGGCGCGGGCGGGACTCGCGGCCGGGAAGAGGGCGGCCAGTCCCACGGCCGCCACGGCGCCGAGCGCACCGCGCCGGCTGATGGATCGCTCTGTCATGCCGCGATCGTGACGCCCGGCCGCCTCCTCGATCCGCCCGGACCCGCTCGGGCGGGCCGATTTCCCTCAGCCGTGTGAGCCCGCCCGGACCGGTGTACCTCCCTGATCAGACGTGAATCGGATGCCTGATCAGACGTGAATCGGATGCGAACTGCGCCCGGACGCCGCGTCGATCTCGGTGTGCGCCTTGGTCAGCATCTGCATGGCGAGTTCGTTCAGTGCGCGAGCCGCGGCGATCTCCTCGCCGACCCGTGGCTGATTCGGGTCCGTGTGGTGGCGCGTGGCGTGCCCATGGGCCCGTACTTCGCTGCCGTCGGGCAAGCGCACCAGCGCCGCCGCCCGGGTGTGGGTGTCGTCCTCCAGGAACTCGAGCTCGACATGCCATCCCACTGTGGTGTGCATCATGACGATCACCTCCGGAACACTTGCTTCCAGGGTGCTCCATCCGGCCTACGGACGCATCCATGAGGCGTGTCCGAAGTCACGCGGACACGCCGCGAGTGACGGATGTCGCACGCCGGACCGCATGACGCCGCCGACAAAACCGCCGCAGTTAACGTCAACAGGGCACAAACTGCAGTATGCGCTGCTGCCTCTCCGCTCCACTGGCGGTCCTGGCCGCCCTCCCCAGTCCCTGCGACATCATGCGCTCCGGCGCACTGCTGGCGCCCGCTCTGCTGCGCGGTGCCCTCACGCGCGCCCAGCGGGCACGCCACGCCTTCCCCCACCACCCCGACGCTCTGGCCGCCGTACACCTCGAACTGGTCACCCTCACCGAGGACCGCGCGATCATCACCTGGTTCACCGGCGTCCCCGGCACCGACGACGGCTGGGGCCATATGCTGCCCGCCTTCACCGAGGGCGAGGTCGTCTACGGCACGCACCCCGGCCGCCTGACCCGCACCGCGTCCGAAGGCCGCCTGACCGCGCACCACCAGGTGGAGATCACCGGCCTGGAACCGGGCCAGACGTACTACTACCAGGCCCGCTCCCGCGGTACGGCCGCCACACCCACGCCCCTGCACCTCGTGCGCGGCAACGCGGTCGGCACCAATCTGCACGGCATCGGCTCGCGCGGCGGACCGTACTCCTTCACCACGCCCCAGCCGCCGCCCGGCCGCCACCTGATGTCCATCGCCCTCTGCAACGACCTGCACCTCGGCGAGACCACCGCCGGCCGGGTGGCCGGAATGCCGATGCTGCGCGGCATCTCGCAGCAGCCCGGGCTCGCCCCGTACCCGGAGATCATGGGCCGGGCCCTGGTCGAGGAGGCGCGGCGGCGCGGCGCGGACGTGCTGCTGGCCGCCGGGGACATCTCGGCGGGCGGCGCGCCGCGGGACCTGGCCGAGGCGAGACAGATCCTGGACGGTTTCGGCGTCCACGGGCGGGACTACTTCGTCGTACGCGGAAACCACGACCGCCCCGGGCCCGCCGGGGACACCTTCCGCGACGGCTTCCTGGGCGGCACGGGCCCCGGCTACCTCACCCACGACCTGGGCGGACTGCGGCTGATCGGGCTCGACACCTACGAGAAGAAGGGCAACGGCGGGGACGCGGGCGGGCTCGGGGACGAGCAGTTGTCGTGGTTCCGGGCGCGGCTGCGGGAGCAGCGGGAGCAGCCCACGCTCGTCTTCGGCCATCACCCGCTGACCGTGCGGGACTCGGTCTTCCCGATGGGGCGCGGACAGCGGCTCGACCGCCGCCAGGCCCGGGCGATCGTCGACGCGTACGCCGCCACGCCGGGCGTCTTCCTCCACCACGCGGGCCACACCCACCGCAACAAGCGCACGGTCCTGATGCGCGCACCGCACGTCACCCAGCAGGAAGTCAGCGCGGTCAAGGACTACCCGGGCGGCTTCTCCCTCCTGCGCATCCACACCGGCGGCTACGCCCTCAACTACTACAAGTGCGGCACCGACCCGGCCCGCGAGTGGAGCGAACGCAGCCGCCGCGTCGCCGGAGGCCTCTGGCCCCACCACGCCCTCGGCCGCTCCCCCGCCGACCGCAACAGCGTGCGCACCCACGACCTGTCCGGGGTCGCCGTCCCGCGCCAACGGACCGCTCCGATGGCTGCACCGCGCGCGGCGGGGCTGTAGCTGTGAGGCCTCACGACGGTCTCACCCCGCGTGCAGCATCAACCCGATCCCCACGACCAGCACCCCCGCCGCCACGATCCGCGAAACCCCGAACCGCTCCTTGAAGAACACCGCTCCGATGGCCGCGCCGACGATGATCGACGATTCCCGGAGAGCGGCGATCGGTGCGAGGGCAGCCCTGGTCTGTGCCCACAGGACCAGGGCGTACGCCGATACGGACAGTGCGGGGGGGCGATGCCGACGGCGGCCCAGGCGTCCGGCACCTCATGGGCGAAGACGGCGGCGAGCACGGTGACGACAAGGGGCGCGCTGCCGCGGGCGATGGGGTAGGCCTGCCCGAAGTCGCCCAGCCGGAAGGACTTCATCAGCAGCGCGTAGTACGCGATGTGAATGGCCGCGGAGAGGAGGAGGTACGGCCATGCGCCCGCCGCCGGTATCGCCACGAACGGGATGATGGCCAGCCCGATCAGCACGCCGCCGCCCGCGATCAGCGTGAATCCGACGAGCTTGTCGGTGATCCGATGGGCGATGGCGTTCCAGCCGGTGTGGGTGACGGCCGCGAGGAGGACGGCGGCGAGGAGGACGGCGGCGAGGAGGACGGCGGCGGTGACCAGGGGGGTCACGGGGTGGGATCGGGTGCGTCCTGGTTGCGGGGGCCTGGTCGGGTGCGTCCTGGTCGCGGGTGTGCTGATCGCGGGTGTCCTTGTGGCGGGTTTCCTTGTGGCGGGTTTCCTGCTCGCGTGCGTCCTGCTCTCGTACGTCCACGAGGGTGCCGCCGGCGTGGGTGATCAGGGTCTTGGGGTTCATGGGGAAGACGGTGTGCGGGGTTCCGGCGGCGGCCCACACGATGTCGTGGTCGAGCAGGGAACGGTCGGCGAGCACCCGGGTCTTCGTGCGGTGCCCGAAGGGCGGCACGCCTCCGATCGCGTACCCGGTCGTCTCCCGTACGACGTCCGCCTTCGCGCGCGTCACCTTCTCGGCCCCGAGTTCCCTCAGCACCAGCTCCACGTCGACCCGCGAGGCTCCGTCCATCAGCACCAGCACCGGCACGCCGTCCGCCGCGAAGATCAGCGACTTGCAGATCTGGCTCAGCTCACACCCGATGGCAGCGGCGGCCTCGGCGGCGGTGCGGGTGGCGTCCGGGAACCGGCGAATGCGGCTGTCGAGTTCACCGAGCCCTAGCTGTTGGAGTGCCTCGGCGAATCGGGGGTGGCTCCGGAGTCTTCGGTGGCGGGGGGTCGTCATGAACGGCACGCTAACTCACAACACCCTTGCTCTTCGCGTTCGTTTTCATCGGTGTCACCGCGCCCCGCGCAGAGCTCGCAGAGGGAGAAACCCCATGTCCCGCTACCTGTTCGACAACACCGACGCCCGCACCCCGGCCCGCTTCTCGACCCTGGAGTCGTGCTACGACCCCGTGTCCCGCCGCCAGTTGGAACTGACCGGCCTGGCCGCCGGCTTCCGGTGCCTGGAAGTCGGCGGGGGCGGCGGCTCGTTGGGGGCGTGGATGGGGGAACGGGTCGGTGCGGAGGGGGAGGTCACGGTGACCGACCTCGACCCCCGCTGGGCCGAGTCCCGGCCCCGGCCGCCGCAGGTGCGCCTGCTGCGCCACGACATCGTCAACGACCCGTTGCCGGGCGGCGACTACGACGTGATCCACGCCCGGCTGGTCCTGCTGCACCTGCCGGAGCGGATCGCCGTACTGGAACGGCTCGTGGCAGCCCTGCGGCCGGGCGGATGGCTCCTGCTGGAGGAGTTCGACTGCACCTGGATCCCCGTCCTCGCGACCCCGGATGAGGATTCCACCGCCCTGTTCACCCACGTCCAGGCCGCGCTGCTGGCCCAGTTGGAGAAGGCGGGCGCCGATGTGGCGTGGGGGCGCCGGGTGCCTGCGGCGATGACACGGGCGGGGCTCACGGACGTCACGGCGACGACGTATGCGGAGTCCTGGGCGGGCGGCGGCGCGGGTATCGATCTGCACCGCGTGAATATGGAGCAGGCGGAGGTGGGGCTTCGGGGGGATGGCGTTACGGAGGGGGAACTGCGCCGGTTCTACGCCCTGCTGAAGAACCCGGGGTTTGTGATCAACTCCTATCCGTTGATCAGCACGCGGGGGCGGCGGCCGGAGTCTGGTGAGGGGGTGGTCGGGTAGGGGAGGGGCGACGACGGGGAGGGCGAATTCCGGTGACCGTGGGGCCGCCCACTTCTTGGCCAGTGTCGTGCTTCCGCGACCCGAGTAAAGGGCGCTCCCTTCGGTCGCGTCGGCTGCGCCGATGGCCCTCCGGGCCACCCTTGACTCGGCTCGCTCCAGCACGGGTGAGAAGCGAGCGAGCGGCCCGGAGAGGTGGGTGGCCGACGTGGGTTTGCGGCGAGGTGGGCTGGGATGCGGGCCGGGGTGGCGAGCGCGTCGGCGGGGTAAGGGCACGCCGGGTGGGCTTGGCGGCGAGCGGCCGGTGAGGGCGGGGCCCCCGGCCCGGTGGGGGCACGCCGCGTGCGCTTGGCTGCGACCGGCCGGTGGGTGGGGCGCAGTCGCGTCTCGCCTGCACGCCGGGCGGACATAGCGACTTGCGGTGCGTGGGTGGTGCCCGGCGCGTCAGCGAAGTGGCGGCACACCAGGCAGGCTCAGCGACGAACGGCCGCTGGGTAGGGCGCGTCAGCGAAGTGGCGGCACACCAGGCAGGCTCAGCGACGAACGGCCGCTGGGTAGGGCGCGTCAGCGAAGTGGCGGCACACCAGGCAGGCTCAGCGACGAACGGCCGCTGGGTAGGGCGCGTCAGCGGAGTGGCGGCACACCAGGCAGGCTCAGCGACGAACGGCCGGTGGGTGGGACGCGTCAGCGGAGTGGCGGCACACCAGGCAGGCTCAGCGACGAACGGCCGGTGGGTGGGACGCGTCAGCGAAGTGGCGGCACACCAGGCAGGCTCAGCGACGAACGGCCGGTGGGTGGGACGCGTCAGCGAAGTGGCGGCACACCAGGCAGGCTCAGCGACGAACGGCCGGTGGGTGGGACGCGTCAGCGGAGTGGCGGCACACCAGGCAGGCTCAGCGACGAACGGCCGGTGGGTGGGACGCCCCGGCCGGGTGGGGACACGCCGGGTGGGCTTGGCGGCTTGCGGCCGGGCGTGGGGCGCGGGCTACCTCACGCGTCACACGGGCCTCGCTAGCCCCGGGTCAGCCGGTAATTGGCAGATTTGGGCCAACCTCTGTGCTGCCGACCCGAGGGCTCGTGGCTCAGGGGTGGCCCAAACGTTCCAATTGCTGCCTGCCGGCGGGCCGGGGAGCGCCGGGTGGGACTAGGCCGGCGCTGCGGTGTCGGTCAGGGGGGCGAGGTCGAACTCGATTCGGACCTCGTCCGCCAGTCGTAGGGCGCCGGCGAATGCCTTGTACGGCTTGATGCCCCAGGTGCTCTGTACGACGGTGGCGGCGCCATGCACGCCCGCCTCGGCGTCCAGGCCCGCCTCGAGGGTGATCGGATGGGTCGTGCCCATGATCGTGAGGTCCCCGGTCACGGTGAAGGCGTGCGGGGTGCCTGCGATCTCGGTCGACGTGAAGGTGATGCGTGGATGCTCCGCGGAACGGAGGATCTTCTCTCTGATCGTCTGCTTGATGTCCGCCCGGTCGTCGTCCGTGAGCGGCTTGAGGCCTCCGACTCCCTCCCGGACCTCCAGGGAGTCGACCTCGATCGAGGCGACCACGGACGACTGCCCGGGATCGGCGACATCGACCGCGACGTCCCCGGACCACCGGGTGACCTCGATCGTCAGGTCATGGCCGGCCTTGCGGCCCAGCCCGGTGCGGCTGGTCTTGATCCGTAGCTGCCCTGTGTCCGAGCCGATGTGGTGCTTTCCGCTTGCAGGGTCCATACGGCCAACATACGTCCGGCCCCTTGCCAGCGCCGCCTGGCGTGCGTCACGAAGACTGCATTGTGGGAGCGCCAGCGGACGGGCAGCATGCGGTGATGACCTCGACGCCCGCCGGGATACATGACGTCACATCCGCCGCCGTACGCCCCTACCGCCCCGCCGATCGCGATCGCCTCGACGACATCTGTGTTCGCACCGCACACGTCGGCGGGGACAGCCGGCCCCACTACGCCGACCCCGGCATCTTTCCGGTGATCTTCGCGCAGCCTTACGTCCATCTGGAACCGGAGCTGGCGTTCGTGCTGGACGACGGGCACGGGCGGGCCGTGGGTTACATCCTGGGGACCGCGGACACCCCTCGCTTCGTCGAGGACTTCCGGGCGAAGTGGCTGCCGAGGGTGGCGGACCGGTATCCGGAGCCCGGCGGTCCGCCGCGCACGCTCGATGAGGAGATCGTCGCGCTGCTGCGCCGTCCCGAGCGGCTGCTGCTGCCCGAGGTCGCCGACTACCCCGCCCATCTGCACATCGACCTGCTCCCGGAGTGGCAAGGGCGCGGCTACGGGCGGGAGTTGATGCGGGCGTTCCTGCGGGCGCTGCGCAGCAGGCGTGTGCCGGCCGTGCATCTGTCGATGCTGACCGCCAACACGTCCGCGAGAGCCTTTTACCGTCGTCTGGGCTTCCATGAGATCGCGGTGCCCGATCCGGGGGCGGTCACGTATCTCGGGCGCAGCACTACAGAAGAGCGCAGCACCACAGAAGAAGGCCGGTGAAGGCCGCCGCCGTCCCCACGGAGCCCTCACCGGCCGGTCCTGGTCAGACGCTGTGCGTCAGACGCTTACCAGCTCCCGTTCCTCGTCCGGATCCGCGTTCTTGCGGTCCTCCGCCGTCCTCAGCCCCTCGCCCTCGACATCCACGTTGGGCAGCGCACGGTCCAGCCACTTCGGCAGCCACCAGGCCTTGCGGCCGAGCAGTGCCAGCACCGCCGGGACGATCGCCATCCGCACGACGAACGCGTCGAAGAAGACCGCGATCGCGAGACCGAAGCCGATCATCTTGATCATGGACTCGCTCGAGCCGATGAAGCCCGCGAAGACCGCCATCATGATCACCGCAGCGGCGGTCACCACACGAGCGCCGTGCTTGAAGCCCGTGACGACCGCCTGGCTCGGCTTCTCGCCGTGGACGTACGCCTCGCGCATCCGGGTCACGAGGAACACCTCGTAGTCCATCGCCAGCCCGAAGACCACGCCGACCATGAAGATCGGCATCATCGACATGATCGGGCCGGTCTCCTCGACGCCCATCAGGCCGGCCAGCCAGCCCCACTGGAAGACCGCGACCACGGCACCCAGCGCCGCCAGCACGCTCAGCAGGAAGCCGAGGGCCGCCTTCAGGGGGACCAGGATCGAGCGGAAGACCGCGATCAACAACAAGAACGCGAGGCCTACCACCAGCGCCAGGTACGGGACCAGCGCGTCGTTCATCTTCTGGGAGAAGTCGATGTTCATCGCTGTGGTGCCGGTGACCAGCACGTCCGCGTCCGTGTCGGACTTGATCTGCGCGCCCTCGTCACGGATGGAGTGGACGAGGTCCTCGGTCTGTGCCGAGGAGGGCTTGGAGTCGGGGATCACGGTGATGGTGAAGGTGTCCCCGGCCTTGTCGAACGCCGCCGGGCTGACGGATACGACACCGTCCAGGCCCTTGATGTCATCGATCGTGGTCTGCGCGACCGCCTTCGGGTCGTCGCTGCCCTTCGCGTCACCGGCGATCATCAGCGGCCCGTTGAAGCCGGGCCCGAAGCCGTCGGAGAGGAGGTCGAACGCCCGTCGCTGTGTCGTGGACGTGGGCTGCGAGCCGTCGTCGGGAAGGCCCAGTTCCAGCGAGGCGACCGGAACCGCGGCGGCTCCGAGGCCGATGACGCCGAAGAGGAGGACGGCGACGGGACGGCGTACGACGAAGCTCGCCCAGCGCGTGCCCATGTTCGGCTTGGTCCGCGCCGCCGCGGACTTCCGGCGGCCGAACAGCTTGCTCTTCTCCCCCGCCGGCTGCACCTTGCGGCCCGCGTACCCGAGCAGCGCCGGGATCATCGTCAGGGCGATCAGTACGGCGATGACGACCGTGCCCGCCGCCGCGAAGCCCATCTTCGTCAGCATCGGGATGTTGACGACCGCGAGTCCGGCCAGCGCGATCACGACCGTGAGGCCTGCGAAGACCACCGCGGAGCCCGCCGTGCCGACCGCCCTGCCGACCGCTTCCTCGCGGTCGCGGCCCTCGGTGAGTTCGGCCCGGTAGCGGGAGACGATGAACAGCGCGTAGTCGATGCCGACCGCGAGGCCGATCATCGTGGCCAGCGTGGCCGTGGTGTCGCCGAGGTCGAGGGCGTTGGCCAGCGCCGTGATGCCCGAGATGCCGATGCCCACGCCGATGAGCGCCGTCAGCAGCGGCAGTCCGGCCGCGACGAGGGAACCCAGGGTGATGACGAGGACGACCGCGGCGACGGCTATACCGATGATCTCGGTGGAGCCGGTCTCGGGTGCCGCCTGGAGCGCGTCACCGCCGATGTCGACGGTCAGACCGGCATCCCGTGCGTCCTGCGCGGCGTCCTCCAGCGCCTCCTTGGAGGCGTCCTTCAGTTCCATGCCGGAGACGTCGTACGACACCGCCGCATACGCGACCGTCCCGTCCTTGCTGACCGCGTTCGCCTTGAACGGGTCGGCGACCGAGGTGACCTCGGAGCCGTCGGACAGGTCCTGGACGGTCTTCTCGACGGTCGCCTTGTTGGCGGCGTCGGTCATCTTCTCCCCGTCGGGCGCCTGGAAGACGACCCGCGCGGTCGCGCCGTCGGCGCTCATGCCGGGGAAGCGCTCCTCCAGCAGGTCGAAGGCCTTCTGGGCCTCGGTGCCGGGGATCGAGAAAGAGGAGGAACCCGCTGCGGGGGCGCTGGCCGCGCCCACACCCGCGAGCGTCAGCAGCGCCACCCATATCAGGGCGACGAAGTGGCGTCGCCTGAAGGCGAGCCGGCCGAGTTTGTAGAGAAACGTGGCCACGAGGGCGTACTCCCGGTCAGGTCGTGGGTGTAACAGGGCAGGGGTGATCAGCCCGATGGGTGGCAGGCGTGATCGGCCCGACGACATGAGCGGTTACGTCAGGTGGGGGCTTGCTGTGGGGAATTACCGGTTGGCAGACCGGTTCGCGGATACACCGAGGGCGGGGAGGACCACGGCGTCGATGTACGAGGTGAGGAAGGCCCGGGTCGGCGGCCGGTCCTCGATCAGGCCCCGGGCGATGAACGCACCGATCATCATGTGCATCACATAGCCCAGCGCCGGGTTGTCCGCCCGGATCTCGCCCCGGTCGACGGCCCGTTGCAGCACACGGCCGAACTCCGCCATTTCCGGCTCGATGAGCTTTTCCCGGAACTCCTGCAGGAGGTCGGGGTTGTTGTGCACGGCCATGGCCAGGCCTCGCATGAGCCCGGCGTTCTGCTCCATCTCGCAGTCGTCCGTCTGCTCCATGTGGGCATGCAGATCACCCCGGAGCGAGCCGGTGTCGACGCCTTCGAACGCACCGTGCTTGCTGTGCCGCACGGCCTTCACGACCAGTTCGGGCTTGCCGCCCCACTGGCGGTAGAGGGTGGCCTTGCTGGAACGGGTGCGGGCGGCCACGGCGTCCATGGTGAGGGCGTCGTAGCCGACTTCGCGGAGCAGGTCGAGCACGGCCTCGTACAGCTCGGCCTCGCGCTCGGGCGTGATCCGACTGCGACGCACCGTTGCGGCCTCAGCCATCCCACTCACCTCCTCCTGCTCCTCGCCGGAGCGACCCGGCTTCGAACGACCCGGCCTTGAACGACCCGGCTTCGAACGACACTGTTTCGTACGTCACGAATGTAACGCAGGCTCCCGCGAAACGAAACCGTTTCGTACGTGTGCTGGGTCACGTGTGTCGGCTCCGCATAAGTTGCCCGGCCCCATCGACGGGAAAAGCATGGGGAGGTGAGCTATCTGCG
This sequence comes from Streptomyces sp. DG2A-72, assembly GCF_030499575.1. Classification (NCBI taxonomy): domain Bacteria; kingdom Bacillati; phylum Actinomycetota; class Actinomycetes; order Kitasatosporales; family Streptomycetaceae; genus Streptomyces; species Streptomyces sp. DG2A-72. The sequence continues at coordinate 4,242,737 of NZ_JASTLC010000001.1, forward strand.
CCTGCCGCACCTCAGCGGCGACCTGCTGTGCTTCGTGACCGAGGACGACCTGTGGCTGGCCCCTCTCGACGGACCGGGCCGCGCCTGGCGGCTCACCGTCGACCGCACCAAGGCCGGCCACCCCCGCTTCTCGCCCGACGGCCGCCATATCGCGTACACGAGCTGGCGCAGCCTGGTCCCGGAGATCCATGTGGTGCCGGTGGACGGCGGAGCCGGACGGCAGCTGACGTACTGGGGCAGCGCGGACACCCGGGTGTGCGGCTGGACCCCGGACGGCGACATCCTCGCCGTTGCCTCCCACGGCGAGCCCTTCTCCTACTTCACCTGGGCCTACAAGGTGACCCCCGACGGCGACCCCGGCCGCAAACTCCCCTGGGGCCCGGTCTCCGACATCCAGGTCGCCGACCTCGACGGCGAGCGCAAGACCCTGCTCCTCACCGGCACCCCGCCCCACGAACCTGCCGCCTGGAAGCGCTACCGCGGCGGCGCCATGGGCCGCCTCTGGCTGCACGGCGACCGGCTCCTTGCGCACGTGGACGGCCACCTCGAATCCCCCATGTTCGTCGGGGGCCGCATCGTCTTCCTCTCCGACCACGAGGGCGTCGGCAACCTCTACTCGTGCGCCTACGACGGCTCCGGCCTGCGCCGCCACACCGACCACGACGCCTTCTACGCCCGGCACGCCGCCAGCGACGGCACACGCGTCGTCTACCAGTGCGCGGGCGACCTGTGGATCGTCGACGACCTGACCGCCGACTCGAAGCCGCGCAAGCTCGACGTACGCCTGAGCGGCCCCCGCGCGGGCCGCCGCCGGTATCAGGTGCCCGCCGCCCAGCACGTCGACGGCATCTCCGTCGATGAGACGGGCCGCGCGAGCGCGGTGATCGTACGAGGAAGTCTCTACTGGCTGACCCACCGCGACGGCCCGGCCCGCACGATCACCGACACTCCGGGCGTACGGGTCCGGCTCCCGGAGATGCTCGGCAAGGTCGGCCAGGTCGCGTACGTCACGGACGCGGAGGGCGAGGACGCCGTCGAGATCGCGTACCTGCCGCGCGCGACGGGCGACCGCGCCCCCCGCCGCCTCGCCTCAGGCGAACTGGGCCGCGTCCTGGAGCTGGTCTCCGACCCCCAGGGCGAGCGCCTGGCCATGGCCTCGCACGACGGACGCCTCCTGCTCATCGACGCGACGGAGGACGCGGGCGGCGAGGTCACCGAGCTGATCCGCTCGATCAACGGCCCGGTACGGGACCTGGCGTTCTCCCCCGACGGGGCATGGCTCACGTGGTCGCACCCGGGCATCGGCCGCTCGCTCCGCCAGATCAAGATGGCCCGGATCAAGGACCGTTTCATCGTCGACGTGACGAACGGCCGCTTCGAGGACGAGAACCCGGTCTTCACCCGAGACGGCCGCTACCTGGCCTTCCTGTCCTGGCGGGGCTTCGACCCGGTGTACGACGTCCACACCGGCGACCTCTCCTTCCCCCTCGGCTGCCGCCCCTACCTGGTCCCCTTGTCCTCCGCGACCCCCTCCCCCTTCGCCCTGAACCCCGAGGGCCGCCCGGCGGCGGGCGGACTGGACCCGGTGGAGGACGACGAGGGCGGCGACGGCGCGGTGACGGTCGAAGTGGAAGGCCTGGAAAGCAGAGTCACCCCTTTCCCGGTCGCCGCCTCCAAGTACTCGGCGCTGTATCCGGTGTCCGGCGGCGGCCTGGTCTGGCTGCGCTGGCCGATCTCGGGCGCGCTGGGCGAGACGTTCGCCAATCCCGACGACACGACCGGCCGCCCCACCCTCGAATACTTCAACATCACCAAGGCGAAGAAGTCCGAACTGGTCGAGCACCTGGACTGGTTCGCGGTGAGCGGAGACGGCACCCGCCTGGTCGTCGTCGACGAGGGCGACCTGCGAGCCGTCCCCTCCACCGAATCAGGAGACAGCGATACGACCGTCTGGATCGACCTCCGCCGCATCCTGCACGAGGTCGACCCGGCCGCCGAGTGGCGCCAGTCGTACGAGGAGGCGGGCCGCCTGATCCGCGCCTACTTCTGGGAACCCGGCATGTGCGGCATCGACTGGGACGCCGTGCTGGACCAGTACCGCCCCCTGCTCGAACGAGTGGCCTCCCCCGACGAGTTCGCCGACCTGCTCCGCGAGGTACTGGGCGAACTGGGCACCTCCCACGCCTACGTCTCCGCCGCCCGCCGCAACGAGGGCCCCCCGCACTACCAGCGCTGGCAGGGCCTCCTCGGCGCCAACTTCGTCCGCAGGGACGGCGGCTGGACGGTCAAGCGCATCCTGCCCGGCGAGTCGTCCGACTCCAAGGCCCGCTCGCCCCTCGCCGGCACCGGCATCCGCGAGGGCGCGGTCCTGACCCACGTGGACGGCCGCCCGGTCGACCCTGACACAGGCCCGTACCCGCTGCTTGCGGGAGCAGGCGGTACGACGGTGGAGCTGACGTTCACCCCGGCGGAGGGCGAAGGCCGCTCCCGCAGGGTCGCCGTGGTCCCTCTCATCGACGAACGCCCCCTCCGCTATCAGGACTGGGTGGCCAAACGCCGCGCAGTCGTACGCGAGTTGAGCGGCGGCCGCTGCGGCTACCTCCACATCCCCGACATGGGCGGCTCCGGCTGGGCCCAGTTCAACCGCGACCTGCGCATGGAGGTCTCCCGGCCGGCCCTCATCGTCGACGTACGCGGCAACGCCGGCGGCCACATCAGCGAACTCGTCGTCGAAAAACTCACCCGCACCGTCCTCGGCTGGGACCTGACGAGAAACGCCCAGCCGGTGTCGTACGCCTCGAACGCCCCCAGGGGCCCGGTGGTAGCCCTGGCCGACGAGGCGACCTCCTCGGACGGCGACATGATCACGGCAGCCTTCAAGCTCCTCAAGCTGGGCCCGGTCGTCGGCCAGCGCACCTGGGGCGGAGTGGTCGGCATGACCGGCCGCCACCGCCTCGGCGACGGCACCGTCATCACGGTCCCCATGAACGCGGCCTGGTTCGACGCCTACGGCTGGTCCATCGAAAACCACGGCGTCACCCCCGACTTGGAAATCCTCCGCACACCACTGGACTGGGCAGAGGGGAGGCATGCACAGCTGGACGACGCGGTACAACTGGCCCTGGACCTACTCCAGACGTCGCCTCCGGCAACACCCCCGGACTACTCACACGTACCGGACCGCTCAAGGCCAAAATTGCCGCCGCGGTCTTGAGAAGGGGCTGTCAGTGCCGAATGCAAGACTTCCGCGGCATGACAGAGGCGAACCCGAAAGCGGACCTGGTCCACTACCTGCAACTCGCTCGAGAAGCCCTGCACCAACCTGTTGGGGCTGGTCAAACATGTCGCCAGTGTGGAGCTGGGGTATTTCGGCGACACGTTCGGGCGGCCGTTCTTCGACAAGGAACCACCGCCCTGGTGGTACACGGAGGACTTCGAGCCCAATGCGGACATGTGGGCGACCGCCGACGAGTCACGCGAAGAGATCGTTCGGGCTGTACCACCGCGCATGGGAGCACTCGGGCAGCACGATCGAGTCGCCGGCGCTCGACGCGATCGGTCACGTCCCGTGGTGGCCGGAGGAGCGACGGCAGACCACACTGCACCACATCCTGGCGCGCATGATCGCCGAAACCCATCGGCATGCCGGACACGCCGATATCGTGCGAGAACTCATCGACGGGACCGTCGGGTGGGTGAAGGGGAAGGACAACATGCCGCCGGGCGATCAGGACTGGTGGGAAACCCACCGGCGTCGACTCGAGCACGTGGCACGGGAAGCCGGTAGCAGTTGATCCCGACCGGTTACGGCTGCTTCCGCATCCGCCGGTCCATCGCCAGCGAAAGTTCCGCCTCCACCACGCTCCGGGCCAGTGGGCGCAGGCGTTGCAGGTCGTCCTCTGTGGCGTGGCGGAGGACGACGTCGGCGAAGAGTTCGGCGAGGGCGTCGACGTGTTCGCGTACCTGTTTGCCGGCTGCCAGGACTTCTGCCAAGGGGATGCCTTCGCGGACGAGGGCGGCTGATACGTCCAGGAGTCGGCGGCTGACGTGGACGATCTCGTCGCCGTCGGTGCCGAGGTAGCCGAGGTCCATCGCGGCGGCGAGGTTTTCCGGGGTGACCTCGCCCTCGAAGCGGGCGGCGAGTTCCTCGGGGGTGAGGTGGACCGGCTCCTCTTCGGTCGGGGTGTCGACGCCGAGTACGTCGGCGACGTCGCGGCCGTGTTCGAGGGCCTCCGCCAGTTCCGCGATGCCGTTGAGGGTGTGGCCGCGTTCCAGTAGTGCCGCGATCGTGCGCAGGCGGGCCAGGTGGTGGTCGTCGTACCAGGCGATGCGGCCTTCACGGCGGGGTGGCCGGATCAGCTTGCGTTCGCGGTAGAAGCGCAGGGTGCGGACTGTGATGCCGGCCAGGCGGGCCAGCTCCTCCATGCGGTACTCGCGTCGTCCTCCGTCTTCTGCCACGTCGGAAGCCTATGTTGTACCGCCGGTAACTTTCCCATGCGCGACCCCTACCCATCAGTACGGTCCTGCCCTACTCTCCCATTGCGCCAGTGTTCACTGGCGGAGTCGCGAGCGGGTGCGTGGAGGCGGGATGGCCCAGCAGGAGCATGAGCATGTGCGGGTGGCGGTGGTCGGGTCCGGGTTCGGCGGGCTGGGAGCCGCCGTACGGCTGCGGCGCGAGGGTGTCACCGACTTCGTCGTACTGGAGCGGGCCGACAGCGTCGGCGGCACCTGGCGGGACAACAGTTATCCCGGGTGCGCGTGCGATGTGCCGTCCCATCTCTACTCGTTCTCCTTCGCGCCCAACCCCGACTGGCCCCGCACCTTCTCCGGGCAGAGGCACATCCGCGCCTACCTGGAGCACGTCGCCGACGTCTTCCGAATCCGGCCCCACATCCGCTTCAACTCCGAGGTCCAGCGCATGACCTGGAGCGGCGAGCGGCTCTGCTGGGACATCGAGACGAGCAGTGGCTCGCTCTCGGCGGACATCGTCGTCTCCGCCACCGGGCCGCTGTCCGACCCCAAGATCCCGGACATCCCGGGGCTGGACTCCTTCCCCGGCAAGGTCTTCCACTCGGCCCGCTGGGACCACGACTACGACCTGCGCGGCAAGCGGATCGCCATGATCGGGACGGGCGCCTCCGCCATCCAGATCGTGCCGGCCGTCCAGCCCCTCGCCGAGAGGCTCACCCTCTTCCAGCGCACGCCGCCATGGGTGATGCCCCGCGTCGACCGGGCGATCAGCGGCGCGGAGCGCGCGCTGCACAGGGCCCTGCCCTTCACCGCCAAGGCCCGCCGTGGACTGCTGTGGGGCATACGGGAGTTGCAGGTCCAGGCCTTCACCAGGCACCCCAATGAGCTGGGTATGGTGGAGCAGTTGGCCAAGCGCAACATGGCCCGGTCCATCAAGGACCCGGCCCTGCGCGCGAAGTTGACCCCCGACTACCGCATCGGCTGCAAGCGGATCCTGCTCTCCAGCGACTACTATCCGGCGCTCGCCCGGCCCAACGTCGACGTGGTCGCGAGCGGGCTGAGCGAGGTCCGCGGGTCGACCCTCGTCGCCGCCGACGGCAGCGAGGCCGAGGTCGACGCGATCATCTTCGGGACCGGCTTCCACGTCACCGACATGCCCATCGCCGAGAGGGTGGTGGGCGCGGACGGGCGGACGCTCGCCGAGGTCTGGAAGACCGGGATGCAGTCGCTGCGCGGAGCCTCGGCGGTCGGGTTCCCCAACTGGATGACGATCATCGGGCCCAATACGGGGCTGGGGAACTCCTCGATGATCCTGATGATCGAGTCCCAGCTGAACTACCTGGCCGACTTCGTACGGCAGTTGAACGTCCTGGGCGGCCGTATCGCCCTCGACGCCCGGCCGGGCGCCGTGCAGGCATGGAACGACAAGGTCCAGGAACGCATGAAGCGCACCGTGTGGAACACCGGCGGCTGCACCAGCTGGTACCTGGACGCCAGCGGCCGCAACACCACCATCTGGCCGGGCACGACGACCGAGTTCCGGCGGGCTACGCGGCGGGTGGATCTGTCGGAGTACGACGTCCTGCGGGTGCCCGCAGAGAAGAAGGCCGAGGTGGACGCGTGAGCCGTCTGATGCACGTGGCCTCAGGCCCGTACGCCCCACCCGTCCCCGCCCGCGAGCTCACCGCCGTCTCCGCCGACGGCGCCCGGCTGCACGTCGAGGTGCACGGCCCCGAGAACGCCCCCGCCGTCGTCCTCGCCCACGGCTGGACCTGCTCCACCGCCTTCTGGGCGGCCCAGATACGCGAACTGGCCGTCGATCACCGGGTCATCGCCTACGACCAGCGCGGCCACGGACGCAGTCCCGCGAGCCGCGCCTGCAGTACGGACGCACTCGCGGACGACCTTGAGGCCGTACTGAAAGCGGCTCTCGCGCCGGGCGAGAAGGCCGTGCTCGCCGGGCACTCCATGGGCGGGATGACGGTCATGGCCGCCTCCACGCGGGCCGGGTTCCGGCAGCATGCGGCGGCGGTGCTGCTGTGCAGCACGGGGGCGTCGCGGCTGGTCGCCGAGTCGACGGTCGTACCGATGCGGGCCGGGCGGCTGCGGACCGCGCTGACCCGGCGGATTCTCGGCTCCCGGGCACCCCTCGGACCGGTCACGCCGCTGGCCCGGCGGATCCTCAAGTACGGGACGATGGGCCCGGGTTCGGCCCCGCACATGGTCGAGGCGTGCGCGCGGATCGTGCACGCGTGTCCGCGCAAGGTGCGGTACGCCTGGTCTCAGGTGCTCAACCTGCTCGATGTCGCCCACGGCGTACGGGAGTTGACGGTGCCGACGGCCGTCGTCGTCGGCACGGCGGACCGGTTGACGCCGGTCGTGCACGCCCGCTCGCTGGTCGCCGCGCTGCCGAACTGCGTCGGGATCACCGAGCTGCCGGGGCTCGGCCACATGACGCCGATCGAGGCGCCCGAGCTGGTCACCGGGAAGATACGGGAACTCGTCACGACGTACGCACAGGTCAAGGAGGGCGCATGAGCAGGGTCAGCCTGGAGGGGCAGGTCGCGGTCGTCACCGGGGCCGCGCGCGGCGTCGGTGAACTGCTCGCCCGGAAGCTGTCCGCGCGCGGCGCGAAGATCGCGCTGGTCGGCCTGGAGCCGGACGCGCTCAAGCAGGTCGCCGAGCGGCTGCACGGCGACAGTGACCACTGGCACGCCGACGTCACCGACCACGAGGCGATGGCCCGGGTGGCGTGCGAAGTGAAGGAGCGGTTCGGGAAGGCCGACATCGTGGTCGCCAACGCGGGTGTGGCGAGCGGCGGTCCGTTCGCTGACTCCGATCCGGATGCCTGGCGGCGGGTGATCGAGGTCAACCTGATCGGGTCGGCGGTGACGGGGCGTGCGTTCCTGCCGCTGCTGCGGGAGAGCCGGGGCTATCTGCTCCAGATCGCCTCCCTTGCGGCCATCACGCCGGCGCCGATGATGACCGCGTACTGCGCGTCCAAGTCGGGCGTCGAGGCGTACGCGCACAGTCTGCGGGCCGAAGTCGGATACCAGGGCGTGAAGGTCGGGGTCGGGTATCTGTCGTGGACCGACACGGACATGGTGCGCGGGGCCGACCAGGACGATGTGATGCGGGAGTTGCGGCAGCGGTTGCCCTGGCCCGCCAACAAGACGTACCCGCTGGGTCCCGCGGTGGACCGGATCGTCGCCGGGATCGAGCGGCGGTCCAGCCATGTGTACGGGCAGTGGTGGCTGCGCGGGATGCAGGGCGTGCGGGGGTATCTGCCGGGGGTCATCGGAGCGGTCGGGCAGCGCGAGGTGAAGCGGTTCGCTCATCGGCTGGGGGGCATGCGGACGGGGCTGGTCGGTGCGGGGGGCTCCGCCGATGAGCAGGAGCGGGTTACGCGGCGTAACTGATCGACATGCGGAGCGTCACACCGCGTGTGAGGCTGGTCGAGCCCGATCCCCCTCACCCATTTCGGGAGTGAAACCACATGGGCATGAAGGACAAGTTCCAGGACCAGTCCGAGCAGTGGCAGCAGCAGGCCAAGGAGAAGGCGCGTGGGCGCCAGCGTGAGGAGCAGGGGCAGGAGCAGGAGCAGGAGCCTCAGCGGAGTGGCCGGCCGCGCGATGAGGAGACGGAACGCCTCCGGCGGGAGGAAGAGGACCGCTTCAACCAGGACTATGACGCGTAGCCGCGGCGCTCGGCTTTAGCCGTTGACGTGGGGTGCCCTGTTCTTGGGGCGCCCCACGTTGGCGTTTCCCCTTGAAACGGCTAACACGGCTAAGCCGTAAACACAGCCCACGATGCGAACGTAGGTTTGCACTGCCGAAAGTGAGACCGAAAGGCGCCGGCGACTGTCCTACTCCCCGGGCAGGCAGCGCGCCTCGATCCAGTTGTGCACCGAGCAACTGGGCTTCGCGCTGATCGCCGAAGCAACCGATCTCGGAGTATCTGCACGCAGGATGTCTCCCTTCGAGAGGCCGTCCCTCTCGTCCTGGCTGCAGCGTCCGGACGAGTACGACGCCATCGCATGGTCACATGTGGACCGCGCCGTGCGCTCAGTTGCCCATATGTCCGAGCTCACGGAACACGAGCTCCAGATCCTCCAGGACGTTCTCCTGGCACGTTCGAACGGCACTCGGCGTGAGCGCCGTACAACGACAGCCCTGCTCACCGGGGTGGCGGTCGGTGCGGGATGCGATGGGCGCATGTACTTCGCCGTGCGGAAGCGTTATCCCTACGGCGCCTACGCCTGCCGCGCCACCGCCCGAGGCGAGGTCTGCCCGACGCCCGCCGCCATTCGCTCCGACCGGCTCGAGGACTACGTGGTCGGTCGCTACCGCCAGACGGTCTCTGCAGACACCGAGGTGACCCGGGAGGACCTCCTTCGCAGCGGTGTCCGCGTCATCGTCGCCAAAGGCCGCCCCGGAGGAGGGCCTGCCCGCCTGACCGGGCCTGACGCCTCACGCCTGGCCTTCAGCATCGAGGAACCCACCGATGCACGGCAGACCGGCTAACCCCTCTGCGGGGCGGTCTGTGTCGATCGGGCCGCCCCACACCCGTCAGGTCTCGAAGACCACAGTCACAGGAGCGTGGTCCGACCACCGCTCCTCATGGCTGGCGGCCCGCTCCACGAACCCCTTCACCGCCCGCTTCGCAAGGCCGGCCGTCGCCACGGCGAGGTCGATCCTCCATCCTGCGTCGTTGTCGAAGGCCCGCCCCCGATACGACCACCACGTGTACGGCCCCGCCGCATCCGGATGCAGCGCCCGCACCACATCGACGTACTCGTCGAAGACCCGGGACAGCCACTCCCGTTCCTCCGGCAGGAAGCCGGAGTTCTTGGTGTTGCCGCGCCAGTTCTTGAGGTCGGCCTGCTGGTGGGCGATGTTCCAGTCGCCGCAGACCAGGACTTCGCGCCCGTCGGCGGCGGCGCGTTCGCGCAGGCCCTTCAGGTAGGCGAGGAACTCGCCCATGAAGCGGACCTTCTCGTCCTGCCGCTCGGTGCCGACCTCGCCGGAGGGGAGGTAGAGGGAGGCGACCGTGACGCCGGGCAGGTCGGCCTCGACGTAGCGGCCGCTGGTGTCGAACTCGGCCGAGCCGAAGCCGACCTGGATGCGGTCGGGCTCGCGGCGCGAGTAGAGGGAGACGCCGGCGCGGCCCTTGGCGGCGGCGGGGGCGTGTACGACATGCCAGCCATCGGGCTTGCGCACATGCTCCGGCAGTTGCTGCGGCTCGGCGCGCACCTCCTGCAGGCACAGCACGTCGGCTTCGGTCTCCGCGAGCCACTCCACGAAGCCCTTCTTCGCGGCGGCGCGCAACCCGTTCACATTCACAGAGGTCACAGTGAGCACCCGGGCACCCTACCGGCACACTGGACAGAGTCTAGATTTCCATCGCCTCACAAATATACGGTTGTTAGCATGCATATACGTCGCGTCCCGTTCGACCACCCCGACGCCGTCAAGCTCGACGACGAGGTCCAGGCCGAGTACCACGAGCGCTACGGCGACGGCGGCGACGCCACCTCCCTCGCCCCGTCCGACTTCGAGCCGCCGAACGGCGTGTACCTCATCGCGTACGACGACCAGGACCGCCCCGTGGCCACCGGCGGCTGGCGCAGCCAGGACGCGAACGCCGAGGGCAACCAGGACGGGGACGCGGAGCTCAAGCGGATGTACGTCGTCGCGGAGATGCGCGGGCGAGGGCTGGCGCGGCGCATGCTCACCGCCCTCGAGGACGACGCGCGTGCGGCGGGCCGTGTGCGCATGGTCCTGGAGACCGGGCTCCAGCAGCCGGAGGCGATAGGCCTGTACACGTCCAGCGGCTATGAGCCGTGCGAGAAGTTCGGTTACTACCGCCTCTACGAGTCCAGCCGCTGCTTTGCGAAGCAGCTCAACTCCTGAGGAAGGCGAGGACCGCCAGGACCCGCCGGTGGACGTCGTCGGCCGGCGGCAGGTCCAGCTTGGTGAGGATGGAGCCGATGTGCTTGCCGACGGCCGCCTCGGACACCACCAGCGCCTTGGCGATCGCGCCGTTGGAGCGGCCCTCGGCGATCAGCGCCAGCACCTCCCGCTCGCGCGGGGTGAGACGGGCGAGCGGATCCCGGCGCCGGCGCAGCAGTTGTCGTACGACTTCCGGGTCGACGACCGTGCCGCCGGACGCCACCTCGGCGAGCGCGTCCACGAACTCCTCGACCTGGCCCACCCGGTCCTTGAGCAGATAGCCGACGCCGGATCCGTCGCCGGAGTCGAGCAGTTCGGCCGCATAGGCCCGCTGCACGTACTGGCTGAGCACCAGCACCGGCAACCCGGGCCGCTCCTCGCGCAGTTGGACGGCCGCGTGCAGACCCTCGTCCTGGAAGCCGGGCGGCATCCGTACGTCCGTGACGACGACGTCGGGTTCGTGTTCGGCGACCGCCGCCCGCAGGGCGTCCGCGTCGCCGACGGCGGCGACCACCTCGTGCCCGAAGCGGGTGAGCAGCCCGGTCAGCCCTTCGCGCAGCAGCACGCTGTCCTCGGCGAGGACTATGCGGAGGGTTCTCGTGCGGGGCGGCTCGGACGGCAAGGAATCTCCATGCGCAGCAGGGTCGGTCCGCCCGGCGGGCTGGACAGGGTGAGTCTGCCATCGAGGACCGACACCCGGTCGGCGAGGCCGGTGAGTCCGGTGCCCTGTGACATATCGGCTCCGCCGCATCCGTCGTCCTCGATACGGAGCACCAGGCGCCCGCCGTCGTACCGCCCGTGTATCCCGGCCGTCTGCGCCCCGCTGTGCTTGGCGACATTGGCGAGGGCCTCGCGGGCGACGAAGTACGCGGCTGTCTCGACGGGCCGGGGCAGTCGGCCGGGCAGGTCGAGGTCCAGGTCCACCGGCACCGGGCTGCGGTCGGCCGCGTCGGTGAGGGCGGCTTCGAGGCCGTAGTCGGCGAGGACTTTCGGGTGGATGCCGTGGATCAGCTCCCGCAGTTCGGCGAGCGCTCCGTCGGCGTCCGCGTGGGCCTTGGCGAGCTGGTCGGCGAGCGGGCCCGGCGGCGCGTCGAGGCGGGCGAGGCCCAGGGTCAGGGTGAGGGCGACGAGGCGCTGTTGGGCTCCGTCGTGCAGATCGCGTTCGATACGGCGGCGCTCCGCCTCGAAGGCATCCACCAACCGCACGCGGGAGCGGACCAGTTCGGTGACCCGTTCGCTGTCCTCGGCCTTCGTGGTGAGCAGCGCACGCGCCAGCTCGGCGCGCGCCCCGGCGGCGCACCCGAGGGCGTACGCGCCGGGCGCGAGGAGCACCAGCCCGAGCACGGCGACCCCGAAGGCGCCGGGCCAGCTGTCGACGGTCCACAACTTGACCACCTTCGCCTCGCCGTCGACGGCGACGACCAGGGGTGCGCAGGCCATGGACAGCGGAACGCCCGCCAAGAGTACGACGGCCAGCGCGTCCAGCGGCCACAGCACCAGCCCGAACAGCACGGCGTACGCCAGCTCCCGCCAGGTCGCCGCTTCCTTGAGCCGCGTCGACAGCCACGCCCGCAGCCCCGGCACGGCAGGCACCCGATGCTGACCGGCGGCCACCTGCTGCCCGGCGATCCGCAGCCGCCACCGCTCCACGCCCGCCACGGGTATCCCGGCCAGCGCGGTGAGCAGCAGCAGCGGCAGCCCGACGACCACGACGGACAGGGCGGCCCCGACCACCACCCCACTGACGATCACCACCAGGACGACCGCCCCGCACACCGCCCCGCTCGCCAGATAGGCAACGGCCCGCCAGGGCCACGGGGACAGCAGGTACCCGCGGCTGCCCAGCGCCCGCCAGATGTTTCGCATGGGGATCACCGTAGGAGCCCGGAGCGCCCTGGGCGATCGGGCTGCACGGAGAGTGAGAGGTATGCCTGGCCCTACCCCAAGTCTCGGTCCTGCCGCACTGATTCGGACGGCGATCGGGCGGTTTCGTGGACACCACGAAACCGAACGACCATGACTGCGGGGAGAGATGAGACCCAACGCGATCGAATTGCGGGACATCAGCAGGCAGTACGGTGGCGGCGACGGCGGGGTGACGGCGCTGAACCGGGTCTCGCTGGCGTTCCCGCCGGGCACCTTCACCGCCGTCATGGGCCCGTCGGGGTCGGGCAAGTCGACGCTGTTGCAGTGCGCGGCCGGGCTCGACCGGCCCACGTCCGGCTCGGTCAGGATCGGCGACACGGAGCTGACCGGGCTGAGCGAGCGCAGGCTGACCTTGCTCCGCCGGCAGCGGATCGGCTTCGTGTTCCAGTCGTTCAACCTGCTGCCGTCCCTCACCGCCGAGCAGAACGTGGCCCTGCCCCTGCGCCTGGCCGGACGGCGCGTGGCCAGGGCCGCGGTGCGCGAGGCGCTCCACCGGGTCGGCCTCGGCGACCGGGCCCGGCATCGGCCCTCGGAGCTGTCCGGCGGGCAGCAGCAGCGCGTCGCCATCGCCCGCGCCCTGATCACCCGCCCCGAGGTCCTCTTCGGCGACGAGCCGACGGGCGCCCTGGACACGCGGACCGGGCGGGAGGTGCTGGATCTGCTGCGCGGCCTGGTCGACGCCGAGGGCCGCACGGTGGTGATGGTGACCCACGATCCGGTGGCCGCGTCGTATGCGGACCGGGTGGTCTTCCTGGTGGACGGGCGTGTGCACGGGGAGCTGTGCGGGGCGTCGAAGGGGAAGATCGCCGCGCACATGACGGAGCTGGAGGCCCTGCCGTGCTGACCACCACCCTGCACGCGCTGCGCACCCGCTGGACCACCTTCGCCGGCAGCTTCGTCGCGCTCTCGCTCGGCGTCGCGCTGATGACGGTCATGGGGCTGACCCTGGCCTCCTCCCTGGACGCGCCCGGGCAACCGCCGGAACGGTTCGCCGCGGCCCCGGTCGTGGTGCAGGGCCAGGACACCCTGCGCGTCGGCGACCGCACCCAGAAGCTGGCGCAGCCACGTCCAGTCCCCGCGCAGACGGTCGCCGCGCTGCGCACCCTCGGCAAGGTCACCGAGGACTGCGCGTTCGCCGTACGAGCGGAGCGCGCGCCCGGTGATCTGGTGGGTCACCCGTGGTCGACGGCCGCCTTCGCCCCGTACGAACTGAGCGCGGGCCGTGCGCCCCGGGCCGCGGACGAGGTGGTGGCGACCGACGACTGGACCGCCGTAGGGCAGAAGCTGCGCACGGACCACGGGACGGTGCGGGTGGTCGGGACGGTGCGTGCACGTGGCTTCGAGGACGCACTGTTCTACCCGGATGCCCGGGCCGCCGCGCTGTCTCCGCCGGTCATGCGACTCGTCGTGGACGCGCAGGCGTCGGAGGTACGACGGCTGGTGGCTCCCGGCGTGCGCGTCCTCACCGGGGACGAACGGCGGCTGGCGGACGCCGATCCCGACCGTGACGCCGAGGCGCTCACCGCGCTGAACGCCCTGTTCGGCACGGCGGGCGGCGTCACCGCGTTCGTGTCGGTGTTCGTCGTGGCGTCCACGTTCGCCTTCGCGGTCGCCCAGCGGCGCCGCGAGTTCGGGCTGCTGCGCATGGTGGGGGCCACTCCGGGCCGGCTGCGCCGCATGGTCGTCGCGGAGGCGCTGACGGTCGGCGCGCTCGCGTCGACGGCGGGCTGCGTGCTGGGGGCGTACGGCGCCCCGCACCTCGCCGGCCTGGTCGTCGACGGCGGCCTCGCACCGGCCTGGTTCACGATCGGCGACCACAGCTGGCCGTACCATCTGGCGTTCTGGACGGGCCTGTCGGCCGCCCTGTGCGGGTCGGTCGCCGCGTCCTGGCGGGCCGGGCGAACCGGTCCGACGCAGGCGCTGCGGGAGGCGTCGGTGGACAGCGGGGCGAGCGGGATGCGCCCATGGGGCCGTCTCCTGTGCGGGACAGCCCTGCTGGTCACGGCCGCCGTGACCCTGGTCCTGGCGCTGCTGACCGAGCCGGGCGACCTACTGCACCGCAAGACGTACATCAGCCGCCCGATGCTCCTGATCACCGCGGTCGCCCTGCTGTCCCCGGTGCTGGTGGGTCCGCTGACCCGGCTGATCGTCCGGCTGCCCGGCGCGATCGGCCTGCTGGTCCGGGAGAACGCCGCGGCCGGCGTCGGACGTACGGCCGCCGTGGCCGCCCCGGTTCTGGTCACGGTCGCTCTCACGGGCTCCCTGCTGGGCGCCACGGCGACCTTGAACGAGGCACGGGCGACCGAGGCACGGGAGCAGACCGCCGCGGACTTCGTGGTGACGTCCCGGGTGGGGTCTGGGGTGGAGTCTGGGATGACGCCTTTGGACGCGGCGACCGTGCGGCGACTTCGGGAGGTGCCCGGGGCCGAGGTGTCTCCGGTCGCGTCGAGCGCGGTGTACGTCCTCGAGGACGGCGTCGCCCTCATCAAGTCCGAGGCCCACGCCGTCGATCCACACCGACTCGCCGCCACCGCACGCCTGCCGCTCACCGACGGCCGCGTCACCGACCTCGACGACGACTCGATCATCGTCAACGAGGAGTGGTCCCGGCACCGGGTCGGCGAGCACGTGACGGTCTGGCTCGGCGACGGCACCCGACGGTCCCTGCGGATCGCCGGGGTGATGCCGGTGGGAACCGGGGACAACGGGGTGTACATCACGGCGGCGAACGCGCCGGGGGCGGTGGTGGAACGGGTGGATGTGCGGGTGCGGGAGGGGGCGGACAGGGCGGGTGTGGTGAGGGCGTTGCGGCAGGCGGTGGGGTTGCGGGAGGCAGTGGGCGGCCGAGGGCATGCGGCGCACGCTGACGTCGTCACCTCCGACAAGTGGCTCCGGACGGCCTTCCCCACGACCGGCTTCGCCGACACCGACCGAACGACCCGCCTCGGCATCCTGCTCGTCCTCGGCATCGCCCTCCTCTACACCGGCATCTCCCTCGCCAACACCCAGATCATGGCGGCCTCCGACCGCGCACGAGAGCTGACAGCACTACGCCTGGCCGGCGCCACCCGCACCCAGGTGCTGCGCCTGGTCGCCGCCGAAGCCCTGACCGTCGTAGTGATCGGCGCTCTCCTGGGCCTCCTGGTGACCGTCCTCAACCTCCTCGGCATGTGGGGCGCCCTCACCCTGCA
This sequence comes from Streptomyces sp. DG2A-72, assembly GCF_030499575.1. Taxonomy (NCBI): domain Bacteria; kingdom Bacillati; phylum Actinomycetota; class Actinomycetes; order Kitasatosporales; family Streptomycetaceae; genus Streptomyces; species Streptomyces sp. DG2A-72. The sequence continues at coordinate 4,258,275 of NZ_JASTLC010000001.1, forward strand.
GTCCGTGTGGTCACCGATCCGACTCCCCTGGGCGGAACTCGGCGCGGCAACGGGCGCGTGCGCGCTGCTGGCTGTGGCATCCGCGGTGCTCCCGACCGCGGTGGCACTGCGCCTGCGCACATAAGAAATCCCGCCCGAGGACTCGTGAAGATCGTTTCCCGTGGTGTTGAGGCTCCGGTGATAGTGATCCGGTGGGTCGGCCGACGCGGGTGGTGTCAGTGTCCCGGGACTCCGAGCTGACGCGCGGCGGCGTCCACGGTCTGCGCGAGCAGGACTGCGATGGTCATCGGCCCGACGCCGCCGGGGACGGGAGTGATCAGGCGGGCGCGGGTGCGGGCGGTGTCGAAGTCGACGTCGCCGACGTTGCCCGGGTTGTACCCGGCATCGATCACCACCGCGCCCGGTTTGACGTCCTCGCCGCGGATCAGCCGGGGCCGTCCCACGGCCGCCACGACGATGTCCGCTTCCCGGACGAGCGCGGGCAGGCCAGTGGTGCGGGAGTGGCAGTACGTCACCGTGGCGTCGCGTGCGAGCAGGAGCATCCCCACGGGCTTGCCGAGGATGGCGCTGCGGCCGACGACCACGGCGTGCTTGCCGGCTATTTCGATGTCGTATTCGTCCAGGAGTCGCAGGATCCCGCCGGGTGTGCACGACTGGAAGCCGGGCAGTCCAAAGCTCATGGCGGCGAAGGAGTGCATGGTGACGCCGTCGACGTCCTTCTCCGGAGCGATGGCCTCGAACGCCGCCCGTTCGTCGATGTGCGGGCCGGCCGGGTGCTGCAGCAGGATGCCGTGCACCTCGGGGTCGCTGGAGAGGGCGGCGAGTGTGTCGATGAGTTCGGCGGTCGTGGTGGTGGCGGGCAGTGGGATGTGACGGGAGTGGATGCCGGCCTTCGCACAGCGGGTGCGCTTCATGCGGACGTACGTGACCGACGCGGGGTCTTCGCCCACCAGCACTGTCGCCAGGCATGGTGCGACACCTGCGCGCCGTGAGATCTCCGCTGCCTTGGCGGCGGTTTGTGCGGTGATGCGGCGGGCGAGGCCGGTGCCGTCCATGAGCTGGGCCATCTGGGTCGGGGGCATGTCGTCTCCCAGGCGTCGTTGCTGCTCGCCCAGGCGCACGGCATTGACGGTTTCGTCAGGCCGCTCCCCGGTGGTACTCCACCCCAGCGCCAGTCACGGCCCATGCCGCACTGTAGTGGACGGTGGGCAGCCGATACCCCTGATACTTCGCCACCTCGCTGATGGATCACAGACCACGGACAGGGCAGGGTTGCCTCGTGGTGTGGCATCAAGTGCCAGGAGGCTGCCGCGAGTTGTCCTCTGGGGGTGTCGGCGGGAGCCGGGGGAATCATGGCGTCGCACTTCGAGCGTTTGGACCAGGGCGAGTCGGCCGCGCGTGACCAGTTGTCCGGGCTGCACGAGGAACTTGAGCGGATCCACAAGCAGATCGCGGATGCCGAGGACCGGCTGCGCCGATTGGCGATCACGCGGGAGACGCTGAAGTCCCTGCCGGCAGACCCGCCGCCGGCGGCACCTGAACAGACCTCTACAGCGCATCAATCGGCTCCTGCAGAACAGGAGTTGGCCAAGCAAGCGGCCGGTGAGCTGTGGACGGATTCCGACTTCGTGTTCACCACGCGCTGCGGCACACCGTTCGAACCCCGCAACTTCAACCACCGGTTCGTCGACCGGTCGGCCAGGGCGGGCGTCCGCCGGATTCGCCTGCACGACACTCGGCGCGCACTACGCGAGCTCGGCAAGCACCCTGGGAAGCAAGATCGAAAGTAGTTGCTCTACTTCGCTGCTGTACGGCATGACAAAGCCCCTACCGGTGATCACCAGTAGGGGCTTTGAGCTGCGGTGGACCTGTGGGGATTTGAACCCCAGACCCCCTCGATGCGAACGAGGTGCGCTACCGGACTGCGCCACAGGCCCTTGCAACGAGTGAAACCTTAGCACCCCGATCCGGATGCTTGGAAATCCGTTCCTTTGCCGGTCGAGGGGACAGGGCTGGTGGGGCGGGTGGGAGGTGCTGACGCCGGGCGGCGGCGCGTGGCCTACTCGTTCGCCGCGCGCGGCCGGTCCCCGTCCTCGTACTGGTCGAACAGCGGCGTGCGCCCCCGCTCCCGCGCCCGGCGGGCGGAAGCGGCGCGGCGGGCGTCGCTGCGGCCGCCTCCCTCTTCCCTGTCGTCCGCGCGGGCGCCCGTCTCGTCGTGCTCGGCGGCCTCGCGTACGGCGGCGGAGTCGGCGCTGTCGCCACGCTCCCGCGTCCCGGCTCCGGCCTCGCCGTCCCGGGCGACCGAGCTGGAGCGTGCGGAGCTCCATGCGTCCGGTGCGCCGAGGTCCACGTCGGCGGTGGCTCGCGGGGCCACCGGCGCTGTCACATAGGTGGGCAGCGGCACCGGTACCGGGTCCCAGCTGTCGCCCTGGCCCGGCCGCCGTTGCCGCTCGCGCTGCTGGTCGACCCACTCGGCGTGGTCGGTCTGCTCGACGAGGGCGCGGCGGTCGGCGGCGAGGGCCGAGAGGCCGGCGTCCTGCTCCGGCTTGGGCCTTTCGTCGTGCTCGTCGGTTTCCGTGCCCGCGCCGGCTTCGGCGGAAGTACGCCGACGCGGCTGGCGGCTGCGCTCGCGCAGCCGCTGCGCCGCGGCCTCGGCTCGGCGCCGGTCCATCTGATAGGCGAAGCGACGGCGTTCCTGGGCGCGGAGGTACACGATGTACGCGCTGAGCATCACGGCGGGCACGCCGGGCGCCCAGAGGAACGCGAGCCCGCCGACCGCGGCGACGATCGCGCCGAGGGTGAAGGCGAGGAAGAGGACCACCGTGGTGCGCCGGCGGCGCGCGAGGACCTTCGAGCGCCGAGCCCGTGCTTCGGCCGCCTCCGCGTCGGGGGTGCGCCGGGCGGCAGGCACCCGCTTGCGCGTCGACGCGACGGCGGGTTCGGGCGCGGGCTTGGCTTCCGGCGTTGATGCGTGCGTGGATTTGGGCTCAGGCGCGGGCGCCTGCTCGCGCGCCGGTTCCGAGCGCCCTTGGGCCGGCGGTTGAACCGCCGCGCGCGCCTGCGGGCGGGCCGGGGGCATGGCGAAGGCCCGGACGTCCACCGAATCGGTGACCGCGCCCGGGTCGTCGGCGCTGGGCTCCCCCTCGTCGGCGGAGCGCGCCCGCAGGTCCTTGGCGTATCGGCGCTCCATCGCCGCCCGTCCGGACAGCAGCCGGATGGCGGTGCTGAAGCGTTCCGTCGGACGGGCCTCGTTCAGCTCGTCCTGCCTACGGAGCCACATCGGCACCAAGTAGGCGGCCCAGGCCCCGACAATGACTGCGTAGATGAGGCCGCTGCTGCTCACGCCTCACACGGTAGAGGGGTTTGCGTGAGGCCATCTGCCAATTGAGCCGGTGTGTCGCACGATCTGGCTGATATTTCGAACTTTTTTTGTGACCGATGCGATCAGCAGGCCGCTGAGGGTGCGAATTTATTGGCTTGAGCCGGTCATCGGGCGAACAATTTCGAACACTTATTCAATTTCCGGGCTAGGCGGGATTCCCCTGGGTGTTCTGCGGGTTCGTACGCGGCGCTTTCTGCGAGCGCGACCGGCGCCAGCGGCTCAGCAGCCCTTCGGGCACCTCTTCCGCGGTGAGCGCGAAGACGAGGTGGTCGCGCCAGGCTCCGTCGATGTGCAGATAACGCGGACGCAGCCCCTCCTCGCGGAATCCGAGTTTCTCCACGACCCGGCGGCTGGGCCCGTTCTCGGGGCGAATGCAGACCTCGATGCGGTGCAGACCAACGGTGCGGAAACAGTGGTCCACGACAAGCGCCACAGCCGTCGGCATCACCCCTCGTCCGGCCACGGCCTCGTCCACCCAGTAGCCGATGTGCCCCGAGCACATCGAACCCCAAGTGATCCCGGCGACCGTCAACTGCCCCACCAGCCGCCCCTGGTACTCGATCACGAACGGCAGCATCCGGCCCGCGTTCGCCTCGGACCGCAGATGGCGCACCATCTGGCGGTAGGTCGGCCGGTGCGCCATCGGCCCGCTCGGCGTGGGCGGCGGGATCGTCGCCTCCCAGGGCCGCAGCCAGTCGCGGTTGCGCCGGTTGACCTCACGCCAGGCGCGCTGGTCGCGCAGCTTTATCGGCCGGAGGACGACATCGCCGTCCACCAGCACGGCCGGCCAGGATGGGCTGTTCAGCTCGCACCCCCGCTACCGGCGCCGGGTCTGGGGTGGTCCCCGCCGCGGATCTGGTCGACGGCGTGTGCCAAAAGGGGTTCCAGGACAGCCAGTCCGTCCTTCACCCCGCCGGTGGATCCGGGCAGATTCACGATCAGCGTCCGCCCCGCCACCCCGGCCAGACCGCGGGAGAGCGCCGCCGTAGGCACCTTCTCCCGTCCGAACCCGCGGATGGCCTCCGCGATGCCCGGCACCTCGTGGTCGATCACCCTGCGGGTCGCCTCGGGTGTGCGGTCGGTGGGCGAGATGCCGGTGCCGCCGGTGGTGACGATGGCGTCATAGCCCGCATCGACGCCCGCGCGCAGAGCGGCCTCCACGGGGTCGCCGTCGGGGACGACCTGCGGGCCGTCGACCGCGAAGCCGAAGCCCTTGAGGCCCTCGGCGATCAGCGGACCGCCCTTGTCCTCGTAGACCCCGGCGGCTGCCCTGTTGGAGGCGGTGACCACAAGAGCGCGATACGTCATGCTCGGCTCCAGTCGCCCGACTTGCCGCCCGTCTTCTCCTCCACCCGCACGTCCGTGATGACCGCTCCCTTGTCGACCGCCTTGACCATGTCGATCACGGTGAGCGCGGCGACGGAGACCGCGGTGAGCGCCTCCATCTCGACGCCCGTGCGGTCCGTCGTCTTCACGGTGGCCAGGATCTCCACGGCGTCGTCCGCGACCGACAGATCCAGTTTCACACCCGACACCGACAACGGGTGGCACAGCGGGATCAGATCCGGCGTGCGCTTGGCGCCCATGATGCCCGCGATTCGCGCGGTGGCCAGGGCGTCCCCCTTGGGAACTCCCTCGCCGCGCAGCAGCTCGACCACGCGGGGTGAGACGAGGACGCGGCCGCTGGCACGGGCGGTGCGCGCGGTCACGTCCTTCCCGGACACGTCGACCATGCGCGCGGCGCCCGCGTCGTCAATGTGCGTCAGTCGGTCCTGCACAGAGGGTCCGGGGGTCTCCCCCGGGAAGGCACAGTCATGGCGTGTGGCGCTCCCGGTCCGGGCCCGTCGCGGTACGGCGCCGGGCCAGTTGTGCGCGACACGGTACCCCCAACCTGGAGCGCTCAGCGGAGCAGGACCACCTCGACCTCGGTGCCGGGCTCGACGGACTCCATGTCCTCGGGGACCACGATCAGCGCGTCCGCGTGCGCGAGGGCCGCGACCAGGTGGGATCCGGCGCCGCCGACGGGGGTCACCTCGCCGTCGGCGTACGTCCCGCGCAGGAACTGTCTGCGCCCCTTCGGCGAGGTCAGCGCCTCGTCCGCGGTGAGCGTGGCCCGGGTGGTGGGCCGGTGGACGTCGTCGAGGCCCATGAGGGTGCGGATCGCGGGGCGGACGAACAGCTCGAAGGAGACGTACGACGACACCGGGTTGCCGGGGAGCGCCAGCAGCGGTGTGTGATCGGGGCCGATGGAGCCGAAGCCCTGGGGCTTGCCGGGCTGCATGGCGAGCTTGCGGAAGTCGATTCCGCTGCCCGCCTCGTCCTCGTCCCCCACGTGCGAAAGCGCCTCCTTGACGACGTCGTACGCGCCGACGCTCACCCCGCCCGTGGTGACCATGAGGTCGGCGCGGACGAGCTGGTCCTCGATGGTGGACCGGAGCGTCTCGGCCTCGTCGGCGACGGCGCCCACCCGGTAGGCGATGGCGCCGGCGTCGCGGGCGCAGGCGGTGAGGGCGAAGCTGTTGGAGTCGTAGATCTGGCCGCTGCCGAGCTCCTCGTCGGGCTGGACGAGTTCGCTGCCGGTGGACAGGACGACGACGCGCGGGCGCGGGCGCACGCGTACCGAGCCGCGCCCGATGGCGGCGAGCAGCGCGATCTGCGGCGGACCGAGGACGGTGCCGGCTTCCAGGGCGCGGTCGCCGGCCTTCACATCGCTGCCCATCGCGCGTACGTGCGCGCGTGCCTCGGCCGGCCGATACACCTGCACATGCCCGTCGGCGCCCGCGGGGGCCAGGCTGCGTGCGCGCATCCCGGTCACCGGGCCCTCGCCGAGGCCTCCGTCGGTCCACTCCACGGGGACGACGGTCTCGGCGCCGGGCGGCAGGGGGGCGCCGGTCATGATCCGGGCGGCCTGGCCGGGCCCCACCTGGAGCAGGTCGGCCTGGCCCGCCGCGACGTCCCCGACGACCTCCAGGACCGCCGGGAACTCCTCGCTCGCGCCCGCGACATCCGCGACCCGCACCGCGTACCCGTCCATGGAGCTGTTGTCGAACGGCGGCAGGGACACCGGCACCGTGACGTCCTCGACCAGGACGCAGCCCTGGGCGTCGAGGAGTTGCAGCTCGATGGGTTCGAGGGGGCGGACGGTGGCGAGGATGTCCTCCAAGTGCTCGTCCACCGACCAGAGGCGGTCCTGACCGGCGGTGCGGGGCGCGGCGCTGCTCAACGTTGCTACATCTCCTCGGCTACGTAACTGCGAAGCCAGGTCCGGAAGTCCGGGCCCAGGTCTTCACGTTCGCACGCGAGTCTGACAATGGCACGCAGATAGTCACCGCGGTCCCCGGTGTCATAGCGGCGGCCCTTGAAGACGACGCCGTGCACCGGGCCGCCGACCTTCTCGTCCTGCGAGAGCTGCTGGAGGGCGTCGGTGAGCTGGATCTCGCCGCCGCGACCCGGCTCGGTCTCGCGCAGTATGTCGAAGACGTGCGGGTCGAGGACATAGCGGCCGATGATGGCGTAGTTCGACGGGGCGTCGGCCGCGGCCGGCTTCTCGACCAGGTCGTGGACCTTGACGACGTCGCTGTCCTCGGTGGGGTCGACGGCCGCGCAGCCGTAGAGGTGGATCTGCTCGGGCGCGACCTCCATGAGCGCGATGACGCTGCCGCCGCGCTGTTCCTGCACCTCGACCATCCGCTTGAGCAGCGGGTCGCGCGGGTCGATCAGGTCGTCGCCGAGGAGGACGGCGAAGGGCTCCTGGCCCACGTGCGGGGCCGCGCAGAGCACCGCGTGGCCGAGGCCCTTGGGGTCGCCCTGGCGCACGTAGTGCATGGTGGCGAGGTCGCTGGACTCCTGCACCTTGGCGAGCCGGCCGGCGTCGCCCTTCTTCTGAAGGGCCGATTCCAGCTCGTAGTTGCGGTCGAAGTGGTCCTCGAGGGGGCGCTTGTTGCGGCCCGTGATCATGAGGACGTCATCGAGGCCCGCGGAGGCGGCCTCCTCGACCACGTACTGGATCGCCGGCTTGTCGACGACCGGCAGCATCTCCTTGGGAGTGGCTTTGGTGGCCGGCAGGAACCGGGTACCGAGGCCCGCTGCGGGAATGACAGCCTTGCTGATCCTTGGGTGCGACTGAGTCATGCCCGCAACCTTATCCGGTGCCTTTGTGGAGAATCTGTGGCTCCGGTTAATTGGCTCTCATATGAGCGCAATAGAAGGGTACGGGTGGGACCTTTGAGTCACATCGGACGTCCGGCTGAGCCTGACAAGCGAATGTTGCGGCGAGGGTTCATCACGGTGAGAAGCAGTTTGACTGCGGATGACCTGCGGGAAGCCGCCGAGGCTCTGGGCGAGCGCGCGCTCGAGCTGCCCGAGCTGGCACAGGCCCGCACGGTGGCGGCGTACGTCTCCGTCGGAAGCGAACCCGGAACGCTCGCGCTGCTGGACGCGCTGCGCGCGCGGGGCGCGCGTGTGCTGCTCCCGGCGCTCCTGCCGGACAACGACCTGGACTGGGGCTCGTATTCCGGAGCGGACTCCCTCGCGCGCGTCCAACACGGCGGCAGAATGGCCCTCTTCGAGCCCACCGGGGAACGCCTGGGCCCGGACGCGGTGACCGGCGCCGACGTCGTCCTGCTGCCCGGCCTGGCCGTTGACGCGCGCGGCATGCGGCTGGGGCGCGGCGGGGGCTCGTACGACCGGGTACTCGCCCGCCTGGAGCGCGCGGGCGCGCATCCGGCGCTGGTGGTGCTCCTGTACGACTCGGAGGTCGTCGAGCGGGTTCCCGCTCAGGCTCACGACCGGCCGGTGCACGCGGTGGTGACGCCGTCGGGCGTACGTCGCTTCAGTCGGCCATGAACGGATCGCCCATGAACAGGAAATGCCCCTCCACGCGCGCGTGGAGGGGCATTTCAGTGCCTCAGGGCTTCAGCACCAGCGTGTCACTGGTGTTCTCCTCGACTGCCTTGTCCGAGAAGGACCAGTCCAGCAGTTCGCCCTTGGCCCATTTGTTCGTCTGGTCGGTGTAGTGGGAGCTGTAGGCATGCCCTGACGCGCCGGTGAGGTTGATCCACTTCGACTTGTCGAGGTCGCCGAGGTTGACCACCATGCGCATCGACGGCACCCAGATGACACCGTAGCCGCCGGCGGCGTTCCAGCCGGTCGCGTTGACCGTCGCCTCGCCGCCGCTGAGCCTCCAGGGGCCGCGGTTGAGGGCGTACTGCAGGAAGCCGGGGCCTGCGGTGCCCAGGGTCTGGTTCTTGAGGAACAGGCGGTGCAGCCGGCCCCAGTTCCAGGTGTCGATGTCCTTGCCGAGCTTGGCGGTCAGCTCCCAGCGGGCGTCGATCATGGCGCGCTTGAACAGCTCGTCGCGGTTGCCGGCGGCCGGGCGGGTGCCCGAGCGAGGCGTCTTCCACCAGTCGCTGTCCGGGTCGTTCATGAGGCCCCGTACGACCTCGAACCAGCGGTCACCGCCGTCCGGCTGTGCCTGGTCGGCTCCGCGCTGACCGCACTCGCGCACCTTCTGGGTCTCGTCCGCGGGCCCGGTGGTGTTGACCGGGTCGACCCACAGGCACTGGCCCTCGACCCGCAGTTCCTTGGGCAGCTTGTTGCCGAAGGCGAGCTTGAGGATGTTGCGCCAGACCGAGTTGAAGTACGCGGCCGCCGCCGAGTCGGCGTCCTGGGTGTAGTCCCAGCCCTCGAGGAGCTTCTGGGCCTCGCGGACGTCCTTGTCGGCGATGTCGATCTTCAACAGCTGGGGCACGAGCAGCTTGGCGATCTCGCTGCTGTTGTCGAGCTGCATCTGGCGCATGTCGTCGGTGGAGATCTTGCCGCCGTCGTCGATCTTCGACTGGATCAGGTCGGTGATCCGCTGGCTGCGGGCGCCGTAACCCCAGTCCGTGGTCAGCGTGTAGGGGTACTTGTCCTGGTCGATGACGGCCTGGTTGGCGGTGACGATGTAGCCGCGCTTCGGGTTGAGTTCAAAGGGCAGTTCGTCCTGGTCGATGTAGCCGGTCCACTCGTACTTGGAGTCCCAGCCCGGCGCCGGGATCGAGCCGCTGTCGTCCTTCGCGCGCGTGGGGATCTTGCCAGGCAGCGTGTAGCCGATGTTGCCCTGGGTGTCGGCGTAGACCAGGTTCTGCGAGGGCACCTCGAACAGCGCCGCCGCCTCGCGGAAGTCGTTCCAGTCGGCCGCCTTGTCCATGGCGAAGACGGCGTCCATGGTGGTGCCCGCGTCCAGGGCTGTCCAGCGCAGTGCGATGCCGTAGCCGTCCCCGCGGTCGGGGGCGGCGGCGTCGACGGTGGCCTTTCTGCCGACCTTCACCAGCTCGTCGTCGCGGTCGGACAGCAGGGGCATCCCTTGCAAGGTCTCCCCGCCCTCGGTCTTCTCGTCCTGGGTCTCCCGGACGATGATCTTCTTGGAGGTGCCGTCGGCGACCTTGATGGTCTCCTCGCGCGAGGTGAACGGCTTGACCTTGCCGTCGTACAGGTAGCCGTCGCCGGTGAGCTTCTCCAGGTAGAGGTCGGTGACGTCGACGCCGGAGTTGGTCATGCCCCAGGAGATGTTCTGGTTGTGGCCGATGACGACGCCGGGCATGCCCGCGAAGGTGTAGCCGCTGACGTCGTACTGGCACTTGCTGGAGACGGTGCGGCAGTGCAGGCCCATCTGGTACCAGACGGACGGCAGCGAGGCCGACAGGTGCGGGTCGTTGGCCAGCAGCGGCTTGCCGGTGATGGTGTGCTTGCCGGAGACGACCCAGGCGTTGGAGCCGATGCCGTTGCCGTTCACGCCGACGGCCGTGGGGAGGTCGTCCAGGACGTCGTAGAGGCCCGTCAGCTGGGTCTGGAGGGCCGAGGAGGCCGTGCCCGAGGAGGACTGGCCCGTCGTGCCGCCCGAGGACGTTCCTGACGTGCCGCTCTCGCTGTCGCTCTGCTCGAAGGTCTTCGTGAGGTCGTCGTACTGGCCGTCCTGGACGATCGCCTTGTTCCGGCCGTACGGGTAGTCCGGGTACAGGTCATCGATCTGCTTGGGGCCCAGGCGGCTGGTCATCAGGGCGCGGTCGATCTCGTCCTCCATGTTGCCGCGCAGGTCCCAGGCCATCGCCTTCAGCCAGGCCACCGAGTCGACCGGGGTCCACTTCTCGGGCTTGTAGTCGTTGCTGAACCCGAGAGCCGCGTACTCCAGGGAGATCTCCTTGCCTTCCTTGCCCTCCAGGTAGGCGTTGACTCCCTTGGCGTACGCCTGGAGGTACTTCTTCGTGGCGGGCGACAGCTTGGTGTCGTACTCCTTCTTCGCCACGCGGTCCCAGCCCAGGGTCCGCAGGAACGCGTCGTTGTCGACCTGGCCCTTGCCGAACATCTCCGACAGGCGCCCGGAGGTCATGTGCCGGCGCACGTCCATCTCGTAGAACCGGTCCTGCGCCTGGACGTAGCCCTGCGCCATGAACAGGTCCTCGTCGGAAGAGGCGTAGATCTGCGGGATGCCGTTGCCGTCACGCTTGACGTCGACGGGTGCCGACAGGCCGTCGAGCGAGATGGAACCCTTGGTCTGCGGGAAGGAGGCACGGACGGTGCTGATCGACCAGTACCCCCCGTAGGCAACCCCTCCGACGAGGGCCAGCACGAGGACGAGGACGATCAGACGGGCTCTGGGCCCCTTCTTCCTCCGAGACTTGCCGGGCTGCTGACCCGATGAGGCGGTGGTATTGGGGGGCATCGCTGTCCTTGCTGTCCTTACGCGAGCGGCAGGGCCGGCTGTCCTTTTGAATGAGCGCTGGAGCAACCATAGGCGCAGGGCCCGTAGCCCCTTGACGCGGAGTGGGGAACTGGGACGGACGGGCGTTCGATCTCACCCTCGGAACGTCAAGGAATCGTCAAGAGTTAGGTAAGGTAACGAAGTACTTGGGTGCGGAGCACTGCGCCTTCGTGTCCGATGTACATGAGCCCACGCGCGCGTGCCGTGTGAGCCAGGAAAGGGAACGGCCGCTGACAGTCCACGATCTCAACGAACTTCTGCTCGTCTGCTCGCTCGTCCTGCTCGTCGCCGTCGCAGCGGTCCGGATCTCCTCGCGCAGCGGGCTCCCCGGCCTGCTCGTCTACCTGGGCATCGGCGTCCTCATGGGCCAGGACGGCATCGGTGACATCCACTTCAACGATGCCGAACTGACGCAGGTGATCGGCTATGCGGCGCTGGTCGTGATCCTCGCCGAGGGCGGTCTCGGCACGAAGTGGAAAGAGGTCAAGCCCGCCCTGCCGGCCGCCTCCATGCTGGCGCTCGTCGGGGTCGCGGTCAGCGTCGGGATCACGGCGACGGCCGCGCACCATCTCATCGGGCTGGAGTGGCGTCAGGCACTGATCATCGGCGCGGTGGTGTCGTCGACGGATGCCGCGGCCGTCTTCTCGGTGCTGCGGAGAATCCCCCTCCCCGCGCGCGTGACAGGCACGCTGGAGGCCGAGTCCGGCTTCAACGACGCCCCCGTGGTCATCCTGGTGCTCGCCTTCTCCACGGCGGGACCGATCGAGCACTGGTATGTGCTGGTGGGCGAGATACTCCTGGAGCTGGCCATCGGCGCCGCCATCGGTCTCGCGGTGGGCTGGCTGGGCTCCTGGGGGCTCAGGCATGTGGCACTGCCCGCCTCCGGCCTCTACCCGATCGCCGTCATGGCCATCGCCGTCACCGCGTACGCGGCGGGCGCGATGGTCCACGGCAGCGGCTTCCTCGGTGTGTATCTCGCCTCGATGGTCATGGGCAACGCGAAGCTGCCGCACTGGCCCGCCACACGCGGTTTCGCCGACGGGCTCGGCTGGATCGCGCAGATCGGCATGTTCGTCCTGCTCGGCCTGCTGGTCACCCCGCACGAGCTGGGCGACGACATCGTGCCCGCGCTGGTCATCGGGCTGGTGCTGACCATGGTGGCGCGTCCGCTGAGCGTGGTGCTGTGCCTGGTGCCGTTCCGGGTGCCATGGACGGAGCAGGCGCTGATGTCCTGGGCCGGGCTGCGCGGCGCCGTGCCCATCATCCTGGCGACGATCCCCATGGTGGAGGGCGTCGAAGCCAGCCGCCGTATCTTCAACATCGTCTTCGTGCTGGTCGTCGTCTACACCCTGATCCAGGGGCCGACACTGCCGTGGCTGGCCCGCAAGCTGCAGCTGGGCGAGGAGACCGAGGCCTCCGACCTCGGCATCGAGTCGGCGCCGCTGGAGCGGCTGCGCGGGCATCTGCTGTCCCTGTCGATCCCCGAGGGGTCGAAGATGCACGGCGTGGAGATCAACGAACTGCGACTGCCGGCCGGGGCCGCCGTCACGCTTGTCGTACGCGACGGGAAATCGTTCGTTCCGCTGCCGACGACCGTGCTGCGACGCGGGGACGAACTGCTCGTGGTCGCCACGGATCCCGTCCGGGACGCGGCGGAGCGGCGACTGCGGGCGGTGGGGCACGGCGGCAAGCTGGCTGGATGGCTGGGGACCAACGGCGACAACAATCACAGGTGAACGCCACCATGGTGGTCACTTTCACAGGCGCGTCAGTCACCGATCCCTGTACGATGAAGGCGCACTTTGATCGAACCAACTCTGTCTGACGCAGAGCTGGCGCGACCGTATGGCGGCCGGGACGCCCCCGCAGTGGGCCCCGGTATCTACCGCAGTTCCGCGCAAGAGGACAGCTCTCGGCGCCGCCCCCTGAGGGGGCGCGCTACCAGGCGGCAGAAAGGCACGGACCGTGGCATCCACGGTCACCACCGAGCCGTCGAAGAACTCGCCGGCCTCCTCCCGCCCGGGCTACGGGCAACTGCTGCGCACCCGCGGCGCCTGGACGTTCCTGCTCCCCGGTTTCGCGGCACGCCAGCCGTTCGCGATGCTCACCCTCTCCATCGTGCTGCTCGTGCAGCACACCACCGGCTCGTACGGCGCCGCGGGCGCCGTCGCGGCGGCCACCGGTGTCTCCATGGCTGTGTTCGCGCCCTACAGCGGGCGCCTCGCGGACCGCTACGGACAGCGCGCCGTGCTGGTCCCCGGCGTGCTGGTGCACACGCTGTCGGGCCTGACCCTGACGGCCCTCGCGCTCACGGACGCGCCCCTGTGGGCGCTGTTCGCGGCGGCGGTGCCCACCGGCGCCTCCGTGCCGCAGATCGGGCCCATGGTGCGGGCCCGCTGGGGCGTGAAGCTCCAGGACTCCCCCCTGATGACGACCGCGGCGGCCTTCGAGTCCGTCACCGACGAGCTGACCTTCGTCGTCGGCCCGTTGCTGGCGACCGCCCTGTGCACCGCCGTCGACCCGGCCGCGGGCCTGGTGACCGAGGCGGCGCTGACGCTCATCGGCGGTCTGCTGTTCGCGGCGCAGAAGAACACACAGCCCCGCGTCACGGTGAGCGGGCACGCGCGCGTGGAGCACGTTTCCGCGCTGCGCATCCCTGGAGTGCGCATTCTGATCGTGACGTTCCTCGGCATCGGCGCCGTCTTCGGCGGGATGCAGGTCTCGCTGGCCGCGTTCAGCGAGTCGATCGGCGAACCCGGACTGAACGGCGTCCTGTACGGCGTCTTCGCCGCGGGCAACATGCTCTCCGGCCTCGTCTGCGGCGCGATCGCCTGGAAGGTCGCCCCGCAGCGCCGCCTCCTGGTGGCGTACGGTGCGCTCGCCCTGACGGCCTCCGGCCTGTGGGCCGCGCACTCCGTCCTGGTCCTCGCGGGCCTCGGCCTGCTCGTGGGCATGTGCATCGCGCCCGCACTGATCACCGGCTACACGCTGGTCGAGGGCCTGGTCCCGGCCGGCGCCCGCACCGAGGCCTTCACCTGGCTCACCGGCGCGGTGGCCCTCGGACAGGCGGCGGCCGTCACGGTCGCCGGGCAACTCGAGGACCGCTTCTGGGGCGGTGCCGGATTCCTCGTGCCGATGGGCGGCACCGTGCTCGCCCTGGGGACGCTTCTGGCACTGCGCTCGAGGCTGGCGCCGCCGCGCGCGACCAAAGTGGTCGCGCGCGGCGCGGCCTATCGCGAGCCTGTCGCGATCGGTGAGATGTGACGGTGAATTCCCAATTCCCGAGGAATACGTCACTGTGACTCCGCCGCTACGCGGCTTCCCACTTGGGCACAAGTGCCCTCACGGCGGTCAAGCCCTGACCGCTGCCTGGCGGCAGGTGACGCACGTTACTCCATTTGCTGGCGGCGCGGGTTAGTATGGACGATCGTTAGCACTCATCGAGTGAGAGTGCCAGGAGGAAGACAGTGCCCACCTACCAGTACCAGTGCACCGAGTGCGGCGAGGGCCTCGAGGCGGTGCAGAAGTTCACCGACGACGCCCTGACCGATTGCCCCAGTTGCCAGGGCCGCCTCAAGAAGGTGTTCTCCGCGGTCGGCATCGTCTTCAAGGGCTCCGGCTTCTACCGCAACGACAGCCGCGGCTCCTCGTCGAGCAGCTCTCCGGCGTCGAAGCCGTCGACGTCCACCTCGGACTCCTCGACCACGTCGTCGTCCTCGGACACGAAGTCGTCGAGCACCGGCACCTCGTCGAGTTCCGGCACCTCGTCCAGCAGCAGCTCCGCCGCGTAGGACGCGCAAGCCTCGCTCACCGGACCCTGTCGTCGTACGACGGCAGGGTTCCCGGCATTTCCGGAGCCCCTCTCTGCGCCCGGCCGGGGCCAGCTAGTGTGCTGGTCATGGCCAACGCAGAGATCGGTGTAATCGGGGGCTCCGGCTTCTATTCGTTCCTCGACGACGTGACCGAGATCCAGGTGGACACCCCGTACGGTGCGCCCAGTGACTCGCTCTTCCTCGGCGAGATCGCCGGGCGGCGGGTCGCCTTCCTGCCCCGGCACGGACGCGGCCACCATCTGCCGCCGCACCGCATCAACTACCGCGCCAACCTGTGGGCACTGCGGTCGGTCGGCGTGCGTCAGGTCCTCGGCCCGTGCGCGGTGGGCGGCCTGCGCCCGGAGTACGGACCCGGCACGCTGCTCGTGCCCGATCAGCTGGTCGACCGTACGAAGTCCCGGGCGGGGTCGTACTTCGACGGGCTTCCGCTGCCCGACGGCATCCTGCCGAACGTGGTGCATGTGTCCCTGGCCGACCCCTACTGCCCCACCGGGCGGGCGGCTGCGCTGAAGGCGGCGCGGGGGCGCGACTGGGAGGCGGTGGACGGCGGCACGCTGGTGGTGATCGAGGGGCCGCGCTTCTCGACCCGTGCGGAATCGTTGTGGCACCGGGCGCAGGGCTGGTCCGTGGTGGGGATGACCGGGCACCCCGAGGCCGCGCTGGCCCGTGAACTCGAGCTCTGCTACTCGTCGTTGACCCTGGTCACCGACCTCGACGCGGGCGCCGAGACCGGCGAGGGCGTCTCCCACGACGAGGTTCTGCAGGTGTTCGCGGCCAATGTGGACCGGCTGCGGGGCGTGCTGTTCGACGCCGTCGCCGCGCTGCCCGCCACCGAGGAGCGGGACTGCCTGTGCACGACGGCGCTGGGCGGGATGGATCCGGGGTTCGAGCTGCCGTAGCGGAGGGGGCAGCGTGCTCAAGAGGACGGGCTGAAGGGCGGAACTTCCCGTTCGGGTGAGGGAGTTGTCCACAACCGGCCAGTAGCGCACGGGCGTCAGCGAGCGGCGGCGCGAAGCGTCATCGTGGCGTGGAAAGCCGAATTCCTCGTCACGCACAGGTGGTGGTCCGCATGTCCTTCACGCCTTCTCCCTCTCCCTCTTCCTCGTCCTCTCCCTCTTCCTCCTCTCTGATTTCGCCTCTTCCGCTCGGCACCGACGCTCCCGCCACATGCGAGGTGCCGCACTTCGCTCCCGTCCGGGTGCGCGGCGGTCGCTGTCAACTGCGCCGTCTTGTACGGCACCGGAGGCGGGCCGTGGCAGCCGGGCTCGCCGTCACCGCGGCGGCGCTCGTGGCGGCGGGCCCGCGGGAGGCCGACCGGGCGCGCGGGCACCCGGTGGCCGAGCCGGTACGCCAACACCGCACCGACGAGCGGGTGTCCGCGCCGGTGCGGATCGCCGACGGAGAGACGGTCCGGCTGCTGCGGCCCGGCGACCGGGTCGACGTCATCGCCGCCGAGGAGACCGCGACGGGCGGTGATGCGCGCGTGGTCGCTCGCGGGGCGCGGGTGACGAAGGTGCCCGAGCCTGTGGACTTTGCCGGTGAGAGCGGGGCATTGGTCGTCCTGTCGGTGCCGCGCTCCACGGCGGCGGGTCTCGCCGGTGCCAGTGCGACGGCGCGGCTGGCGGTGACGCTGTGCTGAGCCGGGCGGTTCGCCTTCTGCGCACGCTGGTGTCAAGTCGCTCGTTCAAGCTACCCAGTTGTACGTGGCGACCAAGGGCTGACGTAGGTTGCGGAGCGTTTGGTTCCACAGCCTGTGTGTGCGAGGAGAGGCTCCGCGGTGAGCGAGAAGAAGGATCCGAGCATCTGGGAGGGCTTCAAGGCCTTCCTGATGCGCGGGAACGTGGTCGACCTGGCGGTTGCGGTGGTCATCGGTGCCGCCTTCACCAACATCGTCAACGCGGTGGTGAAGGGGATCATCAACCCGCTGGTCGGAGCGATCGGCACGAAGAACCTCGACAACTACAGCTCTTGTCTGAGCGACAACTGCCAGGGCGATCACGGCATCCGGCTGCTGTGGGGCTCGGTCCTCGGCGCGACCCTGAGCTTTGTGATCACCGCGGCGGTCGTCTACTTCCTGATGGTGCTGCCGATGGCGAAGTACCTGGCCCGCCTGGAGGCCCGCCGGAAGGCGAAGGAGGGCGCGCACGAGGTCATGGAGGTGACCGAGCTGGAGGTGCTCAAGGAGATCCGCGACGCCCTGGTCGCACAGCGCGGCTCGGGGCACAACGAGCCGTAGCGGCAGCGGTCGGGGCACAACAAGCAGTAACCGCGGAGGTTCGGGAGGTCCGGCGGGCGAGAGCCTGCCGGACCCGCCGGGCTCAGAGGTGGTGCGGCGGCTTCTCGTCCAGGAAGCGCTTGAGGTCGGCCGCGCTGCTGCCGTCGGCGCCGGGCCGCTCGCCCCAGCCGCGGTCCGTGTCGTCCGAGGACTGCTGGTCCAGCGGGTCGTCGAAGATCAACGCGGGCTTCGGGGCGGGCTGCTCGGGGTCGGGGCCGGTACTCATGCCTTCAGGGTACGGCCGCAGGCGGCCGTACCCGCCCGCGCCTCGTCTGACCTGGTCTTTCGCGGGCTCTCCGGGGCCCCCGGTTCTTGTGAAGCCTTCACAGGAATTTCGGCGGGTTATCTGCTGTGCTTGGACTCATGACATCCAGTCCGACTCCGGCGCCCACCTCCCCCGGCCCATCAGAACGCCGACGACCGCTGCGCAGGCTCACCGCCCGCGGTCGCGACGAGGCGCACCGGGCCGCCACGCCGCTGGAGCTCTTCTTCGACCTGTGCTTCGTCGTCGCCATCGCGCAGGCGGGCCTCCAGCTGGTGCACGCCGTCGCCGAGGGACATGCGGGCGAGGGGATCCTCTACTACGCGATGTCCTTCTTCGCCATCTGGTGGGCGTGGATGAACTTCACCTGGTTCGCCTCGGCGTACGACAACGACGACGTGTTCTACCGGGTCGTCACCCTGATCCAGATCGCGGGAGTCCTGGTCCTGGCGGCCGGGGTCTCCCGGGCCTTCGAGGACCACGACTTCCTGGTCGTCACCCTGGGCTACGTGATCATGCGGCTGGCCCTGGTGACACAGTGGCTGCGCGCGGCGCAGTCGGCCGACGGCCCGGAGAGAACGACGGCCCGGCGGTACGCCGGTGGCGTGCTGGCCTGTCAGACCGGCTGGCTGGTGCTGCTTGCGCTGCCCGACGACGCCCTGCCCTGGGGCTTCCTCGTGATGGCGATCCTGGAGATGTGCGTACCGCTGTACGCGGAGAAGGACTTCACCACGTCATGGCATCCGCACCACATCTCCGAGCGGTACGGGCTGTTCACGATCATCGTGCTGGGAGAGACGATCGCGGCGGCCACGATCGGGGTGAAGACCGGCATCGACGAGAACGACGCACTGGGTGAGCTGCTGCCGATCGCCGCGGGCGGGCTGCTGATCATCTTCGCCGCCTGGTGGATCTACTTCGTGGTGCCGATCCACGGCCATCTGCGGTCCAACGGGCAGGCGTTCCTGTGGGGGTACGGGCACTACCTGATCTTCGCGTCGGCGGCGGCGATCGGCGCCGGTCTGGAGGTGGCGGTCGAACAGTCCGTCGGCAAGGCGCATATCTCCACGCTGGCGGCGTCGGCCGCGGTGACGCTGCCGGCGGCGCTGTATCTGCTGACGGTCTGGGCGCTGCATTCCCGTCACTTCAAGGTGGGCATCGTCCAGCAGTTGGTGCTGCCGACGGCGGCCCTGCTGGTGATCCTCTGCACCTTCCTGGGTGACTGGGCGGTCCTCGCCGCAGGCGTCGTGCTGGCGCTCACGGTGGCGACCGGGGAGACACTGACGGCGCGCACGACCTCGCGGGAGAGCGGAGAACGCGCGACGGCGCCGACGGCGTGAACCGGCCGCGGGGGCGGGCGCACGGGCGAGACTGGGGCCCATGACAGTTGACGCATTGACGGACGTGGCCGGTGTGCGGGTGGGCCACGCGACGCGTACCGGCGGCGGTTGGCTCACCGGCACCACGGTCGTGCTGGCCCCGGAGGGCGGGGCCGTCGCCGCGGTGGACGTGCGCGGTGGCGGGCCCGGCACCAAGGAGACCGACGCGCTGGACCCGCGCAACCTGGTGCGGAAGGTCGAGGCGATCGTGCTGACCGGGGGCAGCGCGTACGGGCTGGACGCGGCGTCCGGCGTGATGGCCTGGCTGGAGGAGCGGGGACGCGGGGTACGCGTGGGCGCCGATCCCGCGCATGTCGTGCCGGTGGTGCCCGCCGCCTGTGTCTTCGATCTGGGGCGGGGCGGCGACTTCCGGGCCAGGCCGGACGCGGCCACCGGCCGGGCCGCGGTCGAGGCTGCCGCGGCGAGCGAGCTCGGCGCGCGGGTGGAGGAAGGGTGCGTGGGCGCCGGTACGGGCGCCACGGTCGGTCCGGTCAAGGGTGGCATCGGCACCGCGAGCGCCGTCCTCGACTCCGGGATCACGGTCGCGGCGCTGGTGGTCGCGAACGCGGCGGGTTCGGCGACGGATCCGGAAACGGGGGTGCTGTACGGGGAGTTGTTCCAGGGGCGGGTGAGCTACCCGGAGGCGCGGGTTCACGAGGCCGCGCGTCGGCGGCTCGCCGAGATCGCGGCCAAGAACGCACCGGTGCCGCTCAACACCACGCTCGCGGTGGTGGCCACGGACGCGGACCTGTCGAAGGCGCAGGCCCAGAAACTGGCCGGCACGGCGCACGACGGCATCGCGCGCGCCGTACGGCCGGTGCATCTGCTCAACGACGGGGACACGGTGTTCGCGCTGGCGACAGGAGAGCGCGCCCTGGACGCCGAGCACCCGCTCGCCCTGAACGAGGTGCTCGCGGCGGGCGCGGACACGGTGACGCGGGCCATCGTGCGGGCCGTGCATGCCGCCGAGTCGGTGGACGGGCCGGGCGGGGCGTGGCCGTCGTACCGGGAGCTGTACGAGCGGTGACTCCGAGGGCCGTCCAAGAGGCGACTACGACAACTGACTGAAAGGTAACTCACAGGGCAGTACGCGCAATTGTCCCGGTTCTGTCACGTGATGGGCTTCACGGCGCTCGGCGGGAACCCGACCGGGGGCCGATCCCCTCTTTCTCTACGGACTGGAGCGGATCACGCACATCACATGAACCTGGAGCAGCTAGTGACAACGCCGGACATAGCAGCACGACGCGCACTGGGGGCCAGTGCCGTCCTGATGGTCGGCGCCCTCGCTCTCACCGCGTGCGGCGGCAGCGCGAACGCCAGCAACGACGGCAAGGGCGGCGGGGACAAGCCGAAGACGTCCACCGCGAAGATCGTCATCTCGGCGAAGGACGGCTCGACGAGCGCGTCGATCAACACGACCGGCGTGAAGGTGAGCGGCGGCAAGCTGACCGGCGTGAAGATGACGGTCGCGGGAGCGGGGACGGCCGTACCGGGAGAGATGTCCGCGGACGGCTCCGTTTGGAAGCCGAAGGAGCAGCTGGAGCGGGGGACGAAGTACCAGATATCGGCGACTGCCAAGGATTCGAAGGGCAAGACGGCTGCCGCCAACTCCATCTTCACCACGGTCTCTTCGGCGAACAGCTTCATCGGGACGTACACGCCGGACGACGGGAAGACGGTCGGCGTCGGGATGCCGGTGTCGTTCAACTTCGACAAGGTGATCAGCGACAAGAAGGCCGTGCAGTCGCACATCACCGTGGCGTCGAGCAGCGGGCAGAAGGTGGTCGGGCACTGGTTCGGGGCGCAGCGGCTCGACTTCCGGCCCGAGGAGTACTGGAAGGCCGGTTCCAAGGTCACGATGAAGATCGACCTGGACGGCGTGGAGGGCGCGAACGGCGTCTACGGGGTGCAGAAGAAGACCGTCACGTTCACGATCGGCCGGTCGCAGGTCTCCACGGTCGACGTCAACACGCAGACCATGACGGTCGTACGGGACGGCAAGACGATCAAGTCCGTGCCGATCTCGGCGGGCAGCCCTCAGCACACCACGTACAACGGGCAGATGGTGATCTCGGAGAAGTTCACGCAGACGCGTATGAACGGCACGACGGTCGGCTTCGGCGGCGAGTACGACATCCCGGACGTGCCGCACGCGATGCGACTGACCACGTCGGGCACCTTCATCCACGGCAACTACTGGTACAACAAGGGCAATCCGCCCTTCGGGCGGGAGGGCACCAGTCACGGCTGTGTCGGTCTCGCGGATGTGCAGGGCGCACAGGGGGACACCCAGGCCAAGTGGTTCTACGACAACTCGCTGGTCGGGGACGTGGTGATCGTCAAGAACTCCCCCGACAAGACGGTGGCGCCGGACAACGGGCTCAACGGCTGGAACATGTCGTGGAGCCAGTGGCTCGCGGGAAGTTCAGGCTGAGTGCGGCGGGCGGCATAAGTTGTTGCTGACCAGCATGTTTTGACGGATCATCGGGCCGCGTGGGAACTTCCCACGCGGCCCACGCGTTTTCCGTGCGTACGTTTTCTCGGTTCCCGGACATGATGTCCGACCGAGGGGCTACGGTATGCACCCACAAGGTGACATGCAGCAACGCCGGGAGAAACCTTGAGCGTTCCGTACGAGACGGCAGCGTACGAACCACCCGAGTCGCCCGAGTCTCCGGAGGAGCACCTCGCGCGACTCCTCGGCCGTGCCCTGAACTCCTTCGAGCTGCCGGACGAGACGATACGGCGGCTCGACTGCGCGCTGGCGCACGACAGCTCGCTGCACTCCGCGCACCACAGCGCGGGACTGCACCGCGAGACGTACCGGCACACCTGGCTGCTCGCCGACGGCTCCGCGCTCACCCTCTGGGAACTCGTCCACAACACCGCCCCGGGCCGCGACCCGCAGCACGAGGTGTACGTCGACGAGGAGGAACTGGGCGCCGCCACCGCCCGGCTGCCGCTGCCTGCGGACGCCCCGGACTTCGAACTGCCGGTGACGGTGCAGCTGTCCACGATCCCGGTGCCCCGGCACGCGTACATGCACGACGACTCGGCGGACCACGCGCGCCGGCTGCTGCGCCGCGCGGAGAACCCGGACCGGCCGGGGGCGGACACGGCCACGCTGCTGACCACGGCCTTCGCCCACCAGATCACCCAGGCCTTCGGACGCCCGTGCCGCGCGGGCCGCGTCGGGCTGTGCTTCTCGCTCTACGAACACGCCTTCCTGCTGCGCGACGGTGAGGAGATCTCCCTCTGGGAGGTCGAGCACACGGCGACACCCGACAGGCGTCATATGTGCGAGGTCTACGTCACCGAGGACGCGGCCAGGGACGCGATGGAGCGGCGGGCAGCGCGGGTCTCCTATGGCGCATGAGGTGTGGCGCGTGACGTGTGGCGCGTCACACGTGAAATAGCACTGTCCTGCGCCGCCCCATTCGGACGGCTCACCGCCCCACACCACAAGCGGAAATGCGGTCGGCCGCGGAGCCTCCGGAGAGGACCGCGGCCGACCGCACCGTGCCGTGTGCGCCGCTACACCGCCGCTAGGCCGCCGCTACACCGCCACCGGCTGCTTCGCCTCCGCCGGTGCCGTGGGCGAGCCCGTCGTCTCGGCGGGCACCGTGCCCGGCGCCGTCTTGCGCAGGCCCTTGAGGATGATCACCAGGGCCGTCGTGACGCCCACGCCCGCGGCGATGGCGACCAGGAAGAGGAACGGGTTGCCGATCAGCGGGACCACGAAGATGCCGCCGTGCGGGGCGCGCAGCGTGGCATCGAAGGCCATCGACAGGGAGCCGGTGACCGCGCCGCCCACCATCGACGCGGGGATCACGCGCAGCGGGTCGGCCGCGGCGAACGGGATCGCGCCCTCGGAGATGAAGGAGGCGCCCAGGACCCAGGCGGCCTTGCCGTTCTCACGCTCGGCCGGGGTGAAGAGCTTCGCGCGCACGGTCGTCGCCAGGGCCATGGCCAGCGGCGGAACCATACCGGCCGCCATCACGGCCGCCATGATCTTCATCGCCGAGTCGCTGGGGCTCGCGACCGCGATGCCGGCCGTGGCGAAGGTGTACGCGACCTTGTTGACGGGGCCGCCGAGGTCGAAGCACATCATCAGGCCGAGCAGAGCGCCGAGCAGGATGGCGTTGGCGCCGGAGAGACCGTTCAGCCAGTCGGTCATGCCCTTCTGGGCCTCGGCGATGGGCTTGCCGATCACCACGAACATCAGGAAGCCGACGATCGCCGAGGAGATCAGCGGGATCACCACGACCGGCATGATGCCGCGGACCGCCGCGGGGATCTTGACCTTCTGGATGGCCATCACCACGCCACCGGCGATCAGACCGGCGGCCAGACCGCCGAGGAAGCCCGCGTTGATGGTGAGGGAGATCGCACCGCCGACGAAACCGGGCACCAGGCCTGGCCGGTCGGCCATGCCGTAGGCGATATAGCCGGCCAGGACCGGGACGAGGAACTGGAAGGCCACGCCGCCGATCTGGAAGAGCAGCGCGCCCCAGCTGTCCACCTGGGTCCACGTGAAGTGCTCCATGACCGACGGCGCCTTGTTGACCTCCCAGCCGCCGATCGCGAAGCCGAGGGCGATCAGCAGACCGCCCGCGGCGACGAACGGGACCATGTAACTCACGCCGGACATCAGCCACTTGCGCAGCTTGGTGCCGTAGCCCTCGCCGGAGTCACCGGCGCGATCCACCGGCGTGCCCGCGCCGGCGGGCGCCCCTGCCGTCGTCTCACCGCGCGCCGCCTTCCCGCGCACCTCGGTGATCAGCTCGCCGGGCCGGTTGATGCCGGCCTTCACGCCGACGTCGACGGTCGGCTTGCCGGCGAAGCGGTCCTTCTCCCGTACGGGCAGGTCGTGGGCGAAGATCACGCCGTCAGCCGCCGCGATGACGGCCGGGTCGAGCCGCGTGAACCCGGCCGAGCCCTGTGTCTCGACGACGACCTCGACGCCCGCCTCGCGGCCCGCGTTCTCCAGCGACTCGGCCGCCATGTAGGTGTGCGCGATGCCGGTGGGGCAGGAGGTGACGGCGACGATACGGAAGGGGCGCTCGCCGGAGTCGGACGGGGCGTGCGCGCCCGGCGTCTCCTCCGCCGTACTGACCGCTGCGGCGCCGACGGAGGCCGCCCCCGGCGCCGCAGCGGTGTCTTCGGGGGCGCTCTCAGCGCCCTGCTCGCCCTGCGCACCCCGCACGCCCTCGGACGCGCCCTCCGCGCCACTCGCCACCGCCGACACCTCGTCCCCACGGATCAGCGCCGCCGCGGACCCCGCGTCGCCCACCGACCGCAGCGCGTCCGTGAACTCGGTGTTCATCAGCTGCCGGGCCAGCGACGACAGGATCGTCAGGTGGGCGTCGTCGGCGCCGGCGGGCGCGGCGATCAGGAAGATCAGGTCGGCCGGGCCGTCCGCCGCACCGAAGTCGATGCCGTCGGCGCTGCGCCCGAAGGCGAGCGTCGGCTCGGTGACGTGCTCGCTGCGGCAGTGCGGGATGCCGATGCCGCCGTCGAGGCCGGTCGGCATCTGCGCCTCGCGGGCGGCCACGTCGGCGAGGAAGCCCTCGAGGTCGGTCACCCGGCCCTGGGCGACCATGCGCTCGGCGAGGGCTCGGGCCGCCGCTTCCTTGGTGTCGGCGGACAGGTCGAGATCGACCAGGTCCGCGGTGATCATGTCGCTCATCGCGGGCTCCTTCGCACGCGTATCGCCCGGGAACTGCGGTGGGCGCTTCGGGGGACGGGGGTGCTGTGGGGGGCTTCGGGGGGTGCGGGGGGTGCGGAGGCGGGGCCGGGGAAACCCCGCCTCCGCCGGTCGGCAGGGCGGCTCAGGGTGCCCTGCCGGCCGTCGGCCGCGGCGAGTAACGGGGTGCCCCGCCGCTTCAAGGCCGGTCCATACGGTGTCGCCGATGGCGTCAGTGCCGTAGCGGCCATCCTCGTAAAAGTCATCAATGCCGCAAAAGCTGTGAGTGGCATGAAAGACATCACATCGGTCATGACACCGGCTCCTTCAGTACGCGGTCCACCGGCACCTCGGCCGTGACCGTCACCGCGGCCGGGTCCAGGTCGCCCGGTGTCGGCATCACGCTGCCGGGCAGCTGGACGGCGGCAGCACCATGTGCGACGGCGGATGCTAGGGCCTCCGGGCCGCTGCCGCCGGCGATCAGGAACCCGGCGAGCGAGGAGTCACCGGCGCCAACGTTGGAGCGCACGGCGTCCACGTGCGCGCTGCCGAACCAGGCGCCCGCGCTGTCCACGAGCAGTTGCCCGTCCGCGCCCAGGCTCGCCAGCACGGCCCGCGCGCCCATCTCGCGCAGTTCCTCGGCCGCCTTCACCGCGTCGCCCACCGTCGCCAGCGGGCGTCCGACGGCCTCCGCGAGTTCCTCGGCGTTCGGCTTCACCACGTCGGGCCGCTCACGCAGCGCCTCCAGCAACGCGGGCCCGGAGGTGTCCAGCGCGATCCGTACGCCCATGGCGTGCGCCCGCGCGACCAGCTCGGCGTACCACGACGGCGCGAGCCCCCGCGGCAGGCTCCCGCAGCAGGCGATCCACGCGGCGTTCAGCGACTGCCTGCGCACCGTCTCGAAGAGCAGCTCCCGCTCCTCGGCCGACAGCTCCGGACCCGGCGCGTTGATCTTCGTGAGCACCCCGTCCGCCTCCGCGAGCGCGATGTTCGAGCGGGTGGCCCCGGCGACCGGGACCGGCGCGACCTCGATGCCCTGCGCGTCCAGCAGATCCGCCACGAGCGCGCCCGGCGCACCACCCAGGGGCAGCACCGCCACCGTGCGCTGCCCGGCTGCCGTGACGGCGCGCGAGACGTTCACGCCCTTGCCGCCGGGGTCCATGCGCTCGCCGGTGGCGCGGATGACCTCGCCGCGCTCCAGGGAGGGGACCTCGTAGGTGCGGTCGAGGGACGGGTTGGGGGTGACGGTGAGGATCATGCGCGCACTACTTCCGTGCCGCCGCGCTCGATCGCGGTGGCGTCTTCGGGGCTCAGCCCGCTGTCGGTGATCAGCAGGTCCACATCGCTCAGGTCGCCGAACCGGGCGAAGTGCTCCTGGCCGTGCTTGGAGGAGTCGGCGAGCAGCACCACGCGGCGGGCGGCGGCGAGGGCCGCGCGCTTGACCGCGGCCTCGGCGAGGTCGGGGGTGGTCAGGCCGTGGTCGGCGGAGAAGCCGTTGGCCGCCACGAAGAGGACGTCCGCCCGGATCTCGCCGTATGCGCGCAGCGCCCAAGCGTCCACGGCGGCGCGCGTACGGTGCCGTACGCGCCCCCCGACGAGATGGAGCTGGATGCCCGGGTGGTCGGCGAGGCGGGCCGCGATCGGCAGGCTGTGCGTGACGACGGTGAGGGAGGCCTCCAGCGGGATGGCCGCGGCGAGCCGCGCCACCGTCGTACCGGCGTCGAGGATCATCGTGCCCTCGGTCGGCAGCTCGGCGAGGGCCGCCTTGGCGATGTGGTCCTTCTCGTCGGCGGCGGTGGTCTCGCGTTCGGCGAGGTCCGGCTCGAAGTCGAGGCGTCCGGCCGGGATGGCCCCGCCGTGCACCCGGCGGACCAGGCCGGCGCGGTCGAGGGCCTTCAGATCGCGCCGGATCGTCTCGGCCGTGACCTGGAACTCCTCGGCCAGCGACACCACGTCCACGCGCCCGCCGTCACGGGCGAGGCGGAGGATCTCCTGCTGCCGCTCCGGTGCGTACATGCCCGTTCACCTCCGACTCATGCCCGAACTTGTGGTTTCACCGGGGAGGCTACGCCCGCATTTCCGGAAAGTAAACAGGGTCGGACCTCATTCGGGCATGAACGGACTTTCAGGCATGGCGGAAGGGCCCGGCGCCACCAGCAGCACCGAGCCCTTCCGACCGGATCCCCCAGCTCAGGACACGAGCTCAGGCTCCCGCTCCTCCACCCGCACCTCGGCCTCCGCCCCCTCCACATGCTGAGCCGGCCGCTTCGGCAGCGCGAACATCAGCAGGAAGATCGCGCCCATCACCGCGGCCACCCACCCCAGCGCGTACTGGAAGGCGTCCACGAACGCCGGGCCGACCTCGGCCGGCGCCAGCCGCTCGCTGATCCGGCCGAAGAACACGACCGACACCAGCCCGAGCCCCAGCGCGTTCCCCATCTGCATCACGGTGTTGATCAGCCCTGACGCGGAACCGGCGTGCTCGCGCGGCACCTCCGACAGCACGGCGTCGGTCAGCGGGGCGAAGATCAGGCCCATGCCCGCGCCCATCACGATCAGGGGCAGCGCCATCTGCCAGGAGGCGATACCGAGGCCGTACCGCTCGGACTCCCACAGGTAGAGCAGGACACCCGCCGCCATCGTCAGCGCGCCCGCCTGAAGCACCTTGCGCCCGAAGCGCGGGACCAGCTTCTGCACCGACATCCCGGCCGCCACCGACACCGCGATCGAGAACGGCACGCCCGTCAGCCCCGCCCGCAGCGGGCTCCAGTCCAGCCCGATCTGCATGTACAGCGTCCACACCAGGAAGAAGACACCGAGCCCGATCCCGAACACCGTCTGCACCGCGATACCGGCCGCGAAGCTCTTCACCTTGAACAGCGACAGCTCGACCAGCGGGGAGCCGTCCCGCGCGGCCTTCCGCTTCTCGTACGCCACCAGCGCCGCGAACACGACGAGCGCGCCCGCCATCGACACGTACCCCCACAGCGGCCAGCCCAGCTCACGGCCGCGGGTCAGCGGGTAGAGCAGCATCAGCAGACCCAGCGTCACCAGGCCGACGCCGACGAGGTCGAGCTTCAGCGCCCGCGGCGCCTTGGACTCGGTGATGAAGCGGCTGCCGAGGATCAGACCGATGATGCCGACCGGCAGGTTGATCAGGAAGATGGGCCGCCATTCGAGCCCGAACAGGTTCCACTCGGTCAGCAGCGCACCCAGCAGCGGACCGGAGACGGCCCCCAGCCCCACGATCGCGCCGAACAGCCCGAACACCTTGCCCCGCTCGTGTGCCGGGAACGTCGCGTGCACGATCGACAGCACCTGCGGCACCATCAGCGCCGCCATCGCGCCCTGCAGTATCCGCGCGGCGACCAGCATCTCCGGGTTCACCGCGAAGCCGCACAGCGCCGACGCGACGGTGAAGCCGCCGATGCCGACGAGGAACACCCGCTTGCGGCCGTGAATGTCGCCGAGCCGTCCGCCGGTGATCAGACCCGCGGCGAAGGCGAGCGCGTAACCGGCCGTTATCCACTGGATCTGGCTGAAGGACGCACCGGCCTCCTGCTGGATCGAGGGGATGGCGATGTTGACGATCGTGACGTCGACGAGGTCCATGAAGGCCGCGGTCATCACGATCGCGAGGGCGAACCAACGGCGACGGTCTGCCGGAGCGGCCGGCACGTGCGGTGAGGTCTCGGTGGAAGTCATGTCCTCAAGTTAGAACCCCACTAGGACAGATCGTGTCCTAGTGCTGCGGCATCCTCGAACTCATGACGACAGACACTCCGGCCCGGCTCCTCCAGCTGCTCTCCCTGCTCCAGACGCCCCGCGAATGGCCAGGCGGCGAGCTCGCCGACCGGCTCGGCGTCTCCCGCCGCACGGTCCGCAGGGACGTCGACCGGCTGCGCGAACTGGGTTATCCGGTACAGGCGACCATGGGCGCCGACGGCGGCTACCGACTGGTCGCGGGCAAGGCGATGCCGCCGCTCGTCCTCGACGACGAGGAGGCGGTGGCGATCGCGGTCGGGCTGCGGGCCGGCGCGGGGCACGCGGTGGAAGGAGTCGACGAGGCCTCCGTACGGGCCCTGGCCAAGCTGGAGCAGGTGCTGCCGTCTCGGCTACGGCACCGCGTCTCCACCCTCCAGGCCGCGACCACACCGCTGACCAGCGGAGACGGGGCGAGCATCGCGCCCGAGACGCTCACCGTGATGGCGTCGACCGTGGCCGGGCGGGAGCGGCTGCGGTTCGCCTACCGGGCGAAGGACGGGACCGAGTCGCGACGGCTGACCGAGCCGTATCGGCTGGTGTCGACGGGACGCCGCTGGTACCTCGTCGCATACGACCTCGATCGCGCCGACTGGCGTACGTTCCGCGTCGACCGCGTGAGCGAGCCCTTCGCCACCGGCGCGCGGTTCGCTCCGCGGGAGCTGCCGACGGGGAGTGCGGCGGAGTATCTGCGGCAGTCGATCCAGCGGCAGCAGGACACCTACGCATTCATGGTCACGTTCGCCGACTCCGCCGAGGCGGTGGGCGCACGGTTGCCGGGCTGGCTCGGGGCACCCGAGCCGCTGGGCCCGGACCGATGCCGGCTGCGGGCCACCACGAGCGATCCGGTGGAGTGGCTGGCGGTACGGCTCGCGATGCTCGGAGTCGACTTCACGGTGCAGGCACCGACAGAACTCGTGGAGTGCGTACGGGAGTTGGGCGGGCGGTTGAGCCGGGCGGGCGGGGAGTAACCAGCGCCCCCGAAGGGGCGCGGGGAACTGCGCGACCAGCCACAACGGACCCGCGGACGAACGACGGCCTATCGCTGCCCCCCGCGGAGCGCTTCGCCCCAAAACCCCCGCACCGCCTCCAAGTTCCGCAACGCCAACGCGGCCGGCCCCTCCGGTCCCGTCGCCGGTGCCTCGCCCGACGCCCAGGACTCGACCGCCACACGCACCGCGGCGCCGGCGACGGCAGCGGCGTAACGGAGTTCGGGGGACACCACAGAGCGCTCGGCAACGATGTCGTCACCCTCCGCGATCACCGACCCCTCTGCAACCCCACCCCGCTCCCCCAACACCACAGCCAGCGACGTCTCGGACGCCAGACACACCTCGCCCCACACCTTCCGCAGTGCGGGGCTGGTCATGGCCAGGCGGACCAGCGTGCGCACCCACTCCCAGGACGCCGCGGAGACCCCTGTTCCCGGCGTCAGGGTGTGCCGTACGGCGTGTTCCAGGGCCTCGGGGAGCGGCAGTTCGGCAGGGGCCTCCCGTACCGCCTCGGCCCAGCGCTGGGCGCCCGTGGTGTAGAGCGGGGCGACCGCCTCCTCCTTGGTCGCGAAGTAGCGGCAGAAGACCACCAGTCGGATTAGCGTTCCGTAGCGATACCGTGGCACACTGTCACGCGCACGCCCGGAGCCCAGGCGACGTCGGGCACTCTCCTCGGTCAGGGCCTGCGCCCTGACCGACCAGCGTCCGGAGGGACGTGCCACGCGGGCTGACGGCTCTTGCCGTTCAGCACCAGGGCACGAAGGCGATTGGCTCACACCCTGCGCAACACTCAGGGTCACTGATCCAGTCAGAGACGCTATGCCCATGTGACACAATCTGCCGTTCGGCGGGCCGCCCCGTGGTTCAGGTACGGGGTGGCCCGCCGAACGGCATGCCGGGCACACGCCACAGGCAGAGCCGGGCCCCGGCGCCCGGGGGGAAGGGCACCGGAACCCGGCTCGGGGAGAGTCCCGGCGCCGGGGGGAGGGCGTCGGGACTTGGTTCAAAGGGGGTCGCTGGTCTTGTTCCCGCGACCCCGCGGGTTGAAGCGGCGTTAAACACGCCATGTTTGCGCGGTCTTTCGCCACCAGCGCACGCGCCTCCGGAGGCCGTACGCCGCCCAGCGCACGCAGCGTCCCACGCGCGCCGGACCGAAACAGTCTGTCCTGCAGCTCTCTTACAGGTCTCTTACGCTGCCGCGTCGAACCCGGTGTCCCGGGCCAGCTTCTTCAGCTCCAGCAGGGCGTGCTTCTCGATCTGCCGGATCCGCTCACGCGTGAGACCGTGCTCCTTGCCGACCTCCGTCAGCGTGCGCTCCCGGCCGTCCTCGATGCCGTACCGCATCTTGATGATCGAGGCGGTGCGCTGGTCGAGGCGGCTGATCAGCTCTTCCAGTCCCTCGCTGCGCAGCAGCGTCAGCACCGACTGCTCGGGCGAGACCGCGGAGGTGTCCTCGAGCAGGTCGCCGAACTGGGTGTCGCCGTCGTCGTCCACCGACATGTTGAGCGAGACCGGGTCGCGGGCCCAGTCCAGGACGTCCGTCACGCGCTCCGGCGTCGAGTCGAGCTCGGCGGCGATCTCGGCGGGCTCCGGCTCGCGGCCGTTCTCCCGGTTGAACTCGCGCTGGATGCGGCGGATCCGGCCCAGCTCCTCCACCAGGTGGACGGGCAGCCGGATGGTGCGGGACTGGTCGGCTATCGAGCGGGTGATGGCCTGGCGGATCCACCAGGTCGCGTACGTCGAGAACTTGAAGCCCTTGCGGTAGTCGAACTTCTCCACCGCGCGCACCAGACCGGCGTTGCCCTCCTGGATGAGGTCCAGCAGGGGCAGGCCGCTGCGGGGGTAGCGGCGGGCCACGGCAACGACCAGGCGGAGGTTGGAGCGGATGAAGACGTCCTTGGCCCGCTCACCCTCGGCGACCAGTGCCTCGAGCTCCTCGCGGGCGGCGTCCACCTGGGACTCCGCCTCGCCGGCGAGGACCTGTCGCGCGAACACACCCGCCTCGATGGTCTGAGACAGCTCGACCTCCTTGGCGGCGTCGAGCAGCGGTGTGCGCGCGATCTCGTCGAGGTACATGCCGACCAGGTCGCGGTCAGCGATCTCGCCGCCGTGGGCGCGAACACTGCGTGCCGCGTCGGTCCCGCCCTTGGCGGACTGACGACGGGCGACGGCACCGGTTGCCATGCGTGCTCCCTTGCGATGGTGAGGTCAGCGGGTGGTCCTTCGGATGCCCGGTTCTACGCCTCGGGTGGCTCTTCTGTTCACTCCTCGGGTGCCCTGCATCCGATGGAAACAACGACTGGAATCAGGACAGAATTCCCAACCCGCCCCTCTATTTTTCTGATCATGCAGTACCCTGTGCCGCCACATAGGAGGCGTGATGTCGTCGGAGCGTACAGAGGTGCAGGTCAGGCCGGGAGTCGAGAGCGACCTCGAAGCCCTCACCGATCTCTACAACCACTATGTACGTGAGACGCCCATCACATTTGACACGGCCGCCTTCGTTCCGGAAGAGCGCCGCCCTTGGCTGCTCTCCCACCCTGAAGACGGCCCGTACCGGCTGATGGTTGCCACGGAGGTGGACTCACAGGAAATTCTGGGCTACGCCACATCCAGCCCTTACCGCGCGAAGCCCGCCTACGCGACCTCCGTCGAGGTCACGGTGTACGTCGCCCCCGGCGCGGGCCGCCGCGGCATCGGCACGCTCCTCTACAAGGCCCTCTTCGAGGCGCTGGCCGACGAGGACCTGCACCGGGCCTACGCGGGCATCGCCCAGCCCAACGAAGCGTCCACGCGGCTGCATGAACGCTTCGGATTCCGCTACGTCGGCACGTACCGGGAGGTGGGCCGGAAGTTCGGCCGCTACTGGGACGTCGCCTGGTACGAGAAGGATCTGTAGGCCGCTCGAACCGAGGTCACCCGAACTGAACGGACCGCTTCGCCATTCCCATCCAGAACCCGTCGATCACCGACTTCTGCGCGTCCAGCTCACCGGCCGCGTCCGCCGCGCCCAGCGTCACGAACAGCGGGGCGAAGTGCTCGGTGCGCGGATGGGCGTAGCGGCCGGCCGGGGCCTTGTTCAGGAAGTCCAGCAGGGAGTCCACGTCACGGGACTCCAGCGCGCTCCGGCCCCAGTCGTCGAACTCGGACGACCAGCGCGGCACTCCCCCGCCCGTGTGCCGCAGCGCGGCCAGGTTGTGGGTGAAGAAGCCGGAACCGACGATCAGTACGCCCTCGTCGCGCAGCGGCGCGAGCTTGCGGCCGATCTCCATGAGCCGGACCGGGTCGAGGGTCGGCATGGAGACCTGCAGGACCGGGATGTCGGCCTCGGGGAACATCTCCACCAGCGGGACATAGGCGCCGTGGTCGAGGCCGCGGTCCGGGACGTCCTGCACGGGCGTGCCCGGCGCCCGCAGCAACTTCCGTACGGACTCGGCGAGTTCGGGGGCGCCCGGGGCGTCGTACCGCACCTGGTAGTAGTGCTCGGGGAAGCCCCAGAAGTCGTAGACGAGCGGGACCGGCTCGGTGGCGCCGAGGGCGAGCGGGGCCTCTTCCCAGTGGGCGGAGACCATCAGGATCGCCTTGGGGCGCGGCAGGTCGGCGGACCAGGCGGCGAGTTCGCCGGGCCAGATCGGGTCGTCCGCGAGTGGTGGGGCGCCGTGGCTGAGATACAGGGCGGGCATGCGCTCCTGAGTGGCGGCGGACATGACGGCGACTCCCTCCGGGGAACTGGTGCTCGAAGCTATTGCTTGAAGCTGTTGCTTGAACTCTAAAACACCCCTTCTGAATCCTACGCATCGTTTGTTTAACCTTCAAGGAGGGCCCTCGTACAGTGGAGTACATGAACACGGCACCCGCATCCTCCGAAGAAGCGTCCACAGCCGAGGAGCCCCGCTGGCTCACCGCCGACGAGCAGCGCACCTGGCGCTTCTACCTGCACGCCAGCACGCTCCTCGAGGACCACCTGGACCGCCAGCTCCAGCGTGACGCGGGCATGCCGCACATCTACTACGGCCTTCTGGTCGCCCTTGCCGAGTCCCCCGGCCGCCGGCTGAGAATGACCGAGCTGGCCATGCACGCGAAGATCACCCGGTCCCGGCTCTCCCACGCCATCGCGCGCCTGGAGAAGAACGGGTGGGTACGGCGTGAGGACTGCCCATCCGACAAGCGGGGCCAGTTCGCGGTGCTGACGGAGGAGGGCGCGGAGGTGCTGCGCCGCACCGCGCCCGGCCATGTCGAGGCCGTACGCCAGGCCTTGTTCGACCGGCTCACCCCCGACCAGCAGAAGTCCCTCGGCGAGATCATGCAGATCATCGCGGAGGGGCTCCAGCCGAGCGAGGCGGGCGCGGATCTGCCCTGGCTGCGGTGACGCTCCGCTGGAAGTGCCGCGATCTGTAGGCGATTGTCTGCGGCGCCGTCGTGGCTGGTCGCGCAGTTCCCCGCGCCCCTTCGGGGCGCTGCCACAAGGGGCGTTGACATAAAAGGGTGCGGACCTGCCCCCGGCTCCGGTGCGCGGAGTCGGGGGCAGGTCCTGGGAGTCGTACGTACGAGAGCGTCCCCTCCCCCGTACGTACGAGTCGGTCCCGAAGGGGTGTCGTCGGCTCAGTGGGCGACGACGGGTACCGCCACCTCATCCTCGACGCCTTCGGCCGATCCGGCCACCGCAGAGGTGTCGGGCTTCCCGGCGTTGACGAGGACCATGACGAGGACCGCGGCGAGCACCAGCATGCCGACGGCGAACCAGATCGCGTTGGTGTAGCCGTGCACCTGGCCCTGGAGCTGGACCAGCCGCTGCTGGGAGCTGGAGGTCGCGGAGCCGATGTGGTCCGCGATGTAGGTGGTCGTGGCCGACGCGGCGATCGTGTTCAGCAGGGCCGTACCGATCGCGCCGCCCACCTGCTGCGAGGTGTTGACCATCGCGGAGGCGACACCGGAGTCCCGGGGCTCGACGCCCAGGGTGGCCAGGGACATGGCCGGCATGAAGGCCGTACCCATGCCGAGACCGAGCAGGAGCATCGCCGGCAGGATGATCGAGGCGTACGACGAACCGATCTCCAGCTGGGTCATCAGGAGCATGCCGATCGCGGCGACCAGGAAGCCGGGGCCCATCAGCATCCGCGCCGGGACGCGGGTCATCAGACGGGTACCGATCTGGGTCGAGCCGACCATCATGCCGACGATCATCGGCATGAAGGCGAAGCCGGTCTTGATCGGCGTGTAGCCCTTCACGATCTGCAGGTAGTAGGTGAGGAACAGGAACGTGCCGAACATCGCGATGATCGCGATGCCGAGCGAGAGGTAGATCCCGCCGCGGTTGCGGTCGGTGATGACGCGCAGCGGCAGCAGCGGGGCCTTGACCTTGGCCTCGGTGATGACGAACGCGATCAGCAGCACCACCGACGCGACGAACATGCCGACGGTCACCGAGTCGCCCCAGCCGTCGGACTCGGCGCGGGTGAAGCCGTAGACCAGCGCGACCAGGCCGAGGGTGGAGAGCAGGACGCCGGGGATGTCGAGCGGGTTGCGGTTGCGGCCGCCCTCCGGCTCACGGATGACGAAGTACGCGCCGAGCGCGGCCACGATCGCGAACGGGATGTTCACGAAGAACGTCCAGCGCCAGTCCATGTACTCGGTCAGCACACCACCGAGGATGAAGCCCACGGCACCGCCACCACCGGCGATCGCGCCGTAGATGCCGAACGCCTTGGCGCGCTCCTTGGCGTCCGTGAACATCACGGCGAGCAGGGAGAGCGCGGCGGGCGCGAGCAGTGCGCCGAACACGCCCTGAAGGGCACGGGCGCCGAACATCATGGCCTCGTTGGTGGCCGCACCGCCGAGCGCGGAGGCCCCGGCGAAGCCGATCAGGCCGACCACGAAGGCGCGCTTCCGGCCCCACAGGTCGGCGACCCGGCCGCCGAACAGCAGCAGTCCGCCGAAGGCGAGGGCGTAGGCCGTGACGACCCACTGCCGGTTGCCGTCGGATATGCCCAGGTCCTGCTGGGCGGAGGGCAGCGCGATGTTCACGATGGTCGCGTCGAGCACGACCATCAGCTGGGCGAGCGCTATGAAGACGAGCGCTTTCCAGCGGTTGGCGTCGCCGGACGAGGCCGGGGCGCCGGGAGCCTTTGAGGCTGTTTCAGACATGGAGGTACCCACTTCGGGACTTCGGGACGGAAAAACGGTGAGGTAGGTGAGGTAAGGGAACGACTGGGCAAGGGAACGGCTCGTCGTCACTGACGGCCGGAAGCTGTGTGTCGTGACTGACTGGCGTGGCGCTCTGAACTAATCGGTCAGGCTTGGCTCCGCAGGTCCTCCATCGTTGAGGCCACCCCCGGCAGGACCGAGCGGGCCGGGGCCCGCAGTCCGTCCAGGAAGAGCTGCAGGTGCCGGTGGACGAAGCGGTCGAGGCTCATACAGCCGACACCGGCCGGGGGCCGGCTGAGCTGGGCCACGGCGAGCATCACGTCGCCGACGGCCACATCGGAGCGGAGCTGGCCCGCCTTCTGGGCACGCTCCATGACCTCTTCGATGAGCTGCTCGACCCGTTCCCGCGCCGCCTCCAGGTCGGGGTGGTGCCGGTCGAAGGTGCTGGCGACCATCGGGCACAGCGCGCTGATCCGCTCGTCGGCGGCGGCGTGCACAAAGCGCTCCAGCGCCTCGAAGGCGTCCCCGGTCTCCGCCAGCGCCTGGTGCGCGGCCTCGGCCGTTCGGTCCATGACCGAGCAGACGACCTCGCGGACCAGCGCTTCGCGGTCGGGGAAGTTGCGGTACACCGTGGCATTGCCGACGCCGGCCCGGCGGGCGATCTCATCGAGCGGCACCTCGGCGCCGAACTCGGTGAACATCTCGCGGGCGGCGGTGACGATCCGCTCCCGGTTGCGCAGGGCGTCGGCGCGCGGCCGGGTCACCTTCTTCTGCACGGGGGTCGCGGTCTGCACGGCGTACTCCTCGACTGGCTCTGGTGCGATCCGGGGAAGCTCTCCCCGTTTCGCGCGGACACAGGTCTAAACGGGGAACCAGTCCCCGTTTGTTTCCCGTATTCGAAGAGATTTCCTGTGACCTGAGTCACACCTCTACTGGCGGGAAACGCACGTTCGGCCCCTCCAGCGCGCGCCCGCCCCACCCCCCGCCCCAGGGTGATCGAAAGGGCGCAGCCCATGACCTGCGGCTGCCCGGAGCGAAGGGGGCCGTGCATGCCGCAGCCGACCGCCACCCGTCGGATACGCCCGCGCCGCCTGGCCGCCCTCGCGTCCGTGACCGCCCTGACCTTCGCGGTCAGCAACTCGGCCGGTACGGGGCACCTGGCGGCGACCTCCACGACGGCCGGCGCCGGCTCGATCGCCCTGGCCCGCTCCGCCGCCCACGGCCCCTGCATGATCACCGGCGGCCCCCAGGTCCAGATGTCGGAGGGCGTCCCCACCCCCCGCGGCTACTCCCGCTCCACCGGCACCGTCCGCGCCCTCACCCTCATGATCGACTTCTCCGACGCCCCCGGCCAGGGCACCGCCCTCGACCGCTACGCCGAGTTCTTCCCGCAGACCCAGGAATGGTTCCGGACCAGTTCCTACGGCCGCCTGCACTACCGCCCCGAGACGCCCGTACGCCAGTGGCTGCGCATGCCGAAGCCGTTCCGGGCGTACGGCATAGAACGCGGCGCCCCCTTCGCCCCCGGCTACCGCGACCTGGTCCAGGACCTCGTCGCCGCCGCCGATCCCAAGATCGACTTCACGTCGTACGACTTCCTGAACGTGCTGATCACCCCGAACGCCGGCCCCTCCGCCCTGGACACCGTCCTGTCCGTGACCTTCGCCGGCAACACCGAGGCACCGGTCGCGGACGGCAGGCCGGTGGCCAACGCGTCCTTCGTCTACTCCCGCCAGGACGACGGCTCCGGCACCTACGGCAAGACCGGCTACCGCGTCCTGCCCCACGAGAACGGCCATGTCTTCGGCCTGCCCGACCTCTACACCCAGGAAGGCGGGGCCGCCGTCGGCCACTGGGACATCATGAGCGAGGACTGGGGCGCCAACAACGACTTCCTCGGCTGGCACAAATGGAAACTGGGCTGGCTGGACGCCACCCAGGTCAGCTGCGCGGCCGACACCGGCACCAGCGACCACGCGCTCACCCCCTTGTCCCGCGCGGGCGGCCCCAAGCTGGTCTTCGTCCCGGTCGACGCCCGCACCGGCTACGCGGTCGAGCTGCGCACCCGCGGCGGCAACGACGAGGCGGTCTGCCGCCCCGGCGTCCTGATCTACAAAGTCGACGCGACAGTGGACACCGGCCGGGGACCGGTGACGGTGTACGACTCACGCCGGGACAGCGGCGGCTGCACCCGCAGCCCGAACGTCCACGCGGAACTGTCCGACGCGCCCTTCACGCAGGGCGAGGACTTCCGGGACCCCCGGCACGGCATCCGGATCGCGGTGACGGAAGCGGATCCCGGCGGGGAGCACCGGGTGCG
The DNA here is from genome assembly GCF_030499575.1 of Streptomyces sp. DG2A-72. Classification (NCBI taxonomy): domain Bacteria; kingdom Bacillati; phylum Actinomycetota; class Actinomycetes; order Kitasatosporales; family Streptomycetaceae; genus Streptomyces; species Streptomyces sp. DG2A-72. The sequence goes on from NZ_JASTLC010000001.1 coordinate 4,296,054, forward strand.
GGTGACACGGGGCCCGCGGCCGACGCGGAAGTGAAGGAAGCGCGCGCAGCGCTCGAGGAAAGGAAGCGCGCGCAAGGCTTGGGGAAAGGAAACGCGCGCGGGGCTGGAAGAAACGGGCGCGGATTACCGTAGGCCTGCCGCGACCGCCGTACCGGAGAACCGATGCCCGCGAACACCACGACCGCCGCCCTCGGGGCGACCGGCCAGCCCGCCGCCGTACCGGCCGAGGCGGTCACCCCGCTGATGCGCGGGATCGCCGTGCTGCGGCACCTGACCGAGGCGGGCGGCACGCTGAGCCCGAGCGGCCTGGAACGGGCCACCGGACTCGCCCGCTCCACCATCGACCGGATCACCTCGACGCTCGCGCGCATGGGGTACGTCCGCCTCGACGGCCGGGACGCGGTCCTCACCCCCCGCCTGATGGAACTGGGCAACGCCTACCTGTCCGCCCTGCGCCTGCCGGCGCTGCTGGCCGCCCGCGCCGACCAACTCGCCGACGAACTCGACGAGTCGGTGTCACTCGCGGTGGGCGACCGCGACGGCATCCGCTTCATCCACCAGGCCACCCGCCGCCGCGCGATGTCCCTCAGCTTCCGCATCGGCGACCTCCTCCCGGCCGAACGCACCGCGCCAGGACCGCTGTTCGCCGCCGAGTGGAGCGACGACGACTGGGCGCGCTGGCGCGCACGCCGGGCGGCGGACCCGCAGGACCGGGCCTTTCCCGCCGTACCGCCACGCGAACACACCCGCCCCGACGAGGAGTTCGAGCACCGGGCGGCACAGGCGGCGGCGGACGGCTGGGCGCTGGACGACCAGCTGATCGAGCCGGGCCTGGTCGCGGTGGCCGTACCCGTACGCGATCCCCGAACCGGCCAAGTCGCCTGTGTGGCAAGCGTGGTGAGCCACACCAGCCGCCACACCGCCGCCGGCCTGCGCGACACGCTTCTGCCCCGGCTACGGGCGGCGGTGACGGACATGGAACGCGAGCTGCGCGAGTCCCCGCCGCCGGAGCCGGCTCCGCCGCCGTCGGGCCTTGCGACCTGGACGGGGGCGTCGAAGCAGGAGCTGGGGAGGGAGTTCGTGGAATCCCTGGCCCGCGGCCTGACCGTCCTGACGGCCTTCGGCGAGGGCCGCGCGGAACTGACCCTGACGGAGGTCGCGAAGGCGACGGGCCTGGCCCGGGCGACGGCCCGCCGGGCGCTGATCACATACGAGCATCTGGGGCTGGTACGGCCGGGTCCGCACCGCACGTTCACACTCACCTCGAGGGTCCTCTCCCTGGGCTTCCCGCCGCTCTCCCGCACGACCCTCTCCCAGATCGCGACCCCGCACCTCGCCGACCTCTCCACCCGGGTCCACGAGTCGGCGTCACTGGCCGTCCTGTCGCCGTCGGGCGAGGAGATCCAGTACACGGCCAGGGTGGCCACGATCCGGGTGATGAGCGTCAACATCACGGTGGGGACGCGGCTGCCGGCGTACGCGACCTCGATGGGGCGGGTGATGCTCGCCGGCGTACCTGAAGCGGCGCGCGCACCGGGCGAGTTGAAGGCGCTGACCCCGCGCACGGTCACGGACCCCTCGGTGCTCTCCGCGATCCTGGAGGATGTCCGAGCGCAGGGCTACGCCCTGGTCGACGAGGAGCTGGAGGAGGGCCTCCGCTCCATCGCGGTGCCGGTTCGTGACCGCACGGGCCGGGTGGTGGCCGCGGTGAACGTCGCGATGCACGCGGCCCGGCACACGGCCGACGAATGCGTCCACGACATCCTGCCCGAGCTGAGGGCGACGGCGGCGGGCATCGAGTCGGACCTGCATGTGGCGGGGAGGTTCACGCGGGTGTCGGTGGCGTGAGAGACGCGCACGCCACTCGCTCCCCTTCCGGCCTTGCAGAGACGTCCTGACATATCCATTGACAGCCCTCGGAGGCGGCCTCGTAGTACGTGGCACTTGGGACTAGAGCGCGCCAATAAAGCGCTCTAGCACCCCGGGCCGCACTGCGAGGTTCATGGGACCTGCGCAGACACCAGGACATGCGCAGACACCGACGAGCCGCCACACTCGGGCGGCAAGAAGTCCGAGGAGGAGGGCGCGGCAGGTGGTCACCCTCGGCGCCCGATCGCCCTCACCGCCGTGCAGACCGTGTCCGACGCGGGCACCGAGGCCAAGGTCGCGGAATTCGCCGTCGACCAACAGCCCTACCTTCAGGGCCACCTCTCCGTCGACGCCCTCTGGCTCTACCGGACCAACGGCAACTTCAGCGGCGGCGGCACCGCACCCGTCCTCAACGGACCGGCCTTCATCACCAAGGACAACGTCGACGAGGTCGCCGACTTCGGGCGAAGGGGACGCGCTGTATCGGCACGTAGGTACACGTTAGGTAATGTGTTCGCCCGGGTAGGGCCCGGACAGTCGCTGCGAGGCGGCCACGACCGGCCGCAGACGATCGCGGCATGACCACCGCGGACATCGGCGCGGCCTCCGGCCCCTGATCCCAGAGGACGACCACGAGAAGACTGACGGGGGAACACCTATGACGACCGCTCACGCCCTGTCCGGGGCTGGGAGCAGTCCACCGCCGGAGAGCGACACGGTCATCGACGTACGCGATCTGCGGATGCGCTACCGCAGCCAGGACGTACTGAAGGGGGTCGGCTTCACGGCCCGTCGAGGGGAAGTCGTCGTACTGCTCGGCCCGAACGGCGCGGGCAAGACGACCACGATCGAGATCCTGGAAGGCTTCCGGATGCGCTCGGCCGGTGACGTGACCGTCCTCGGCACCGATCCGGCTCGCGGGGACGAGCGGTGGCGTGCACGCCTGGGCATCGTGTTGCAGTCCTGGCGCGACCACGGCAAGTGGCGGGTGCGGGAGCTGCTGGCACAGCTGGGTTCGTACTACGCGCCGTACTCCACCGCCCTCGTACGGCGGCCGTGGGACATCGACGACCTCATCGCCGCCGTGGGGCTCACCGAACAGGCGGACAAACGGGTCGGGACCCTGTCGGGCGGGCAACGCAGACGTTTCGACGTGGCCATCGGCATTGTGGGCCGACCGGAGCTGCTGTTCCTGGACGAGCCGACGGCCGGCCTGGACCCGGAGGCCAGGAACGAGTTCCACGGCCTGGTGCGCGGGCTCGCGGACGACAACACCACCGTTCTGCTGACCACGCACGATCTTGCCGAGGCGGAGAGGCTCGCCGACCGGATCCTCATTCTGGCCGGTGGCCGCATCGTGGCCGACGGCCCCGCCGAGGAGCTGTCCCGGCAGGCATCGGCCGAGGCCACCGTGCGCTGGACCCGGGACGGGAAGCCCTACGAGCAGGCGACAGCCGAGCCGACCCCCTTCGTCCGCCGGCTGTTCGAGGAGCACGGCGAGGCGATCGGCGGGCTGGAGGTGCGCCGGGCGAGCCTGGAGGACACCTACCTGACGATGGTGCGCGAGTCGGAGGCGGGAAGCATCTCCGGCGAGCGCGCGGCACGGGCTTTCGGGGAGGGATCGCGATGAGTCCGGTGTGGTACGCAGCGAGAGCGGGAGTGCGGCGTGGCTGCACGGAACTTCGGCAGACCTTCACCACCGGCCAGGACGTGTTCGGATACGTCCTCTGGACGGTCCTGCTCATCGTGCCGCTCTTCCTGGTCAGGGGCGATCCGCTGAAGGGTGCCGGCATCTCGGCCGGCGCGTTCATGCTGCCGAGCATGGTGGGGATGACACTCGCCTTCACCGGCATGATGACCACCGCGCAGCTACTGGCCACCGAGCGCGAGGACGGCACCCTGCTGCGGGCCAAATCCGTTCCTCACGGCATGGTCGGCCACCTTGTCGGCAAGATCATCATGGTGTCGGGTACGGCCCTCGCCTCCATGGCGCTCGCCCTCGCCGCCGGTGTGTTCCTCGTCGAAGACGTTGCCCGGCAGGGCGGCGGGGCGTGGTTGACGCTGGTGTGGGTGGTACCGCTGGGCCTCCTGGCAACCCTGCCCATCGGCGCCGTCATCGGCTCCCTCGTCGGCAGCCCCCGCACCATCGGCTTGCTGATGCTTCCGGTCATGGGCCTCATCGTGATCTCCGGCATCTACTTCCCCCTCTCAAAGCTGCCCGAGTGGCTCCAGACCGTCGGCCAGATCTTCCCCGTCTACTGGCTGGGCCTCGGCCTCCGCTCGGCACTCCTTCCGGCCGACGCGGTCGCCGCCGAGCTCGGCGAATCCTGGCGGCACCTGGAGACAGCTGGGGTACTGGGTGCCTGGGCAGTCGCCGGGCTGCTCCTCGCACCGCCCGTACTACGGAGGATGGCCCGCCGCGAGTCCGGATCCGCGATGGCGGAACGGCATCGGAAGGCCATGCAGCGGGTCGGCTAGGGCCTGTCCGGCGGATCAGGTCGGAGGAAAAGCGGCGGTGCCTGATCAGCGCAGGTGAGCGGGGCCTGGTGCGTGCAGATGCAAGGCCCCGCCTCTCCGGCAAGATCCGCCGGACAGGCCCCAGTGGCGTGCCGGGGGCGTTGTCCGGGGCCGGGTGGAGGCGCGCCGGATTCGGGGCGGTCGGCGGGTGTGGGTGTGCGGGTGCGGGTGCGGGTGCGGGTGCGGGTGCCTCAGGGTGGCGGGCGCCGGCGGTAGCGCCGGCGTGGGCATCCGGCACCGGGCCTCGGCCGGCCCAGCCCTGCACGGGGCGCCTTCTGGCCTGCGGAAACGAGAACCTGTCCACCGCCGATCCCTAATCCGCTAGGCTAGTCGCCGGATCTCGCGGAGATCCTCGCCTTCGTAGCTCAGGGGATAGAGCACGGCTCTCCTAAAGCCGGTGTCGCAGGTTCGAATCCTGCCGGGGGCACAACGCGTTACCGCTCTGGCCTGGGGTTTCTTCCTCGGGCTCGTTAGGACACCCGGGCCGGGCGGTTCCCTCGGCTTCGCCGACCCGTAGACCGGTGTCACGTTCGGCTATGTCACCAACGGCTTCCGCAAGACCGTGACGGCGGATCCGCGGGCGCAGGCGCTGGTCAGGGCGGTGCAGGTCGACCTTTAGCCGCCTCTGGCGGCTCACACGTGGATCGGGTGGGACGTCCGGCCGGACGCCGCGTCGATCTCCGTGCCATCCCACAGTGGTGTGCATCATGACGATCGCCTCCGGAACACCTGCTCAGAGTGCTCCGGCAAAGCCGCCGATGCACGATTCCGGCGCATGGTTGCATAAACCCGCTGTTATAGACATCACTGATGGATTTAACCGGTCGTTCATGAAATGACCTGCACTATTTGAGGCGAAACGACCGACAGCACGGGGGAGACGTGCATGGCTCTTCGACGATCGGCGCTGTGCGCGTCGCTCGCGGGTCTGCTGGCCTGCCTCACCGGGTGCGGCGTGCCCGGTGACGGGGCCCGGGTGGAGGGGCCGGCCCCGACCCGCGTCCCGTGGACCGGGCCGGTGTACGTCCTGGACTGGGGGTCCAAGCCCCACGAGCGGCCGGACCTGATGAACCTGACCGACTACACGACGCTGGACTGGATGCGGTGGCGCGACTGGGGTTCGCCCCGGACCACCGCGACCGGCTACGTGATGGACTTCTCCTGCGGCTCCGGCTGCCCCGACGAGGAACCGCGGAGCTACCAGGTCGAGATCGTCCTCAGCGGGCTGGTGAAGCGGCAGTACGCGGCGTACTACAGCCACGCGAGCGTCACCCCCGTCCACCGGCCGGCACCCGACTGGGCGGAGGACGTCAGCGGCGTCCCCCTGCGCGTGCCGAAGCCGTGACGCGCTTGCCCGACCCACAGTGAGAGGGAGCATGCACGACATCCTGCTCGTCGAGGACGACGAGATGATCCGCGAGGCCACCCGGCTCACGCTGGAAGGACACGGCTATCGCGTCCGTACGGCGGCCGACGGTGTGCGCGGGCTCGCCCTGTTCCGGGAGCGGCGGCCCGACGTGGCGGTGCTCGACATCATGCTGCCGGGGCTGAACGGGGTGAGCCTGGCCGGGCGTATCCGCGAGGAGTCCGGCGTGCCGGTGCTGCTGATCTCGGCGCGCAACGACCCGGTGGACGTGGTGATGGGCCTGGAGGCGGGCGCCGACGACTATGTGACCAAGCCGTTCGACGGGCCGGTACTGGTCGCCCGGATCCGCTCGCTGCTGCGGCGGGCGGCACCCGTCGCAGCGCCGTCGCGGCCGGAGGAACCGCCGGTCGAGCTCCTGCGCTTCGGCGACCTGCGCTTCTGCCCGGTCTCCCTGGCCGTGCGCAGGAACGACAAACTCCTGTCGCTGACCACGACCGAGCTGAAGCTGCTCAAGGAGTTCACGACCTCGCCCGGCACGGTGTTCACCCGGGACCTCCTCCTGGAGCGGGTCTGGGACTACGCCTGGTCCGGCGACACCCGGGTGGTGGACGTCCATGTGCAGCGGCTGCGCGCCAAGATCGGCCGGGAGCGGATCGAGACGGTGCGCGGCTTCGGCTACAAGCTGCGCGTGTGAGGCGGACCGGATCCGTGAACGTCGGTACGAAGGTCGCCCTCGCCGTGGCCGCCGCGGCCATGACGGTGGCGGCGGCGGTCGGCGTCCTGGTCCACCACCTCACCTCCGAGAGACAACTGGACACGGCACGCTCGGAGTTGGACCGGCAACTGGTGACCGCCGCATACGACTACGCGGCCGCCCGCACCTCGCCGGCCCGGATCAACCCGCCGGGTCTGCCGGAACCGGTCGGCGAGGCCGTGCGGGGCGGGGTCCGGGTGACCTACCTCCAGGACGGCGCGCGTCCGGTGCTGTGGGCGGCGACCCGGGTCTCGGACCGTGAGGTGCTCACGGTGTCGCGGTCCTACGCGCCGGAGGCCCGTGCGCTGGCCTCGCTGGACCGGACCCTGGGCGCGGTGGGCGCGATCGCCACCGTCCTGGTCTCCCTGGCGGGCCTGTTCCTCGGGGTGCGGATGGGGCGCCGGGCGACCGCCGCGGCCCGCACCGCCGAACGCGTCGCGAACGGTGATCTCGACGCCCGGGTGCACCCCGGCGGCCGGGACGAGATCGCGCGCCTGTCCGCCGCCGTCGACACCATGGCGGACGCGCTCGGCGCCCGGCTGGAGGCGGAACGCCGGGTGACCGCGGACATCGCGCACGAGCTGCGCACCCCGGTCGCGGGCATGTCGACGGCGGTCGGCCTGCTGCCGCCGGGCCCCGCCACGGACCTGATCGTGCGGTCCGTGCGGAACCTGCGCGGGCTGGTCGAGGACGTCCTCGAAGTGGCCCGCATGGACGCCCAGGTGGCGACCGTGGAGACGGAGGAGCGGCAGGTGAGCGCGATGGTCCGGCGGGCGGTGGCCGGACTGGAGCGGGTGGAGGTGCGGGTGCCGGCCGACGCGACGGTGACGACGGACCCGCGCCGCGTCGAGCGGATCCTCTCCAACCTCGCCTCCAACGCGCTGCGGCACGGCGCCCCGCCGGTCGAGATCGAGGTGGACGGCCCGGTCGTCCGCGTACGCGACCACGGTCCCGGCTTCCCGCCCGACCTCTTCGCGGTCCTGCACACCTCCGGCCCCCAGCGCTTCCGTACGAGCGCGCCGGGGGCCGGGACCGGTCTGGGCCTGACGATCGCGGTCGGCCAGGTGCGCCTCCTGGGCGCCGTCCTGACCTTCCGCAACCATCCCGAGGGCGGGGCGGAAGCCGTGCTCAGGCTGCCGGACCGGCCTTCAGGCTGAGGCGTCCCTCCTTCCCGACGGCGTCGACGATCGCCAGGAAGGTCGAGAGCTGCCGCGGATCCTCGTCCGCGAGGAGTTGGTCGGCGTCGTGGACGACGACCGTGACGGGGCCGGACTCGACCACGCTGAACAGGCACTCCTCGAAGGCGTCCCAGTTGTGGCCGAAGTAGTCCGGGAAGCCGAGCGCTTCGGACCACACGGCGAACAGGTCGATGAGGGTGCGGCAACGGCCGCCACGGACCTCGGGGCCCTCGTTCATGACGTTCTCCTACCAGCGGCCGAGGTAGTGGAAGGAGCCGTAGTGGTCGAACGTCGCGTACACATGGCCGTTGCGGGTGTTGCGGACGATGCGCTCCCGGCCCCGAATGCCGGTTTGGGCGTGGTTCCAGGCGTGGACGTCGTACTCGCGGTAGATATCCTGCGAGCCGTCCGCGTTGTTGGGCGTGACGTGGTGGCGCTCCTCCAGGCCCTGGATAACGTGGCGACCGTCCCGGAACAGGCCGCCGTAGTAGATGTAGTGGTGTTCCCGCACCCGGCTGGTGCCGGTGTCGAAGTGGTACCAGGCGCGGGCGCCCTGGGTGATGTTGCCGGGCCACCCCTGTCCGGGGTATCCGCGCTCGCCCGGCGCCACGAGGTGGAACCGGTCGCCCTGGATGTTGCTGACGCCCTCGCGGCTCCAGAATTCGGCCGCGCTGGCCGCTCCCCGCCATTGCTGGTTGGAGATGCCGGCCGGCTGATCTCCGCGCGGCGGCAGGGGAGCCGGGGCCGGCGCCGGGGCGGGGCAGGTCTGGGCCGGAGCGCTGAAGCAGCTGGGGCCCTCGGCGGCGTGCGCGGTGGCCGACACGCCGACCCCGCCGATGGTGATGCTGAGCAGCATGGCCGGGACGGCGGCCTTGCGCGCACGGTCGCGAAGGCGGGACGACAGGCTCCGCCTGGAGGATGAGGACATGGTGGTTCCCTGGTCTCTTCTCGGATGTCCGCCGGGGGCGGGGCGCCCCGGCGACCCCAAGAAGACCCTTCGGACGTCTCGGTGGTCCGGCGGCCGGATCACACATGGCCGCCGGAAAAGACGTACGGCTGTTACACGGACGCGGTACGCCGACACGAAAGGGCGGCCCCGCCGAAGCGGGGCCGCCCTTTCGTGGTCGTACGGACTCAGCCGGCGACGGACACCTTCCGGCGGATCCTGACCGCGGGGCTCGCGGCGCGTGCGGCGGGCTGCCCGCCGAGGCTCTTGAGGGCGACGGCCGTCGCGGCGGTGACGACGGCGCCCGCGGCGACGGCGAGGACGAGGAGCAGCGGCTCGCCCGTCTCGCCGAGGGCGAGGAAACCGCCGTAAGGGACGGTGGTCGTCGTACCGAAGGTCATGGTCAGGGCGCCGGTGACGGCTCCGCCGGCCATGCCCGCCGGGATCACCCGCAGCGGGTCGGCCAGCGCGAAGGGGACGGCGCCCTCGGGGATGAAGGCGGCGCCGAACAGCCAGGCGACCTTGCCGTAGGCCCGTTCGGGCCCGGTGAAGACCCTGCCGCGGACGAGGGTGGCAAGGCTCATGCCGAGCGTGGGCACCATGCCGGCCGCGACCACGGCGGCCATCATGGTCATGTCGGTCGGGTTGAACTTCGAGGGGTCGGGCCCGCTGATGCCCACGGTGCCGAAGGCGATGGCCGTCTTGCCGATCGCGCCGCCGAGGTCGCAGCAGACCATCGCGCCGAGAAGCACGCCGACCAGAACGAGGTGGTGGAACTCCAGCCACACCAGTTTCCCGTGCAGCCAGCCGCTCAGGGCGGTCAGCCGCCCCGCGACGAACGCGATGATCACCGCGGCGGTGACCAGGGAGGCCAGCAGAGGGACCAGCGCGGTCGAGGCGATGTCACGCAGCGCCGAGGGGACGGGAATCCGTTGCAACGCCAGGGTGGCCGCGCCCGCGACCAGGCCGGCCAGCAGACCGGCGAGGATGCCGCCCTGGGCGCCCATGGCGGCCATGCCGCCCAGGATGCCGGGAATGAGCGCCGGTCTGCCGGCCATGCCGTAGGCGAGGTGGCCGGCCACGGCCACGGGCAGGAAGCTCAGGCCGCTGGCGCCCAGCCTGAGCAGCAGCGCGGCCCAGGTGTGGGGCTGGGTCCAGTCGGCGGCAGCCAGGATCTGGTCAGCCGTGTCGGTGAGGTCCGGGCCCGAGATGACGAGGGCGAGGACGCTCATCGTCGCCGCGATCGCGGTGAAGGGGGCGAACCAGGGGACGCCGGCGGCCAGCCAGCGGCCGGTCCTGAAGCCGAAGGGCGGCGTCGGTACGGTGTCCTGTTTCGGACGGACGGGCTTGCGGGGGTGGGACATGGTGGCTCCAGACAGGGAGGGGGATGCGCCTCCGGGGCGCGGGGGATGCCGGGCGGATGCCGGCCGCTTCGGGAGGCGGCCGGCATCCCGGTGCCCGGGAGGCGTACTCCGGGCCGGTGCCGGACGGTCACCTGGTGACGACTTCGACTCCCAGGTCCTGCCTGATGGCCTCGATGTTCACGCCGACCATGTACTCCGTCGAGCAGTGGCAGGGACCACCGGCCAGCCACGTCACGCCTGAGTGCCCGCCGACGATCCAGGCCCCGGACTCGGTGTCGTCCGTCGTGTAGATGGGGGCACCGGAGTCACCGCCCTTCGTGACCTTCCCGTTGTCGTAGCGCGGCCAGTTCGTGCCACCTCGGTCGTAGAGGAAGCCCTTGCCGTCCCTGATGCAGTCGGAGCCTCCCGAGTAGCAGATGCTGTACCTGGTGTTGGAGATCGGGTGGCCGCAGTGGTTGAACGACACGGAACCGCTCACGCAGACCCGCCTCCCGTGTTCGGGCGCCTCGGTGCCGTGCACGAACATCGACGACCTGCTGGAGGCCGTGCCGCCGGTGAACATGAAGCCGTCGTAGGGATGGGCCGTGTTGCCGGACAGCAGCTCGGTGTCGATGTTGCGGTCGCGCCGCGTGACCTGTCCGACCCAGTTGCCGAAGCTGTCGTTCTCCCTGCGGCTGTAGACGTGCGTCAGATTGCTGAAGCAGTGCCCCGCGGTCGTCATGTAGAGGTGGCCGGTGGCCCGCTGCCTGACGGCGAACCCGGCCGTGCACTTGAAGGCCTGGGTGCCCAGGGTCCCGATCAGCGCGGCTCCGCCCCAGAACGGCTGGGCATCGGCGAACCGGCCGGTCTGGGGTTCGAGGCGGGCCTGCTGTACGTCGACGGCGCCCGGGTAGGCGCTGCGCAGCGACTTCGTGACGGAGGCCGGGGCGTCGGTCAGCACCGTCACCTTGTCGGTCTTGGCGTCGTACGAGGTGGCCACGCCGTACTTGTCGGCGTCGCTGCTCCACGCGCGGGACGTCACCGTCTTCTGGATCTTGTCCAGGGCACCCTTGCTGAACTGGCTGGTCCGGACGGTCGTCACCGTGTCCGACGGCAGCAGTGACTGGACCTTGGTCTTCTCTGCGGCCGAGGTGCCGGCGGCCAGCCTCAGTACCGTGCCGGAGTCCGCGACGCCGAGCGCGGAATGGGTGTCGGCGATCTTGTTCAGTTGCTTCCACTGGTTCTGGCTGGGCTCCACCGATGTCTCGGCGGAGGTGGCCGAGCCCGCGGACACGGCCGCCGGGCCGGTGGCCGCCGCCAGGGCGACGGCCGGCGCGCCCACCGCCAGCACACCTGTGACCGTCGCCGTGAGCGCCAGCCTGATCAGGCTGTTTCTCGTACGCACTGCTCCTCGTTTCACTCAAGGGGAGTCGGAACGTGCGTCAAGAAACCAAGGCTGTGTAACAGTGGCCGGGCCGTCGGATCACAGCGTCCGATCGGAAACGATGGCCCTATGTTCTCGACCCAGCGACGAAGACCACAGGGACGGAGACGTGTTCTCCGGCGTCCTCAAGGTAGTGGCCCCGTTCCCGGTGGAGATCGACCTCGGGCAGGTCTGACCAGGCGCCGCTCGGCAGCCAACAGCGCGTGAGCGATGCGTGAGCGGACGGTCCGACACAGGGCGGCATGAGCCGGATCAACCGCGCGGCAGCGCCGGGCACCACGGGCAGAGGTGGGGGGCTGTGCGATGCCCGCGAAGGATGAGCCGGCCCGGTGTCGGTACGAGAAGCTGGTCGACCGCTTGGAGGGCCTGAAGGACGTCCGTCGTGCTGCACGCGAGGCGGGCCGTCGTCTCGGCTGGCAACCGATGACCCACGTCGTCGACGCCAGACTCTTCGTGTAGATGCAAGTACGGTCGACCTTCGCCGCCCCACCTTTGCTGAAGAGCCTGCGCAGCATGCCGGAAATCTGTCGAGCCCGACCCTGCAGCGGCTCTACCCCGGCTACTACGACCACGACCGGGTCTGTCCACGCTGCGCCGAACCACTGATCCACGTCGGCTCCGCCTTCGCGGCACCCAAGAGGCGGGACACCGCCGCCTGGCGCACTCTCTCCGTGCTGCTGCACGCCGGTGTGCGCTTCCACAAGAGCTGTTGCGGCGGCCCCGGCTACCGCCCACGCACCCTCAGCGAGGTGCGCGAGCGGATGGCCTACGCCCGGGCCACCGGAGAACCATTCGCTCAGGCATTGGTCCGCCGCGACCTGCCCTAGCAGCCCGAGCAGGGGGCGTTCCGCCGCGCCGCCGAGCGACCCCTGCTGTCATACACAGCACGCATAAGGCGCACATCACGCTGCGCGATCCTCCAGGACGGCCACGGCCTGGGCAGCCTTGCGGGCCTTCTTCCTCCGCCTTCTCCAGCTTGGCCTTCGCCTTGGCCAGTTGCTTGGAGCGGCGCTTGTGCATCTTCTTCGAGACCTTGTGGCCCAGCATCGTCTGTACGACGTTGACGTCCGCGCCGCTGGCAATGGCGAGCGATGCCGCCGTATGGCGCAGCGTGCGCCTCAACGATGTGCGCCCGGCAGGCATCCCGGCACGGAACCGAGTGCCGTACTGCACCGGCTCCACAGCGACCTCCTGCGGTACACCGCCGCTCAGTAGCCACGGCGCCCATCAGGCGCGGCACGGATCAGGGGCCCGATCCGGGATGTGGATCAGGCCCCTGGGGTTCCGCGTGCCCCCTACTCCACTGAAGAGGCGCGACCTAGAAGGCGCTGTTGTCGCAGCCCATGGTCGAGCCCACGTGGGTGTGCTGACCGCCCGAGTTGCCCTCGCCGTTGAGCGCGTTGCCCAGCACGCCGTTGAGGATGCCGACCTGGCCGAGGACGTCGACGTTCAGGTCGTGCGACTTGCAGTGCGAGCTCTGCATGACGCTCTTACCGCCGTGCCCGTCCTTCCCGTTGGCGGTGGCGGTGCCGGCGCTCAGGATCCCGACGCTGCCGAGAGCGACGACCACGACGGCAGCCTTGTGAAGCTTGTGCATGTCATCTCCGGAAGTGAGGTGTGGTGTGTGCGATCCGCGACAGATCGACTTCGTACAGTTACGGGAGATTAGTATGAAAAATGACTATAGAAACCAGCGACGCGCCGTGAAGTGCGATCCAGCGAGGAAGCACCCGGACAGCCCCGAGCCGGGCGCACACTGGAGGCATAGGACCGTGCGTCATGAGCCGGACCCGGAGGTGGGCCATGAGCACCCTCGAAGAGCACATCGATGTCGGAGTCCCGGTGGACAGGGCCTGGGACAGGCTGCACCGGGTGGAGGACTATCCGCGCTTCGTGGCGGGAGTGCATGGTGCCCGTCCGGAGGCGGAGGGGCGCGCGCATCTGGATGTCGAAGCCGGCGGGCGGGCCCGGGAGTTCGCGGCCGAGGTCTCCGACCACGGCGACGAACGCGTGATGGAGTGGCACACCACGGGCGCCGCGGAGCTGACGGGTTCCTTCTCGCTGCAGCCGATCGACCAGGACCACACCCGGGTCCAGGCGCGGCTGGAGTACGACCCCGGCACGATCAGGGAGATCTTCGGCGGGCCGAGAGGATTCGCCCAGGCGAACGCGATCGAGCGGCTCGTCCGCAGTGATCTGGAGTCCTTCAAGGAGTACGTGGAACGGGAGCAGTGAGCGACAGGACAGCGGTGGACGCGGCGGGCGGTGACGGTGTCACATGCCGTACGTCGCCGTGAGTGCGCTGAGTCATCCGGGGCTGTTGCGGGACCGCAACGAGGACAGTCTCGTCGTCGGCCCGTGGACCCTGTGCGCCACGGTCACCGAGAACCCGCAGACCCTGGCCTTCCCGCTGGGCACACCGCTCGTCGTCGCCGTCGCCGACGGACTCGGCGGACATCCGGGCGGTGAGGTGGCCAGCGCTCTGGTCGTACGCCAACTCGCGGCAGTTGGTCCGGCACTGAGCGACGAGGACGCCGTACGCAGCGCCCTGAGCACCTGCAATCGCGCCGTGTACGAGGCGGCCGGCGGCGACGAGGGCGGCGAACTCGCCACGATGGGGACGACGGTGGCCGGCGCCGTCGTACAGCCCGATGCGCTGCTCGTGTTCAACGTGGGCGACAGTCGCGTCTTCGCCGCCTCCCCCGACGGGCTGCGTCAGGTGAGCGTCGACGACAGCGGGCCGCTCGAACCCGGGCAGCGCACCACGTCCCTCGTCACCCAGTGCCTGGGCGGCAGCCCGACCTATCGCGCCGTCCGCCCCCATGTGACGTCCGTGCCCCTGTCCCCCGGCGACCGCTACCTCATCTGCACGGACGGTCTGACCGACCCGGTACCGACGGACGTTCTCGACAAGGTGATGCGGGAACACGACGACGGACGGGCCGCGTTCGAACTGTGGAAGGCCGCGATCGAGGCCGGCGGCCCCGACAACATCACGCTGGCGGTCGTACGGATCGGGGACGACGAGTAGACACGAGCAGCACGTCCCCGCACCGCGCGTGATCCACCACCGCCCGCACGATCGCGGCCATCGCCCTGCACCACCAGGCCCTCCGCCGGCACCAGTTGCTGGACCCGCTGACCGACCCCAGCCATGACTGGCTGCAGATGGACAACCGCTCCCGCCTGGGCCGCGCCTATCTGGCGACGGGCGAAGTCCCATAGTTCAGGCGCTTGCGCAGACCGCCCCATTGAGCCTGAACGACGTCGGCGCCCTATTCGCAGCCCCCTTGCTCCCCGTGAACCCGACCGTCACCGAACCCGCCGCCGGGATGGTGGACGTGTACGACGCGGGCGAGACCGTCACCGCGCCCGCGTTCTGAGTCGCCGTTCCGCCCCACATGTTGGTGACGGTCTGCCCGTCGGCGAACGTGAAGGCCAGGCGCCACCCGCTCAGCGGCGTCGTGCCGGTGTTGCGGATCACGATCTCGCCCTGGAAGCCGCCCGGCCACTCGTTGACCGCCCGGTAGCCGACCGTGCAGCCCACTCCCGTCGCCTCGTCCGTCGTGACGCTCACCGTCGCCGAGCGTGCCGAGCGGTTGCCGGCGGCGTCGCGGGCGTGGACGGCGAAGGTGTACGCCGTGTCGGGGGTGAGACCGGTGAGGGTGACGGTGTTCGTACTCGAAGCAGCGACCGGCAGCTCGGACGTCCCCTCGACCCGGACGACGTCGTACGCGGTGACGGCAACGTTGTCCGTGGCGGCGGGCCAGGAGAGGGTGACCGACGTGGAGGTCACGGAGGATGCCGTCGGAGTGCCGGGGGCCGTCGGGGCCTGGGTGTCGGGCCCCGTGCCGCCGAAGATCGTGGCCTCCTTCGACGTCTGGACGATGCCGTTGGCGCCGTTGAAGATGCGCTGGCCCCAGGAGCTGAGCCGAGCCGGGTCGAAGTCGATCGCCAGGTCGAGGATGGGGTCGGTGTTGCCGCTCCAGGACCAGGCCAGGTAACCGAGGTCGAGTTGTTCGGCCGCCGCCATCATCGTGCCCTCGTCGGGATCGCCGTACTGGTCGGGAGGGCCGCCGAACTCCCCTATCAGGATGGGCAGTCGGGCCGTCACGAAGGCGTTCAGGTAGTCGGTGATCTCCTGTGCCGTGTCGTAGACGCTGTACATGTGGATGGAGAAGATCAGGTTGCCGGTGGGATCGGCGTCGTACACGGTCTGGGCGTTCGCACGCATCACGCCCTGCCAGTCCTGGCCCCAGTTGGGCGCGTCCACCATGATCGTGTGCTCGAATCCGGCAGACCGCAGCTTCTGTACGGCGGCGACGGTCGGGGCGGTCCAGCCTGCGGGGTTGGTGTTGCCCCAGGGCTCGTTGCCGATGTTGATGATGACGTAGTTCTCCTGGCCTGCCAGGACGCCCTTCAGGCCGATCCAGTAGTCGGCCGCCGAGTCGAGCGTGGCGGCCGCGGCCTCCTCGCCGTAGCCGGTGGTGTCGTGCACCTCCAGCACGCAGATCAGCCGGTTGGCCTTGCAGTTCGCGACGACGGCGGCCACGTCCTCGGCGCTGTTGCGCGTCCAGCGGTGGCCGTTGGAGAGGACGACCCGGACGGTGTTGGCGCCGAACGCCTTGATGTCCGCCAGGGACTGCGTCTCGCCGGGGTACCAGGTGTGGGCGTGGTTCACGCCGCGCATGACGAAGTCGTTGCCGTTGCCTTCGAGCAGACGGCCGTCGCTGATGTGGAGGCCGGTGGCCCGGGCGCCGGGCGGCTCCGCGTGGGCGGGGGCCGTGCCGAGGGCCAACAGGCCCACGAGGAGGGCCAGTAACGCGGCGACAGGACTCTTTCTCTTCGTGCTTCTCGTAGTTCTCACTGCGACTCCAGATGAATGAATGAGCGTGAGCAACGTGAGCATCGACAGAAACGTGGGAGCGCTCCCATAAACCCACTAGGACAGGAACACGTCAAGACATCGCGCAAGCGCTTTCCCGAACGCCCCCGCATGCACGCCGAGTTGACCTACGTTGGTGACCTGATCACCACACCGATCACCCGCACTCCCGAGGAGGAGGGTCTGCCGTGTCGGACTCCACGACCAAGCCGCACTCGGCCCGCTTCTGGAACTACTTCGTCGGCGGCAAGGACCACTACCCGGTCGACCGGGAGATCGGGGACCACATCAAGGAGATCTTCCCCGGCCTCGTCGACGTGGCGGTCACCAGCCGGCACTTCCTGGGGCGCGCCGTCCGCCACCTCGCCGGTGAGCAGGGCGTACGGCAGTTCCTGGACATCGGCACCGGCCTGCCGACCGCCGACAACACGCACGAGGTGGCCCAGCGCGTGGCACCGGACGCCCGGATCGTGTACGTCGACAACGACCCGATCGTGCTGACCCACGCCAACGCCCTGCTCACGAGCACACCCGAAGGCAGGACCACCTATCTGGACGCCGACCTGTACGACCCGAAGGGCATCCTGGAGGCCGCCGCGGGCACACTCGACTTCTCTCGGCCGGTCGCCCTGATGATCCTCAACACCCTCGGCCATGTCGCCGAGTACGAGCAGGCGCGCGGGCTGGTGCGTGAGCTCATGGCGGACCTTCCGCCGGGCAGCCACCTCGTGATCAGCGACAGCACCGCCACCAGCGAGGGCATGATCGCCGCGTCGGAGGCGTACAACGCGAGCGGCGCGGTGCCGTACCACGTACGCGGCGTCGAGGAGATCGCCGGGTTCTTCGACGGTCTGGAACTCGTGGAGCCGGGCATCGTCCAGGTGACCGAGTGGCGCCCGGAGTACGGTGACCCGGTCGCCGTCGACGCCTACTGCGGGGTGGGGCGCAAGTCGTAGAGCCGCGGCGCCAGCGCCCCCGTAACGCCGAGCGACGCTACCGCCATCAGCGTCATCGCGGTGGCAGGCGAAGTCAGTTGAAGACCGCCCAGATCGGCAGCCCCGGGCGTTCGTTCGGCTGCTGGCACCACGGTCCGCCGAGTGCATGAGTCGCGCAGACCCCGCCCATCCGCCACGGATGAAGCGGACGAGCGGGGCTGGTTCAGGGCCGGTCAGCCTGTCTGGTGCTGGTGGCTTCGTGGCCGTCGCGGCGGCGGGCTACCCGGTGGATCTGGGCCCGGTGTCGGCGGCGTCGCGTCTACCCTCATGGGCGTGTTCCCCTCCTCTCCTGGAGTCGGGAGCCGGGCGTCTCGACCACTTGACCTTTGCGAGAGTGAGAGTGGTCGGGGCGTCATCCCGTGTGTGACGGCCGCAGTGTCCGGCTCTCACCCTCGGGGGCACAAACGGGGCAGATATCCACACCAGCCAGAAGCGAGATCATCTGCTGGTCACGGTGCACCCGGCAGTGCCTTCGGCCCCGTACCTGGTCTATCTGCCGTTCGTCCTCGGCGAGTTGCCTCGGGGTCATAGGGCCGTATCCGTTAGCGGCCATGGACACTCCTAGTTGTTGTCGTCCGGGGGCGGGGTGGGCGGGTCATCGTCGGGCTTCGGCACGGGCGGCCAAGTCCTGACGACTCCGAGGTTGCTGCGCATGGCACCTCCCCTCTGCGCATGTGCCGACTTCGGTCAAAGCCGGTCATCGGGCTTGCAACCGCCTCAGGCTCGGCCTGTCCAAGGGTGGGACCGGAGGCGGGGTTCTTGGTGCCCTCTACCGTCGAAGCTCCGCAAGGCTCCGGCGGGGAGAGGCGTTTGGGGGTACGCCCCTGACGTTGCGGTCGCCATGGGACGCCTCACGCGGGGCGTGGCCGGTCAGTCACCGGACAGCGCGCGGACAATCAGGACACAAGCCAGGACGCGTGTTCCGACCGGGCCCGGGCCGACCAGGTCGAGGTGTGCGCGATGCGCCCAGATGCCCCACCTGGGGGCGGAGTTGCTCGGCTCGTGCCGAAGTAGACGGCGTCATCCGGGTCGGTGATCGGCTCGTCGCAGTGACGGAGAAGTGCACGCCCGCGCTCACACGCTCCCGCTCAGGGTGTCGTAGTGACCGCACAGGGCATTCAGGGACCGGGCGAGGCGCCGGGCGAGGGCGACACGGGCATCGAGTCCAGGCGTCGGGGTGACGGCCAGCTTGCGGCGAGCCTCGCCTACGCAGGCCATGGCGCAGTAGGACTGCACGCTGCTGAGCTTCGGGCCCGCTGCCTTCTCGACTTCGGGGATGATCAGCTCCAGGTGCCCGCGCAGGGTGAGGGTAAGCGTGTCGGCCTCATCGGCAGACGGCGGCAGGGCGTCCGGTGCGTCGTCCGGGCCGAGCAGTCGGCGCACGGTGGCGCGCATCGCGGCGATGTCCAGCGGGGCCTGATCCTGCTCTTCACCAGCCGCCGCTTGGGATGTAGCTCGCATGGGTCGGCGCTCCTCCACAGGGTTGGCCATTCCCCAGGGCCCTGCCAGGCCGCCGGGGTTTGTCGTCACCTGAGGAAACCGGAAGTGTCCGGTGCGGCATCAGGACAGATGGAGGGCACTTTCCGACGGAGGACCGGACAGTTTCCCCACGCGGTCAGTGACGGTACGACTACCGTCAAGGGGTACGCGCAGCAGGGAGACACGATGTCCAGGCAGCGGAACACCACGCTGGAGGCGCTCCTCACGGATTTCGGCTACACGCATCAGGCGCTCGCCGACGAGGTCAACCGCGTCGCCTCCGACGAGTACCGCGAACCCGCGAACTGCACCGACCGGCACGTGCGCCGCTGGATCTCCGGCCATGTCCGCTGGCCCTGGCCGCGCTATCTTCGGCCTCTGGAGCACATCTTCGGCCGCAGCCCGCAAGACATGGGATTCGCGCCGCGCACGGCGTCACCTGCTCCCACATCGGCGCGGCCGGCGCCCGCGAAGGAACAACACCCTGTGCAGCGCCGCACGTTCATCGCCGGGGCCCTCGCTGCCACCCTCGGCACCGACCAGACACCGCACCGCGGCCGTCTCGGCATGTCCGACGTCGACCGCGCCCAGAACACCATCCGCCGCCTTGACGCGCACTTCAACGGGCTCGGAGGGGGCGCCCTGGTCGAAGTTGCCGCCGACTACCTCACACGACTCCAGGGGGCCTTGGACCACTGCACGTACGGCGAACGCGTCGAGCGTGCCCTGACCCGGGCCGTGGCCGACGTCGCAGCCTGCGCCGGGTGGTCCGCGCACGACTGCGGTGACTATTCCCGCGCCGCCCAGTTCCGCAATGAGGCGCTCCAGGCGGCACTGCTGGCCCGGGATCCGGTCGCGGTGACCCGCGCGTGGTCTGACCTTGCCGCACAAGCCGAGCACGCCGGACGGCCCGCGGAGGCCGCACGCATCAACCGGGCCGCACTTTCGGAGCGGCACCTACGGGCCCAGCCGCTGGTCTCTTCTCTCCTGCACGCCCGGCTCGCCGACTGCCTCGCGCAGACCAACGATCCCCAGGGCATGGGCCGACAACTAGCCGCGGCCGAACGCGCCTACGACCGCGCGGACGTGGCAGGCGCCCCAAGCTGGCTTGCGTTCCTCACCCCGGCGGAACTGTCCGGGCTCGGCGCCCTCGCCCACCAGAGCGCCGGCCAGTACGCCCGCGCCGAACAGCATGCCCTGCAAACCCTCGATCTCCTTGAGGACGGATTCAACCGCAACCGCGCCTACTACGCGGTGGTACTCGCCGAACTCCAGCTGACCCAGGGCGAGTACGAGCGGGCTGCGGCCACCGCCGCGACGGTCCAGACGGACCACATCTCCAGCAGCCGCATCATGGCCCGTCTCGCGCGGGTCACCGCAGCCGGCCAAGGAGGACGTACATGACCACACACACCGAATTCGACCTACGGCACTACGGGCACGCGGACGCGTCCGCGATCCGCGGACTCCTCCTGGACGTCCACGACGAGGTGTACGAGGGCAGTGACGACCCACTCGCTGGGCGGGAAGAGTTCGCGAAGTTTGTCGACCATTGGTCGGCCCGTGAGGTCTTCGCGTGTGTGGTCGGCTACGACCGCGGCGAGCCGATCGGCTACGCGTACGGGGCGCCGCTGAGCGCGGCCACAACATGGTGGGCGAAGGTGATACCGCCTCTGCCTGGGGAGTTCACCGCGGAGTCCGGGGCGCGCACGTTCGCTCTGTCGGAGCTGATGGTCCGTACATCGTGGCGTGGCACTGGGGCGGCGAAGGCGATCCATGATGAGCTGCTGCGTGGCCGCGCCGAGGAGCGGGTGACGCTCTTGGTTCACAGGCAGCACCGCAAGGTTCGTGCGCTGTACGAGAGTTGGGGCTACCGCGAGGTGGGTGAGACGGTGCCGTTCGACGGGGCTCCGGAGTTGTGCGCGATGGTGCTGCGGCTTGGAGCCTGAAGAGTCGTCCCCAGACGGTCCGTCACGGCCGCACTGGGGGCTTCGCTTCTGGCTACTTTCGCTCGGCTTCACCGGCAAGCTGGGGCACCGACGGAAGCCTCTGACGAGCAGCGTTCTGGTCGATGACGACTGTCAATCCCCACGTTCAAGCTGATCGTTTCCCACCGTTTCCCTGAGCGGCTGAGTGCGCTCAGTCCGTGCCGGACAGCCGATCCATGATCTCCTCGGCCTTCGGCACGAGCGCGAATCCCTTGCGCAGCACGGCAAGTTCGGGCTTCTGCCGGGATTCGTCGTCGGTGGCAGTGACGTCCCGCCGAACACGACGCGATAGCCGCGCTCGTACGCCTGCTGCGTGGTGGTGCAGCAGGCGTAGTTGGTGAGCGTTCCTGTGACGATGACCGTGTCCCGGCCGAGGTTGCGCCGGATCGTGTCGAGCGGAGTGTCGTAGGACGCGCCGTAGGACGGCTTGCGGATCAGGACCTCGTCACTGCGGTAGCCCATCTCATCCCGCACCTCGGCGGGTTCCGTCCTGCGCCAGTCGGTGTCGGCATGCGGGAGGTGGCGCAGGGCATACGGACGGTCCAACCCGAGGTGGGTGTCGTCGAAGATGCTCCAGATCACCGGGACACCGAGATCCCGGCAGAGATGGACCAGACGTCGCAGCCGCGGAGCCATCCGGGTTGCAGCCGGTACCCAGTACGGACTCCAGCCGGGGCGGACGAACTCGTCCTGCATGTCGATGACCAGCAGCGCGGAACGCTCAGGACAGATCCCGAAGGATGCCTGCCCCTGTTCATAAGCCTCTCGCGCCCGAGCGGTCACCCACTCCTCGGTATAGATCACGGTCTTCACCCTCCCGCGTTTGTCTGCCGCCGTTGGTGACGTTCAGCCTTCGCGCGGTTTCCGCAGGTCGCCATGGAGCACCAGCGACGTCGCCTACTCGGTGAGGGATCGAGATACAACCACGAGCATCGACCACAGGCGCCGATCTGGAAGCGTTCATCGCTGGCCAGCAGCGCTGCGCTGGCCAGGGCCACTCGTACCGCGAGGACTCGCAACCCCAGCTCGGCTACGTCGGTTACCCACGCAGGCTGAGTGCGGTATCGGTCCGACAGGTGCGCTTCACGGTGAGCAGCCGCGATGTCGACCTCGACTCGTTCGCGGACCATTGCCGGGCAGTCGGTGTCCTCGATAGCTGCCAGCAGGAAATCATGCAACGCCTCGCGCTGGGCCCGCAGGTCTGTGAGGGCATCACTCGCTTCTTCGGGGGCGCTTTCGGCGCGAGCCAGCAGGTACTCGTGCTCGGCGTTGTCGAGTATGCCGGCTGCGCGCGCCCAGTCGGCGGCGTCGGCGAACTCGCGGAGCCATTCGACGTTGCGGTCCTTCGTGCGGCCACCGACTGTGTTGACGAAGTCGAGTGCCGGGTGGCCACCGAGGAAGGACGTGGCTGTCCAGGTCGTCAAGGTCCTTCTCCACACGCCATGCGACGAGTTGACAGGCAGACTCACTACCACAACCATACTAACCATATTTTCAGCGAAAGGGGTTAGTTGTGTCAGTGAAGCTGGTGGACGGGGCGTGGAGCCTGGACAACACGTTCGACTTTCGCGGCCAGAAGGTCCGCTTCGGCGTACTGGGGGAAGGCGCGCCGTTGGTGCTTCTTCACGGCACCCCGTTCTCCTCGGTGGTCTGGCGGCGTATCGTGCCGCACCTCACGCGACACCACCGCGTGTACTACTTCGATCTGCTCGGGTACGGCCAGTCGGACAAAAGACCCGGGCAAGACGTCTCGCTGGCAGTACAGAACCAGGTCTTCACCGCACTGCTCGACCATTGGGACCTCGATCTTCCCCACGTGGTCGGCCACGACTTCGGGGGCACCACGGCGCTGCGGACACACCTGCTCGACGGCCGCGACTACCGATCCCTGACCCTGATTGACCCGGTCGCGCTCAGTCCGCACGGATCGGCGCTCGTACAGACCGCCAGACGGCACGAAGACGCGCTGAACGAACTACCCGGATACATCCACGAAGCGATCCTGCGCGCCTACATCGCCGGGGCGGTGCACCGCCGGCTATCCGAGCAGGAGATGAACCGCTACATCGAGCCCTGGCTGGGTGATCAGGGCCAGGCCGCGTTCTATCGCCAGATCGCACAGATGGACGACCGCCACACCGACGAGATCCAAAACCGCTACAGCGACATCCGCTGCCCGGTCACCATCCTCTGGGGCGAGCAAGACAGCTGGATTCCGGTCGCGAGAGGCCAAACCCTCGCCAGCCGCATCTCCGGCGCAAACTTCCAAATAGTGTCAGAAGCCAGTCACCTCGTTCCCGAAGATGCCCCCGAAGCCATCGTCGCCACCGTGCTCGACTTCGTCGCTCGCGTTGCCTGAACTCGTTTCGCTGAAAGATCGCCTAACGGACACACCGCTACTTGGTACGAGTTGCCGGGATCAGAATGTCTCGCCTCCGCAGTGGGCGCCGCGCCGGCCCGGACGCCCGACGTTCTTACGAGCACATCACATCCGGTCGACCCCGAGCTGCTCGGCCAGCCGCGCCACGGCCACCGACGGTGCGGACGCCACGTCGTCCGGCACGAACCCCAACAACGGCAACGTGCACAGGGCCACGGCAAGCCCCAGCCGATCCGCTTGCCCCCGACCACGGCCGGGATTGACGAACGCCGCGTCCGCCGGAGTCAAGGTGGCTAGGTGTGCCGACCAGACAGGCGACCGCTCGCGGCGACGCATCGTCAAAGCTGCGGCAGCACGCGGTCGAAGAACACGCGGTCGGTCTCGAAGACGGGCTGAAGCCGGGAGAACTCCTGCGGTGTGACCCAGCGTGCGTCGCTCACCTCGCCCGGATGCATAACGACTTCCTCTTCCTCGGCCTCCGCTGTCCACCAGTGCAGACGGAACGTGCCGTCCAAGGTCTGGGACTCCCAGACCTTGGCCACGGGCGAGACCCTCAGGCCGACTTCCTCGTGCACCTCCCGGATCAGGGCTTCCTCCTGCGTCTCACCGGGTTCGAGTTTGCCGCTGAGGGGCGCCCAGTACCCCGGCAACCTGGCCAGCGGACCCCGCTGGATGACGAGCACCCGCTCTCCCCGCCGCACCACCGCGACAATCGCCTCTCGCCGGTCCATCACGCTCCTCCCTTGGCAGCTTCCAGGGCATTGAAGACGGTGAGCGCATCGTGGAGGGCGGCAACGTCATGGGTACGGATGTAATCCGCTCCGTGCCATGCCGCGTACAACTCCGCCGCCACAGTTGCCGGACCAATGCCAGGAAGGCTGGTTCCGGTGAGCGCCCGCAGGAACGACTTGCGGGAGGGAGAGACCAGCACCGGCACGTCGAACCGGGCCTTCAACTGCTCGAGATTCGCCAGGACTCTCAGCGACGGCTCGACGCCGGTCCCCAGGAAGTAGCCCAGCCCTGGGTCGATGACCAGCACTGGCCCAGGCAGCACGAACCGGATCTCGTACACAAGCAGAGTGATCAATGCGGGGAAACACGCCGCTGCCGGCGCTGCTGTTCTCCCTCTCCGGGATCATGCAGGCGCTCCATCCTTTCGGGCCCGTGCCGCCAGTGGGGAGCGCGCTGATCTGGCACCAGTTGAAGGTACGACCCGGGTAGGTGCCGGGTTGCAGCCGTGGGCCGGTGGCGGCTCCTTGAAATCGCTCATCGTGAGGGTGCCACGGCTGGCACTCGGTGGCCGTGAACGAGGTGTTGTCCCAGCTGCTGAAGCTGGTGGAGCCCGCCGTCGTCCAGGTGACCGAGTGGCGCCCGGAGTACGGTGACCCGGTCGCCGTCGACGCCTACTGCGGGGTGGGGCGCAAACCGTAGCGCTCACGCGCCTCCCGCAACCCGGGCGCCAGCGCCAGTGTCACCGCGAGCGACGTCAGCGCCATCGCCGTCATCGCCGTTGCGGGAGACGTCAGTTGGGCCACCGCGCCCGCCAGGGACGCGCTCACGCCTTGCAGGGTGAGCATCCCGGCGGAGTGCAGTCCCAGGGCGTGGCCCGCGAGTTCGTCCGGAGTGAGGGACATCAGGCGCTCCTGCTGGACCAGGCTCGCGCCGAAGCCGACGGACGCGACGGCGATCGCCGCGGCGGCGAGCGGGAGCGCCGGGTGCAGGACGAAGAACGTGTACGGGGCGGCCAGCAGGAGCAGCAGCGGCACCCCGAGCCGCCCGCGCACCGCCCCCGGCACCAGGCGCCCGATCGTCACGTCCCCGACGAACATGCCCAGCGCGGCGCAGGCGAACAGCGTGCCCGCGTGGTCGGGGGCGTAGGAGACGAAGAGCGATTCGCAGCCGACCACCAGGCCGTTGGGAATCCACAGGGCCAGAAGGACGTACCGGCGTGGGCGGGACGACCACAACAGGGCGTTGGTGCGCCAGGTCGCCGTCACCGAGGGTCGGCCGGACGAGCGTGGCGGACGAGCCGTCAGGCCGAGTCGGACGCCCAGCGCGGCCACGGCGTACAGCGCCGCCGAGAGCAGCAGCGCCACCCGTGGGGACAGCACCGTCAGCAGGACGCCGCCCGCCGCGTACCCGGCGATCTGCATGATCCCGTTCATCATGTTGAAGACCGAACGCCCCAGCAGATAGCCGCCCTTGGCCAGGATCTCGTTGAGCAGTCCCCAGCGGACTCCCCCGCCCAGCGATGCGATCAGCCCCTCCACGAGTACGACGACGAAGACCGCCCAGATCGGCAGCCCCGGCACCGCCAGCACCGCCGTACCGGCCGCGAAGGCGACCGAGATCCCCGCCAGCGTCGCCCTCGGCGGCATCCGGTCCGCGCCCGACAGCAGCAGCGTCGCGCCGAGCACCTGCGCCAGCGACGGGCCGAACATGCTCACCGCCGACAGCAGCGGCGACTCGGTGGCCCGGTACACGAGCGTGCCGAGCGCCAGCCCGCCCACGGTCTTCGCGACACCATTGGCGGCGGAGGTGAGGAACAACGGAGTGAACTCCGGTGTCCGGAACAGGGACTTGTAGCCGTTGGTCACGCTGTTGGTCATGCGCGGAGTCTCGGGCGCCCACGGACGCGGGAGTTATTGTTTCGCGCAGACGCGAAAGGTGGCGTACGCCCATGGGCTGGTGGCAGATCAACGCCGACACCCTCGCCCGCAGCCGCTTCGTCCTCTCCCCGCTCGCCGAGACCTTCGCGAGCCTGAAGCTGCTGCACGCGGGCACGGCCGCGCACCCCGGCGAGCGGGCCTGGCTGCACGTCCATCTCCCCGCCTACCGACAGCGGTTGGACCCCGTCACCGCGCTCCTCGTCCGCTCGGGACTCGGCCGTAACTGGATCGCCGACTTCCTCACGCCCACCCCACGTGACGGCGAAACCTTCGAGGAGGGCCTCGCCCGCGTCCGCGCGGCCCGCCCGCAGGACGCCCGCGCGCACCTGAAGGTCTCCCTCGCCGGTCCCCTCCCCACCGACCTCGACCGCGACGACCTCCCCGACCGCGCGGCCGACCTCCTGTCCTACGTCTGGACCGAGACCGTACGGCCGTACTGGCCCCGGCGCCGACGCGTCCTGGAGGCCGACGTGATCGCCCGGCTCGCACAGGTGAGCCGGGGCGGCTGGGCAGCCGTACTGGACGGACTGCGGCCCGGGACACGCTGGCTCGGCGACAGCCGGTTCCAGGTCAACCTGCACGAATATCCGCCTCGCGAGATCTCCGGCGCGGAGCTGGTGTTCGTGCCGGTCACTCCGAAGGCGGGCTGGGTGTCCTGGGCGGAAGCCGAGCGCCGATACGCGGTGATCTACCCGTGCACGGGCGCCCTGGCCGACGTATCGGACAGGCCCCCGCCCGCGAGCCTCGGCGCGCTGCTCGGCACCGCGCGGGCCGCGCTGCTCGTCCTGCTGGACTCCCCGCTGAGCACGACCCAGCTCGTCGCCCTGACCGGCCAGGGCCTCGGCTCGATCGGCCGCCATGTGAAGATCCTGCTGGACGCGGGGCTCGTGGAACGACGCAGGGCGGGCCGGTCGGTGCTGTACTCGCGGACGGCGGCCGGTGAGGTTCTCGTCGAGGCTCAGAACGGTGCCGACACCTACCGCAGTTAGCATCCGCTCATGACTACTGACACCACCGGCAACTCCGTACTCGACGTGGACATCGATGCGCTCCAGGGCGGTGCGGCGGACCTCGGCCAGTACAAGGGCAAGGCCGTCCTGATCGTGAACGTGGCCTCCAAGTGCGGGCTGACCCCGCAGTACGCGGGCCTGGAGCGGCTCCAGGAGCGTTACGCCGCGCAGGGCTTCACCGTGCTCGGCGTGCCCTGCAACCAGTTCATGGGCCAGGAGCCCGGCAGCTCCGAGGAGATCGCCGAGTTCTGCTCGGCGACGTACGGCGTGACCTTCCCGATGACCGAGAAGGTCGAGGTCAACGGGGACGGACGGCATGCGCTGTACGAGCGCCTGACCGGCTTCGCCGACGCCGAGGGGCACACTGGCGACATCCGCTGGAACTTCGAGAAGTTCCTGATCGGCCGGGACGGCGAGGTCGCCGCCCGCTTCTCCCCGCAGACCGAGCCGGAGTCGGCGGAGGTCGTGGCGGCGGTGGAGGCGCAACTGGCCTAAGTAGCGGTTCGGCAGCGCGCCCCGAAGGGGCGCGGGGAACTGCGCGACCAGCCACAACGGCGCCGCAGCCGAACGACAACACAGCGCGGCACTACCCGCGGAGCGCTCGGCTTCTTGACCTTGCCCCTGGGGCAAGGGTGAGCGTCCTTGTCACCGGGCGGAAGGCGCCCGGTGACGGAGGATGACGTGGTGGACGACAACCTGCTCACCATCGGGGCGTTCGCCGCGAAGGCCCGGCTCTCGGCCAAGGCCCTGCGACTGTACGACCGGCTCGGACTGCTGGCCCCGGCCCACGTGGACGAGGCCAGCGGCTACCGCTACTACCGCGCCGACCAGGCCGAACGCGCCCGGCTGGTGGCCCTGCTGCGGCAGCTGGACATGCCGCGCGACTGCTCGCCGCGTACTGGGCGGACGTTGAAGCGCGAATCGCGGGGCAGCGGACGCTCGCCGTGTACCTCCGTGCACGACTGTCGGGGAGGAGCTCCGAGATGTACGGGAAGTTCGAGGTCGAGACGGCCGACGTGCCGGCGCAGGTGGTGATCACCGAGACCAGGCACACGCTGGCGGACGAGCTGCCGGCGTGGATCGGGGCCTCGCTGGGGCGCCTGGAGGCGGCCTCACGGGAGTGCGGGGGCATCACGGCGCCGCCGTTCGTCGTGTACCACTCCGAGGTGTCGATGGAGAGCGACGGGCCCGCCGAGGCCTGTGTCCCCGTCGCCGACGAGGCCGCGGCCCGGGCGTGGGCCGGGGCACAGGGGCGGACCCGCGGAACAGTGGATCACCGTAGATGTCGAGTTTGGCGACTGCCTACAGATCGCCAGGCGCAGAGCAGGGCAGGTTTCAACCGTCTGGGTGACTCGCCCCGCGCATCCGTGCACCACACCTGGTCATCCTGACCGCTCCTGAGCTGCGGAAACACCAGTCGCACGCTCCCGGTGCCCCGGAGAAACGTCGCCGACTGGGATGCGGCGCGGCGGGGGCGGAGGATCCGGTGTGCGACGTGGCGTTTCCGGTCAAGGTGGACGCGAAGGATCGCTGAGGGCTCAGTCCCTCGCGGGGCCGAGCGGTCGGCCGGTGAACGCGTCCAGCAGAACCCGGTCCCCCACCGGCCGGTCCAGCTCCACCGTCCTCTCCTGGGCGTGCAGGCTGTCCTGGCACAGACCGTCGTCCGTCCCGACCACGTACCCCGACAGCACCACACTGCCGTCCGTCTCAAGTACGTCCACGGCGGGCCCGTCGTCGCAGGCTCCATGGTGGGCCACGACAGTCACCGACCGACCGTCCCCGGCCACCTCGACCACCCCGCCGAGATCCCACAGATCACCGGAGAGCCCTTCCGCGGCCGGACCGATGGGCGGCTGGGGGATCTTCGACGGGCCGATGGCGACCCGCTTGAGCGGGGTGTCGTAGCCCTCCAGCGTGAACAGCCACGCCGGGACGGTCGCCGGACCGCGGCTGGTGGCCATCGTCGTCTCGCCCAGCTCCGCCCTGGTCACGGTGAGGCGTGGTCCGTCGCCGCTGTTACGGGCCAGGGTCTCGTACGCCTCCAGCGCGCCCGTCAGGTCCAGCGTGAGCGTCTCTCCGCTCTGCCACTTCACCTTGCCGCTCTTGCCGCCCTTGTGCGTCTTGGGCAGTTCGGCGCTCAGGGCGAAGTTCTGGGTCGCGTAGGCCTCCTTGTCGTCCGCGTCGTGCCAGCCGCCCTCGGGCGGCTGGACCGGGCCTTGCATCGGGTAGTAGCCCCTGCCGTACGCCTCGGCGGCCGCAGACCCGTCCCAGGCCTCGGCGACCCGTCCGGCGCGCTCCTTCGTCTCCGGCGCCGGGCTGTGGCCGCCGGCCGCCTCACTGCCGCAACCGACGACGGCGAACAGGACGAGCGCGATGGTCCGTGTCAGGTGTGTCCGCATGGGTCCCCCAGGGCATGACGAGCGATACACACCTGTGACGCCCGGCCCCCGGCCCGCGTTCGCCTCGTGGTCCTCCCGTTACACGCGTCCGTCGCGCGAGTCCGTTTCGCGTGACTACCTCAGCTCCTCCGGGCACGGCGTCCCCCGCGGCACCCCGTACGGCGCTCCCAGCCGGTAGGTTCCCGCCTTCGGTGCCAGCAGGACCGTCCACTTGTCGCCGTCCGCGTCCTCCTCGGCCTCCATCAGGCAGCCGTTGACGTTGTCGTACGACTTCGGGCTGCCGTCGGGGCGGTCCTTGGAGGCCTCCGTCTCCTGCGGGGGCTTCAGCTTCTTGCCCTCGGCGTCGACGATGCTCAGCCACGGCGAGTACGGGATGCGGACGAGGATGCGGCCGGGCGCGGTGACCTTCATGGTCAGCTCGGTCTGCTCGGTGCGCTCGACGACGGCGTTGGGCTCGGCGAGCGGCGTCGGATCGGTGACGCGGAACAGCTGCCAGTTGGCATCGCCCCAGATCTGCTTCAGATACGGCATGCCGCGCTGGACCAGCTCCCGCTCGCGCTCACCGCCGTCGCCGTCCGCCTTGCCCTTGGGCAGCACGACGAAGTGGACGGCCCAGCGCCTGAGCCACTCGTAGTAGTTCGCGGAGTTGAGCGTGTCGTCGTAGAAGAGGGGGTTGCGTCCCATGTCGGCCTGGCGGTTCCAGCCGCGGGCCAGGTTGACGTACGGGGCAAGCGCGGAGGCCTCGCGGTGGGAGCTGGCCGGGACCACCTCGACGCGCCCCTTCTCGGCGCCGACCTCCTGGAGTTCGTTGACGAGCGGCGCCAGCTCGCGGGCCCAGGAGGCGGTCGGGGTCGTGTTCACGACGTCGTCCACGGACTTGAAGCCGATCCACGCGTTGAAGCCGACGATGACCACGACGAGCGCGTACCACTTGCGGGAGCGCGGCACCGTGAACGGCAGCGCGGCGACCAGCGCCACTCCCGCGAACAGCATCGGCAGCCGGGTGATGTTGGAGCCGATCTGCGAGCTGATCAGCCACACCAGCAGGACCGAGAGCCCGTACACGGCGGCCGTGATCCGTACGGTCTTCCACTCGCGCGGCACGGCGGCGAAGACGAACACCGAGTACAGCAGCGGCAGCGACGCCGAGCCGACGGACATCGGCTGGGTGCCGGAGAAGGGGAACAGCCAGGCGGACACGGCGACCACGGCCGCGGGCGCGAGCCCCAGCGCCCAGGCGCCCGGCCGGCGCTTCTGCAGGAACAGCGCCACCGCCACCAGGCCCACGAACAGTCCCGCGACCGGCGACGCCATCGTGGCGAGCGCCGCCAGCGGGGCCGCGCACAGCGCCTTCACCCAGCGTTTGTAGCGCCAGCGGTACGGCCAGCAGAACACCACCGCGACCGCACCCAGCGCGAACACCGTGCCCAGCCCGAAGGTCACCCGCCCCGACGCGGCATTGCACAGAAGCGCGAACACACCCGCGAGCGCGGCCCACAGCGGGTTCTTCACCGACCGGCTGCGCAGCAGGATCAGCGTCAGCAGCCCGGCCGAGATCGTTCCCGCGATCATCATCGACGTACGGACGCCGAAGACGGACATCAGATACGGCGACACCACGCTGTACGACACCGGGTGCATACCGCCGTACCAGGCGAGGTTGTACGCCGAGTCCGGATGCCGGCCGACGAACTCGGCCCAGGCGTCCTGTGCCGCGAGGTCGCCACCGCTGTTCGCGAACGTGAAGAACCAGACGATGTGCAGGGCGCCGGAGAGGGCGGCGACGAACAGGACGGGGTGGCGCAGGAACCGTTCACGGAGGGTCAGGACGGCACGCTTGAGCGCCGCCGTCGCACCGCCGTGCTCAGTGTCGGCCTGCGGTGCGGGCACGCGTATTCGCGGGCCTGATCCCGGGTCCGGACCGGCGTCGTCTGCGTGTTTCGGCTCCGCAGTGGCCACCTGAAGGCACTCCCCGTGTCCCGTCTTCTGTTCTCTTCAGGACGCGTCCCGTTCCCCGTCCGTTGCCTGCCGCGTCCCTGCGGCTTTTCCGGCCGCGTCCCGTGAGCGGTGACCTGCCCCGATTCGCGACGCTAACACGTGGCCCCCCGCTCGGCTCCCGGGTGGGGGCCGAGCGGGGGGCCACGGCTGGGAACGTCGCGCCCGGGATCAGGCGAGGCGCGTCAGCTTGTCCGTGAAGCCCGGCTCGGCGAGGTCGGTCTGAAGCGCCACGGGCACCTCCACCGCGCCGCCCGAACCGTCACCGACGGTGAGCGTGCCCACCCTGGTGCCGGCCTTCGCGGTGTGCGGTACCTCGTCGGAGGCGAAGGACACCTTCACCTTCAGCCCGGCCCAGCCGACCGCGGAGACGTCCTTGGTGACGACGATCGGCGTCTGCCCGCCGAGCTGGTCGTCCACGTACCCGACGACGTCGCCCTTCTTCAGGATCTTCTCCGACGTGATCGCGTCCTGGGCGGCGAGCATCGCGGTCTTGCTGACCGCGTTGACCGTGTCGATGATCGGGGCCGTGTGCTGCCCGAGGATGGCGCCGACGACGGTGACCGTCTCACCGTCGACCTCCTTGGTGGCGGCGTAGAGCAGGTTGCCGCCGGCCTTGGTGGTGGTGCCGGTCTTGATGCCGATGGCGTCGTTGTAAGGGACGAGCTTGTTGTAGTTGTTCCACCGCTGGCCCGACGGGTCGTCCCAGTAGGGCAGCTTGGTGATGTCGACGAGCGCCTGCATCTCGACCAGTTCGTTGCCGAGCTTCACCTGGTCCTCGGCGGTGGAGACGGTGGACTCCTTCAGCCCGGAGGCGTCGGTGTACGTCGTGTTCTTCATCCCGAGTTCCTTGGCGGCGTCGTTCATCTTCTCGATGAACGCCTTCTCGGAGCCCGCGTCCCAACGCGCCAGCAGCCGGGCGATGTTGTTCGCCGACGGGATCATGATGGCCGACAGCGCCTGCTTCAGGGTGAGCGTGTCGCCCTCCTTGACGGTGTTGAGCGTCGACTCGCCGTCCTGGTTGTAGCCGCCCTCCTTCTCGGCGAGGGCGTCGACTTTGATCTTCGGCCCTTCGTCGCCGGACTTCAGCGGGTGGTCCTTGAGGACGATGTACGCGGTCATGGCCTTGGCGACCGACCCGATGGCGACCGGCTTCTGCTCGCCGAAGCTCCCCATCGTCCCTATGCCGTTGACGTCCGTCCAGCCCTGGCCCTCGCCCGGCCACGGCAGGTCGACCTTGCTGCCCTCGAAGGTGTACGAGTCCTCGGCGGTGAGCGTGAGCTCCGGCGTCGGCAGCGGACGTACAGCCTGTACGACCGCAAACACGATCGCCAGCAGCAGGACCAGCGGCGTCCAGATCTTGACCCGCCGCGCGGCCGTCCGCAGCGGCGTCTGCGGGGGCGGCGGCGTGTTCGTCAGCTCCGCCAGCAGATCCAGCGGCGGCTTCGGCGGCAACGGCTGCTGCGTCGTCCGCTCCGGCCCGACCTGCGGCACGGCACTGGTGACGTCCGGCGCGGCGGGACGCGGCTCGTCGAGCGGCTTGAGCGCGACGAACCTACTGGTGCGCTCGACGTCGGCCACGGGCTTGCGGGACTGGCCTTCATCGGGCTGGTCGGGCTTGTCGGCGTCCTTGGGCTCCGGCTTGGCCACCCCGCCCAGCTTCAGCATGGTGGTCGGCTGATCGACGGCGGGCGCGGAGGGCCGTACGGCCTTGAAGGCAGCGGTGGGCTGGTCTACGGGGGGCTTGTCGGCCTTGGGAGAGTCGTCGGCGTCGGTGTCGTCATCGACGTCGGATCCGGCGTCCGGCTCAGCGTGGGCCTCCGGCTCGGATTTGGCCTCGGCGTCAGCCACGGCCTCACCGTCGTCGGCATCGCCCTCAGGCTCAACGTCAGCCTCGGAATCAGCCTTGGCCTCACGGCCGGCCCCGGCCTCCGCGTCAGCGTCCGCATCCGCATCCGCATCGCCCTCGGAGTCGGCACCCGCCTCGGCATCGACGTCGCCCTCCGGCTCGGCACCGGCCTCGGAATCAGCCTT
Organism: Streptomyces sp. DG2A-72; assembly: GCF_030499575.1. Classification (NCBI taxonomy): domain Bacteria; kingdom Bacillati; phylum Actinomycetota; class Actinomycetes; order Kitasatosporales; family Streptomycetaceae; genus Streptomyces; species Streptomyces sp. DG2A-72. The sequence continues at coordinate 4,329,305 of NZ_JASTLC010000001.1, forward strand.
GGCCCCCGGCTCGGCGTCAGCCTCCGGCTCGGCGCCGGCCTCGGAATCAGCCTTGGCCTCCGGCTCGACATCAGCCTCCGGCTCGGACTCGGACTCGGACTTGGACTTGGAGCCAGCCACGGAATCGGCTCCGGCATCACTGTCGGCCTCGGCCTCAGCGTCGCTGCCGGCGTCCGCGTCGCCCTCAAGCTCTGAGTCAGCCCCGGAATCGGCCCCTGCCTCACTGTCGGCCTCGGTCCCGGCGTCAGCCGCCTCAGCATCACCGTCGGCGTCCGCGTCGCCCTGGGAGGCGACGCCAGTCTCGGCGTCGGCACCCGCCTCGGCATCGACGTCGCCCTCCGGCTCCGCGTCGGCCTCAGCAGCCGCCTCAGCCTCACCAGCAGCCTCGTCGCCGCCTTCGGCGCCCCCATCGACATCCCCGGAAGTCACCGCGCCCTCGGCCTCGGCCTCCGCGTCCCCCTCCGACGGCTCCTCGTCCGCGACGTCAACCCAAGCAGCCACCGCCGCCCGCAGCCGGTCGTCACCCGCGGCCTTCGCCTCGCCACCGGCGGCGTTCGCGTCGTCGTCCCCCGCGGCATTCGCCTCGCCCCCGCCGGAAATGTCCTCAGGCCCGGCAGCGCCCTCCGGGCCACCACCGCCGTCACCCCCGCCCCCGGCGACGTCCGCCTCGCCCCCGCCGGAAGAGCCCTCCGGCCCAGCAGCGCCCTTCGCACCGCCGCCGTCACCCCCACCCCCGGCGACGTCCGCCTCGCCCCCGCCGGAAGAGCCCTCCGGCCCGGCGGAGTCCGCAGCACCGTCACCCTCGCCCCCGCCGGAGGCGCCGTCGGCCTCCCGCACATCCTTCGGGAGGTCTCGTACGGAGAAGACCTTCGTCGCCGTATCCACGCCACCACGCGCCTCGGACGACGAGGACGACCCCGCGTCCCGCGCCACCGCGAGGCGCGGATCCGCGGCCTCGCTCCTGGCTTCGGGAACCGGACCCGCGCTCCCCGACGTCGGTTCTGCCGACGACTCGCGCTGCTTCGACCTGTCGGGGGACTCGCCCGCCACCGATGCCTCCTCCATGCGCCGCACGGAGCCTTCCGTGCGCGTACCGAACCGTGAATCGCCGCCCGGACACAGCATCCCTGCCCCTGTCCGAACCATGTACCAGTGTCCTGTGTGCGGGCTTAACCCCTGCGGTAGACGAGAACGACATACCTGCCGGTTCCACTACATTCCGGTCACGCGCTCTCGACAGACCAATGTGAGAGGGGTCACCCTGTCATTCATCCACGCGGGGAGGCATGGATGGGCAGGAGCCGCAGAACACTTCCGGAGGAGCTTCTGCTGCTGGCACTGGACCCGACCACGGGTACCACTGCACAGCCGCAGTCGCTCGACCTTGGTCTGGCCGGAGCACAGCTAGTGGAGCTGGCGCTGGCCGGACGGATAGCCCCTGACGGGGATCGTATCGCCGTGGTGTCCCCACGGCCGACTGGAGATCCGACTCTGGACTGCGCGTTGGAGTTGCTGCGAAGGCGCGGCGCCCCGGTGCGGGCAGTCCACTGGATTGGCGGGCCACGACTTGGGCTGCGCCAGACCTACCTCTCGCATCTGGAGCGATGCGGCATGGTGCATGCCGTGGCGGGCCAGATGTGCGGGGTATTGCCGACGACTCGCTACCAGGCGAGTCAGACCGAGATCAGCCGGGAGATCAGGGCCCGGCTGGACTCCGCGATCCGCACCGGCGTCCCGCCGGACCCGCGGACCGCGGCACTCGCCGCACTGGCGCACGCGGTCGGCCTCGGCAAGCACCTGTATCCGGGTAATGAGGGACGCTCGTCCCGCTCCCGGCTACGGGATCTGATCAGGCACGACCCCATGGGCGGCCTCGTGGCGCACGCCGTGATGGACGTCCAGAACGGCGTGGCGGCCCAGCCGCGCCGCAGCCCGGCATCGGCCGGCCGCCAGGCCGCCCCCGGTGGCAGGGCCGCACCGGAACCCGCCCGCGGTGTTCCGATGCAACCGCGTCGCGGTTCCATGACGCGTGTCGTGGCCCACTGAGCCGCAGTCCCACGACACGAGCAGCACCACCCGAACCGCCACACAACCGCACCACGCACATCAGCGCCGCACCGCATCCCCCCGGACCCGGTACGGGAGCCGCTGGACCGCGCGGGGCAATGAGGCCGTACGTCCGGACGACGACGCGGCCTCACCGCCCCGCGCGGCCGTGCGTAGCGGCGCCCGCTTGCCGCGCCACCCGGCGCCACCGCGTCCGAACTGGCGCGTACCCGCCGTATATCCACCGTTTCCCAGCGGTAAGAAGCGCCTTGGTGGCAGTCTGCTCAGCAGCAGATACGCAAAGTGGCAATCAAGGCACGCAGCCGGAGGTGCACGTCCCGTGGCGTCCAATGTCAATCCCACCGTCAGGCGGCGCCGGCTGGGCCAGGAGCTGCGCAGGCTCCGCGAGCTCAAGGGCATGACGGCCGAGGAAGTGGCGGAACGACTGCTGGTGTCGCAGTCGAAGATCAGTCGGCTGGAGAACGGCCGGCGCAGCATCAGCCAGCGTGACGTCCGCGATCTGTGCGGGGTCTACGAGGTGGAGGACCACCGGATCGTCGACTCGCTGATGCAAATGGCCAAGGACTCGCGCCAGCAGGGCTGGTGGCATTCGTTCGGCGACATCCCGTACAGCGTCTACATCGGCCTGGAGACGGACGCGGCGAGCCTTCGGGTGTACGACCCGCAGGTCGTCCCCGGTCTGCTGCAGACCCGGACGTACGCGGAGGCGCTCATCGCGGGCGCGCTGCCGGAGACCGCTTCCGCCGAGGTCGAGAAGCGTGTCCAGGTGCGGCTGCGCCGGCAGGAACGAATCACCGCCCCGGACAACCCGCTGCGCCTGTGGTCCGTCCTGGACGAGGCGGCATTGCGCCGGGTGGTCGGCAACCGCACCCTGATGCGCGAGCAGTTGGAGTACCTGGTCGAGCAGTCACAGCTCCCGCACGTCACCGTGCAGGTCATCCCCTTCGACATGGGCGCCCACCCCGGCCTGAACGGGCAGTACGCGATCCTGGAGTTCCCGGACGCGGCTGATTCCAGCGTGGTCTACATCGAGGGCGTCACCAGCGATCTGTACCTGGAGAAGGCGAACGACGTCCAGAAGTACGCGGTGATGTACGAGCATTTGCGGGCGCAGGCGCTGAACGTGGATCAGTCCCGGCAGTTCATCGCGGACATCGCTAAGGACTACGCGCGCTGAGCGCTCCGCTGGAAACGCGGTCAAAACGCGCGGGCCGGTGGGGGCTGGTCGCGCAGTTCCCCGCGCCCCTTACGCGGCGCTGCCGAACCGCAGCCGATTCCCCCAGGGCCGCTCAGACTCGCCCCTGGGCAGAAAGAGGCGCACAGTACACCTTCGCCCGGCCGGGATGGAAGCTCCATTGGAATATGCCATCCGGTCGAGTGAATGGTCGCTTCATCAGCCGATGTTGGCGAGTAGCGTCGATCACGCCATCGGGCACACCGTTGGCGCAATCTCAGCAACATCAACTGGCAATGCGGAGCAAACATGGCAATTCGTCAGGGCGCCACGGACACGTGGACCAAGTCCTCGTACTCCACGGGAAACGGCGCGTGCGTAGAGATCAAGTCACCGGTTCTCGCGGCCATGGCCGTCCGGGACTCCAAGGTCCCCGAGGGTCCCACGCTGGCCTTCCCGGCCGACGCGTGGAACGCCTTCGTGGCTCAGGCCGGCCGGGGAGCATTCGACCTCGGCTGATGCGGCACCGTCTCCCACAACTCCATAAGCACCACAGGAAGAGCCCTCTCGACTAGCCCGCCGTCCTTGCCGAGGGGGCTCGGCTTATCTCCCGCGCCCCCTCCCCGCTACCTCAGCCGGTCCACGTACATGTCCGTCCCCGGCACGGTCGGCACGAACGGCGCCACCAGCTCCACCCTCCCCAGTCCCGTCTCCCCGACCGCCGTGTCCAGCCCGGTGAAGTACTCCTCCCAGCACTCCCGCGGGTCCGCCTGAAGGAACCACAGCAGGGTCAGCCGCGTATCGACGCCCTCGACCTGCTTCACGTACGACATGCGATCCCCCGGCAGCGGGGTCGGCCGGAAGACGGTGACCATCGCTGCCGGGGAGCCCGCGAGCCGCTTCGGCAGATGGCGTGAACGCAGCCATGCCAGCAACTCGGCCCGCTGCCCGGCCGATTCGGCGTCGACGACCTCCACGACCAGTCCGGCGTAGGGGTGGTCGAGGGCGTGGTGGTCCCGAGGCCCGGCCGCGCCGTCCCGGTAGACCGTCGCCTCGTGGTCCTGGAACGCCGTGAAGACATGCGTACGGTCCTGGTAGACGCGGCCGTCGCGGTTGAGGCGCTTGTTGATGCCGACGGTCCACTTCATGTGGTCGTCGTAGCGGCCGTCGGTGATCCAGTACGTCGAGATGTAGCAACCGGCGGTGACCGGCTGGGCGATCGCCGACTTCTCGGGGTAGCGGAGGAGCTGGAGGTCACGGGTGGCCACCCAGCGGCGCCCTGCGTACATCCAGGGCATGGCCATCGCGCCGGCGTAGTAGTGGTCGTCCTCGTACCAGCGGTTGTAGGCGTACTCGTGGCCCGGATGCGGTTCGACCATGGTGATCAGGGCGTGGCCCGGGTGGACACCGTACGGGCCTACGGCGGCCAGCTCGGCGTACGTGTCGCTGCGGGTGTCGTCGCTCATGCGGTTCCCCTTTCCTGCGGTCGCCCATACTCTGACGCTCCGTCAGATAGAGCGGAAGAGGCGGGAGGGAACGGGATGTCACTGCTCGCGGGCAAGACGGTCGTCGTGTCGGGAGTCGGGGCAGGGCTCGGGCATCAGGTCGCGGCGGCCGTCGTACGGGACGGGGGCAATGCCGTGCTGGGGGCGCGGACGGAGGCGAATCTCGCCAAGAGCGCCACCGAGATCGATCCGGACGGGGCGCACACGGCGTACCGGGCGACGGACATCACCGACGAGACGCAGTGCGAGGCCCTCTCCGGGTTGGCGCGGGAGCGGTTCGGGCGGATCGACGCGGTCGTCCATGTGGCCGCATGGGACAGCTGCTTCGGCGGTCTGGAGGATGCCGACTTCGTGACGTGGCAGTCGGTGATCGACGTGAATCTGCTGGGGTCGCTGCGGATGACCCGGGCCTGCCTTCCGGCGCTGAAGTCGGGCGGGGGCTCGGTGGTGTTCATCGGGACGCAGTCGGCGGTGGCGGCGCCCTCGGAGGTGCGGCAGGCGGCGTACGCGGCCTCGAAGGGGGCGCTGACCAGCGCGATGTACTCGCTGGCGCGGGAGTTGGGTCCGCATCGGATCCGGGTGAACACCGTGCTGCCGGGGTGGATGTGGGGGCCGCCGGTGCGGGCGTTCGTGCAATTCGCCGCGCAGACCGAGGCGGTGCCGCAGGCGGACGTACTGAAGCGGCTGACGGATCGGATGGCACTGCCGGAACTGGCCACGGACGGGGACGTGGCGGACGCGGCGGTTTTCCTGGCGTCGGACCGGGCGCGGGCGATCACGGGACAGTCGTTGCTGGTCAATGCGGGGGAGCTGATGCGCTGAGCCGTTTTTCGGGGTTCATGTCTGTGAACGTAGGTCATCAAGGAGAACATTTTTACTCTCCCTTGACCTGACGCTTGCTTGTCGTGCTCGCGTAAACGCACTCACGATGAGCGGGCCGTTCACATGGCGGACCCTGGAAGGGGGGCACATGAACAGTCTCGACTGGGCCGTGCTCATCGGCTATTTCGGTGTGATGGTCGCCATCGGCGTCTGGTCGCACAAGCGCGTGGACAACGTCAGCGACTTCTTCACGGCCGGCGGCAAGATGCCCTGGTGGCTCTCCGGCATCTCGCACCACATGTCGGGCTACAGCGCGGTGATGTTCACCGGCTACGCGGGTATCGCCTACACCTACGGCGTCACATCCTTCGTGACCTGGTCCTTCCCGATCGCCCTCGGTATCGCCATCGGGTCGAAGCTGTTCGCGCCGCGCATCAACCGGCTGCGCTCCCGGCTGCACGTCGCCTCCCCGCTCGAGTACTTGAAGAACCGCTACGACCTCAAGACCCAGCAGGCGCTGGCCTGGTCCGGGATGCTGCTGAAGATCGTGGACGTGGGCGCTAAGTGGGCCGCGATCGCGACACTGCTGTCGGTGTTCACGGGTGTGTCGCTGAACCAGGGCATCCTCATCACCGGTTCCATCACCGCGATCTACTGCACCATCGGCGGCCTGTGGGCGGACGCGCTGACCGAACTCGGCCAGTTCGTCATCCAACTCCTCGCCGGTATCGCGATGTTCGTCGCGGTGATCGTCGAACTCGACAACAAGGGCATCGGGTTCTTCGGCGCCTGGGACGAGCCGGCGCTCCAGGGCCACGACAAGCCGCTGGTCGGACCGTACGGAACCGTCTTCCTGCTCGCCTTCCTCTTCATCAAGCTCTTCGAGTACAACGGCGGCATGCTCAACCAGGCCCAGCGCTACATGGCCACGCGTAACGCACACGAGGCCGAGCGCTCGGCACGCCTGTCGGCGATCCTCTGGCTGGTGTGGCCGCTCGTCCTGTTCTTCCCCATGTGGATGTCGCCGCTGCTGGTCGAGTCGCAGAAGCCGGACGGTTCCGACTCCTACGGCCTGATGACCGAACAACTCCTCCCGCACGGCCTGTTGGGCCTGGTCATCGTCGGCTTCTTCTCACACACCATGGCCATGTGCTCCTCCGACGCCAACGCGATCGCGGCCGTCTTCACCCGTGACTGCGCGCCGGTGATCTGGCGCAGGGCACGGAGCTGGAGCCAGGGTCAGGGCCTGCGCGTGGCCCGCGTGGCCACGGTCGTCTTCCTGGGCCTGTCCATGGCGGCGGCCACCCAGGTCAACTCCCCGACCTTCAAGGACATCATCACGGTCGTGATCAAGTGGGTGGCCGGACTGATGGGCCCGATGGCGATCCCGATGATGCTGGGCCTGCTGCGCCCGTTCCGCCGCTCCGGCCCGACCGCCGCGCTCACCAGCTGGGCCATGGGCCTGTTCGCCTTCTGGCTGGTCAACTACCCGATCAACTGGAACGTCGAGGGCGGCGTCCCGCTCCAGTACCAGGTGTCGATCCCGCTGGCGGTGTCGCTGGTCCTGTACATCCTCATCGGCTTCGTGAAGCCGGAGGACACCCCGGAGCGGCTCGCGATCATCGAGAAGATCAACACGGACGGGGACGGGGCGGCGGCCGCCACGGTACCGGCTCCGGCGGGAGCGGGGGACGACGTGGTGCGTACGACGGTGAAGGACTGACTCCGACGCGGCCGGCGCAGGTCAGGCGCGCGGGTACCGGGCGATCCAGCCCGGGGCCGAGCCGGCAGGCCCATGAAGAGCAGGCCCCTGCGTCATCTCCATGGCGAAGTCGTCGGCGAGTTCCAGGATCGTGGGACGGCCCTCCAGCTCGGCCAGCCAGGCCGGGGGAGGGCCGTTTCGCCGTGCAGGGCGCCCAGCAGCCCGCCGGTCAGCGCACCGGCCGCACCCGAGGGGCCGGCCTGGTTCACGGCGAGGCAGAGCCCGTGCCGTACGTCCTCCCCCACCAGCGCGCAGTACACGGACGCGGCCAGCAGCCCGTCCGCCGTCCCGTCCCCCGCCAGCTCCTCCACCCGCGAGGGCGAGGGCATGCCCTGCCGTACGGCGCCCAGGGCGTGCTGGAGCGAGTCGGAGACGGGCTCGTGCCCGGGCCGGGCGGCGAGCAGCGCGAGGGCCCGCTGCACGGCGCCGTCGAGGGTCTCGCCGCGGGCCAGGGAGTGCACGATCACGGCGTACGCGCCCGCGGACAGATAGGCGGCCGGATGACCGTGCGTCTGCGCCGCGCACTCCACGGCGAGCTGCACGACCAGCTGCGGCTCCCACCCCACGAGCAGCCCGAACGGCGCGGAACGGGCGGCGGCCTCGGGCCCGGTCTCGCCGGGATTCTTGGGAGAGTCGAGCGTCCCCATGGCCTCATCCCCGAACCCGAGGAGCAGCGAGCGCGCCGGATCACGCCGGGCGTACAGCCACTCCTCCCGCGCCAGCCACCCATCATCCTTCCGCCGCTCGTCGGGCCCCCAGTCCCGCTGGGTCGCCGCCCATCGCAGATACGCCCGGTGCAGATCGGTCGGCGGATGCCAGGCGCCGGTGTCGCGGCGCACCTGGGCGCGTATCAGCCCGTCGACGGAGAAGAGGCTGAGCTGGGTGAGATGCGTGACGGCGCCCCGCCGCCCGAACCCGACGGCAAGATCGACGATCCCCTCGGCGCCGTACGCCTCCCGGATCTCCTCACTCCCGAGCCCGTCGACGGGCGCACCCAGCGCATCCCCCAGCGCCGCCCCGAGCAGCGTCCCACGCACCCGGCTACGGAAGTCCTGCTGCTCGGCACGTCCCCAGACGGCCCCGGCTGTCGCACCCACCAAGACCTCCGTTGGTATCGCCCGCACGTACGACAGCTCAGCACTGTAATCGAACGGGGACGGTGGGTTCAGGGGGCGGATCGGTATGCGGGGTGTGACCTGGGTCGTCCGGGGTGGTCAGTCATGGGCGGGGGTCGCGCAGCCCCGCCTCCGCCTCGGCGGCCTCTCGGATGGCCCGGATCTCGTCGATGGCCTGCGCCGGATCCTGCTTCCCTTCCTCCACGATCCGCTCCAGCTCACGCAGCCGGGCGGCTCGCTCCGGATACCGTTCGATAGCCACGAACACGGCCCAGGAGTGCACGAAGGCTCGTAGCGGGGCGAGGGTCTGCGTCTGCTGCGCGTTCGTGGTGGCCTCGAAGAGGTGTTGCGTCAGGGCAGGGATCTGGCTCGGCGCGATGCGCGCGACCGCAGCCCGCAACCTGTCCGGGGTCAGCTCGGGCATGGGGATCAGCGGTCCGTACGGGCCGTCGGTCAGGCTGCTCATGCCTCGGCACGCACCAAAAGCGTGCCAACGTGGCCCGGTGTGGGAGCGTCGATGACCTGAGCCACGACATCGCGGAAGCCCGCACCCGACAGCAGGCTCTTCCACCGCCGCGGCGTGTAGCTGTACCGGTACGTGTACATCGGCTTGCCGGCGAAGCCGCCCTTGTACATGCCCTGCGGGCCGTACGCGCCGGGAATGGCAGGCGGCTGCGAGAAGGCGAACACGCCCCGCGGCCTGAGCCGTTGGTGGACGAGGGGCAGCAGGTGGAGCGGGTCGGCGAACCAGGCGGCGCCGAAGATCGAATAGATCGCGTCGTAGGTCTGGTCGGTGCGGCGCAGATATTCGATCGCCTCGCCTTGGTGGAAGACGGCACCGGTCGAGGCCCACTTCTCGCTGGTCTTCTTCACCATGAGTGGCGAGAGGTCGACACCATGGGCCGTGATGCCACGCTCGGCGAGGTAGGCGACCGCGCGGCCGGTTCCGCAGCCGATCTCCAGCACCTTGGCGGGGGCTTCGCCGAGCAGCTCGGCACCGGGGCCGTGTCCGGCGTACTGCGTCCAGCAGAACGTGGGCTCGGCATCCTCCTTGAAGGCGGACTTGGCGTAGGCGTTCCAGACGTCGGTCTCGATGACGAGGTCATGACGTACGGACAAAACGGTGTTCCTCTGCGTAAGCGACCCAGCCCCGTCCCTCGGGGCGGCGAAAGGACGGGGCGACTGTAGCGGTCGGTCAGTGGCTGTCGGGGACCTTCTCGTCGCACGGGCCGCAGTCCGAGGCGTCGACCTCCCACAGCTCCATGTCGATTTCGAAGCCGTTGTTCCGGATGATCTCGGCGGTCCGCATGACGATGCCGTCGCGACGGCGCCTCACCAGTGGGGCGTGGTGCTTGTACCGGCCACCGTTGTACATCTCGCACAGGGCGAAGTAGACGGGCGTGTCGAGGATGACCTGATGCACGCCGATGTCGACGGTGCAGCCGGGGCCCATGTCGACGCCAGGATTCTCCATCGCGGTAATCAGGTACGCGATGCCCTGATCGAGGATCCGCTCGGCAAGGCTGCGGACGGCGACGCTGTCGCGCAGCAGCAGTCGCACTTCACGCTCCCACAGGTCCATGTCCTCGTCGGGGACCAGGAGCGGCTCACATTCCTGAACCGCGTTGAGGATGGCTCGTGTGTCGCGGGTCTTGGACCGGGTCTCTACTGCTGTGGCCATCTTGACCTGCCCTTCTATGAGTTGAACGTCTCGTAGTGGTCGAGCAGAGCATTCAGAGACCGCCCGAGTCGTCGGGCGTACGCGATACCACCGCTCAGACCAGGGCGGGCCTCGATGCCGAGCTTCCTCCGCGCCTCACCGATGCACGCGAGTGCGCAGTGCCGCGGGATGTCGTCCCGGTCGCGCCGTACAGCCGCTGCCTCGACTTCAGGGATGGCCAGTTGGAGGTGAACGCGAAGCGTACTGATGTAAGTGCGCATCGTCCGGAGGTCGAGTACAGGTGGATCCTTCACGTCGGTGCCGTGCGAGTCGCTGGTTTTGACCATGAACAGGACGTTAGAAAGCCGAGGTTGACGTCGGCCACGCGATGTTCTCGAATGTTCTCGCAGTCTGGCTGAATGTTCTCGGTTCGTCTCTCGCAAGGGAAGGCACGCTGTAGCGAAGGGACTTGAGGCTTGGTGATGCTGTGGGTGATGAGTCCGACACCGAGGGAGACGACCATGCCGCGACGGCTGCGCTTCAACGGCACCGACAGCAAGAACGGCGGATGCCCTGCCGTTCACGAAGACCTCGACACCGGCGAGATCGTCGTCCAGGGGGCACCGCTCTCCGAACCGGAGGACATCGCCCAGCTGCAGCACTTCGGCGTGGGCGACACTGCGGTGGTCGTACCACGCGAACTACTCGTCCATCACGGCCCCAAGGAGGTCACCCGAGTGCCCGAACTGATCGGCTTGGAGGAGTTCGGCCGGCTCTTCGAGAACTTCGAGCACACTGCCTGGCACCTTGAGACACGGGGCGGTTACGCATCGGACCGGGAGGACGCCTCGTACGCGGCGTTCGTCGAGACCGGCACGGCCACGTGGGACCTCGACAGCGACTGGTGCGCGAACATCCGCCGACAGACGTCACAGGGCAAATACGTGGGGCGTGTGCGCGTCGTCGACAACCCGCCGACCGAAGGACAGCTCTTCCTGCTGGACTACGCGAAGTGCAACGCCGCCACAGGCGAGGACGTGCGCAACCTGTGGCGCGCGGACGCAGAGCGCTTGCGCTTGCCCTCGGAGGACTTCTGGATCTTCGACAGCAGGTTGGTCGCTCTGCTCCGCTTCGACGATGTCGACACCTTGCTCGACGTCGAGGTGGTCACAGAGCCCGCACGGGTCCTGCGCTACTGCCAGGTACGCGACACCACGATGCATCACGCGGTCCCCTACGACCGGTTCGCAGCACAGTTGGCCGTAAACGACTAGCGAGAGGTACTGGTGAGCACGGACTTTCAGCAGGCTCGGGAGGCTCTCGGAGCACGCCTTCGGGAACTACGGCTCTCGGCTCCTGAAGGCCGACTCACCGGTCCGCAACTCGCCCTCCGGCTCGACTGGCCGCACTCCAAGATCTACAAGCTGGAGAACGGCCGTCAGACCGCAACCACCGAAGATCTGCGTGCCTGGGCCGAAGGCGTCGACCAGCCGCAGGCCTTCGACGAACTGGACGCCCGCCTCAAGGGCTTCGAGTCCCACATACGCTCATGGCGCCGCCAACTGGCGGCAGGCCACCGGCCGGTACAGGACAGCTGGAATGCGGAGATCGCCCGGTCCAGCCTCATCCACGCCTGGGAAGAAGCCGTCGTCCCCGGCATGTTGCAAACGGCCGACTACGCGCGGCACATCTTCCTGCGGTACGCCGACCTCCAGAACTCCGTTCGCGACACCGACGCGGCGGTCCGCGCACGAATGAAGCGGCAGGAGTGGCTGTACCAAGGGGGCAAGAAGTTCCACGCCCTTGTATGGGAGGCCGCGTTGCACGCCCGGATCTGTCCACCGTCGACACTCGCCGGCCAGCTCGACCGACTCGCGGGTGTCATCGGTATGGACACCGTGGAACTCGGGATCATCCCTCTCGGCGCACCGCTCAAGATCCCGGCGGCCAACGGCTTCTGGGTCCTCGACGACAGACTCGTGATCGCCGAGGACTGGCACGCGGAACTGTGGCTCGACGACGCGGACAGCATCACGACGTACCTCCGGGTCTGGGACACGCTGCGCGAGTCCGCGGTGTACGGGGCCGATGCCCACAACGTGATCAACCACGCCCGGCAGGCGCTGAACCCGCGCTGACATTCCAGGCTTCCTACGCCGCCGAACGGGACGTACGGCAGTCGCGGCAGCGGCCTGGCTGGTGCGCGCGGAAAGCGCGGTCGCAGCCGTCGCAGTTCTGGAAAGGGTCGGGGCGAGCGGCCTCCAGCGCGGGCTCGGAGGGCGGCGGCAGGAGCGGAGGCAGAAGGGCGGTGAGGCGGTGGGCCAGGAAGCCCGCCGGATGACGTACGCCTTCCGGCGGCAACCCTGCGGACAGCGTTCTCTGTACGTCGTCGGGGGCGACGCCTCGCTCCAGCCAGGCGACCACGGCGGGGGTGAGGCGGCGTACGTCGAACTCGGCGAGGTGAAAACGGGGATCGCGGGTGCGGAGGCCTACCAGGACGTTGCGGGCGGTGCGATGGCCGTGCAGAACAGGTGCGGTCGGGATGGGCAGGGGTGCGGCGGTCGGGGCCGGATGTTCCGGCTCCTTGAGGTCCGGGGCCGGTTCGTGGCGGCGGCTCGGTGCGGGGTTGGCCGCGCGGGCGGGGTGCAGGTGCGGCTTGTTGTACGAGGTCGTGCGGGTCACGATCCGTCCCGACGGCAGCCGTTCCTTGGTGCGGGACAGATAGCCGTGCTCCTCCAGCTCCCGCAGGGCCGAGGCGATCCGCGTCTCGCCCTCGGGGAACTTGACGGCGAGGACCTTGATGCCGACGAGGGCTCCGGTCGGGAGCGACTGGATGTGGGTGGCCAGACCGATCGCCGTCAGTGACAGATCGGGGTGCTGGGCCAGGTGGTTTCCGACGACGGTGAACTCCTCGTCGTGGCGTTTGTCCACGTGGGTAACTCCGAGGTGGGAACGGGCGGACCGGGAGCGCGGGTGCGCGCTAAAGTGCTGCTCAGTCATTGGGAAGGTCTCTGCTTCCTGAGTGATCAGGCCCTCGTCCGGGATGCCAGTCCCGGCGGGGGCCGATTTCGTGCGTACGGATGTCTACGGGACTGACGTTGCACGAACAACTCACCGACACGCCAGCCGAATTGATCGCGATCACCCGTGCGGGTGACCCGGGTGCGGTGCGTGACGGGCTGGGTGGGGTGGGTTTGGTTCTTTCCCCAGTTCTTTGGTCTTTGGCGTCGAGCCCGTCCGGGTCACTGGTGCACGCGATCCGGTGTCAGTTCGGCCCACACCGTCTTGCAGTTCGCCGGTGCCTCTTCGATGCCCCAACGGTCCGCGTACGCCGCCACGATCCGCAGGCCCCGGCCCGACTCCGCGTCACTGTCCACCGCGTCCGGGATCCGCGGGAGCCGGTCGCCGCGGGCGTCGGTGACCTCGATACGGAGGGTGCCGTCGGCGAGCAGCCAGAGCGCCAGTCGGAAGTCCCTGCCCTTGACGTGCCCGTGGAGCACAGCGTTCGACACCAGCTCGGCCACGACATGCACCGCGTCCTCGAAGGGCACTCCCCAGTCGTCGAGTTGGCGCTCGGTCAGCAGCCGCGCGAGTCGAGCACCTCTTCGAGTAGCGGACAGCTGAACCGTGAAGTGCTGCCTGGGGACGGTGACTTGGGGGAGGGATTTCTGGCTCATGTCACCCAGCGTGGCCACTCGTTCCTACGCTGAACAGCAACGACTCCGGTACCGCGCGTGACTGTCCGGATGCCCGTCGGGGTCGTACGGCTCGTACGTCGGGAGGGGATGACGTGGAGGACGAGGAAGCCGCGGCCGTACTCAAGACCGTAGGCCGCCAGATCAAGATGTGGCGAGAGGCCGCCGGGATGAGGCAGACGGAACTCGGGACGGCGATCGGGTACGGCGAGGAGATGGTCTCGTCGGTGGAGCGGGGGCGGAGGGTTCCGAGGCCGGATTTCCTGGACAAGGCCGATGAGGTGCTCGGCGCGGGCGGCAAGATCTCCGCGATGAAGAAGGACGTGGAGGAGGCTCGGTATCCGAAGAAGGTGCGGGATCTGGCGAAGTTGGAGGATGAGGCGGTTGAACTGGGGGCATACGCGAACCATTACGTGCACGGGCTGTTGCAGACGCCGGACTACACGCAGGCGCTCTACACCATGCGGCGCCCCTCGTACACGGAAGACGAGGTCGACCGGCATGTCAGCGCACGTATTGCGCGCCAGAGCGTCTTCGAGCGTGTGCCACGGCCGACGCTCACCTTCGTCCAGGAAGAGGTGACACTGCTCCGGCCGATCGGCGGCAAGATGGTGCTGCGCGAACAACTCGAACGTCTGTTGGAGATCGGTCGGTTGCGGCACGTCGAGATCCAGGTGATGCCCACGGACCGTGACGACCACGCAGGTATGGGCGGGCCCATCCGGTTGCTGAAGCTCCGGGACGGCAACACGGTGGCTCACGAGGAGGGACAGACCTACAACCGCCTGATCAGCGATCCCAGAGAGGTGCAACTCCTTGAGTTGCGCTATGGGATCATCCGAGCCCAGGCTCTTACTCCTCGAGAGTCATTGGCCCTTATCGAGAAGGCACTTGGAGAGACATGAACCTGAACTGGTTCAAGAGCAGCTACAGCAGCAACGAGGGCCCCGACTGCATCGAGGTCGCCATATCCCCCACCGACGCCACCGTCCACGTACGCGACTCCAAGGACAAGAACGGCGCGCGGCTCGCGTTCACGGACGCCTCGTGGGCGAAGTTCGTGTCGTTCGCGGGGCGCTGAGCATCAGTCGAGCGCATCGCGGATATCGTCACGCCCAGCGAGGATCTCGCCCAAGCGCGCGGCGAAGTCGGCCCGTTCGGCGACTGGGAGTTCGCGGAACCTTTGGAGCGTCTCGGCCATGTCGTCCGGGAAACCCCAGGCCGTCGGCTCCCGATCCAGGTCGTGCGGTTCCGACAGCGTGGTCTCCAACCAGTCCCGGAGCCTGGAGAGGTGACTCCACGCCTCTTCGTTCAGCAGGCGTCGCGCCTCAACGCGGAAACGAATGGATTGCGCCACCCAGTGATCAGGGTCGAGCTCCAGAGCCCGCTGGACATCCGCGGACGCATTCTCACGTGAACCGAGTGTGCGGTGCACGCTCGCTCTCTGCCAGAGCGCCCAGACGTACTCCGGGTCGAGTTCGAGTGCACGGTCCAAGTCTGGGAGTGCCTCCGCCGGATTTCCCATCCTGGCTCGGCAGACACCGCGACTCGCATATGCCGAGGCGTACTCGGCATCGAGAGCGATAGCCCGGTCGTAGTCAGTGAGGGCCTGCTCGTGACGGCCGGCGCCAGTGAGTGCGTCACCTCGCTCGCAAAGCACCCAGGCCGCATCGGGGCCCAGGGCGACGGCGCGGTCCAGATCGGCAAGGCGCCGCTCCGAGTCACCGTGCCACCGCCACACCCGCGCCCGGCGTACTAAGGCCCATACATAGCCCGGATCCAGTTCCAGGGCTCGGTCCAGATCCGAGACTGCCCCGTCCTGGTCACCGAGCAGCAGCCTGGCAACTCCGCGGGAGGCCCACGCAACCTTTCTCGCCGGATCGAGTCCGATCGCTCTGCCCAGATCCCTCACGGCGGCTTCATAGTCGCCCGTCAGACGGTGGTAGTCACCGCGCAGGCTCAAGGTCCTGGGTTTGTCCGGGGCCAACTCGTCGGCTCGGTCCAGGTCTGCAACGGCACCGGGATAGTCACCCTGGTGTGCTCGCGCGATGGCCCTGCCTTCATACGCCGACGGTGATGCTGGATCGAGTTCGAGGGCCCGATCAAACTCGATCGCCGCTGCGGCGTGATCCCCTGCGGTGCCGAGCTCGACGCCCCGCAACGTGTACGCCTTCGCCCGTCCCCGTGCGTCCAGGCGGCCCTTCGCCAGCAGCAGTCCCAGTGCTTCGAGAGCGCCACCCCTTTCCAACGCCCCCAGCAGGTCGTTCCCCCAGGCCCCGACCTCCCCCGCGTCCGCGTCCTCCCCCACCTGCACCAGCGCCTGCGACCATCGCCGCGCCACCACATCGCCCTCGCCGCACGCATCCACGAGATCCCGAAGCACTCGCGAGAGAGCAGCCCGGGGCTTCGCGCACAGCAGGTGATACACCTCGGCGAGTCGGAGCTCACCCCACGCCTCGTCTCTCCACAACTCCTCCGAACCCAGGTCGGCTTCGGCTTCCGCACGCCATCGGCCGAACACGTCGGCAAGCCGCGTGTGCCTGTCTGACCATCCGCGAGGCGAGCGCAGCCGCTGCATGCGGAGCATCGGCGCTCGAACAACGTCGTGATACTGCAGCCGCTTCCCGCCCCCGCCGAGGAACGGCATGCCCCTCAGCCATGCCAAGAGCGCGTCGGCATCCTTCTCGGGACAGTCCACGATTGCCCGGAACACGTCCGCGTCCAGCCACCGCGGCAGCGCACAAGCGAGGGCGACACCCCGGCGCACCGGATCCGGCTCCCATCTCAGGAACCGCTCCACCGCGTCCACGCTCGGATCCCCAACCCCGTCCGGGTCGGCCGGACCGGTCTCGGCGAGGGTCGACACCAGCACCGGCAGCCCGCCCGTGAGACGCAGCACCTCCGCGACGACCGACTCCTCCCGCACCCCCTTGTCCGCCAGCAGCCCGCGCGCCTCGGCCTCTGTGAAGGGGCCCAGCGGGATGTCCTCCATGAAGTCGGCGAATCCGCCCCAGCGGGCGGTGTCGAACGGCTGCTGACCGGCGGTCACCACCACCACGTTGGCGGCGAGGACGCCGTACCGATCGGTCGTCATCACCTCGTGCAGCCAACGGTCAAGGAACAGCCCGGTCCGCTCGTAGGTGTCGAAGAACAACACGATCCACGGTGCTGTGGAAGCGGCGTCCGACAACTCGGCCAGCAGCGCCGGGGTGAGGACGCTCTCGGGGGACAGCACGATCTGCACGTCCCGCTGGCTGCGGAAGCGCGCGCTGAGACCGGCACGTAGCCGGTCGGCGCCCTGGGCGAGACGGTCAGCGTCCATAGCTCCGGCGAAGGGGCCGGCGCCGGGTACCAGTCCGAGCCCAGCGAGGCCGAGCCGGACCGTCGTCGCTGTCACCGCCGAGGGTCCCTCAGGCTCGAGGTCCAGCGTGGCCACCGTCGCCTCAGCTTCGTGCCGCCGCTCCCGGTGTGCGTCCAGCAGCCGGTCGAGTTCCTTGAACCTGTGTCCCTGGACGGCGAGTTGGCGGCTGATCGCCGCCATCGCCTCCGGCACGCTCCCGGCGTTCTCGTCGATGTACGCCGTGAGGGCGCCACGTTCACGGGCGATGTGCTCCAACTCTCGTACCAGGAAGGTTTTCCCGACTCCCGCATTGCCGTGCGCGTGGAACAGGAACCGATGCCGCTCGTCCTCCGGCCCGAGGTCGAGGTTCCGTCGGAACGTGGCCCGCTCATCGCTCCGCCCTACGAACCCGGCCCGACTGCGCTGCCGGATCAGCTCCTGCATCGACGGCCGAGTCGGCCTCATCCGCTCCACCCCCGTAGCCCGTCTGCCTGAATTCTGGCAGAGGCCCGAGCCCTCCGGGACAGCCACTCATCGATTGACTTCGGAACACATTCCGAAGTACCGTGGACCATGTCCACTCCCACGGTCGCCTTCTCCGAGCTCTCGAAGAACTCGAAGCGTGTCGCCGAAACGCTCGACCGGGCTCAGCGCGTCCACATCACGCGTCGTGACGGCGAGGACCTCTACCTGACGACCGCACGCCACGATCAGCAGCGCGAGGAAACGGCGGACATCACGGCCCGTCTGCTCGCCGCCCTCGTCCGCAGCGATGCCGGTGAGCGGGCCATACTGCGCGCGCTGCCTTCGGTCTTCCCATGGGTCCGTCATCTGTCGGCGGACGAGTTGAAGCAGTTCGTCGCCGAGCTGATCGACGCCACGTACGACGCGGCCCAGTTGGACGTCCACGCCAATCTCCACCGAGTCGTCGTCGAATGGCGCGCGACGGCCCGCATCCTCGCCGACCCCGAGCTCACCGCGCAGCTCACCCGCCGGCTGCCGGACGAGGACCACGGCGAGGTGACGGCCCCGTGAGCCCTAAGCGTGGCGACGACGTCGCCCCACCGCCCGTGGGCGGGGAATGGCGCCTGCGATTCGCGACGAACGAGGCGGCGAAGGGTTGGGGCGAGCTGGGCGCGGAGGCGCCAGGGAACACCCGGCGCTGCTTCGAGACACTGCGCAGCGACCCCATGTCCCGGACGGACCCCGACCGTCAGCACCGGCTGCGGGGGCGTTTGGCCACAGGCCACCTCGGCGGTCAGGAGTATCCCCAGTGGGAGTACGAGGTGACGGCAGGTGGTCGCGTGCGCTACCTCGTCGACGAGGAGCGCCGCACCGTCCATCTCGTGTACGCATCCACCCGCCACCCCAAGGACACCGACTAGTTCGTCCGGGTTGCCCCAACTCCGCTTCCGGGGAAATCGTTTCGGGCTCGATTGAGCTGGAACACAGTGGCCCGCCCCGGAAGGATGACCTTCATGACGACAACACCCCCACGGACCTCACGCAGCGCCCTCCACCTCACCGCCACCCTCCTCACCGCGAGCGTCGCGCTCTACATAGCGCTCGTCGCCTTCGGGAACATCACCGACTTCGGGACGAACCAGCAGTTCGTGCGGCACGTCCTGGCGATGGACACGACGTTCAAGGACGACGACCTGATGTGGAGAGCGATCACCAGTAAGGGACTTCAGGACACGGCGTATGTGGTGATCATCGTCTGGGAGACGGTCGCCGCGCTGGTGCTGCTGTACGGCACGTGGCTCTGGTTCCGCCGCGACGACGCCCGCGCCCGCCGCTTCTCGACGTACGGCCTGCTGATGGTGCTGCTGCTCTTCGGCGCCGGGTTCATCGCGATCGGCGGTGAGTGGTTCTCGATGTGGCAGTCGGCGGACTGGAACGGGCTCGATGCGGCGACGCGAGCCTTCGTGTTCAGCGGGATCGTGCTGCTCGTCGTGCAGCTGACCGGCGCACGGAGTGAGTCATGACGGACGGGACCGGGACGACACCACGCGTGGTGGCCGTCAACCGCCGCACCGAGCAGGCCCCCGACAGCCCGCCGGCCGGGCCGGGGCCTCGGCACCGGGCGCTCGACGCCTGGGTGGGCCGGTGGATCAACCAAGGCGACAGCGTTCGTTCCACCGTGGTGTTCAGCGACGATCACGGCGTCCAGACGGTCCTGCACGAGCGCACCGACGACGGGACCACCTACCGGCCCTCCATCCGATCGGCTAGGACCGTGCCCTAGTCAACGACGACCACCGTCGTCCCCGTCGACCCGAACGTCCACACCGCCGACCCGTCGGCCTCGCGCATCCGGATGCCGCCGGTCTGGGTGCCGGAGGCCGGCGGGGGTGAGGAGCCGTCGACTGCGTTGGAGAAGGCGATGTTGAGGCCGGACTTGGTGGCGAAGTAGACGATGTTCTCGATCGCCACCCCGTCCGAGCCGGTCGTCGCGTCGCGGCGGGAGACGACGGAGTAGCTGCCGGGGTCGGGGGCGACCGTCCCCGGCCATACGGCGAACGTGCGGCGGGCGGCATCGCTCGCGTCGACCAGCCACACCCGCCGCTGCCCGAGGGAGTAGACGATGCGCCGGCCGGTGCCGGAGGCGTCCGGTACCGCGGCCGGCGCGGAGGCGGTGGGGCTGGGCTGGGTGCCCCCCGAAGCCGACGCCGACGGGCTCGGACGGGCCGTCGCCGTGGGACGCGGGCCCTTGTCGGCCTGGACGGCCAGGGCGGCGACCACAGCTATCGCTCCCACCGTCAGACCGGTCACCCAGACCTTCGGGGCTGGCACGGGTACGCATCTCCTCAGCTCACCGACAGGGTCGGATCATCGTACTGCGAGAGCTCTGCCCCCTCAGTCCAGCACCGGCAACAGCTCCGGCAGATGACCGTCCGACGCCTGAGCCGCCCGCTGCCGCTCCTGAGGCACCTCCCCGTAGAGCGTCGTACGCGGCTTCGCCGGGCGGCCCGCCGCCTCCGCCACGGCCACCAGGTCACGTACCGACTTGTACGAGCCGTACGACGACCCCGCCATCCGCGAGATCGTCTCCTCCATCAGCGTGCCGCCGAGGTCGTTCGCGCCCGAGCGGAGCATTTCCGCCGCGCCCTCCGTGCCCAACTTCACCCAGCTCGTCTGGATGTTGGGGATGTGAGGGTGGAGCAGGAGGCGGGCCATCGCCGTCACCGCTCGGTTGTCCCGCATGGTCGGGCCCGGGCGGGCGATGCCCGCCAAGTACACCGGCGCATTGGTGTGGATGAACGGCAAGGTCACGAACTCCGTGAAGCCGCCCGTCCGTTGCTGGATCCCGGCCAGGGTGCGCAGGTGGCCCAGCCAGTGGCGCGGCTGGTCCACATGGCCGTACATCATCGTCGACGAGGACCGGATGCCGACCTCGTGCGCCGTCGTGATCACCTCGATCCAGGTCGCCGTCGGCAGCTTGCCCTTCGTCAGGATCCAGCGGACCTCGTCGTCGAGGATCTCCGCCGCCGTGCCCGGGACGGAGTCGAGGCCCGCTTCCTTCGCCGCCGTCAGCCACTCGCGGATCGAAAGCCCGGTCCGGGTCGCGCCGTTGACCACCTCCATCGGCGAGAAGGCGTGCACATGCATGCCGGGGACGCGGTCCTTCACCGCCTTCGCGATGTCGAAGTACGCCGTGCCGGGCAGGTCCGGGTGGATGCCGCCCTGCATGCACACCTCCACCGCCCCCACGTCCCACGCCTGCTGCGCCCGGTCCGCGACCTGCTCCAGCGACAGCGTGTACGCGTCCGCGTCCGAGCGGCGCTGCGCGAAGGCGCAGAAACGGCAGCCCGTGTAGCAGACGTTGGTGAAGTTGATGTTCCGGGTGACGATGTACGTGACGTCGTCGCCGACCACCGACTTGCGTACGTCGTCGGCGACCTGGCACAGCGCGTCCAGCGCCGGACCGTCCGCGTGCAGCAGCGCCAGCGCCTCCTCGTCGGTCAGCTTCGTCGGATCGTCCGCCGCCGTCGCCAGAGCGGCGCGTACGTCCGTGTCGATCCGGGACGGCACCATGCCCGGCGCCGCCGCCTCGCGCAGGGCGCCCCAGTCGCCGTACACCTCGTCGAAGTCGTCGCGGCGGTCGGACGTACGGCCCTCGGTGTCGATGGACGTGTGCAGATCCGTACGGCCGGAGGGGACGAACACCTCCTCGGGCTCCTGCCAGGGGTGCCCCTCGACCACGGCGTCCCGGCGCGCCAGCCCCGTCTCCGGGTCGGCCAGCGCGCGGACGTGCGGGCGCAGCCGCGGGTCCAGCCAGGGCTCGCCGCGCTGCACGAACTCCGGGTAGACGCAGAGGCGTTCGCGCAGTTCGAAGCCGGCAGCACGCGAGCGCTCGGTAAGTTCCTCGATCTGCGGCCAGGGACGTTCCGGGTTGACGTGGTCGATGGTCAGGGGCGACACCCCGCCCCAGTCGTCGATTCCGGCGCCGATCAGCCGCTCGTACTCGGAGTCGACCAGGTTCGGCGGCGCCTGCAGACAGGCCGCCGGGCCCATGATGTGCCGGGCCACCGCCACCGTCGCGACCAGTTCGTCCAGCTCCGCGTCCGGCATGCCCCGCATCGCGGTGTCCGGCTTGGCGCGGAAGTTCTGGATGATCAGTTCCTGGATGCCGTGGTACGACCGCGATACGCGGCGCAGCGCGAACAGCGACTCGGCGCGCTCCTCGTATGTCTCGCCGATGCCGATGAGGAGTCCCGACGTGAAGGGGACCGACGACCGCCCCGCGTCCTCCAGCACCCGCAGCCGTACGGCGGGTTCCTTGTCCGGGGAGCCGTAGTGCGGCCCGCCCGGCTCGGACCACAGCCGCGTGGCCGTCGTCTCCAGCATCATGCCCATGGACGGGGCGACCGGCTTCAGCCGCTGGAAGTCGGTCCATGACATGACCCCGGGGTTGAGGTGGGGCAGCAGCCCCGTCTCCTCCAGGATGCGGATCGATATGGCCCGGACGTACGCGATCGTGTCGTCGTAGCCGTGCGCGTCGAGCCATTCCCGCGCCTCCGGCCACCGCTCCTCGGGCTTGTCGCCGAGGGTGATGAGGGCTTCCTTGCAGCCGAGGGCGGCACCTCGGCGGGCGATGTCGAGGACCTCGTCCGGGGACATGAACATCCCGTGTCCGGCCCGGCGCAGCTTGCCCGGGACGGTCACGAACGTGCAGTAGTGGCATTTGTCCCGGCACAGCCGGGTGAGGGGGATGAAGACGCTCTTCGAGTAGGTGATGACCCCGGGGCGGCCGGCCGCCTCGAGGCCCGCGTCCCGCACCCGGGCGGCGGACGCGGTGAGGTCGTCGAGGGCCGCACCGCGAGCCTGGAGCAACACCGCCGCCTCGTCGACGTCAAGGGCGACGCCGTCCCGGGCGCGTTTGAGGGCGCGACGCATGGAGTTCTCGGTGGGGCCGGTTCCGGAGCTCACGGAGGTCGTCATCCTTCGAGCATACGGAGGGGCTCCGCCGGTTCAGCGGGGACGGGGGGCAACGGTTCGTGGACCACTGCGGGCTCGTCGTGGCTGGTCGCGCCCACGCGGCGGAGCCGCATATCCAATACAGCCCCGCGCCCCTGGGTTGGCAGCCATCCCCTCGGCTACAGGTACTCGGCATACCCGTCCAGCACCCGCAGAACCTCCGCCTCCCCCGCCGGAGGCAGTTGCACCACGACCTCCTCGATACCCAGGTCGGCATAGTGCGCCAGCTTGCCCGAGGTCGGATAGACCGCGTACGGCACGACCTGGAGCCCCGCCGGGTCGCGGCCCGCGTCCGCCCAGGCGGCCCGCAGCCGCGGCATCGACTCCGACAGGCCCCGCCCCCCGATCGGCATCCACCCGTCGGCGTACTCGCAGATGTGCGTGAAGAGCTTCGGCCCCGCGGCGCCCCCGACGAGCGTGCGCGGACCGACCACCGGGCCGCGCGGCTTCTGTACGGGCTTGGGGTAGGCGTGACTCGCCCGCACACCCCCGAACTCACCCTCGTACGCGGTCGGTTCCTCCGCCCACAGCGCCCGCATCAACGCCATACGGTCCCGGACGAGTTCCCGGCGGGTCCGCCACTCCACCCCGTGGTCGGCGGCCTCCTCCACGTTCCAGCCGAAGCCGAGCCCGAGCGTGAATCGGCCGCTCGACAGATGGTCGACCGTCGCGATCTGCTTGGCCAGGTCGATCGGGTCGTGCTGGGCCACGAGCGTGATGCCGGTGCCGAGGCCCAGGCGGTCCGTCACGGCCGCGGCCTGGCCCAGCGCGACGAAGGGGTCGAGCGTACGGCCGTACTCGGGCGGCAGCTCCCCGCCCGCCGGGTACGGGGTGACCCGCTCGACGGGGATGTGCGTGTGCTCGGGCAGATACAGCCCGGCATAGCCCCGCTGCTCCAGCTCGCGGGCGAGCCGGGTCGGGGTGATCGTCTCGTCGGTGAGGAAGATCGTGACGGAGAGGCGCATGGCCCATCTGTACCGCGACGGACCCCGAATGTCCATACCGACCAGTCGGCATCCACACGGCTCTCACTGTCGGATGTCTGCGGATTCCCCTTCCTTGTACGGCAGTTCACGTCCGAAGGCCAGAGTTCCGCGCATGTGCGAAGACGACCACGGCATCGGCAGACGCGCGCTGTTCGTGACGGGAGCCGCCGCCGCGCTTACGTTGGGAAGCGTGAGCTTCGCCTCGGCCGCGGACGGCCGGACCCAGGAGACGCAGACGGTACGCGGCACCCTGCCCACCGGATCGCCCGACTTCGTCTACCTGCCGCTCGAAGTCCCGTCCGGCGTACGGGAGATCAAGGTCGCGTACACCTACGACAGACCCTCCGTCCCGGCCGGCACCCCCGGCAACGCCCTCGACATCGGCATCTTCGACGAACGCGGCACCGAGCTGGGCGGCCGTGGCTTCCGGGGCTGGTCGGGCGGGGCGCGCACGGAGTTCTTCCTCCGCGCGGACGACGCCACGCCCGGCTACATCCCGGGCCCGATCCGCCCCGGCACGTGGCACATCGCGCTCGGCCCGTACACGGTGGCGCCGCAGGGTCTGCCGTACGAGATCACGATCACGCTGTCCTACGGCGAACCGGGCGCCGTCGTCGAGCCGGCGTACCCGCCCTCGCGGGCGAAGGGGCGGGGCCGGGCCTGGTACCGCGGGGACTGCCATCTGCACTCCTGGTACTCCGACGGCCGCCGCACCCCGGCTCAGATCGCGGCGCTCGCGCGGGCGGCGGGGCTGGACTTCATCAACACGTCGGAGCACAACACGCACTCGGCGCACGCGCATTGGGCCGAGGAGGCGGGCGACGACCTGCTGATCATGCTGGGCGAGGAGGTGACTACGCGGAACGGGCATCTCGTCGCCCTGGGGACGGACCCCGGCACCTTCGTCGACTGGCGCTACCGCGCCCGCGACAACCGGTTCGGCCGGTTCGCCCGGCAGATCCGCCGGGCGGGCGGTCTGGTGGTGCCCGCCCATCCGCATGCCACCTGCATCGGCTGCAACTGGAAGTTCGGGTTCGGTGAGGTGGACGCGGTGGAGGTGTGGAACGGGCCGTGGACGCCGGACGACGAGGTGGCGCTGGCGGACTGGGACGGGATGCTGGTGGCGTCCGTGCGGTCCGAGGGCCGGGGGTGGGTCCCGGCGATGGGGAACAGTGACGCGCACCGGGATCCGGACGTGGTCGGGCACCCGCAGACCGTTGTCCTCGCCGACGAACTGAGCCGGGGGGCGATCCAGGAGGGCATCCGGGCGGGGCGGTCGTACGTCGCCGAGTCCCGGCATGTCTCGGTGGCCTTCAGCGCGTCGGGCGGGCGCGGTGAGCACGCGGGGATCGGCGAGCGGCTGGAGGTCGGCCGTGACACGCCGGTGACTGTCCGCGTGGACGTCACCGGCGCGCCACGCTGCACGGTCCGGCTCGTCACCGACCAGGGGGTGCTGTTCACGAGCGCGCCGTTGCCGGTGTCGGGGGCGGGGAGTGTGGAGTGGCGGACCACGCCGTCGTATGCGGCCTATGTGCGGGTGGAGCTGCGGCACGAGACGGTGATCGGGCCGCTGCCGGGGGCGTTGGCGGCGTTCACGAACCCGGTCTTCCTGGGGCGGGGCTGAGCGGGCCGGGCGAAGCCGGCTGCGGTTCGGCAGCGCCCCAAAGGGGCGCGGGGCTGTATCAATGTGCGGCTCCGCCGCGTGGGCGCGACCAGCCACGACGGCGAGTCCATCGGCGTCGCGGCCGACGCCACCCCGGCCGTCCTCGGCTTCACCATGGCGAGCCACATCCTCGGCCGCGCGGTCCTGACCGCCACCGCCGAGACGCCCGCCTGACGCCCGGCATGTCCCGGCTCATCGAGCCCGTCGCGGAGGTCGGCCGTCCGAAGTGAGCCGCCCCCTTCACGGGCCGCCGCGGGTACCGAAGAATCGCCGTATGTCCTCCCGAGACCCGGTCCGGGGCCGGTCCCGGCGGGAGGCCCTGGCGCTGACGGCCGCGGGGACGGTGCTGGCCGCCGGGTGCACCTCCGGTCGGTCACCGAGCCCCGGTCCCCGTCCCAGCGTCAGCCGCAGCAAGACGGCGGCCCGGCTCCCCCTGGTCCTGGCCGTCCATCCCACCCGGGCACCTGGACTCGCCGCCGACGCAGGGCTGGTGACGGACCTGCGGGACGGCGGGAGCGTGACCTGGGAGCAGCTCGGTGGGCAGGGCGGGCGGGCCCGGGTCGTCCGCGGGGCGCCCGGGTCCGACCGGGAGGCGGTGACGGCCGTACGAGACGACCCGGACGCCATCGCCGTCGTACGGGCCGACGCGCTGGACCCGAGCGTGGCCGCGTTGCCGGTCGGCGGCCGGGACCCGGTGACGGAGCCGGGCCGCTATCCGGTGACCGTGGCCTCGGAGAAAGGGCCGGACACGGTCGTCGCCACGCTCTGGACCGGCGACATCATGCTCGGCAGGCGGGTCGGTGAGGGGATCGCGCGGGCCGGGGATCCCGGAATGCCGTTCGCGCGGACGCGGCGACGGCTGGCGGCGGCAGATCTGACCGTCGGGAATCTGGAGTGCACCCTGTCCCGCGCCGGGGAGCCGACCCAGGGCGGCGACTCCTTCGCCGCCGACCCCGCCGTGCTCGCGGGCCTGCGCAGGGCGGGCTTCGACGTTCTCACCCTCGCCAACAACCACCTCGGCGACTTCGGCCCGGAGGCACTGCGGCGGACGGTGCGGGCGGTGCGCGAGGGGGGCTTCGCGGCGACCGGGGCGGGCGAGAACCTGGCCGCCGCCCGGGAACCGGCGATCGTACGGGCGCGGGGCGTGCGCTTCGGGATCCTCGCCTTCAACGCGATCGGCGAGACACCGGCGGCGGGCCAGGCGACGCCGGGTGCGGTGCGGGTTCGGATGGACCCACGGACGGGCCCGCTGAACACGTCCGACCTGGCGGCGTTGGAGGCCTCGGTGCGTGACCTGCGCGGGCAGGTGGACGTCGTGGTCGTCTGCCCGCACTGGGGGCAGCAGTACACGCACCGCCCCGGCGAGGACCAGCACACCGTCGCCCGGCGGCTCGTCGACGCGGGCGCGGACGCGGTGGTCGGCTCGCATCCCCACTGGGTGCAGGGCATGGAGCTGTATCGGGACCGGCTCGTCGCGCACTCGCTCGGCAACTTCGTCTTCGACATGGACTTCTCCCGCCAGGTCCGGCAGGGCGTGGTGCTGGAGCTGGTGTTCTGGGGAGCGCGGGCGATGGCGGCGAGGCTGCTGCCGGTGCGGATCGGGGAGGGGCATGTGCCGTATTTCCTGGGGGCCGGGAGCGGGGAGGCGCGCGAGATCCTGGCGGATGTGTGGCGGACGAGCGCAGAGCCGTACTCAGCGGGCGTTGTGTGAGTGCGGGGCCGTGAAGGCGTCGGCGTGCTCCGTGGCCCACTGGCCGAAGGTGCGGGCCGGGCGGCCGGTGACCTTCTCGACGGTGTCGACGACCGTGCGGCCCACCTCCGGGGTGTTCCCGTACGCCTCGAGCAGGAAGCCGATGACGTCCTCCGGGTGGCCCGCCGCCCGCCACTGGGCGACTGCCTCCTCCTCGGTCAGCTCGACCAGGGCGATCTCCCGGCCACAGGCCGCAGCAAGCTTCGCCACCTTGTCGCCGACGGTCAGCAGTTCGGGGCCGGTGATCACGTACTCCTGGCCCCCGTGCCCCTCCTCGGTGAGCGCGACCGCGGCGACGGCGCCGATGTCGCCCTCGTGCACCATGGCGCTCAGCCGGGAGACGAACGGCTCGCGTACCACGCCCGAGGCCATGATCCCGTCCGCCCACTCCAGGGCGTTGGCCATGAACTCGACCGGCATCAGCACGGTCCAGTCCACACCGTCGTCGGCGCGCACGGCGTCCTCCAGCAGCGACGGCCCGCCGCCGTGCAGCACCGTGACCCGGCGTACTCCGGCCGCGCGGGCCAGCTCCAGGATCCGCGGGCCGGTCTCCAACGGAGCGAAGTAGGGCCCGCCGAAGGTGATCAGGTGCAGGCCGGTGACGCCCGACAGAGCCGGGATCAGGCTGTCGGGTTCGGTCAGGTCGCCCTGAACGACCTCGACACCGGCCGGGAAGGCGGCCCTGGCCGGGTCCCGGGTGAGGGCGCGGACCGCGTGGCCGCGGGCGAGCAGTTCGGCGACGACCTGGCGGCCGACGGTTCCCGTGGCGCCGGTGACAAGGATCTTCTGCGTCTGTGTGCTGTTCTGCGTCATGGAACGACCGTAGGAAGCCTTGCGGTCAACTTGCGTCCGCAAGGCTTCCCTGCCAGAGGTGACCAGAGATCGCTACAGGGCGCGGGCTGTCTCCCCGCTGCAAGAGCCCGTAGACCGTCTGCCACGGACCGTACTCCGCAGGCAGATCCCGCCACGGAGCACCGCTTCTCGCACGCCGGCGGATCCCGTCGGTCACCGCCTCCGACATACCGACGGCCTGCCCAACGCCGCGAGGCAGCGCCGCTCACGTCCCCGACGGCCGTGGCTGCTCCGGCGGAACCGAGCTCTCGGCAACCGCCATCCACTGGTCCAGGTCGGTCTGGGTGAACTCTGCCCACGGTGGGATTCCGGGGAGCTGGCGGAGGAGGTCGTAGGCCTCGGGGATCTGGGCTCCGCGGAGGACCGGGCAGTGGCAGCCGGCGATGACCTCGGCGTCCAGGTGCTGGAAGTCGGTGACGACCGTCCCGAACTTCTGGGTGTCCAGCAGGGCGACCCAGGGGGAGACCAGCCTTCCGCCGAAGAACTGGCCGTCGCGGAATTCGTCTGGCGACAGCGCCGCCGTTTCGGGCACAGGGGTCGGCACGTTCATGGCGAAGGTGTCCACGGCCCACAGGACGTTGGCCTTCGGGTCGAAGAGGGCGCGGGTTGTGGGGTTGTCGTACAGGGGCGGTCGCTTGGCGACCAGGGTGCGATCGCCCACGTCGATCGTGTCGCCGTCGGTCATGAAGCGGCACCGGTTGATGGGAGTCTCCCACTCCTCGGCCATGCGGCCGATGGAGAACCATGTCGTCAGCAGGGTCGCGTTCGGGCATTCCGCGAGGACCGCCAGGAGGTTGCCGGCGTGGTCGCGGTCGTCGTGGGTGAGGAAGATCCACCGTACGTCCAGGGGATCCACGACGGACCAGGCTGCCTCCAGCCACTGGGAGCGCACCGCGGGCGCCCCGGTGTCCACGAGGACCGGTTCGGTTCCCCGGATCACCATCGAGTTCATCGGGAAGTGGCCGACCGGCGGGGCCTCGAGGGCCCACGGGATGACGAACGTCTCCTCGGCGATCTTGTACGGCTGCAGAAGGCTGAAACTCTCGATGGTTGTCATCGCTGCTCTCCTTAGGACGGAGTCGCCGCAGCGTCCATGAATCCAGTGCAGCCCCGTGCCGGGCTGTCGTCAAACGCAGAACTCAGCTGTCGCTGTCGAAGGCGATGTGCAGATGATCCCGGTGCACCCGGTCGGAGAAGAACCCTCCGCCCCCGAGCAGCCGCGGCCCGCCGATGTTGTACGCCCCGGCCCGCGCCGCCGCCCGCATGAACCCGTCGATGAGCGAGTCGGGAGTCTCCGGGTCGATCACCGTCTTCCCGTCGACCGCCCACACGTCGAACGCACGCATCCGCGTGTGATCGCTGAGCCGGTTCGTCCCGAAGACGTTCCGCGGGTGCCCGGTGTGCACGACGCTCACATCGATCTCGTACGTCTCCGCGAGCGCGAGCAGCGCGCGCAGCGCCCTGGGCCGCAGCTGACCGGCCCGTACGTCGGCGTCGGCCGCGGGCGGGAGGTGGATGCGGTCATGGCCGACGACCTGCTCGATCAGCGCGCCGGGCCGGGCGAGGGGCGGCGCGGGACGGGACGGATACAAGGCGCCGACCTGCCACCCTCCGGGCGACCGCCCCAGCCGTACGTCGACGGTGGCGCCCCCGGCCCGGACCGTGCCGTCGTCCGCACGCCCCCACTGACGCATCGCGACGAGAACACTGGCCCGGGTGGCGAGCAGCCCGCCGTACTGCGCGGCGATGACACGGGCGGTGGCCTCGGAACCGGCGTCGAGGAGGGGCCCGGCCTGTTCCACGAGCCCAGGAGCGGAAGCGGAGGGCACACCCTGCGCCTTCGCCCTCCGCCTCGCGGACCCGGTTCCGTCCTGCCCACGGGGCCAGGTACCGAGGGCTTCGAGAAGCCGTACGGCGTTCCGCTTGGCCTGGGGTTCGACCTCGGTGCGGACGAGGGGCCAGGGGGAGGCGGAGGGGAGCGGGGTTTCGGTCGGCGTCGGCGTCGGAGGCACCGAGGCCGGCGTCCGGGAAGGCGTGCCCGAGGGGCCGGGCTTCTCGCCGGCCTCCTCCTCAGAGGTACATCCGACGAGCCCCAGCCCGGCAGCGGCGGCGGCCAGGAGGAGGGTCCGCCTCGCGGGTTCGGTCACTTCATCAGGGTGCCGGTGAGGGCAGAGGGGGTGTCAAGACGGGACGACTCAGTCCAGCACCTGGGGATCGCGGAAGTAGTAGACGACGGTCACACCCATACCGGGTGTGTGCGTGTACACGATTCAAGTACCGGTTCCTCCGGTCCGCGCGTCTTCGAGAGCCGCCATGATCTCGGGCGAGTTCCTGATCAGCACCCTGTGGCGGTAGGCCCGGACCACGGCCGCGGCGCCTGCGAAGTCATTCGTCGGAGAGGCTCCTATGGCGGCGGCCAACTCCTCCTCGAACCGCTCCCGGTCTCCAGGAAAGCCATAACGGCTGAGCGCACTGCGCAGGTCGTCCACCGTCCGGATGTCCGGGAGGGGCATCTCTCCCCAGCCGTGCTCGGGCTGTGCGCTCATGATCTGCTCCTGATGAACGGGCATGGCTCCACCTCCCAGCATGGTCCTGCTCACCACGCCCCCGTCCCGACTCCGTACTCGGCCCACAGCAGCTTGCCGCCTCTTCGGCGTCGGCGCGTTCCCCGGATCGGGCCAGTCCGTCAACTACCTGCACAGCCCGGTACCGCAGCTCGACACCGCACCACTCGACCAGTTCCACCACCACTGAGGTTGATGTAGTCGATGCGCGCACTGGGGCATGGACCGGCGGCAGCGTAAGGCTTCCCCTGCACCCTGCCGCCCGTCTCCTGAGGGCAATGATGGAGTCCCTTCGCCGACCCGACACAGGAGACCCGGAAACAATGCCCCGTCACTCCGAACGCAAATACCGGGCCGTCACCGCGGTCCAGCGTCACCTCAACCGCGTCATGCGCCGCCTGCCCACCCACACGCTCCTGGAGACAACCGGCCGCACCTCCGGCCTCCCCCGCCGCACCCCCATCGGCGGCCGCCGCGTCGGCGACTCCTTCTGGCTGGTCTCGGAGTTCGGGGAGCGGTCGCAGTACGTCCGCAACATCAAGGCGAACCCGAGGGTGCGGGTCCGGATCCGGGGCCGCTGGCACGACGGCACCGCGCATCTCCTGCCGGACGACGACGCGGTGGCCCGGCTGCGGAGCCTGCCCCGGATGAACAGTGCGGCGGTACGGGTGGTGGGGGCGGAGTTGCTTACGGTGCGGGTGGATCTGGAGGAGTGAGGGGCCTCGCCGGACGCCGGCCCTCCGCCGTCGGACGGACGCCCATGTCCGCCCGCATCGCCTCGCGGGCACGGACCAGCGCGTTCTTCGCCGGGTTGGTGTACACCTGGCAGCTTTCCTCCGTGGTGCAGCTACCGTCGCCGACCTTGGTCCGGAACGTGCGCACGAGACGGAAGTACTCAAGCGCCGGCTCCAGTACCTCTTTGGGGGCGAAGAGCTCCAGCTGATACCGGAGTCGGTAGCAGTGCATGAACACCCGCCGACTCTCCTGAAAGCGCCTCGTGCCGACGGTCGAGGTGTCCACGGAAAGGATCACCAACTCGTTGCGGGCCTGGGTCAGCTCAGCAAGGTAGGCCGCATAGAGGTCGCGTCGCGTGTTGCGCCACTCGGCCGCGACGTCACGGTGGTCCTTGCGCGCCTCCACCCACAGCGCAGTCATCAACGCGATGGCTGCTCCGACGAGCGTCGCCACAAGTGTCGTCCACTCCATCGCCCCACGATAGGAGGAAACGACATGGCATGCACACGGCACGAAAATGTCTACGCCCGATCCTCACCCCGGCCACACGATCGCCTGCACCTCGCTGTACGCATGCAGGGCATACGACCCCACATCCCGCCCCACCCCGCTCTTCTTGAACCCCCCGAACGGCGCCTCCATGTTCCGCCCGACGGTGTTCACGCCCACCCCGCCGGCCCGCAGTTGCCGGGCCACGCGGAATGCCCGGGCCACGTCGGACGACCAGACGTAGTCGATCAGGCCGTAGTCGCTGTCGTTGGCGAGGGTGATCCCCTCTTCCTCCTCGTCGAAGGGGATGACACACACGACCGGGCCGAAGATCTCCTCCCGGGTCACGCGCATCGGAGAGGTGCAGTCCGCGAGGAGGGTCGGGGGGACGTAGAAGCCGCGGTCGTACGGGGGGCGTTCGCCGCCCGTCACCACCGTGGCCCCCTCCTTGCGGCCCAGCTCGACGTACGACTCCACCCGTTCCCGGTGCTCAGCCGAGATCACCGGCCCGACGACCGTCCCGGGCTCCCTCGGGTCACCGACCGTCAACCGGCCCGCATAGCCCGCCAGTTGCTCGACCAACCGGTCGTACACGCCGCGCTGCGCCAGCACTCGCGTCGGTGCCGTGCAGATCTGGCCGCTGTAGAAGGAGAAGGTGGTCCCGATGCCGGCCACCGCCGAGCCGAGGTCCGCGTCGTCGAAGACGAGCGCCGCGCCCTTCCCGCCCAGCTCCATCAACTGGCGTTTCATGTCGCGCCCGCACACTTCGGCGATGCGCTGTCCTACGGCGGTGGAGCCGGTGAAGCTGACCATGTCGACGTCCGGGGAGGACACGGCCGCCTCGCCCACCTCCACCGAACGGCCGCAGACCACGTTCACCACGCCCGCCGGAACGCCCGCCGCCGCCAGCGCCTCGGCCATCCGGAACACCGACAGGGGGTCCTGCGGGGCGGGTTTGACGACGACCGTGTTGCCCATGGCCAGCGCGGGGGCGATCTTGCCCGCCGGGTTGGCCCAGGGGTTGTTGTAGGAGGTGACGCAGGTGACGACGCCGACGGGTTGGCGTACGGCAAGGGCGCCCATCACCGCCGCCCTGCCCATCGGACCCGCCTCGTTGATCTGCGGCGGGATCGCCCACTCCGCCGGCTCGACCTTCGCGTACCGCCGGAAACGCGCCGCGCCGACGCCGACCTGCATGCCGTACGCCGTCCCGGTCGTCGCCCCCGTCTCCGCCTGCGCCAGCCGGGCATACGGCTCCAGGTGCCCGCGGATGATGTCCGCCGCCCGGCCCAGCACGACCGCCCGCTCCTCCGGCGTCGTACGCGACCACGGACCGAAGGCCTCGCGGGCCGCGGCGGCAGCCGCGTGCACCTGATCCCGCGAGGCCTCCGGCGCCCACCCGACGGTCTCCTCCGACGCCGGGTCGATCACCTCGTAGTGGCCGCCGTCCGGCTCGACCCACCGGCCACCGATGAACAGCCTCTGGCCATCGGTCACTTGGTGCCCACCGTGCTCGTGTCCCGCCCGGACCGCAGCACCTTCCCCGGCACCGCCCCCGTCACCACGTCGTCCCGGATCGCCTCGACTCCGTTGACCCACACGGCCCGCACCCCGAGCGCCTTGGAGTCCAGCCGCGGACTGTCACCCGGCAGGTCGTGCACCAGAGTGGCTTTGCCGGCGTCGATCCGTTCCGGGTCGAAGAGGACGAGGTCCGCATGAAAGCCCTCCGCCACCCGGCCCCGCTCCCGCAGCCCGAACAACCGCGCCGGATCATCGGTCAGCATCTTCACCGCCTGCTCAAGGCCGGCCAGCTTCCGGCCGCGCAGACAGTCCCCGAGGAACCGGGTCGTGTACGGCGCCCCGCACATCCGGTCCAGATGCGCCCCCGCGTCCGACCCCCCGAGCATCACGTCCTCGTGCTGCCAGGCCTCGGCCCGCATCGCCCAGGACGCCGGGTCGTTGTCGGTCGGCATCGGCCAGAGCACCGTACGCAGCTCGTCCGCCGCACAGATCTCCACCAGGCACTGGAAGGCGTCCTGCCCGCGTTCCGCCGCGATGTCCTCCACGACCCGCCCGCTCAGCCCACGGTTCGCCTCGCTGTACGTGTCGCCGATGACGTACCGCCCGAAGTTCGTCAGCCGCCGGAAGACACCTGCCTCCTTGCTGCCCGCCCGCTCCAGCATCTCCGCCCGCACATCGGCATCCCTGAGCCGCGCGATCCGCTCCGGCACCGGCAGCCCCAGAATCGGCCCCCACCCGGGGATGAGGTTCAGCGCGCAGAAGGTTCCGAGGGACATGTTCATCGGCGTGAGGATGGGCATCGTCAACGCCACCACCCGCCCGCCCGCCTTCCGCGCCCGTTCACTCGCGACCAACTGCCTCGGCACGCGCTCAGGGACGGAGGAGTCGATCGTCAGCACATTCCAGTTCAACGGCCGCCCCGCCGCCGCGCTCATCTCCACGAACAGATCGATCTCGGCATCACTGAACTGATCCAGGCACCCGGCCACGATCGCCTCGATCTGCGTACCCTCGTGCTCCCCGACCGCCTGGGAGAGCGCCAGCAACTCGGCAGGCTTCGCATGCCGGGAGGCGACGGGCTGCCCGTCCCCGTCGGAATGGGTGGAGGACTGCGTGGTCGAGAATCCCCACGCACCCGCGTCCATCGCCTCGTGGAACAGGCGGAGCATGGCGGCGAGTTGGTCTTCGGACGGCTGACCGCCGACAGCATCCGGCCCCATCACATACCGCCGCAGCGCACAATGCCCCACCATGAAGCCCGCGTTGACGGCGATACGACCTTCGAGCGCATCGAGGTAGTCCCCAAAAGAACTCCAACTCCACGGCGCCCCCTCCTCCAGCGCCACCAGCGACATGCCCTCGACCTTGGACATCATCCGGCGCGTGTAGTCGGCATCGTCCGGCCGGTCGGGGTTGAGGGGCGCGAGCGTGAATCCGCAGTTGCCGGCAGCGACCGTGGTCACCCCGTGGTTCAGGGACGGGGTGGCGTACGGATCCCAGAACAACTGGGCGTCGTAGTGCGTGTGGGGATCGACGAACCCGGGCGCGAGAACGAGCCCGGCGGCATCCTCACTGGTCCGAGCCTCCTCGGTGACGGTACCGATGACGGCGATACGACCGTCTCGTATGCCGACATCGGCAGTGAAAGCAGCCGCACCGGTCCCATCGACGACGGCCGCACCTTTGATGACGTGATCAAGCATGGGCTCACCTCCTGGAGCTACGGTGACCTGACCTACCTAGGGGCGCGGGGAACTGCGCGACCGGCCACAACGGACCCGCAGACGCCAACGAACCTCAGGCCGCCCTCCGGAACCGCGTAGTCCGATGCACCGGATCCGTATCGATCTTCGGAATCACGTGCTCCCCAATAAGCCGAATCGTCCGCAACGTCTCCTCCTTCGGCACCCCCACCGGCAACCCGAAGCTCAACTGATCCGCCCCCGCCTGCTCCCACCGCTTGCACTGCGTGAGCACCTCGTCCGGATCCCCGCAGATCAGCAGCTCCTCCTCGATGAGGACCTCGACGAACTCCGCGGTGTACTCCGGCAACGTCTCCGGCCACACGGGAAACCCTTCCGGCCGCGGAAACGTGTCGTGGTACCGGAACACCAGCGAGGGCAGATAGTGCAGCCCCCCGTTGACCGCAATCTCGATCGCCTCGGCATGCGTAGGCGCACAGATAGCGGTGGTCGTCACCATCACGTTGTCGTTGACGAAGTCCCCGACCGGCTCCGCATCCACCACCGCCGTCTTGTACTGCTCCAGCACCCACTCCATGTCGGAGACCTTCTGCACGCTGAACCCGAGCACACCGAGCCCCTTGCGGGCAGCCATCGCATACGACGGAGGAGAGCCCGCCGCGTACCACATCGCGGGGTGGGACTTGCCGTACGGCTTCGGCAGGACCTTCCGCGGCGGCAGCGACCAGTGCTTGCCCTGGAAGCCCACATACTCGTCCTGGAGCCACATCTTCGGGAACTCGGCGATGGTCTCTTCCCAGATCTCCTTGGTGTAGTTCATATCGGTCACGCCCGGTATGAACCCCAGGATCTCGTGCGACCCCGCCCCCCGCCCGCTGCCGAACTCGAAGCGGTTCTGGGAGAGATGGTCGAGCATGGCCACCTTCTCGGCGACCTTGACCGGGTGGTTGACCTGGGCGAGGGGATTGAAGATCCCGGAGCCGAGATGGATGCGCTCGGTCGCGTGGGCGAGGTACCCCAAGAACACGTCGTTGGCGGAGAGGTGCGAGTACTCCTCCAGGAAGTGGTGCTCGGACGCCCACGCGTACTTGAAGCCGGACCGGTCCGCCTGGATGACGTACTCGGTCTCCTCCATCAGCGCCTTGTGCTCGGCCAGCGGGTCGGTCTCGGCGCGCTTGCCCACGTATCCCTGTACAAAGAGCCCGAATTCCAAGGAGGTTCACCGTCCCCGGTCTGGAATGCTGTGGATTATCTGATGGGCCGTCAGATCGCTGACTGTGGCACCGTACGCATGAGCCGTCAATAGCTGACGGCAAGTCAGATAACGGATACGCCCGCCAGCCACCCGCCGTCGATCACGAACGGCTGCCCGGTGATGTACGACGAGTCCGCACAGGTCAGGAACAGCGCCAGCCGTGCCACCTCCTCCGGCTTCCCGATCCGGCCGAGCGGCACGAGCTTGCGGTAGAGCCCGTCGAGCGCCCTCGACGTCTCCTCGGCGTCCGCTCCGGGATCCAGCAGCCCCGGGTTGGACATCGCGGTGTCGATGGCGCCGGGACACATGGCGTTGACCCGGATGCCGCGGGGCGCCAGCTCCAGGGCGGCGACCCGGGTGAGGCCGAGGATGGCGTGCTTGGTGGCGGAGTACGTCCCGACGGCCGCCATGCCGGTCACCGCGGTGTACGAGGCCGTGTTGACGATCGTGCCGCCGTCGGCCATCTCGGGCGCGACGGTCTTGATACCGAGGAAGCAGCCGACCTGGTTCACCCGCACGACCTGCATGAACTCGTCGAGGGGCGTGTCGACGAGGGAGTTGAAGCGCAGGATGCCGGCGTTGTTGACCAGCCCGTCGAGGTGGCCGTAGGCCCTCCGCGCGGCGGCGACGGCGGCCTGCCAGTCGGCTTCTTGGCCCACGTCGAGGTGGACGTACAGCGCGCCCATCTCCTCGGCGAGGGCCTCGCCCTGGTCGTCGAGCACATCGGCGAGGACGACTCTCGCGCCCTCCTCGACGAACAGGCGAGCCTCCTGCTCCCCCTGTCCGCGCGCCGCCCCGGTGACGATGACGACCCGTCCCTCGAGCTTGCCCATTGCGACCCCCTGCACATGATGGTGGACACGGTGGACTCAGCATCGTAGCCACATATCTGACGATGCGTCAGATGCAAGTCGTCGACGTTGCTGAGGCGAATCTCACGTGACTCGCCAGTAGGGATGTTTGACTCTGTCGGCGTCCGTCAAGGGCATCCAAAATTTTCGCCATGCCCAAGCGGAAACTGCAGAACAAGAAGATCAGGATCGTGGCGGCCGTATCCGCCTTGATGACCAGCGGGGCCGTCGTCGTCGCGCTGCCTCCGTCGGCGAACGCCGCCGCCGAGAAGACGCCCGAAGAGATCATGAGGATGTGCCAACGAGCGAAGGTGCTCAACGACAAAGAGCAGTCCCTCGAGGATTTCGGTGGTGGCGGGATAGCAGGCCCGAATTTCGAGGCCAGCAGTTGCGAGTTCGTCACGACGAAAATGGAGCCCTTCAACGGGCCCAAGCAGAAGGTCAGCATCGACTACGCGAACTGCGAGCCGAACTCCACCGAACCGACGCAGGTCCAGCTCCAGGCGTCGGCCGAGGTCGCTCAGGGCCAGGGCAAGTACACCGTGACACAACAGGGCTTCGCGGCGGGGATCTTCGGCGCCCTCAACGCCTCCTGGGTGGACCACGAGGCGACGCTGGACCTGACCGTGAAGGCGGTCGGCACCAACCTGACGGACAAGGCCAAGGTCCCGGTCGGCAAGGTGCTGTACATGACTTTCGTGCCGAAGATGCAGCGCATGACCGGCGTCTGGCGGGTGAAGATCGACGCCCATCCGGGTGGGGGGACGGCCTACACCAAGCCCCGCCCGGAGCAGATCTTCGAGGTGCCCGAAGTCATCGAGGGACCCGTCGTCCGGGACGGTGCCGCAGGTGCGCCCGGGGAAGCGGCCGGCATCCGTGACACCGAAACGGTCGACTGCTGAACCTCCTCCACCCGCTTTCACAAGGAGAAAGAGCCACCATGGCACGCACGCCCCGCAAGGGAACCCACCGCAGCAAGAAGAAGCGCATCACGCTCGCCCTCGCTCCCGTCGCCGCGCTCGCGGTGGCCGTCCCGCTGATGAACAGCGCGGGCGCCGCCACCCCCGACGAGGTGGCCGCCGACTGCCGCGCCGACTCGGACGAACTGGAGAACTGCGAGTTCGTCCCCGTCGGTGTCAGAGAGAACAGCCTCGGCCCCAACAAGGTGGTCTCCGACGTGACGGACAACTGCGGAGAAGACGAGCCGAAGGAGACGGGCTTCTCCGTGACCGGGTCGGTGTCCAGGATCGTTCAGACCGACTCGGGCTTCTCGGCCGGCGGCGACTCGAAAATCGGCAACTCGTTCTTCGAGGTCGGCATCAAGTTCTCCACGACCGAATACAACGTCAAGCGTGACGAGACCAAGACCGGCTTCTCCTACAGCATCGATGAGGTGGTGAAGCCCGACCACGTCGGCGTCTTCATGTGGTCCGAGAAGCGCACCGACGTGAGCGGATACCTCAAGGCCACGTACAAGGACGAGCAGGACGGCCAGAAGGTGTTCTTCTCACCCCGCGAGGGAGCCACCGACATCCACGTCTTCTATCCGCAGCTCCTGAAGAACGGAACTCCGGACGGCCGCCTCTGGATGCGCAACGTGAAGTGCGGCACTCCGGAGGCCGACAGGCTCCTCAACAAGGCCTAGAAGAACGGCCCCGGCAGTCGCAGCCGGTGGGCGTATCCCCTTCTCATGCGCGAAGCACGGGCGCGGCTCCCAGCCACCTCAGGACCGCGTCCGTGCTTCCGCGTGCGTCCAGCTTGGCGTAGATGTTGCTGAGATTGTTGCGCACGGTCTTCTCGCTGAGCTGCAGCCGCAGCCCGATCTCCTGGGCGCCGAGGCCGGTCGACAGCAGCTCCATGATCTGGCGTTCGCGCGGGGACAGCTGGGACCGTAAGCGCTCCAGCGCGCTCTGGGCCCGGGACATCCGCTGGGCGCCCTCCCTGAGGGCCTCGCAGGCCAGTGGGGAGAGGTAGGTGCGGCCGACGGTGGCGGCCAGGACGGCGGAGGACAGCATGCAGGTGCAGTAGTCGCCCTCGACCAGGTAGCCCGCCCCGCCCCGGAACACCTCGACGATCGTGTCGGTGTCCTGGCGCGGGCTGATCACGATCACCGGGATGCCCGACTCCCCCAGGACGTCCAGCAGTTCGGGGAAGTCCGCCGCCGGGTCCAGGGAGCGCAGCAGCACCACGTCCACGTCCGCGGGCACCCGCAGGGGCCGGGACAGGCGCACGGCCCGTCGCACGTACCCGTTGTCCGGGGCCGGCCAGTCGGCATGCGGCCACTCGCCGTCCGGGCAGGCGAGGGCGACGGAGAGTCGCTGGGAAGATCGCACGCCGTTGTGTCCTTCCACCGAAGCTCGCGTCCGTGGGTCCTTACATACGCGGCTCGGCGTGGACATGTTCAAACGTTCAAGGAATACCCGGCGCCCAGGCAAGTCCGCCGGTCACAGCAGCGGCGCCACCTCCGCCCCGAACGCGGCGATCTGGTCGGCGAGTTCGTCCCGGCCCCGGTTGCGGAACCGCACCTGGATCTGGTCCACGCCCATCGCGCGGTAGGCCCGGAGGGACTCGGCGAGGGCGTCGGGGGGTCCGGTGAGGGTGCGCCGCCCTACGGCCCAGGCGGGCTGTCCGACGTACAAGGGCTCGGTGATGGCGCCGATGACGAACGGTTCCTCGTTGCCGACTTCTTCGCGGAGTCGCCTGATCCGGGCGATCTGCTCCGGCAGCCGGTCCCGTGGATCGCCCTGCGGCAGCCAGCCGTCCCCCTTCAGCGCGGCCCGGCGTACGGCGGCGGGTGAGGAGCCGCCGACCCAGAGGGGGATGTGGGACTGGGTGGGCCGGGGGCGTTGGCCGAGGCCCTCGAAGTCGTACAACTTGCCGTGATGCTCGGGGAATTCGTCCGGGCCGAGGGCGGCGCGGAGGGCGTCAATGGTCTCGTCGAGCACCGCGCCCCGGTGCTGGAAGTCCACCCCCAGCGCCGAGAACTCCTCCTCCACATGCCCCGCCCCGACCCCGAGGATCAGCCGGCCGCCGGAGAGGTGGTCGAGGGTCGCGTACTGCTTGGCGGTGAGCAGGGGGTGGCGGAGGCCCACGACGGCGACATGGCTGAGGAGCCGTATGTGCTCGGTGGCCGCCGCGAGAAAGGCGAGGGTGGCGACGGGGTCGTACCAGACCGTGCTCATCGCGGGCGCGAGACGGCGCGGGACGGCCACGTGGTCGCAGCAGGCGACGTAGGAGAAGCCCGCACGGTCGGCGACCCGGGCGATGGCCACCAGGTCGTCGGGGCCGGCGGCTGCTTCCCAGGGCTCGGTGTAGAGGGTGCTCTGGGACTGGACCGGGAGCTGGATGCCGTAGGACACACTGGCCCTCCATTATCTGACGGGTCGTCACATGCATGATCGGAGCTGATGGCACGTCAGGCAAGGGGTCGGCGGAATGTCCCCGGCGGCTCGGGGAGTACGGGTGGTCGACGGCGAGTCCGAAATGGCCTCTGGATGTACTGGAGCTGGCGCACCGGTGCAGCACGAGCGGCAACTGTGCCAGGAGTCGGCGGAGTGATCTCGAACCGTCCCCGCGCTGGCTACGTTGAGGCTGTGCGGACTCAGCAGCAGCCGGGGAGCGGCAGAACCGGCGACTCCCAGCAGTCGTCCCAGGCGCCCCGCAACGCCAGGCCACCCGTCTCCGGCGCCGCTCCCCCCGCCCTGCTCGGACTCCAGCGGTCCGCGGGCAACGCGGCCACCTCGCGGGCGGTGCAACGCGCGCGCAACGGGAGTGCCCGGCCGGCATTGCCGGTTGTCCCGGAAGAAGAGTTCGAGCTGCCGTCGTACCTGATGAACCTCCAGGCGGGCGGTCTCTCCTCG
Source organism: Streptomyces sp. DG2A-72 (assembly GCF_030499575.1). Classification (NCBI taxonomy): domain Bacteria; kingdom Bacillati; phylum Actinomycetota; class Actinomycetes; order Kitasatosporales; family Streptomycetaceae; genus Streptomyces; species Streptomyces sp. DG2A-72. The sequence continues at coordinate 4,370,155 of NZ_JASTLC010000001.1, forward strand.
ACGTACGGACTGACGGGGCACGAGTTCGTGCGGCACGCGGTGTCCGCGGTCGTCGGGCACGCGGACGGGACGGTCGCCGACATCGCGGGCGAACTGACCGGACGGCCGGAGAGCTTCTTCGGGCAGGGCCGTGCCTTCGCCGTCGAGGGCCGTACGGGCAAGGAGTGGTGGAACATCACCGTCGCCATCTCCCGGGCCCCCGACGACAGGCCGCCCGTCTTCCTGCAGAACGACCTGGCCGACGCCGCGCCGGAGACCGACGGTGTGCCGAGGGCGCGGCTGGCGGACCCGGTGGGCAAGGACACCAAGCTCGACGTCCACCACAACACGGCCGCCACCGTCAGCTCCCAGGGCGGCGGGAACTCCAGCCACGGCGCCGGAGGCCTCGCCTTCGGGCTCGCGCCCGTCGTGCCCGGTCTGTGGCTGGGCGGTGCCGGCATGGTCAACGCGCAGCCCTGGCAGTCCTCCCGGGAGTCCCGCCACCAGCGGAACGTGGCCGAGCCGCGCGTGCTGCGGAGCAAGGACGGCACGGTCGAGGTGCGGCGCAGGGTGCGTTTCGAGGTACGGGCCAAGCTGCACGGCAGCACCGAGGACGCACAGACGTACCAGGACTCCGGCGCGCTCAGCCAGCGCGTGCCGACCGAGCATCTGGTCCCCGTCGGCATCGCGGCACCCGCCCCGCCGCGGCCCGTGAGCGCGGACGCCGCCCGGAACGTCTCGCTCGCCGACTCGCTGGCCCCGGTCGCGGTGGCCGACACCGCCGCCCCGCACGAGGGTGGCGGCGGGCTCTTCGACGCCGTCGCCTCCGTACTGCACCCCTCGCTCACCGCACCCGGTGCGCCGGGCCGGAGCCGGCTGTACCAGGCGACCTCCACGGCGACCGTCCTGGAGGACATGCCGCGGCTGCTGCGGGACGGCGTGGTCGGCGAGGATCTGCACTCCAAGGACGACAAGACGGCGGGCAGTTACCACCTGCGTGCCGCGATCACCGGCCTCTCCCCGGCCTGGGGCACCGGCGAGACCCAGCTGCGCACCCACCAGCAGAGCCAGACGTCGGTCACGGAGAGCGCGGGCAAGGGGCGGTCCGTCGCGGGCGGTGTGGGCCCGGCGATCGGCGTCGGTGCGGTCGCGGGCGCGGCGATCGTACGAGGCACCGCGATGCCGGTCGCCGCCGCCCGCAAGGCGCGCTTCACCACGACCGAGCAGAGCGTCGCCAGCCGGCAGGGCGCGGAGATCCGGGGCGAGAAGGCGCTCTACGTCGGGACGGTGGTCTTCACCGTGGAGGGGACGGGCCCGCGGTCGGCCGAGGCGATCCTGCACCCCGAGACCCGGGTCGCCCGGCACTCGATGAACGTGTGGATCAGTCTGCGGGCCGACGAGGCGGCGTCCTTCGGGCTGCCGCTGCCGCCCGGCATGACCGCCGAGGACTTCGTCAAGAAGCCGAAGCGGGTCGACGAGAACGGCGAGGAGCAGGAGGTCGAGCGCCATCTTCCCTACGACGGGAAGGGAGCCGGCGTCGCGCTGAGCCGGGTCGACACCGGGCCCATGGTGCGGGCGGTGCGCGAGATGTTCGCCACCGATCCCCGGCTGGCCGGTTACCTCCCCGCCTTCGGCACCGCCGCGCCGGCCGGCCACGTCAGCAACGAGGAGGACGAGGGCCGGCGGCACTACTACCGCGAGCTGATGACCGCGCTGTCGGAGACCAACCTCCGGGTGAACAAGGACCAGTTGCTGTCCACCGGCATCCGGGTGCGGCTGCGCCGCAAGACGACCATGCACTCCCACGACGTGCAGCTCCTCGTCATGGGCAGGCTGAGCGACACCGCCTACGAGGGCGACATCAAGGACTGGTCGGTGCGCAGCCACGCGGGCGTCACCGGCAACGCCCAGAGCGGGCGCAGCAGCCAGCGGTCGATCGGCGGTCTGGTGCTCGGCCAGGCCCGGATCGTCCCCGGCGTCCTGACCGGCTCGGCCCGCTACGAGCGGCACAGCACCGGCGCCCACCGCAACCAGGCCGGCACGACCGGCCGTACGGACGTCGTGGCCAACGGTTCCGACACGGCCGGCGTCTTCCGGGCCGCCCTGCAGCTCGACGTGGAGGCCACGATGACCTCCCGGCCCCGCAAGCTCGCCCGCGGCCTCACCCCCGGCAGGCCGGGCCGGGACGTGCCGGAGGCCGAGACGGTGACGTACATGAACATGGGCAGCCAGAACGTACGGCTGACCACGCCGACGGAGTTCACGGTGGACCAGGAGGGGAAGGACCGGCTGGACGCGGTGGTCGGGGGCCGCGGGGAACCGGCGCCCGCCACCGCCGACGTCGCCGCCGAGGGCATCGGCGACCTGGCCACGCTCGTGCCGCAGCCGGCCACCGGGTCCCTGGTGCGGGACTGGCAACTGGTGGAGACCGTCGAGGCGGCCCCCGTCCGGGAGCTCGCCTTCGCGCTGCTGTCCAAGGCCGCCGCCCGCAACAAGACCATGCGCGAGGACCCGGCGCTGGCGACGGAGGGACTTGCGCCACGGCAGGCGATCGAGGAGCGGTTCGGTGAACGGGCGGTCCAGGCGGCGCTGCGGCAGGCCGCGTCCTCCGGCTGGGTCGTGAAGAACCTCCGCTATCCGCGCCGCCTCGCTGCCCTCAAGGGCGCGGTCGGCACCCGGCTCGCGCTGGCCAACCCGAGGTTCGTGCACAAGGGCGCGGGCCCTGGCACCGAGACCTTCGTGCTCGGCGGCCACCAGTCCGCGGGGCAGGTCGGCGAGGGCACCACCAGCACCTGGCAGTTCGGCGTCATGGGCTCGGAGCAGGGCAGCTTCTGGCGGGCCGGTCAGGGCCTGACGGGGACCCGTACGTCGAGCGAGGGCGACGCCCGGTCCCAGGCCGTGTCCGGCACGGTCGAGCGCAACGCCCACACCCCGAAGAAGGCCCCGCTCTACCTGGTCCAGTGCGATGTGCTGGTCGACATGATCGCGGAGGTCAAGGTCACCGGCGGCGGCCCCTACGTGGCGAAGGGCGCCCAGACGCTGCCCGCCGCGGCGGGCGTGTGGCTGACGGAGGCGCAGCTGCCGGCGGAGATCCGGCGGGAGCTGGGGCTGGACGCCCCCGCCCCGGCCCCGGCGTCCCCCGCCGCGCGGGAAGAGAGCCGGGCGGAGAGTTCCCTGATGGGCGCCGACCGGGTCGCGGCGGGCACAACAGCAGGTGCCTCCTCGTCCGCGCCGCCCGCCGGCACCGGCCCCTCGTTGCGCCGCGAACTGCCGCTGGGGTTCGGCATGATCGAGGATCTTCCGGACTTCGTACCGCTGCTGGGCCGGCTGCGGGCGCGTCTCGTCGCGAACCGGCGGCAGGATCTCGCCGACGACCTGCTGCCGCGCCGGCAGCTTGACGACCGCAACGACAACGTGCAGCGGCTGCTGCGCGTCCTGGACCGCGACGGCTCCGCGGGGCTGCTGTCCAGTGCGATGGACGGCGGGGTCACCGTCGAGCTGTTCGACGGCCGCAAGACGCCGTACTGGGCCGTGTTCAAGGTCGACCGGGTCGGCGACGGCACGTTCCTGGGCGAGGCGGGCGACAAGCGGGACATGGAGTACATCACCTCGGCCGTCGCCCAGCAGGCCGACTCCCGCGACGAGGGCGTGGTGACCGGCGTCGAGGGCATCGTCGCGGGAGCGGGCAAACCGGAGGCCGGGGCCGGGCAGTTGAAGAGCACCGGCGGTGCGGGGGGCCTCGGTCTCGCGTCCGGCACCTCGCGGCGCAGCGGTGCCGTGAGCCGGGGCCAGCTCGGCATGAAGACGGTCGCGGAGGCGGGTGCGGCGCCGTCGTCGAAGATGCGGGTGCCGGTCCGGGCGAGCCTGGAACTGTACCGGGGCAACTCCCGGGTGGGGCTGGCCCTGCTGGACAATCTGGCGCTGACCCATCGCGTCCTGAACGCGGACCTCGAAGCCCTCTCCCATGTGGAGCTTCCGGCTCAGGACGTGGCGCTCGTCGCCCGGGGCAGCTCGCGCGACGACGGCTCGGTCGGCCTGGACGTCTGGCGTGCGGGCGGTGTGCGGTTGCCGCTGGAGGCGCAGGTCAACGGCTTCCAAGGGGCCCCGCAGGTCCGGCAGTTGGTGACGGCGGCGGTCCGGCAGGCGGGCGGCGGCGACCGGTTCCGCGACAAGGGGCAGGCCGCCGCGTACGCCCTGAACGAGGCGGTCTCCACGGAGTGGATGATCTCCGCGCTGCCGCTGCTCACCTCCGCCGGCGTCGACCTGCCGCCGGTGCACGCCTCCGGCGCCGAGGGCCAGAATCTGAACGCCTCGCTGCACGCACGGCTGCGCAACGGCCTGGTGCTCGGCGTCGGCGACAAGATGTCCTTCGAGACGATCGGCCAGAGCGATCTGGACGCGCCCCGCCCCACCCAGGCGGACGGCCAGAGCTCCACCGACCACAGCAGGGCGGCCCGCCCGATGTTCGGCGCGGGCGTGCTCAACGCCGACCAGTTCCGCCTCAACCAGCTGATGGGCAACACGGGCGGCTCCGGCGGCGCGACCGACGCCACGGCGAACTCCTCCGGCTCGATGCCGGTGCACAAGCCGAAGACGAAGTCCGTCCTGGTCCAGTTCACGCTGGACGTCAGGGTGGTGGCTCAGGTGACCAACCGGGTCCGCAACGGCCGCACGAGTACGGCCGTACGGGAGACCACCCTGGCCCGTCCGGTGGTGGTCCGCATGCCGGAACCCGTGGTCCGCCGGATGCTGGCCACCCAGGGCAACCAGCTCTCCGTACGTCGCACGCCCAGGGTGTCGCCGCCGGCGCCGACCCGCCCGTGAACCGGCTCAGGGGCCGGCCCACAGCCCGTCGTCCGTGAGCCCCAGCAGCTCGATCGCATTACGCCGTACGATCCGCTCGACGACGTCCGCCTCCAGGTGCCCCATCTGCGTCTCGCCGACCTTGCGCGACTCGGGCCAGGTGGAGTCGGAGTGGGGGTAGTCGGTCTCGTAGAGCACATTGCCGACCCCGATGGCGTCGAGGTTGCGCAGCCCGAAGGCGTCGTCGAAGAAGCAGCCGTAGACATGCTCGGCGAACAGCTCGGACGGCGGCCGGTGCACCTTGTCCGCGACCCCGCCCCACCCCCGGTTCTCCTCCCAGACGATGTCGGCGCGTTCGAGGATGTACGGGATCCAGCCGATCTGCCCTTCCGCGTACATGACCTTCAGCCCCGGGAAACGCTCGAACTTGCCGCTCATCAGCCAGTCCACCATCGAGAAGCAGCAGTTGGCGAAGGTGATGGTGGAGCCGACGGCGGGCGGGGCGTCGGCGGAGGTGGAGGGCATACGGCTGCTGGAGCCGATGTGCATGGCGACGACGGTGCCGGTCTCGGCGCAGGCGGCGAGGAAGGGGTCCCAGTCGTCGGTGTGGACGGAGGGCAGGCCGAGGTGCGGGGGTATCTCGGAGAAGGCGACGGCACGGACGCCACGCGCGGCGTTGCGCCGTACTTCCGCCGCCGCCAGCTCGGCGTCCCAGAGGGGAATGAGGATGAGCGGTATGAGCCGGCCCTGGGCCTCGGGCCCGCACCACTCCTCCACCATCCAGTCGTTGTAGGCCTGGATGCAGAGGAGGCCGAGTTCGTGGTCGCTCGCCTCCGTGAAGGTCTGCCCGCAGAAGCGGGGGAAGGTGGGGAAGCAGAGGGCGGACTGGACGTGGTTGACGTCCATGTCGGCGAGGCGGGCGGGGACGTCGTACGAGCCGACGCGCATCTGCTCGTACGTGATGACTTCGAGCTTGATCTCGTCCCTGCTGTAGCCGACCGCCGTGTCCAGGCGGGTGAGAGGCCGATGCAGATCCTCGTAGATCCACCAGTCGCCGATCGGTCCGTCGTCGCTGCCGGGGGTGCCCATGACGGGCTTGAAGCGGCCGCCGAGGAAGGACATCTCCTTCAGTGGTGCGCGGACTATGCGCGGTCCGATGTCCAGGTACTTCTTCGGAAGCCGGTTCCGCCACACGTCCGCGGGCTCCACGGTGTGGTCGTCGACGGAGATGATCTTCGGAAATGCCGGTGTGGTCTCCATGACGCTCACGGTAGCGCCGATCTGACGACCCGTCAGCTATGCGGTGGCGGGTCGATGGCGGTCGGGTCTGTGCGGAAGTGTGCGGAGAGGGTGTGTGGGCTTTGTAGTATCCCGCGCGCCCATCTGTGATCGTGGCCCCCACAGCTGACGCGCCCGGCATGAACAAGGCAAACTGACCTAGTTGTCGCATTGTCTAGGGGGACTGCATGGACGGAGTACCGCGGGTGCCTCAGCAGCGGAGTCCAGGCTCCTCCGAGGAGCAGGCGGCGCTGCGCTTCAGCGTGCTCGGACCGGTGCGCGCCTGGCGCGGCGAGGAGCCGCTGACCACCGGTTCCCCCCAGCAACGCGCCCTGCTCGCCGCCCTCCTGCTCCGCGAGGGCCGCACCGCAACCGCCGCGGAACTGATCGACGCCCTCTGGGGCGAGGAACCCCCGTCCCAGGCCCTGGCGGCGCTGCGCACCTACGCCTCCCGCCTGCGCAAGGTGCTGACCCCCGGCGTCCTGGTCAGCGAGTCCGGCGGCTACGCGATCCGGGGCCTGCCCGACGGCTCCCTGGACCTCACGACGGCCCAGGACCTGGCGACCGAGGCGGAGAAGGCACGCAACGCCGGGGACCTGTGCCATGCGCGGGAGGTGCTGGGCCGGGCGCTGTCGCTGTGGGACGGAGAGGTGCTGGCGGGCGTGCCGGGCCCGTACGCGGAGGCGCAGCGGGTGAGGTTGGAGGAATGGCGCCTTCAACTCCTGGAATCCCGCCTGGACATGGACCTGGAACAGGGCTGCCACGCGGAGACCGTTTCGGAACTGACCGCCCTGACGGCGGCGCATCCCCTGCGGGAGCGTCTGCGTGAGCTGCTGATGCTGGCCCTGTACCGCTCGGGCCGCCAGGCGGAGGCCCTCGCCGTGTACGCCGACACGCGCCGCCTGCTCGCCGACGAACTGGGCGTGGACCCGCGCCCGGGCCTGCGCGAACTCCAGCAGCGCATCCTTCAGGCGGACCCCGGCCTGGCGGAACCGTCGGCACCGGTGGCCGAACCCCCGGCCGTGCCGGTGCGTCCGGCCCAACTCCCCGCAACCGTCCCCGACTTCACCGGAAGGGCCTCCTTCGTCTCCGAGCTGAGCGAGGTCCTGGCCTCGGCGGAGGGCCGCGTGATGGCGGTCTCGGCCCTGTCCGGAATCGGCGGCGTCGGCAAGACGACCCTCGCGGTGCACGTGGCCCACCAGGCACGGGCGGCCTTCCCGGACGGCCAGCTGTACGTGGACCTCCAGGGCGCTGGCACCCGGGCGGCGGAGCCGGAGACGGTACTGGGCTCATTCCTCCGCGCGTTGGGCTCCGCGGACTCGGCGATCCCGGACTCCCTGGAGGAACGCTCGGCGCTGTACCGGTCCGTCCTGGACGGCCGGCGCGTGCTGGTCCTGCTGGACAACGCACGGGACGCGGCACAGGTACGTCCCCTGCTGCCCGGGACGGAGGGCTGCGCGGCCCTCGTGACATCCCGGGTACGGATGGTGGACCTGGCGGGCGCCCACCTGGTCGACCTGGACGTGATGTCCCCCGACGAGGCGTTGCTGCTCTTCACGAAGATCGTGGGCGAGGAACGCGTCGCGTCCGAGCGGGAGGCCGCGCTGGACGTGGTGGCGGCATGCGGCTTCCTGCCACTGGCGATCAGAATCGCGGCGTCGCGACTGGCGGCCCGGCGCACCTGGACGGTCTCGGTACTGGCGGCGAAGCTCGGGGACGAACGCCGCCGCCTCGACGAGCTCCAGGCCGGCGACCTGGCGGTGAAGGCGACCTTCGAGCTGGGCTACGGGGCACTGGAACCGCCCCAGGCACGGGCGTTCCGGCTCCTGGGCCTGGCCGACGGCCCCGACATCTCGCTGGCGGCGGCTGCGGCGGTACTGGACCTCCCCGTGGAAGACACCGAGGACCTCCTGGAGGCCCTTGTCGACACCTCGCTGCTGGAATCGGCGGCGCCCGGCCGGTACCGGTACCACGACCTCGTACGACTCTACGCGCGTGCTTGCGCGGAACGGGACGAGTGGCCACCGAGCGAGCGGGACGCGGCGATGTCCCGGTTGCTGGACTTCTACCTGGCCACCGCGGCGGGGGTTTATGCGATGGAGCGGCCTGGGGATCGGCTGGTGGATCACCTTGAGGCCACGAACTACCCGGGACTGCGCTTCGAGGGCCGGCACGAGGCGCAGGACTGGTTGTACTCCGAAGCGCATGCCTTGCTCGCGTTCACCCAGCAGTGCACCGGGACGGCCGTGCTTCGGCGGGCGGTGGATCTGTTGTGGGCGGCGAAGGATCTCGCCGAGTCGGGCGCCAACTCCAAGCAGTACGAGACTGTCGCCGTCACGCTGCGAGGTGCCGCCGATCGGGCCGGCGATCCACAGGCTCTGAGCCGGGCGCTCACGACGCTCACCAATGTCCATCTCGTGGCCGGACGCTTCAGTGAGGCGGACGAAGAGGCACGACGTGCCATGGAGCTGGCCCACATCGTGGACGACCTGGCACCCAGGTGCTGGGCAGCCAACGACCGCGGCATCATCGCGCTCTATCAGAACCGTTACGCCGATGGCGAGGCGTATCTCCGGCAGGCCATCGACAGCTTCCGCCAGGACGAGAACCTCGCCGGAGAGGCCAGCGCACTCTGCAACCTCTCGCGTATCCACCTTGCCCTGGGCCGGGTCGGCAGCGCGGTGGAACTCGCGCAGCAAGGCATCGCCATATACGACCGCCTGGGCCACACGCTGCGCGGCGCCAACGGCCGCTACGCCTTGGGGATGGCCCTGACCGGCCAGGGCGGACTGAGCGCGGCGGTCGATCGGCTCACCGAGGCCTTGGAGGTGTTTCGCGACAGCAGGCAGCGGCTCTGGGAGGGGATGACGCTCTTCCGAATGGCGGAAGCGCATCTCGCGGCGCGCAAGCCCGCCGAGGCCGCGGCTCGTGCGGAGCAGGCACAAGCCGTCCTGCGCGGCATCGGTGGTGAATGGCGACGGGGCAACATACTGACCGTTCTTGGCCGCGCGCTGAGCGACCTGAACCAGACCGGCCGGGCGCGGGCCTGCTGGCAAGAGGCCCTCTCCATCTTCGACTCGCTGGACTCGCCGGAGGCCGCCGAGGTGCGGCTCCTGCTCACCCCGGCGGCGGCCGCCTGAGCTCCGGCAGAGCGTTCATCGTTCGTTTATCGCGCCACGGCAGTCTGTGCGTTGTCGATCCGTCGCGTCGGGGGGCAGACGGGTCAGCGGTGATCACCACCGCTAGGGTGTACGACCCTGACATGCCCGTCCGGCGGCCCGCGGGGGAGTTGCCGGACGGGCATCGCCCATCAAAGAACGGGAGTTGCCAGTCCATGAGCGATGCCAAGAAGGACACCGTGGTCAAGCCGCTCGACAACCACGCCACGGATGTCACGACGCAGGACAACCACGCGACCGACGAAGAGATCACCACGCTCGACAACCACGCCACGGGCGGCACCGTGAGGCCGCTCGACAACCACGCGACGGGCGGCACCGTGAGGCCGCTCGACAACCACGCCACGGGCGAAAAGGCCTGAACAGACCCAACTCCACACGGGGATCGGCCGCGGCGGCGCGGAGGGGAGCCGCCGCGGCCGATGTGCGCACGGGACATGATTCCGATCAGTCCATGGCGGTGCGGGCGGACGCACGCGGTCATCCAGCGGTTATCCACAGGGCCCCCGAAATGCCGGGCACCCTGCGATCTTGGGGGTGTGAAACGGAGGGAACTGCGGGAGCTGGCCGAGGGCGGTGTGCTGCTCACCTCCCGTGCGCTTGAGGCCGGTTGGCCTCGGCGGAGTCTCACGCGGCATCTCCGGGGCGAAGGGTGGGTCCGGTTGCAGACCGGCGCCTGGGCGGAGCCGGGCGCGGCCCGGAACCTCGTCACACAGCTCCGGGCGGTGCAGCTCCTCAGGCCGCAGCTCGTCGTCAGTCACTGCTCCGCGGCCGTCCTCTGGCGGATCGAGACGCTCACCCATCCCTCTCCGGCTCCCTTGGAGTTCACCGACACCGAACTCATTCATCGCCGGAGAGACAAGGGCGTACGCGTTCACCGCATCCCCCTCACGGGCGATGAGGTGGCGGAGCGGAACGGCCTGCGCTTCACGACCGTCAACCGCACCCTCGCCGACCTGCTGCGCTCGGGGCCGCGGGACGAGGCCCTCGTCGCCGTGGAGTCGGCGCTTTCCCGGCGTAGGGTCGGCCGGGTACGGAGGGCTCCCCTCACCTCGCTCACGACGCTCACCGCCACGCTGGACACGCCGCTCCAGGGCGCAGCCAGGGCTCGCGGCTGGCTCGATCTGGCCGACCCGCGTTCCGGATCACCCGCGGAGACCATCACCCGCCTGCGCATGTACGACGCCGGCCTGTACCCCGAGAGCCAGGCCGAACTCCTGACCCCGGACGGGCGCCAGGTCTTCCTCGACTTCTTCTTCCGCCGCGAAGGACTGGCCGTCGAGATCGAGGGCTACGCCTACCACGGCACCCGCGACTCCCACCGCCGCGACATGGCCCGCTTCAACCGCATCCTCCAGTGCCCGGAGGTACGCAGCTTGCTGCGCTACAGCGCCGAGGACGTCTTTCACCGCCCCGCACAGATAGTGCAGGAGATCGGGGGCGCCCTGCGGAGGCCTGTCGGGGCTGCCTGACCTCCCGGTCCGTTTCAAGTGGCCGTAGGGGCCGCCCGCTTCTTGGCCAGTGTCGTGCTTCCGCGACCCGAGTAAAGGGCGCTCCGCTGCGCTACGCGTCGGCTACGCCGATTCCGCTTCGCTCCACCCTTGACTCGGCTCACTCCAGCACGGGTGAGAAGCGAGCAAGCGGCCCGGAGGGATGGGTGGCCGACGCCTGTTTGCGGCGAGATGGGCTGGGATGCGGACCGGGGTGAGCGGGCGCAATCGCGCCTCGCCAGCACGCCGAGTGGGTTTGGCGGCTTGCGGTGCGTGGGGGGGTGGGGTGCGCGTCGGCGGGGTGGGGGCACGCCGGGCGGGCTAAGCGGCTTGCGGCGGGTGGGCGGGGCGCGTCAGCCGGGTGGCGGCACGCCGGATGGGGTTCAGCGACTTGCGGCCGGTGGGCGGGGCGCGGTTGGGTCTCGTTCGCACGCCGGGTCGGTTGGCGACTTGCGGTGAGTGGGCGGCCGGGGGGAGGCCGGTGGTCCGGGCGGAGGGCGGAGGGCGGCAGGTTGAGGGGGCTGGGGGTTGCCCGGAGCCGGGGAGTGGGTCCGGGAGCTGCAATTGGAGAATTTGGGCCATCCGGGAACGGGATTGCCCTGTACCGGTCGGCTTGGGTGGGCTCGGTTGTGGCCCACTTCTTCCAATTGCCTGCTGGGGCCTGACTGGTGAGGTGGCTGTGACATGTGAGGTGCCGCCAACCAAGCGACTCGCTGCACCCACCCCACGGTCAGTCGCTGAGCCCACCCGGCGTGCCACCACTCGGCTGAGGCGCCCCGCGCCACCCACTCACCGTCAGCCGCCAAGCCGGCCCGGCGTGCCGCCACCCCGCCGACGCGCCCCACCCACCGGCCGCACGCCGCTGAGCCCACCCGGCGTGCAGGCGAGACGCGACCGCGCCCGCCAACCCCGGCCAGCCACTCCACCCACGCAAGCCGCCCCCACCTGGGCCACCCGTCCTTCCGGGCCGCTCGCTCGCTTCTCACCCGTGCTGGAGCGAGCCGAGTCAAGGGTGGCCCAGAGGGCCATCGGCGCAGCCGACGCGACCGAAGGGAGCGCCCTTTACTCGGCTCGCGGAAGCACGACACTGGCCAAGAAGCGGGCGGCCCCGACGGTCACTCCACCGCGCCGGTTGACTCAACGCCGCCGCGACCGGCACCGCCGCTCAGGCGACCGTGTACTGCGTGTCCCCGAAGTCCGCGACCACCCGGAGTTCTCCGCCCAGTGCCCGTACGTAGGAGCGCAAGGTGGCTACCTCGGTGCGGTCGATCTCGCCATGCTCGATCGCTGAGATCCGGGGAGTGGAGACGCCCATCGAGTCCGCGATCTCACGCTGGGTGAGGTCCTGCTCGCGACGGAGTTCCGCCAGTTTGTAGGCGCGGATCTCGGCGAACAGGCGGTCCATGTCGGCCCGCTTCTCCTCAGCGGTCCGCACCGGCAGCCCGGCTGCCCTCCGCTGCTCATCGGCCCGACGCTTGACTTCCTCCCAGCTGACGGTGCTCATTCGTACTCCCTCGTGTCCAACTCGGCGATGTGGTCGCGGTAGCGCTTGTCTGCGATCGGGATGCTGGTGTCGTACCAGCCGCTCCAGTTCCCGGCCTTGTCACCCGCGACCAGTAGAACGGCCCGTCGTACCGGGTCGAAGGCGAACAGGATCCGGATCTCACTCTTTCCGGACGAGCCGGGCCTCAGTTCCTTCAGATGATGCTGCTCTGCGCCATGGATCCGGTCGACAAGCGGTCGTCCGAGCGCGGGGCCGAAGACGGCCAGCGCGTCAACGGCATCCTCTACCTGATCTGCGCTGTCGGTTTCGGTTGCCACCAACTTCTCGAACCACGCCGCTACCTCCGCGACCAGAATCACTTCCCATTGAGCCATACAGGCGAAATTAATGCAAGCATTAACCTGCGGAGCGGAATCACCGACTGGTCACCCTCAAGGGTGACACTCCATGCCAAAAGCGCGGCCCAGGGAAGAAGCGAGCACTCCAACCACCATCCCCACACCCGCTCCACCCCGTTCGCCCCATCGACACCCCCCGTACTCCCCCCACCGCCACGCTCGGGTGTCATGGCATACGACCGGACGACGGCAACGCCAGGCCAGGGGCTGCCGGGGGCCTTTCAGAAGTTCGTGCAGTTCGTGCCGCTCGGTGTGGTGGCCACCATCCTGGTCGACGCGGCGACGGACTTCTTCCCCGACGATCCGCTCGTCGGGATCGTGACACCGCTGCGACTGCTTGTCGTCGTCGGGTTCGTCGCCCTGCTGCTGCCCGGTCCGGCGCGGGCCCGAATACGGGACTTCCGTACCCGGCTCGACATCCCGATCGGCGTGCTGGTGCTGGCCGCGACCGCGTCCACCTTCCACGGCGGGCACCCCACCGCCCCGCTCCGCGGCCTGATCACGGTGCTCGCCTGCTACTACCTCGTCGTCGGAGTGCGCCGCACACAGCCGGAGTCGTGGCGGGCGATCGGGCTGCTGGCGCTGGTCGGCGTGGGGGCCGCCGCGACCGCCGCCTTCTCGCAGTTCACGAATGACACACCGACCGGCTTCTGCCGTACCGGGCTGCTCACGGACATCTCGTGCGACGACACCAGCGGCGACGTCCTGATCCGGGCGATCGGCACCTTCGCCAACCCCAACCTGCTCTCCGCCTTCCTCGTCCTGCTCGTGCCGTTCGTGCTGCTCGCCGCCGTCTGTGTCGACGAGCGCACCGCCCGTACCGCCGTGGTCCTCGTCGGTGTGGTCGGATACGCGGCGCTGCTGACCACCTTCTCCCGCGCGGGCTACGTCGCCGGCACCGCCGGCCTGCTCGTCCTCGCCGGTGCCTACTGGCTCGCCCCCCGGCTCGCCGACCGCGCGCAGCGCCGGATCGTCGCCACGCTCGGGGCACTGGGGCTCGCCGCCGCCGCTGCCGCGATCTGGGCCGTGTCACAGGCCGGGAACTCCCTCGGCGTCCGCGGCCAGGCCTGGGATGCCGCGCTCACGCTCGCCAAGGAGAACCCCCTCGGCGTCGGCCTCGGCCGCTCCGGCGCCGTCATCTCCGCGACCGCCCCCGGCGACCGTGTCTTCGTGCACGCGCACAACATGTGGCTGAACTGGCTCGTCGAGACGGGCGCCCTCGGTCTGCTGGCGATGCTCGCCGTGACCGTCGTCGCCTGGCTGCACGCGGCCCGTATCGCCCGTGCGAAGTCGGTCCTCGGCACCGTCGGGCTGGCCTCGCTGACCGGGTTCTTCCTGATCAGCATGATGGATCACCCGGCCAACCTGGACCGGATCGACATCCTGTTCTGGGTCGTCCTCGCCGTCGTCATGGCCGAGACGCCGGACCGGGCGAGCAGCACCACGGCCGGCACCTCCGCCAACCGGCGCCGTCACGGTGCGCAGCCGCAGTCCTCACTGCCACGACAGCCCCAGCAGCATCAAGAACCGCTCCCCTCACCCTGAAAACCCTGATCACCCTGAAAACCTGATCACTCTGATCGCCCTGTCACCCCGACCGCAGCTCCCCCTTCACCACCTTCCCGCTCGCATTCCTCGGCAGCTCCCCCACGAACTCCACCACCCGCGGCACCTTGTAGTTCGCCATCTCCCGTCGCGCCCACGCGATCAGGTCGTCGCCGGTGACCACCGCCCCCGGCCGCCGCACCACGTACGCCTTTCCGACCTCTCCGAGTCGCGCGTCCGGTACGCCGATCACCGCGACGTCCGCCACATCGGGATGCAGGCCGAGGAGTTGCTCTATCTCCGCCGGGTACGCGTTGAAGCCGCCGACGATGAACATGTCCTTGATGCGGTCCGTGATGCGCAGGTTGCCCTCGTCGTCCAGCACGCCCACATCGCCCGTCCGCAGCCACCCGTCCGACCCCAGCACCTCCGCCGTGGCCGCCTCGTCCTCGTAGTAGCCGCGCATCACGTTGAAGCCGCGGACCAGGACCTCGCCGGGCTCGCCGACCGGTGCCTCGACGCGCACCTCCGTGCCCGGGATCGCCCGGCCCGAGGTCGACGCGATCACCGGCAGCGGGTCTCCCCGCCGGCACATCGTCACGATGCCGCTCGCCTCCGACAGGCCGTACGCCGTGAGCACCGTCTCCACGCCCAACTCGCCCCGCAGCCGCTCCACCAGGCGCAACGGCACCACCGCGGCGCCCGTCACGACCAGACGCAGCGCGGACAGGTCGTGCGCGTCCCTCGCGGGGTGGTCCAGCAGCGACTGGTGCAGGGTTGGTGGCCCCGGCAGTACGGACACTCGTTCCGCCGCTATGTTCGCCAGGGCCGTGTCGACGTTGAACACCGGCTGCGGGATCATCGTCGCGCCGCGCATCAGGCACGCGATCACGCCCGCCTTGTAACCGAAGGTGTGGAAGAAGGGGTTCACGATGAGGTAGCGGTCGCCGCGCCTCAACCCCGCGAGATCGCTCCAGACTTCGTACGCCCGCAGCGTCTGCGCATGCGTGATCACCGCGCCCTTGGGCCGGCCCGTCGTACCGGACGTGAAGACGATGTCCGACGGCCAGGAACCGTCCACCGCCGCCGACCGTGCTCGCACTTCGGACGGCTCCGCTCCCTCGCCGCCGGCCAGGAAGTCCTTCCAGGTGCGGAAGTCGGCGGGGGCGTCGTCCGACAGCACGACCACCTGCTCCAGCTCCGGCAGCCCCGGCCCCTCCGCGACCGCCCGCCGCAGTGACGCCACATACGACGTCCCCAGGAACGTCCCCGTCACGAACAGCAGCCGCGCCCCGCTCCTGCGCAGCACATCCGCCGCCTCCACGCCCTTGAAGCGGGTGTTGACGGGGACCAGCACCGCCCCGGCCGACACCGCGCCGAGCGCCGCCACGATCCAGTCGAGGGAGTTCGGGGCCCAGATCGCGACCCGGTCGCCGGGCTCGATCCCGTTCGCCATGCAGGCCGCCGCCGACCGTTCGACGCGGGCGCCCAGTTCGGCGTACGAGATCCGGGTGCGGCCCTCCAGCACCGCCTCGTCGTCCGCGTACCGCTCGGCGGCGGACCGGACGAGTCCCGGAATGCTGCCCCACTCCAAGTCACCGCGCACAACAGCCTCCCGAACCGAACCGAAGCAAAACCAATAGCTGACTGTCCGTCAGATTAGCTGTAGCCTGACGCCCTGTCAGCAGCCCTTCAGCAGCGTGGAGGTGTGCACATGGCCGGACTCAAGGACGCCACCGCCATCGTCGGCATCGGACAGACCCCCTTCGCCAAGCACCTCCCCGACGACGAGCGGACCCTCGCCTGCCGTGCCGTTCTCGCCGCTCTCGACGACGCCGGTGTCGCGCCCGGCGAGGTCGACGCCCTCGCCTCGTACACGATGGAGGAGACGGACGAGGTGGAGCTGGCGAAGGCCGTCGGGCTCGGCGACCTCACCTACTTCAGCAAGGTCGGATACGGCGGCGGCGGTTCCTGTGCCACCGTCGCCCATCTCGCCGCCGCCATCGCGACCGGGCAGGCGACCGTGGGCGTGGCCTGGCGGTCACGCAAGCGCGGGTCCGGCACCCGCCCCTGGACCAACACCGCCGTACAACTGCCGACCCCCGCCCAGTGGACCCGCCCCTTCGGCCTGCTGCGGCCCGCCGACGAGATAGCCATGCTCACCCGCCGCTACATGCACGAGTACGGCGCGACCCGCGACCACCTCTTCAACGTCGCCCTCGCCTGCCGCAACCGGGCCAACCAGAACCCCGCCGCGATCATGTACGACCGCCCCCTCACCCGCGAGATGTACATGACGTCCCGCTGGATCAGCGAGCCCCTCTGCCTCTTCGACAACTGCCTTGAAACGGATGGGGCGTTGGCGTGCGTGATCGTCAGCAGGGAGCGCGCCCGCGACTGCCGGCACACCCCCGCCTACGTCCACTCCGCCGCGCAGGGCCTGCCCGCCCAGCACCACGGCATGGTCAACTACTGGAACGACGACCCGCTCACCGGCCCTGCCTGGACCGCCGCCCGGCACCTGTGGAAACACGCCGACTTCACGCCCCAGGACGTCGACGTCGCCCAGATCTACGACGCGTTCACGCCCCTCATCCCGCTCTCCCTGGAGGGGTACGGCTTCTGCGGGCGCGGCGAGGGCGGGGCGTTCACCGAGGGCGGTGCGCTGGAGATCGGCGGGCGGCTGCCGCTGAACACCGGGGGCGGCGGGCTCTCCGAGGCGTACGTGCACGGCTTCAACCTCATCAACGAGGGCGTGAAGCAGTTGCGCGGGACGAGTACCGCCCAGGTGCCGGGGGCCGCCACCTGCCTGGTCACGGCGGGCGAAGGGGTTCCGACGTCCGCATTGCTCCTACGGACATGAGGAGTTGAGCCGATGCTCACCCCGGTCACCGACACCGACGGCGCCCCCTTCTGGCGCTACGCCGCACAGGGGGAACTGCGCATCCAGGCCTGCGCCGACTGCGGCGAACTCCGCTTCCCGCCCCGCCCCTGCTGCCCCTGCTGCCAGTCCTTCGCGAGCGAATGGCGGCAGGTCGGCGGAGACGGGCGCATCTGGTCGTACGTCGTCCCCCACCCGCCCCTGCTGCCCGACTACGCGGCGCAGGCGCCGTACAACGTCATCGTCGTCGAACTCGCCGACGCACCCCGGATACGCCTCGTGGGGAACCTGGTCACTGAGGCCGGGGCGCCGCTCGACTCCCTCTCCCCCGCCCGGATCCGCATCGGCGCCAGGGTGCAGGTCGTGTTCACCGACACCGGCCTTCCGCAGTGGATCCTGGAGCGCCCATGAGCCTCGACCTCACGACCGACAAGGACACCGGCGTCGCGGTCGTCACCCTCAACCGCCCGGACCGTCTCAACGCGATCGACCTGACTATGACGGCCCAACTGCACGATGTCTGGCGGGAGTTGCGGTTCGACGACTCCGTACGGGCCGTCGTCCTCACCGGGGCCGGGGAGCGGGCGTTCTGTACGGGGATCGACCGGGACTCCGTCGTGCCGCAGCCGAAGTCGCCGTACATGACGGACGATCCGCTCCGGCGCGTCGGGCCGAAGGCGAACGACCTGTGGAAACCGGTGATCGCCGCTGTGCGGGGCATGGCCTGCGGCGGCGCCTTCTACCTCCTCGGCGAGTCCGACTTCCTGATCGCCGACCCGACCGCCACCTTCTTCGACCCGCACACCACCTACGGGATGGTCAGCGCGTACGAGTCGGTGCTGATGGCCCAGCGGATGCCGTACGGCGAGGCCGCGCGGATGGCGTTGATGGGGACGGCGGAACGGATCTCGGCCCAGCGTGCCTACGACATCGGGCTCGTCTCCGAACTCACAGAGCCCGGCGGGGCGTTGGCGGCGGCGACCGAGTGCGCGACGGTGATCGCCGGGTATCCGACGGAGGCGGTTCAGGGGACGGTACGGGCGCTGTGGTCGGCGCGGGAAGGAGAGGTCGGGCGAGGCTTCGCACAGGCCCCGCACCTGGTGGCCCTCGGCAACCTGCCGGGTGAGCGGCAGGCGGAGCTGTTCGCCGGGCGGCGGGGCGGGACGTTCCGGCTGCGCTGAGCCGACGCCGCATGGCGGTGCCCGCCCACCGGGCGTAGCGTCTGCCATGACGGCCGCCGTCCGGAACGACCCTTCCGTGCGCCCGTACGACGGCCGTCGCCCCGACAGGGGCGCGGGGCTGTATCAATGTGCGGCTCCGCCGCGTGGGCGCGACCAGCCACAGCGAACCCGCGGCCGGCAACGAACCGCTACGCAGTACGAGCCGTCCCCGTCCCCTTCTCCGCGTCCAGCGCGTACACGCACCGATCCTTACTGCACGCGTACACAACGCCGTCCCGCACCACCGGCGACCCAGTGATCTCCCCACCCGTCGCCAGCTTCCACCTCAACCGCCCGTCATCGGCCTTGAGCGTGTACAGCAGGTGGTCCGTGGACCCGAAATGGATCCGGCCCTCCGCCACGGACGGGGAACCGACGATGTCTCCGCCCGCCTGGAACCGCCACTTCGGC
Source organism: Streptomyces sp. DG2A-72 (assembly GCF_030499575.1). NCBI lineage: Bacteria > Bacillati > Actinomycetota > Actinomycetes > Kitasatosporales > Streptomycetaceae > Streptomyces > Streptomyces sp. DG2A-72. The sequence continues at coordinate 4,388,843 of NZ_JASTLC010000001.1, forward strand.
GTACCAGTGACCGCGTCAAGGGTGTAGAGCCCCTTGCCGCTGCCCACATGGACATGCCCCGCGGCCACCAGCACCGGCTCGACGGACGCGCGGGACTCCGTCGCGATGCGCCAGCGGTCGCGGCCGTCCGTGGCGTCGAGGGCGTACACCGTGCCGAGGTAGTCGGCGAGGTAGACCCCGCCGCCGGTGACGGCCGGGCCGGGGACGAAGGTCGGCGGGCAGAGGAAGGCCGCCGGGGCCTCGAAGTGCCAGCGGACATGGCCGGAGGTCACGTCGACGGCGAGGACGCGCGTCCCGGCGGAGACGTACACGAATCCGTCGTGGGCCTGCGCCACCCGTACCGGAACGCCGCCGCAGGAGGCCGCGTCGCCGATCGGGTACGACCAGCGCTCGTCGCCGGTGCGGGCGTCCAGGGCACGCAGCCGGGCGTCCTGCCAGACGAACACCGTGCCGTCGTACAGCGCGGGCCCGGCCTCAGGCGACTCGAAGTCGGTCTGGGCGCCGGTGATCTCCCACAGTTTCTGCCCGTTCGAGGCCTCCCATGCCTGGACGCCGCCGCCGCGCGTCCCGGTGATGACGGTTCCGCGGTCGGCCTTGAGCGCGTACACCCAGGCGTCGGTGGACAGGCGCCACAGGTCCGCGCCCTCCCGGGCGTCGAGGGCATACAGGGTGGGCCCGTCGGAGGCGTGGATACGGCCGTCCGCGACCGCCATCGACCACGCGACGTCTCTCGTCTTGAAGCGGCGGCGGCCGGTGGCCACGTCGAGGGCGTGTACCTCGAAGGAGGTGACGTAGACGAGGTCGTCGGAGACGGAGGGGGTGCCCCAGACGTCGTTCGACATACGGAAGCGCCAGGGGCGCCAGCCGGCCGCGGTCTCGGGGGGTGCGGGCGGCGGTGCGGGTACGGCAGGGCCTACGGCAGGCTCTGTGCCGTTGACGCCGGGGCGGGGACGGGACCAGGAGGCGACCAGGCCGGCCTCTGGAGGAGGTGCCTTCACGGCGGCGGCGCGGGCGTCGGCGACGCGCGGGCCGGGTCCGATCGGCACCGCGCCGCCGGCCAGCCGTACGGGGCCGGTGTCGGGGGCGCCGACGGGGGCGGGCACAGGCGCCGGGACGACCGGGTCGTGCGAGGGCGGGGGCGGATGCGGCACGGCGGCACGACCGCCGCTGCGGCCGGAACCCGGCGTGGACTTGCTCGGCGGGCGTCCGTTGCGGCGCGCCTCGATCAGGCTCACCGCCCGCTCGGGCAGCCAGGCCGACGCCGTACCGCTGTCGTCGGAGCCGGAGCCGAAGAGGTGGGGGGCCAGCTGGGCCTGGAGGTCGGCCGGGTTGGGGCGGGCGGTGGCCTCCATCTGCATACAGGACTCGATGAGGGGGCGCAGTTCCTCCGGGAGGCCCTCCAGGTCCGGGCCCTCGCGCAGCAGCATGAAGACGGTCTCGACCGGGTTGGCGCCATGGAAGGGGGCGTGGCCGGTGGCGGCGAAGACGAGCATCGAGCCCAGCGAGAACACGTCGCTCGCGCCGGTCACGCTCCGCGAGTCCTTGGCCTGCTCCGGCGACATGTAGGCGGGCGTCCCCACGGCGACGTTGGTCATCGTCAGACGTGTGTTGGAGACGCCGGAGGCGATGCCGAAGTCGATGACGCGAGGGCCGTCCTCGACCACGAGGACGTTCGACGGCTTGAGGTCACGGTGGACCAGACCGGCGCCGTGGATGGACTGCAGCGCCTCCGCCACACCTGCCGCGAGCCAGCGGACCGCCTGGGCCGGGAGGGGCCCGCACTCGTTCACTATTTCCTCGAGCGAGGGCGCGGGCACATACGCGGTGGCCAGCCAGGGCACGGCCGCCCGCGGATCGGCGTCGACCACGGCCGCCGTATAGAAACCGGAGACCGCCCGTGCCGCCTCGACCTCACGCGTGAAGCGGACCCGGAAGAGCTGGTCCTCTGCCAGCTCCGTCCGGACCGTCTTGATCGCCACGCGCCGGCCCGAAGCCGAGCGCGCGAGATAGACCAGCCCCATGCCGCCGGCACCCAGCCGTCCCAGCACCTCGAACGGCCCGATCCGCCGCGGATCGTGCTGCGTCAGCTGATCCACCACTTGCCTGCCACCTCCCCGTACGAGCCGCGTCATTCCACATATGTACGCGACCCCGTGCAGCGTCTCACCACCGCACCGCCTTGGCGGCACGCACCCTGATTCTTCCTGTCCCGGGCACTGGTTGCGAACCCGGGGGCGGATCGGGGTGTCTTGGGACAAAAACACAGTGCCCTGGGACAGAAACACAGGTCCCGCTCCGCGCAAAGGCCCCTTTCGCATGCTGGACGCTGCATCTCAGCGAGGGATCAGCGTTGCAGCAGCGCGAAGGAAGCCCCTTGATTGTCCGTGACAACGGCCACCCTGCCGTATGACGCGTCGAATGGGGGTGCCTGTACGCGTCCGCCGAGCCGCCGCACCGTTTCGAGTACGGCGTCGCAGTCGTCGGCACCGAAATGGACGAGGAGGTGGGGCGGCATCTCGGGCGGGAAGACGTCGGAGACGGGCGCGCGGCCGAAGTCGGGCTCGGCGTCCGGCCCGAACAGGGCGTCGGTGAACAGACCGCCGTAGAAGTTGTCCGCTCCCTCCGTGTCCCGCGTGTACAGCTCGGTCCAGGCGAAGGTGCCGGGCTCGTGCCGCCTGCCGAAACCCCGGTGCGAGCCCGCCTGCCAGAGGCCGAAGACGGCGCCCTCCGGGTCGGCGACCAGCGCGGCCCTGCCCAGGTCGCCGACCGGCAGGGGCGCGGTGACGATCTGGCCGCCGGCCATCTGGACCCGCACGGCCAGCGCCTCCGCGTCCGGCGTCGCGAAGTACACCGTCCACACGGTGGGCATACGGCCGTCCGCCTTGCGCGCGAGCGCGGCGACGGGGGCGCCGTCGCGAAGGGCCCAGACGGAGCCGCCGTACGCCGCCGGCTGGTCTTCGAAGGTCCACCCGAAAAGTTCGCCGTAGAACCGCTTGCCCGCTGCCACGTCCGGCAGCTGGGCCTCCACCCAGCACGCGACGCCCTCGCCGTATGCCTCTTCGCCCGCGGATGCCCTGTTTTCGGCCATGCCGTCAACGTAACGGGCCCGGCCGCACCGCGCAGACCAGGCACACCACCCGCTCCACCCCCGTGCACCCCATTTGCAGTCGGCCGAATCGCGCTCCGATCACCCCTCGGTAAGCTGACGGCATGACAGGACAAGTGCGTACCGTCGACGGCCGCGTGGCCGGCCGGCGTGGGCAGGCGACCCGGCAGAAGCTGCTCGACTGCCTCAGCGAGATGCTCAGCTCCTCCCCGTACCGGGACGTCAAAGTCATCGATGTCGCCCGGAAAGCGGGCACTTCGCCCGCGACCTTCTATCAGTACTTCCCGGACGTCGAAGGCGCCGTCCTGGAGATCGCCGAGCAAATGGCCACCGAGGGCGGCCAGTTGACCGAGCTGCTCGAAGGCCGGTCATGGGTCGGCAAGGCCGGCTGGCAGACCGCGCAGGAACTCGTGGACGGTTTCCTGGAGTTCTGGCGCAAGAACGACGCGATCCTGCGCGTCGTCGACCTCGGTGCCGCCGAGGGAGACAAACGGTTCTACAAGATCCGCATGAAGATCCTCAACTCGGTGAACAACTCCCTGGTGGACGCGGTCGCCGAACTCCAGTCCAAGGGCAGGGTCGACAAGGACGTGAACCCGGCCGCGGTCGCCGGTTCACTGGTCGCGATGCTCGCGGCCGTCGCCTCGCACCAGAAGGGCTTCCAGACGTGGGGCGTCAAACAGGCTGAACTCAAGCCGAACCTGGCGCTGTTGGTCCACCTGGGCGTGACGGGGAAGAAGCCGACGAAGTAACGCTCGCTTCCTTTCTTCTCAGGTCCCAAGTCCTGTCTGACAGGCGGCGGCTCACTCGGTGGGCCGCCGCCTGTCGCGTCCGGCAGCAACGCGCCCCAAAAGGGGCGCGGGGCTGTGTCGATATGCGGCTCCGCCGCGTGGGCGCGACAAGCCCCCACCGGCCCGCAGACAAAAACCGCCCTTCAGCGGAGCGCTTACGCAGGGAGTGGCCGGCCCTTGACGACATGCTTCATCACCAGCGTGGACGTCAGCCGCTGCACCCCCGGCAGCGTCGCCAGCCGCTCGTCGTACAGCCGCTGGAAGGCCGCAAGGTCGGCGGTGGCGACGCGCAGCAGATAGTCGGGCTCACCGAACAGCCGCTGCGCCTCCAGTACGTGCTCCACCTCGCTCAGCGCCCGCTCGAACTCGGCGACCGTGTCCCGGTCCTCCTGCCGCATCGACACAAAGACCAGCGCCTCGAAGGTCAGCCCCACCGCCGCCGGATCGACGACGGCCCGGTACCCCTGGATCGCCCCGGCCCGCTCCAGCTCCCGCAGCCGCCGGTGGCACGGCGAGACACTCAGCCGCACCCGCCCGGCCAGCTCGGTCACGGTCAGCCGCCCGTCCTGCTGCAGCTCGGCAAGAATCTTCCGGTCGACGTCATCCATGAGGCAGATCTTCCCTCACATTCCGCGATCATGGGCAAACTTAGGGAACACTTTCGGGCCATTCCCGCCTAATGTCCCCACCATGGACTCCGGAACGCTGATTTCTTTCCTCGCCGTCGACCTGCTGCTGGTGTGCGTACCGGGCGCCGACTGGGCGTATGTGATCTCGGCGGGCCTGCGCGGCCGTACCCCCCTGCCGGCGGTGGCGGGCCTCGTCGCCGGCTACGCCCTGCACACCGCCCTGGCGACAGCCGGTCTTGCGGTGCTGGTGGCCGGGTCGCCGGGCCTGCTGGCCGCACTGACGGTGGCGGGAGCGGCGTACCTGGTGTGGCTGGGGTGGGGAGTGCTGCGGAATCCGGGGGTGCCGGGGTCGGATCAGGCGGTGGAGACGAGTCGCGGCCGCGTCTTTCTGCGCGGCGCCACGATCAGCGGGCTGAACCCCAAGGGGCTGCTGCTGTATCTGTCGGTGCTGCCGCAGTTCCTGGTGACGGGGGCCGGGCATCTGCCCGTGCCGGTGCAGACGGCCACGCTCGGCGTCCTGCACATGGCCTGCTGTGCGGCCGTCTATCTGACGGTGGGCCTCCTGGCGCGCGCGGTCCTCGGCGCCCGCCCGGCCGCCGCCCGCGCGGTCACCCGCACGTCGGGTGCGGCGATGCTGGGAATCGGCGCGTTCCTGCTGGTGCAGCGGCTGGGGACGCTCTAGGGATCATCGACGTACGAACCATCGCCGTACGAATCATCGCCGTACGATCCTGAACACCCGGATCTCCCGCTCCACCCGCGCCTGATACGCCGCATACGGCGGCCAGAACTCCAGCGCCGCCTTCCAGGCCGCCGCCCGCTCCTCCCCCTCCAGCAGCCGGGCCCGGACCGGAATGTCCCGTCCTTTCCAGCTGACCTCGGCGTCGGGACGGGCGAGGAGGTTGTGGGTCCAGGCGGGATGGCCGCGGCGCCCGAAGTTGGAGCCGACGAGGATCCAGCTGCGCCCGTCGTCCTCCGGCATACAGGCGAGCGGCGTACGGCGGGCGAGCCCGCTCTTCGCCCCCGTCGAGGTCAGGATCACCCCCGGCAGCATCTGGGCGCTCAGCAGCACCTTGCCTCGGGTGAGCCGGTGGACGGCGCGGTCCAGCGCGGGGACGACACGCGGGGCGGCCTTGGCGAAGCCCGGCGTGGACGACACCTTCTGCACGAACCGCACCCCGACATCCTTGACGCCCATCAGACCGTCACCTCCCCGCCCGCGAAGAGCCGCGCCACGTCGGCGGCATGCGCCCGCAGCCGGTGCACGGGCCCGAAGAGCAGTTCGTCGCCCGCAGCGCGCTTGAAGTACAGGTGAGCCTCGTGCTCCCAGGTGAAACCGATGCCGCCGTGCAGCTGGATCCCCTCGGCCGCCGCACCCCGCAAGGCCTCCAGCGCCTGCGCGAGAGCGAGCCCGCCCACCCTGAGCGGGCTCAGTGAAGTCCCGTGCGGTACCGCGCCCCGCAAGGGGCGCGGGGCTGTGTACATATGCGGCTCCGCCGCGGGGCGCGACCAGCCCCCACCGGCCCGCGCCCGCGGCGGAGCCGCATGTCGATACAGCATCACCGCGCTTCCAGCGGAGCGCCACGCGGCGTAGTACGCGGCCGAGCGGGCGGCCTGGAGCTGGACGTACACATCGGCCAGCCGGTGCTTCACCGCCTGGAACGACCCGATCGGCCGCCCGAACTGCTCCCGCTGCCCCACGTACTCCACGGTCCGCTCCAGCACCCGGTCGGCGGCCCCGACGGCCTCGCAGGCGAGCACGGCGGCGGTGTGGTCGCCGACGCGGGTGAGGGCCCCCAGGACATCGCCGCCCTCGTTCCCCAGCAACTCGGCGTCGACGTCCCGCAGTTGGAGGCGGGCCTGCGGACGGGTCGCGTCGAGTGCGGTCAGCCGGGTGCGGACGAGCCGTGCCGCATCCCCGGCTACGAGGAAGAGCAGCGTGCGCGAGCGGGCGAAGCCTCCGGCGTGGGCGGCGACGATCAGCAGCTGCGCGCTGTGCCCGTCGAGGACCTGGTCGACCTGCCCGTACAGCCGCCAGCCCCCGTCTTCCGTGCGCCGCGCCTGGACGCCGCCCGCGCGTCCCCCTCCGGCCCAGTCGCCGCCGTTGCCGCCGCCGCTTTCGCCGGTCAGCCCGAGCGCGGTGGCGAGCGCGGCGCCGGGCACGCCGAGGGCCGTGGTGAGCGAGCCGGCGGCGAGGCGGGGCAGCAGTTCGGCGCGCTGGGCGTCGGTGCCGAGGGCGAGCAGCAGGGGCGCACCGAGGACGGTGGTCGCGAGCAGCGGTGAGGGGGCGAGGGCCCGGCCCGTCTCCTCTGCCGCGAGGGCGAGTTCGGTGACCGAGCAGCCGACACCGCCGTAGGTCTCGGGAAGGGCGAGCCCGGGCAGGCCGAGTTGCTCGGCGAGGGCTGTCCAGAGTGCGGGATCGTGGCCGGCCGGCTGATCGACGGCGGCGCGCAGCTCCTCCGGTCCGCACCGCTTGTGGAGCAGTTCGCGCAGGGTGCGGCGGATCTCGTCCTGCTCGGTGGTGAAGCTGGCGTCCATGGCTCTTCCCTCCCGATCTGACGGGCCGTCATATTAGGAGCCCACGAACGATATGCACAGGGGCAGGAGGCCTCTCATGATTCCCGGGAGCCGGAAAGTCGCCGTGGTCGGCGTCGCCCTCTCCGACTGCGGCCGCGTGGACGACACGACCCCGTACGCCCTGCACGCCCAGGCCGCGCGCCGCGCCCTGGCCGACGCGGGCCTCGACAGATCCGTGATCGACGGCTTCGCGTCGGCGGGCCTCGGCACCCTGGCCCCGGCGGAGGTGGCCGAATACCTGGGCCTGCGTCCCACCTGGGTCGACTCGACCTCGGTGGGCGGCTCCACCTGGGAGGTGATGGCCGCCCACGCGACCGACGCGATAGCGGCCGGGCACGCGAACGCCGTCCTGCTCGTCTACGGCTCCACCGCCCGCGCCGACATCAAGGCGGGCCGCCGGACCGGCAACCTGTCCTTCGGCGCGCGCGGCCCGCTCCAGTTCGAGGTCCCGTACGGCCATACCCTCATCGCCAAATACGCCATGGCCGCCCGCCGCCATATGCACGAACACGGCACGACCATCGAGCAGTTGGCCGAGGTGGCGGTGCAGGCACGGGCGAACGCCGCCCTGAACCCGGAGGCGATGTTCCGGGAGCCGATCACCGTCGACGACGTTCTCGACGGCCCGATGATCGCGGACCCCTTCACCAAGCTGCACTGCTGCATACGGTCCGACGGCGGGGCGGCGGTGCTGCTGGTGGCGGAGGAGTACGTACGGGACTGCCGTACGGCGCCGGTGTGGGTGCTCGGCACCGGGGAGCATGTCTCGCACACGACGATGTCCGAGTGGCCGGACTTCACCGTCTCCCCGGCGGCGGTGAGCGGACGGCTCGCCTTCGAGCGGGCGGGCGTACGGCCGGAGGAGATCGACTTCGCGGAGATCTACGACGCGTTCACGTACATGACGTTGGTGACGCTGGAGGATCTGGGGTTCTGCGGGAAGGGCGAGGGCGGGGCGTTCGTCGAGAAGGGCCGGCTGAAAGTCGTAGGCGGGGAATTGCCCGTGAACACGGACGGGGGTGGGCTGTCGGCTCAGCATCCGGGCATGCGGGGGCTGTTCCTGCTGGTGGAGGCGGCGCGGCAGTTGCGGGGGGAGGTGGGCGGGGCGCGGCAAGTGCGTAAGCCCGATGGGCAGTTGCCGCGCCTCGCGGTGGCGTCCGGGACGGGCGGGTGGTTCTGCTCGTCGGGGACGGTCGTACTAGGGCGTTAGAGGAACGCGCGCCAGTCGGCGTGCAGCCGGTCGCCGAGCCGGATGGTGATGTACTCGTTGTTGTCCGCCTTGCCCGCCGTGCGGCCGGTGGAGAAGGGGAAGTTGTTGTCGTTCAGGACGGCGAGGGTGCGGTCGTCGAGCAGGACGACGTCCTCGATCGTCTGGAACGGGAAGGTGAACGTCTCGCCGAAGCCGCCGAGCTTCTTCGGGTTGGCGATGTTCATCAGGTCGGCGACGAGGGTCTTGTCCATCACGCCGTCGCCGTTGCGGTCCCGCGTGTCGGCGAGGTAGATCCGCTTGAACTTGGCGGTGTCGCCCTGTCCGCCGTCCCGCTCGATGACCAGGAAGCGGTGCTTGTCGACGGCGATGGCGTCGCCGATGGCGTTGGAAGCGGACTCCAGGCGGTAGGTGAAGTGCTTGCCGGTGTACTTGCCCGCCTTCAGGTCGAAGTCGTTGAAGCGCAGGTCGCCGGGGGTGTCACCGGTCACCGTGCCTTCGAGCAGCGGGTAGAGGTGCCGTCCGTCGACGGAACGGGCCATGCCCTCGAAGCCCTTGCTGCTGCCGAGGTTGGGCGTGCCGCCGTTCAGGTACGGGTTCTCCGGCGCCTTCACGCCATCGAGGGAGATCGGCGCCTCCAGCAGCTTGCCGGTGCGCGAGAAGTGCAGCAGGAAGGGGCCGAACTCGTCGCCCATCCAGTACGTCCCGTCGTACGCCCGCACGATCGACTCGACGTCGAAGTCGGCGCCGGTGAGGGTGCGGTCGGCGCGGGTGAGCGCGAACGGCACCTTGTGGTACGGGTCGGTCAGGTTGAACCCGCCGAGCACCTTGACCTTCCCGGTGCGTGTGTCCGGCTTGACGCGGTGGACGCGGAGCAGGAAGTCGGCGCTGTTGGCCTTGGTGCCGTAGCCGTTGTCCGACAGCACGTCGTAGGTGCCGTCGTGCCGGTTCACGATGCCGCTGAAGCCCTGCACCGGCTGCCCCGCGAACGGCGCCGCGATCCCGTTGAACGGGCCCGCCCCTATCGCGGCCCCGGACGGCTCGCTGCCCGGCACGAACGTCTCCGCGGGCAGCGACGCCCATCCGGTGAGCGTGGCCTGGCCGAAGTCGTCGGTCTTCGCACCGGTCTTCTCACCGGCCAGGGCGGCGGGCGCCGTGAGGCCGACGGTCAGCGCGACGGCGCTGAGCATGATCGAGATTCTTCTCATGGCGGGCACAGTAGGGACACGTGGTGACGAACGGCCCAACGGCAGGCGACGGCCGGCCGGTGGGGGAACAGGTACCCGTCGGCGGACGTTGTGAACAAAGGAGCGTCGCAGAAGGACCACAGGAAGACCGCCGTACGACTCGAGTCGCTGGAGGATCCCGACATGGCCCTGACCCGCGAGGAGCGCGAGCAGTTCCTGGCCGAGCCGCACATCGCCGCGCTGGCGGTGGACGCCGAGGAGGGGCGCGCACCGCTCAGCGTCCCGATCTGGTACCAGGTCGAGCCCGACGGCACGGTCTGGATCCTGACCACGCAGGACTCCCGCAAACACCAGCTGATCAGCAAGGCCGGCAGGTTCTCCCTGATGGTGGACCGGCTGGAACCCACGATCCGCTATGTGTCGGTGGAGGGCCCGGTCCTCGACACCACACCCGCCACCATCGAGAAACTGCGCGAGCTCTCGGCCCGCTACCTCCCGGCCGAGAAGGTCGACGGCTATGTCGACTTCTCCTGGAACAACCACGGCGAGATGGTGATCATCCGGATGCGCCCGGAACGCTGGGTGTCGTCGGACCTCGGCACGGTCTAGCGACCACCGGGGGAGCGGGGACGGGGCGGCCATCGGGACGGCGGCCACGGGGGTGCGGCCACCAGGCATGACAAGGCCATCGGGCGGGACAATCGGAGCATGGACTCCGAGTTTGTACGTCTGCTGCGGTCGTCCCGCGTCTGGGAGGCGGGAGTCACCGAACTCCGCCCCTTCGACCCGGCCACCGCACCCTCCTCCCCTCTCCCCCTCTTCACCACCTGGTTCGCTGAGGCGGTGACAGCAGGCCAGCCGGAGCCGCACACCATGTCGCTGGCGACATCGGACGAGGAGGGCCTGCCGGACGTACGGACGGTCATGCTGCACGGCGCCGACGAGGACGGCTGGTCCTTCGCCACGCACGACCACAGCAGAAAGGGCCGCCACCTCGCGGCCCGCCCGTACGCGGCCCTCGGCTTCTACTGGCAGACCCTCGGCCGCCAGATCCGCATCCGCGGCCCCGTCACCACCGCCCCCTCCCAGGAAGCCCGGTCAGACCTCCACGCCCGCTCCACCGGCGCCCTCGCCGCCGCCCTCACCGGCCACCAGAGCGAAGTCCTGGGCTCCTTGGAGGAGTTGGCGACGGAATCGGCGGCGGCCTGGGAACGCGCCCAGCGCGAGCCGGACACACCGGTCCCGTCCTGGTCGCTGTACCACCTCCAGCCGGAGACGGTGGAGTTCTTCCAGGGGGACGCGGAGCGACGGCATGTGCGGCTGAACTATCGGCGGGCGGAGGGGGGTTGGGACAAGGAGTTGCTGTGGCCTTGAACGGACAAACGGTCAGTGCGACCACGTGAACTCGTCCGCCGCGGCACGGAACACCGGCACCCCCTCCCGAAACCCCACTTCCAGTTCCATCCCCACCCGCAGTTCCCCGCCCCCCACGACCTCCGTCATCATCCGGGGCCCCTCAGCCAGGTCGACGACCGCGGCGACGTACGGCGTGCGCTCGCCGAAGGGCGGCAGGTCGTTGCGGTGGACGACGGACCAGGTGTAGAGGGTGGCGCGGCCGGTCGCGGGCTCCCAGGTGACGTCCTCGCTCCAGCAGTGCGGGCAGAACTCGCGGGGGTAGTGATGCGCCCGGCCGCACTCCCCGCAGCGTCGGATCAGCAGACGGCCCTCCGCGGCTGCGTCCCAGTACGTCCTCGTGAACGCGTCGATCTCCGGGACGTCCATGCACACTCCCCGTGATGGGTACAGGATCTGACGGTACGTCAGTTCAGCAGCGTCGGCGCAGTCAGGTCAACCATCTGTACAACTGGGACGAGGGACACGGCGCCAACCACGCGGCGTCGTTTCCCTTCACAAGAGCGCGCGCCGCGCGTCGCGACGTCGAGCCCCTCCGCGCACCCCGGGCCGACGTCGCGGCGTATTTACAGGCCCGTGAAAGCCACCACAATCAGTCGCCCTACGCCACCAGTCCCACTCACTCCTCCTACATGCGTGATCAATCCGCAACCAATTCCGGTCTTGACCGAGACCCATCAAACGGGCACGTGATTACGCTCGCGCTCATGGCCGACTCCACAGCGTCCGCATCTCCCGCGAACCAAGCGGCGCAGAGCCCCGCGACCCCCGCGACGCACAGCCCCGCAGACCGCCCGGTGTACATCATCGGCGGCGGTCCCGGCGGACTCGCCGCCGCGTACGCCCTGCGCGCCCGTGGCATACGCGCCGTCGTCCTGGAGAAGTCCGACCGGGTGGGCGCGTCCTGGCGGCGCCACTACGACCGGCTGCACCTGCACACCACCCGCCGCCTCTCGGGCCTGCCCGGTCTGCCCATGCCGCGCCGCTTCGGGCGCTGGGTGTCCCGCGACAACGTGGTCCGCTACCTGGAGAAGTACGCCGAGCACCACGAGCTGGAGATCGTCACCGGCGTCGAGGTCTCCCGCGTCGACCGCGCTCCCGACGGCTCCGGCTGGCTGCTGCACGCCACCGGCGGCCGCGAACTGACCGGCGCCGCGGTCATCGTCGCCACCGGCTACAACCACACACCCCACCTCCCCGACTGGCCCGGCCGCGACTCCTACACCGGCGACCTCCTCCACGCCGCCGACTACCGCAGTGCCGAGCCCTACGCCGGCCGTGACGTCCTCGTCGTCGGCGTCGGCAACACCGGCGCCGAGATCGCCGTCGACCTCGTGGAGGGCGGCGCCTCCCGCGTACGGCTGTCCGTCCGCACCGCCCCGCACATCGTGCGCCGGTCGACCGCGGGCTGGGCCGCCCAGTACACCGGCGTACTGTGCCGACGGCTCCCGGTCGGCCTCGTCGACCGGCTCGCCCGTCCGCTGGCCAAGGTCAGCGTGCCGGACCTCTCCGAACACGGCCTGCCCCGCCCCGACACCGGCCTCTACAGCCGGGTCAACGAGGGGTCGATCCCGGTGCAGGACGTCGGCCTCATCGACGCCGTACGCAAGGGCCGGGTCGAGGTCGTGGCCGCCGTGGACGCCTTCGAGGACAGCAAGGTCGTCCTCGCCGATGGCGATCCTGTGGGCCCGGACGTCGTGATCGCCGCCACCGGCTACATCCGCGCCCTGGAGGGCCTGGTCGGCCATCTCCACGTCCTGGACACGCGCGGCAGACCGGTCGTGCACGGCGCGCGCACCCCGGACAATGCCCCAGGCCTCTATTTCACTGGCTACGTCAACCCCATTAGCGGCATGCTCCGGGAACTGGCCATCGACGCGGAGAAGATCGCGAAAGTCATCGCCAAGGACGGCGGACGACAGGCCACCCGACTCCCTGCCTGACAACGGTCTCCGGACCCTCGTCTGACCTAGAGCCCTCACTGGGCCGTTACGGAAACCTCGCCGTGTGGCCGATGACCTGGAACGGGAGGACGAACCCGACGATGGCGCGGGGCAGCGGCTGCTGAAGATCCTGTTCGACCCACGTACTGACAGTGACAACCCATAAGATTTGCGTCACATGGGTGACCCCGGCGGTACGCCACATACCCCGGGGCCTGGCCAGTCACGGAGGGACTGACATGACCAACCTTATGCGCCGCCCCAACCCCGCCACGGCAGGGACGGAGATCATCGCGCTGGCCTACAAGCGGGCCTCAACAGAGGAGCAGCTCAAGGGATACGGGCTCGATGTCCAGGACGATGAACTGCGTGCCTGGGAGGCCGAAGATGCCAGGCGCACCATCCTGGAGACCTTCTCCGACGAGGGTGTCAGCGGCGCTCAGGACCGCCGCCCTGACATGCTCCGCCTTGAGGAGCGGGCCCGGGAGGGCAAGGCGAACCGCATCGTGGTCCCGAAGGTGGACCGCGTAGGGCGTACGGCCCGCGCTGCCTTCAACTGGGCCTGGCGCATGCAGGACATCGGCGTCCACTTCATCTCCATTCAGGAGCGCATCGACACCAGCACCGAGCTGGGCTGGACTGTGTTCCAGCAGTACGTGTTCTTCTCCGAGATGGAATGGAACAGCATCCGCCAGCGGACGCGGGACGGCCGGAACAAGAAGATCGAGTACGGCGGATGGCCCGCTGGCCCGGCGCCGTACGGCTACCGGATCGAAGGCAAGGGTCAGAAGGGTTCCTTCCTCGTCGTCTGCGAGGGCGAGGCCCGCGTCATCCTCAAGTCCGTGGCCCTGCTGGTCGACGGCAAGGCGAGCTTCGAGGAGGCTGCAGACGAGCTGAACCGGTTGGAGCTGTACACCCGCAGCGGCAAGCCGTGGACGACCACCAACCTCTACCAGCGCATGCACTCGGAGACCTTCGACGGCTACACCACATACCGCAAGGCCAACCGCGGCGACCGCAAGAGGGCCACCAGGCTCAATGAGGACGGCACGCCGGTCTACGGCGAGCCCGTACGCATCGCCGTACCACAGATCCTCACCCCCGACCGGACCGACGAGCTGAAGACTGCACTCAAGAAGCGATCCATCAACAAGCCCCGGAAGCCCGCCCGGATCTACTCCCTCAGCGGCCACATCGCCAGCGACTGCGGACAGGTCTACGTCGGAGGAGGGCGGACGGGGCAGCGTGCCTACCGCTGTCAGGGCAACAGCTCCGACAAGTCGGCCTGTGGTTGCACGAACCTCGATGCGACCGAGATCGAGAACGCTGTCTGGTCCAAAGTGACCAGGCTTCTCGCGGACGAGGCCCGCCTGAGGGTTCTTGCAGACCGCAGAGTCGTCTCCCTCCCGGGCGACCGGGACAAGTACCTGGAGCGCCAGGAGAGCCTGGCCACGAGCATCGAGAAGCACGAGAAGCTGATCGAGGACGCCGTGCCCGAGTACATCAAGGCGGGTCTTGAGCCGGCCGTGGCCGCGGCCGCAGTCAAGAAGCTGCTGGAGGAAGTCGAGGGCTTGCGAAAGCAGCTCGAAGAGGTGCAGTACTGGCTGTCCGAGTATGAGCAGACACAAGCCAGGGCGGACGCCATCGTCTCGCTCGCCCGCTCCTCCCCGGAGCGGCTGGCGAGCCTGGATGCGGCCGAGAAGGCCGAGATCTTCGACATGTTCCGCATCGTCGTTCTCCCCCAGAAGGGCCGCTTCGTCAAGCGGTCCGGAGCCCCCTGCAAGGTCACTACATGGCACTACGAAACCGGCACGCTCGTGCCCCCGGACGTCAGTGAGACACGGTGGGAGGCAGCACGGGAAGTCATCGCCCAATACCACGGACCCCGGCACTTCTCCATGACCAGCCTGGACCTGCGGCAAGCCCTGAACGGGATGCTACACCGCCTCCGCCATGGGGCGGAGTGGTCCGAGATCGAATCGTGGGGTCACGCAGAGGCGATCCGCCAGCGGCAGGGAGTCTGGTTCCGCAGTGGTGCATGGCAGGCCCTCATGGAGCATCTGACCACCGACGGACGAGGGACGGTGGCGTACCGCCACCCGACGATTCCGCTCCTGCATGTGGTGGGTGAGATCCGTTCGGGTGTCCTGGCCCTGATGAGAGCCACGGAGGACGACCTCACGGAACTCACGGAGGGTGAATCGGGCAACCCCATCAGCGGCATGCTCCGCGAACTGGCCATCGACGCCGAGAAAATCGCAAAGGCCATCGCGAAGAACGGGGCGGGTTCGGTGTCACGGCTGCCGGTCTGACGCCGAGGGACCCTCCTGTTCGGGTGGTTCGGGTGCTTCGGGTGCTTCGGGTGGTTCGGGTGGTTCGGGTGCCGGAGGGTGTGGCGAAGTGGGTGCCGACGCGGGACCGCCCGGTCCGACGGCTTCCTGACGCAGCGTCAGTTCAGTAATCTGACACTGCGTCAGTTAGTTGCTGTCACACAGGAGCGGGGCGACCGATGCTTGGATCAACCCACGGCACCCTTACCACCGACTCCCGCCGGGGCCGGGTCGTCGCCTGCGGCGAGCAGCCCGCCCCCGCCGTCCACGGCCGCCCGGCCGACGTGGACGACTACGACGTCAGCGGGCGTCCGCTGTATGCGGGCGTCCCCGATCTGGACCGGTTCTTCCGGCCCGAGTCCGTCGCCGTGATCGGCGCCTCGGACGGGGAGGGCCGGCCCAACACCGGTGTCACCCGGCAGCTGTTGTCCTGGGCCGAGCGGGTCGGCGCTCGGCTGTATCCGGTGCATCCCACGCGGGACTCCGTCTTCGGCATCTCCTGTTTTCCTTCCGTCAGCGACCTGCCCGAGCAGGTCGATCTCGCCGTACTGCTGGTCGCCGACCCCCTTCCCGTGATCGAGGAACTGGGCGAGGCCAAGGTGAAGTTCGCCGTCGTCTTCGCCTCCGGGTTCGCGGAGACGGGGGACGAGGGCGCCGTCGTGCAGGGGCAGCTGACGGCTGCCGTGGAGCGGGCCGGTGTGCGGCTGCTCGGGCCGAACACCAACCTGAACGCCTTCGAGCGGTTCCGGGACGACCTGGACGGTCCCTCCATCGCCCTCATCACCCAGTCCGGGCATCAGGGCCGCCCCGTCTTCGCCCTCCAGGAACTCGGCATCCGGCTATCGCACTGGGCGCCCACCGGCAACGAGGCCGATCTGGAGACCGCCGACTTCATCTCCTACTTCGCCGAGCAGCCCGACGTCGGTGCCATCGCCTGCTATATCGAGGGGCTGAAGGACGGCCGCTCCTTTCTGCTCGCCGCCGACCGGGCCGCACGGCGCCGGGTGCCGGTCGTCGCGGTCAAGGTGGGCCGCACCGAGACCGGCGCCCGCACGGCCGCCTCACACACCGGCAAGCTGACCGGCGCGGACGAGGTGGTGGACGCCGCGATGCGGCAGTTCGGGGTGATCCGGGTCGACGGGCTCGACGAACTCCAGGACACCGCCGCCCTGTTGGCCCGCGCCCGTCCGCCCCGCGCCGATGGAGTCGTCGTCTATTCGATCTCGGGCGGCACGGGCGCGCACGTGGCCGACCTGGCGAGCGAGGCGGGCCTGCGGCTGCCGGAGCTGTCGGAGGCCCGGCAGGCCGAGCTGCACCAGTGGATACCGGAGTACCTCAGCGTGGCCAACCCGGTCGACAACGGCGGGCATCCGGTCGGGGACTGGCGCGGACGGAAGATCATCGACTCGATCCTGGACGACCCGGAGGTCGGCGTGCTGATCTGCCCGGTCACCGGACCCTTCCCGCCGCTCAGCGACCGGCTCGTGCAGGATCTGGTGGACGCGGCCGAGCGGACCGACAAGCTGGTGTGCGTGGTGTGGGGGTCGCCGGTCGGCACCGAGCCGGCGTACCGCGACGTACTGCTCGGCTCTTCGCGCGTGGCCACCTTCCGCACGGTCACCAACTGTCTCACCGCAGTCCGCGCCCACCTCGACCACCACCGGTTCGTCACCGGCTACCGCTCCCCCTTCGACGAGGCACCGCGCACGCCTTCGCCCTCCTTCCGCAAGGCGCAGGCACTGATGCGTCCAGGACAGCAGCTGAGCGAACACGCGGCGAAACAGCTGCTTCGCGCCTACGGAATCCGGGTGCCGCGCGAGCAGTTGGTGACCAGCGCGGCGGCGGCCGTGCGCGCGGCGGGCCTCGTCGGCTACCCGGTCGTGATGAAGGCGTCCGGCGCCCAGATCGCCCACAAGTCCGAGCTGGGTCTCGTCAAGATCGGACTGACCTCGGCCAGCCAAGTCCGGGACGCCTACCGGGAGCTGACCGACATCGCCCGCTACGAGGACGTCTCGCTGGACGGAGTCCTCGTGTGCCAGATGGTCGAGCGGGGCGTCGAGATGGTCGTCGGCGTCACCCACGACGAACTCTTCGGACCGACCGTGACCGTCGGGCTCGGCGGTGTCCTCGTCGAGGTGCTGCGGGACGCCGCCGTACGCGTGCCGCCCTTCGGTGAGGAGCAGGCGCGGGACATGCTCGGTGAACTGCGCGGGCGGGCCCTGCTGGACGGGGTCAGGGGGCGCCCCCCGTCCGACCTCGACGCGCTCGTCGAAGTCGTCCTGCGAGTGCAGCGCATGGCACTGGAACTCGGGGACGACCTCGCGGAACTGGACATCAATCCGCTGATGGTGCTGCCCAGCGGACAAGGCGCGGTGGCACTGGACGCGTTGGCGGTGTGTCGCTGACATGAACCCACCCAAGGAACTGAACCCGCCCAGTGAACTGAACCCGCCGAATGAACTGAACATGCCTGATGAACCGAACATCCCCGATTCCCCCCGTGAGTCCGGAAATTCCGCTGAGTCATTGATACGGCACACCACTGACAATCACGTCCGCCGTATCACCCTCGACCGCCCCGAAGCTCTCAACGCCATCACCCCTGACCTGCGAGAACACCTGATCCAAATTCTCTCCGACGCCTCCTCCGACCCCGCCGTGAGAGCCGTCGTCCTCACCGGAACCGGTCGCGGCTTCTGCGCCGGGGCCGACCTGCGGGGCGGAGCGTCGGGCGCACGGGAGCGGGTCGCCGGTGACGTCGCCCGCACCCTCCGGCTCGGCGCTCAGCGGCTGATCAGCGCCGTCCTCGACTGCGAGAAGCCGGTGATCGCCGCCGTGAACGGCACGGCGGCCGGACTCGGTATGCATCTCGCCCTCGCCTGCGACCTCGTACTGGCCGCCGAATCCGCCAAGTTCATCGAGGTGTTCGTACGGCGTGGACTCGTGCCGGACGGCGGCGGCGCCTATCTCCTCCCCCGCCTCATCGGCCCCCAACGCGCCAAAGAGCTGATGTTCTTCGGCGACGCCCTCACCGCCGCGGACGCCGAACGCCTGGGCCTCGTCAACCGCGTCGTCCCGGACGCCGAGCTGGACAAAACAGCCCGCGAGTGGGCCGACCGCCTCGCCACCGGCCCGACCCGGGCGATCGCCTTGACCAAGCAGCTCGTCAACGCCTCGCTCGACACCGACCGCGCCACCGCGTTCGCCGCGGAGGCGGCCGCGCAGGAGATCAACATGACGACGGCGGACGCGAGGGAGGGTGTGGCGAGCTTCGTGGAGCGCAGGAGTCCGGAATACCGAGGGCGGTGAGTGCCGTCAGTCCCGCTTCAGG
The DNA here is from genome assembly GCF_030499575.1 of Streptomyces sp. DG2A-72. Taxonomy (NCBI): domain Bacteria; kingdom Bacillati; phylum Actinomycetota; class Actinomycetes; order Kitasatosporales; family Streptomycetaceae; genus Streptomyces; species Streptomyces sp. DG2A-72. The sequence continues at coordinate 4,407,357 of NZ_JASTLC010000001.1, forward strand.
ATCCGCAGGTCACCCGCGTCCGGGTCGCCGAACAGGACGAACAGTTCGGGCTCGTGTGCCGTGCCGCCGATCGTCCAGTACGTCTGCTCCGCGCAGTCGTCATCGAGTCGTACGACGACCCCGTCGCGCTCCTGCGGACCCTGACCGCCCCATCGGTCGTCGCGGCCCTCCGTGTCGAGCCACCAGGTACCCATGCCGTCGCACACCTCGAAGTCCTCGGCGGAATCCGCTCCGAACTCGGGCTCGGCAGGCAGGTCCGTGAGTTGGGCCCGGCCGCCCGGAAGCAGTTTCAGCGCCGCGCCGTCGTCGCCGCGCCAGAGTCCGGCGAGCTGCGCGGCGGACAGCTTCGGGGGCTCGTACTCCTCGATCAGTCCCGTGGCCGTGACCAGCAGCCCGCCCACGAGGGCCAGCCCGCACAGCCCGAAGCAGCCGAGGCCGCCACGCCACCAGACGCCCAGCGCTCCCCACCTCCGCTCGGTGGCCCGGGCGCGGCGGCGGGCGTACGCGACACCGAGTACAGGGAGTGTGCCGAGGGCCGCGAGCACCAAGGCCGTCGCCGTGAACGGCCGACCCCACCAGGCCGCCGGCAGCATCGCCCAACAGGCACCGAGCAGCACGACGTACAGGAGGTGCCAGGCCCACCCGGGCCCGCGGAGCCGGCGAACCGACAGATGAGCCAGCAGCGCAGCCGGGGTGATCTGCGCAACCGTCTGGACCAGGCCCAGAATCGGCAGCACCAGCGGTGCGAAGAGGAGCGCGCACGCCAGGCCCAGGCCCAGGGCCGGGCCGCCGATACCGACGCCGTAGTCGTCCTCCACGGAGCCGCTGAACAGCGACAGCAGCCAGGCCGCCGGAAGCTGCGCCGCGCACACTCCGACGGCAACCGTCCGGTCGTCGTTCGTCCAGCTCAGCCGGGCTCTGCGGAAGCCCCGCCGGATCTTTCCCCACCCCATGGCCCGGAGCGTACGCCGCAGCCTCGGACGGTTCCCCGCACCCCTTCCCATCTGACACCCCGTCAGCTTCAATGGATGGCGTGATGGGACACGCAGGAATGGCGGCAGCAGCCGTCCGTTATCTCAGGTCCGGGCCCGCCCGCCCCGTAGAGGCGCTGCCGCGCCCGGAGTTGCGGTGTGTGGGCGAGGACGAGCGGGCGCCGGTCGACCAGGCCGAGTTCCGGCGGGTGCTCGGGAACTTCGCGACGGGCGTGGCCGTTGTCACCTCACCAGCCACCGATGGCGAATCCGGCCCCGCCGGCTTCGCCTGCCAGTCCTTCTCGTCCCTCTCCCTCGACCCACCCCTCGTCGCCTTCATGGTCGGCCGTACGTCGACGACCTGGCCCTGCATCGCCCGCGCGGGCGCCTTCTGCGTGAACGTGCTCGCCGCCGACCAGGGCGCGTTGTGCCGCGGCTTCGCGGTGAGCGGCGGCGACAAGTTCGCGGGTGTCGCCCACGACGCGGCTCCGGTGTCCGGGTCGCCGCGTCTCGCGGGCGCGCTCGCGTGGATCGACTGCACCATCCATGCCGTCCACACCGGCGGCGACCACCTCATTGTGGTGGGCCGGGTGGACGACCTCGGCACCGCCGACACCCCTGAGGCACCCCTGCTGTTCCACCGGGGCCGGTTCCTCTAAGCGGCCACCGGCCCGTCGGCGGTCGGCTGCCGCCGGATCACCAGCGCCATCAGCGCCGCCGCAGCGCACAGCGCGCCCGACGCGTACCAGACCATGTCGTACGAACCGGAGACATCGCGTACGACGCCGCCGATGAAGGCCACCAGGGCAGCGCCGACCTGGTGGGAGGCGAGGACCCAGCCGAAGACGATCGCGCTGTCGTCGCCGTACTGCTCGCGGCACAGGGCCACGGTGGGCGGGACGGTGGCGACCCAGTCGAGGCCGTAGAAGACGATGAAGAAGATCATCGGCGGATGGACGCTGGGCGCCAGCAGCATCGGCAGGAACAGCAGCGAGATGCCGCGCAGCGCGTAGTAGACGGCGAGCAGCCGGCGTGGTTCGTAGCGGTCGGTGAACCAGCCGGAGGCGATGGTGCCGACCACGTCGAACACGCCGATGACCGCGAGCAACGAGGCCGCCGCCGTAATGGGCATGCCGTGGTCGTGGGAGGCCGGCACGAAGTGGGTCTGGATCAGGCCGTTGGTGGAGGCGCCGCAGATCGCGAAGGTGCCGGCGAGCAGCCAGAAGGGGCCGGTGCGGGCCGCTTTGAAGAGGACGGTCACGGCACGGCGCGCGGCGCCCGGCACCGGCTCCGGCTTCGGTACGAACTCCTTCGCGCCGTACGGATTCAGGCCCACGTCGGCCGGGTGGTCGCGCAGCAGCAGCCATACGAAGGGGACGACCGCGAGGGCCGCGAGGGCGACCGTGACGGCGGCCGGGCGCCAGTGGCCCGCCTCGACCATCAGGGACAGCACGGGCAGGAAGATCAGCTGGCCGGAGGCCGAGGCGGCGGTGAGGATGCCGGTGACCAGGCCGCGCCGCTCGGTGAACCAGCGGTTGGTGACCGTTGCGGCGAAGGCCAGCGCCATCGAACCGGTGCCCAGGCCCACCAACAGGCCCCAGCACAGCAGCAGTTGCCAGGCGGCCGTCATCCACACCGTCAGACCCGAGCCGATCGCGATCACGGTGAGCGCCGCCGCGACCACGCGCCGGATGCCGAAGCGGTCCATCAGGGCGGCGGCGAAGGGTGCGGTCAGTCCGTACAGGGCGAGGTTGATGGAGACGGCGGCGGCGATCGTGCTGCGTGACCAGCCGAACTCCTGGTGCAGCGGGTCGATGAGCAGCCCCGGCAGGGAGCGGAAGGCGGCGGCGCCGAGGATCGTCACGAAGGCGACGGCAACGACGAACCAGGCGCGATGGATGCGGGTACGGCGTGGCTTCTGCGGGGTCCGGTCGACGGCGGTGGCTTCGGTTGTCTGCGTCACGACAACGAGCTTCGGGCCTGCGCGCCCACAGATCCATTGGCCCGAAGGACAGCATTCGTTAGGATCGGGCCATGAGCATGAGTCGGAGTGCCGTGAGCGTGAGTGAGCCGGAACGCCATGAGCGTGAGTCGGAGTTCCGCCCGCACCGCGTCGTCGTCCTCGCCCTCGACGGGCTGCTCCCGTTCGAGCTGGGCATCCCGCACCGGATCTTCGGGCGCCCCAAGGACGCCGAGGGGCGGCATCTGTACGAGGTCGTCACCTGCTCGGTCCGGCCGCCGGGCCCGGTCCAGACCGACGCCGACTTCTCCATCCGCGTCGCACACGGTCCGGAGGCGCTGGCCACCGCCGACACCGTGATCGTCCCGGCGTCGTACGAGCTCGGCCCGGTCTTCGAAGAGGGCGTGCTGACCGACGAGCTGGCCGCCGCGCTCGCCCGGATCCGCCCCGGCACCCGGGTGGCCTCCATCTGCACCGGCGTCTACGTCCTCGCCGCCGCGGGCCTGCTCGACGGCCGCCCGGCCACCACGCACTGGTCCGACGCCGAGCGCTTCCAGCGGCTGTTCCCGAGGATCAAGGTCGACGCGGACGTGCTGTTCATCGACGAGGGCGATGTGCTGACCTCGGCGGGCGTCGCCGCCGGGATCGACCTGTGTCTGCACATGGTCCGCCGCGACCACGGCACGGCGATCGCCAACGACGTGGCCCGCCGCACGGTCGTACCGCCCCACCGCGACGGCGGCCAGGCGCAGTACATCCACCGCCCGGTCCCCGACCCGCAGCAGGCGACCACGACCACCGCCCGTGCCTGGGCCCTGGGCCGCCTCCACGAGCCGATCCAGCTGCGCAACATGGCGGAGCAGGAGGCCATGTCCGTACGGACCTTCACGCGCCGCTTCCGCGAGGAGGTCGGCGTCAGCCCCGGCCAATGGCTCACCCAGCAGCGAGTGGAACGCGCCCGCCACCTCCTGGAGTCCACCGATCTCTCCGTCGACCAGGTCGCCAGGGACGCCGGCTTCGGCACGGCCCAGTCGATGCGGCAGCACCTACAGGCGGCGCTCGGCGTCACACCCACCAGCTATCGGCGCACCTTCCGCGCCGGGAGCAACGCCGACGTCCAGGTCCCCAGCGGCACTTGAGCCGTCCCGACGGGCCTCTCCCCACCAGCCGAGCGCCGTCAGCAGCAGGGTCAGCACCACACCGGCCAGCATGGCCGTGGACGGCGCCACCACCTGGAGCAGGCCGCCGGCGAGGGAACCCGTCGCCGCGTAGCCCGCGCCCGCGGCGGCGTACATCACGGAGTAGCCGGCCGCCAGGGCGCCCGGCGGCATGGCCTCGCGCAGGGACAGGTTGCGGGTGATGAGCGCGCCCGACTGGAGCGTGCCCGCCAGGGTGAGGGCGATCGCGATGCCGGCCGCGCCCGGTATCAGCGCGGTGAGGCTCACGAAGGCCGACATGCCGCACATCAGCACCACACTCCGCGTACGAAGCCGCCCCGGCCACGATCGCAGGCCGTACAGGAACGCCCCGACCCCCGCCCCCACCGCGAGTCCCGCCAGCATCGGGCCGGACCAGCCCACGCCGATGCCGCGCTGCTCCAGCAGGGCGGGCAGGGTGAGTTCGGCCAGGCCGAGCAGGGTGAGACTGGCCGCGCCCGTGACGTACACCGGCCAGGCGCGTATCAGCACGCGGAGCATCCCCCGGCCTGCCTCCCCGTCCTGATCCCCCTTGTCCCAACCCGCCGGCAGCAGCCAGTGGCCCGCTATCGACGACGCCATCAGGGCGGCCCCGAGGAGCAGCGGCACCCGAGGCGCCACCCCTAAGGCGAGGCCGGCCACCGCGACCGGGGAGACGGCCCACACACCGGACATCAGCATCGACTCGGCCGACAGCGCCTGCGTCACGGCGCGCTCCGGGACCAGCGAGGTCAGCAGCGCACGCTGCCCGCCCGCGGCAGCCGCCGGAGCGGCACCGGCCAGGAACGCGAACGCCCCCAGCACGACAGGATGTGCACCGGCCAGCACCCCGAGCCCCGCGAACCCCACCGCCCCGCCCGCGAGCCCCACGGCCAGATGTCGCCGGCCGCGCGCCGGATCCAGCCGCATCCCGAGGACCGGCGCCCCGATGATCTCGCCGATCACATACGCCGCCGCGAGCGCCGCACCCAGCGTGTAGCCGCCGGGCCGCTCCCGCACCAGGAACACCAGCGCCAACGGCGCCATGGCGACCGGCATGCGGGAGCCGACGGCGGTGCAGGCCCAGATCAGGACCTGCTTGGAGGCGACATCTCGGTAGGTCATGAGATGAAGGTAGGCGGCGGCACTGACAACGCGGCAGCCGATTTCCGGGCCTGTGGAAAACTCCGCCAGGACACCGGCCGAGCACCGAGTAATTCAGAACGTGAGGACCCCGCGAGCCACCTTTCCCGCCTCCGCATCCGCCGCCGCCCGCTCGAACTCCTCGACCGGATACGTCTGCGTCACCAACTCGTCCAGCAGCAGCCGCCCGTTCCGGTACAGCTCGGCGTACAGCGCGATGTCCCGCTGCGGGCGCGACGACCCGTACCGGCACCCCAGGATCGACTTGTCCAGATACATCGAGGACACGACGAAGGAGGCCTCGGCGCCGGCCGGCGGCACCCCCAGCAGAATCGCCTGCCCGCGCCGGTCGAGCAGATCGACGGCCGCACGGATCAACTCGACGCGCCCCACGCACTCGAAGGCATGGTCCGCCCCCGTCGGTAGCAGCTCCCGCACGCCTTCCGTCGAGGTCAGGAAGTCGGTCGCCCCGAACTGCCGCGCCACCGCCTCCTTCGCCGGATTGGCATCGACGGCGACGATCCGCAGCGCACCCGCGATCCGCGCCCCCTGAAGGACATTGAGCCCGATGCCCCCCGTACCGATGACGAGCACGCTGTCCCCACGGTCCACCTTCGCCCGGTTGAGCACCGCGCCCACCCCGGTCAGCACCCCGCACCCGATGAGCGCTGCGGAGGGCAGGGGAATGTCCTTCGGGATCCGCACCACCTGCACGGCCTTCACCACGGTCCGCTCGGCGAACGCGGAGTTGGACGCGAACTGGAAGACGGGCCGCCCACCGCGGACGAACGGCTGCCCGGGCCGCCCGATCGCCTGCCGGCACATCGTCGGCCGCCCCCGGTCGCACTCCGCGCAGGTACCGCAGTTGGCCAGCGTGGACAGGGCGACATGGTCACCGGCCGCCACATGCGTGACCCCCGCGCCGACGGCCTCCACCACCCCGGCCCCCTCATGCCCGAGCACCACGGGAACGGGGAACGGAATGGTGCCGTCCACCACGGACAGATCGCTGTGGCACAACCCCGCCGCCGAGATCGACACCAGCACCTCACCCGGCCCCGGATCCCGCACCTCCAGGTCGTTCGCGACCTCGACCCGCTTCCCGTCGAACACCACGCCGCGCATCACACAACCCCCTTGGGTTCCCTCGGCAGCCCGAGCACCCGCTCGGCGATGATCGTGCGCTGAACCTGGTCCGAGCCGCCGTAGATGGTGTCGGCCCGCGAGAACAGGAACAGATGCTGCGCCTCGTCGAGTTCGTACGGCGCCGAGGCCGACCAATCCGCAGGTCCCACGCTCGCCCGCGCCCCCCGCACCTGCATCTCCAGCTCCCCCAGCCGCTGATGCCACCCGGCCCACAGCAGCTTGGCCACACTGGGCGCGCCCGCATCACCCGAACTCCCCAGCGTGCGCAGGGCGTTCCACCGCATCACCCGCAGCTCCGCCCACTGCCGCACAAGCCGATCCCGTACGACCGGATCACCGACCGCCCCCGTCTCCACGGCCGTCCCCACGATCCGCTCCAACTCCCGCGCGAAGCCGATCTGCTGGGCCAGGGTGGAAACACCGCGCTCGAAACCGAGCAGACTCATCGCCACCCGCCAGCCATTGCCCTCACCCCCGACAACGTGCTCCACGCGCGCGTGCGCCCCGTCGAAGAAGACCTCATTGAAGTCGCTGGTGCCGGTCATCTGCCGTATCGGCCGCACATCGATGTGATCCGGCTGATCCATCGGAACAAGCAGAAAGCTCAGTCCCCGGTGACGACGGGAGTTCGCATCCGTCCGCGCCAACACGAAGCACCAGTCCGCCTCATGCGCGAGTGACGTCCAGATCTTCTGCCCAGTGATGCGATACGTCCCCTGCGACTCCCGTGTCGCCACGGTCCGTATCCCGGCCAGATCCGACCCCGCGCCAGGTTCGCTGTACCCCTGACACCACAGTTCCTCACCCGCGGCGACCGCCGGCAGAAAGCGCCCCTTCTGCTCAGCGGTGCCATGAGCAATCAGGGTCGGGGCGAGCAGATTCTCACCGATGTGCCCAGAGCGCGGAGGCGCCCCCGAACGCGCGTATTCCTCGGCCCAGGCGACCTGTTGGGTAAGCGTGGCAGACCGATTGCCGTACCCGGTTTCACCCCAGGAAAGCCCAATCCACCCGGCCTCTCCGAGGATGCGTTCCCAACTACGCCGGTCCTGCGCACCCCCGGCGTGCCCTTCGAGCCACGCCCGAGCCTCCACACGAAACGCTTCATCCTCCGCCGTGAACCCGAAGTCCATTGGGGCCTCCTCAAAATCGCCGGCAACTAGAGCGCCCCTCCAGGGGCGCGGGGAACTGCGCGACCAGCCACTGACAACCCGCAGCCGCCAGACCAGAAAGCCCCCCGAGCTACTGGGCGTTAGGCCGCCCCCCATCCTGCGCGGCCCGCTCCATCGCCTCCACCCGCTCCAACATCGGCATCGGATCCACCCCCACCGCCCCCGGCAAGAACTCCGCAATCCGCTCCGGCGTCCACGAACCCTCCGCATAAGCCGAACGCAGTTCCCTCGGCTGCGCCCACACTGCGATCTTCGGCCCGGCAATCGTGTACACCTGCCCGGTGACCCCCTGAGCCCGATCCGACAACAGGTAGACCACCAGCGCCGCCACATCCTCCGGCTCCCCGATCTCCGCCAGCTCCATCGGCACGTTCGCCGACATCCGCGTACGAGCGACCGGCGCCACCGCATTGGCGCTCACCCCGTACTTGTGCAACCCCAACGCGGCGCTCCGCACCAGCGAGATGATCCCGCCCTTCGCGGCGCTGTAGTTGGCCTGCGACACGGACCCCTGATGGTTGCCGCTGGTGAAGCCGATCAGTGTCCCGGCCCGCTGCTTCCGCATCACCGCCGACGCCGCCCGGAACACCGTGAACGTGCCCTTGAGATGCGTGGCCACGACCGGGTCCCACTCCTCCTCGGTCATGTTGAACAGCATCCGCTCACGCAGAATCCCGGCCACGCACACCACACCGTCGAGACGGCCGTACGATTCCAGCGCCGTGTCGACCACGCGCTGCCCGCCCGCCATCGTGGCGACGTCGTCGGCCACGGCGACCGCGTCGCCGCCCGCCGCCCCGATCTCCTTGACGACCGCTTCGGCGACCTCGCTGGTCGGGGAGGCGCCGTCGATCGCCACGCCGTAGTCGTTGACCACGACCTTCGCTCCCTCGGCAGCCGCCGCGAGCGCGACCGCCCTGCCGATGCCCCGTCCGGCGCCGGTCACGGCGACGACCTTGCCTGCCAAGAAGTTCCCCACGCCCGGCCCCTTCCCGCGGTTTCTGACGGACCGTTAGATTTTAAGTCCCGTCAGACACCTGGAGACAAGCCCCGGGGAGGCTCGCATGTCACTACCGGCCGAGTTCCATGACATCGCCAAGCGGGTCAACAACTGGGGCCGTTGGGGGGCCGACGACGAGATCGGGACCCTCAACCTCATCACCGACGAGGTCGTACGGGAGGCAGCCGCCTGCGTACGGAGCGGGCACCGGATTCCGCTCGCGCTCCCCCTGAGGCAGGACGGCGTCCAGACCGGGATGATCCCGGGGCGCGTCAATCCGCTGCACGCCATGGTGCAGATCAACCAGGAGATCTTCGGTCCCGGAACGGTCGCGTGCAGCGACGACGCGGTGACCATGGGACTGCAGGCCGGCACCCACTGGGACGCGCTCACCCACGTCTCGCACTCGGGCCGGCTCTACAACGGCCGCCCGGCCGGCACCGTCACCCCGCACGGCGGCGCCGAGTTCAGCGGCATCGACAAGGCGCGGCACATCGTCTCGCGCGGAGTGCTGCTCGATGTGGCGAAGGCACACGGCGTCGGACGTCTCGACGGGGGGCATGCCGTGACCCCTCAGGACCTGGACGCAGCCGAGGAGCTCGCGGGCACGCGCGTGCGTGCCGGTGACATCGTGCTCGTACGTACGGGGCAGGTGCAGGTGTATCTGGCCGGGGACAAGCACGCGTACGCCTATCCGTCACCCGGGCTGTCGATCCGCACCCCGGAGTGGTTCCACGCGCGCGATGTCGCCGCCGTCGCGAACGACACCCTCACATTTGAGATATTTCCGCCGGAGATCGAGGATTTGTGGCTGCCCGTGCATGCGCTCGACCTCGTGGAGATGGGGATGCTGCAGGGCCAGAACTGGAATCTCGAAGAGTTGTCCACAGCTTGTGGACAAGTGGGCCGCTACGACTTCCTGCTGTCGGCGATGCCCGAGCCGTTCGTCGGCGCCACGGGAACTCCGGTGGCCCCGGTGGCCGTTCTCTAGTCGCCGGCCACGCTCCCGCCTCCCCGGGCGCGGCCGGCTGGCGACGCGCCGCGCCCGCCCCGAGCACGGTGTCGCGCGCCGCCATCCGGCTTCGGCGCACCCACCCCGGTTCTTCATGGCCCCAAGCAGAACCGACGCCGAATAACGACCCACACTCGCCGAGGGCTCCCGTCACCGAAACCCTCGCCGTCCCCTCACGGCGAATCGCTGACCACCAGCGTGATCAAACGGTCACGTCGCGTCAACACCCGAAAGGGGATTCATCACTTACGCCCCGATTTCGGTGGCCGCGCACAGAAGCACATCCGGGCGCATGCGCCCTGTCGGCCGGAGAAGGGCGGTAAGCGTTTGTCGCCATGTCGGCGACCATGCGCCGGGGGGCACACACCCGCGAGCGGCTATACGGCTTCGTACGCCAGCCCTTCATACCCTTCGTAGGCCGAGGCCCCGCCACCGAACGCCGTCGCCGCCTCGGGCGGCTCCGTACAGCGGTCCAGTTCGCACCAGATGCGCTTACCGGCGCCCTCCGGGCTCCAGCCCCAGCGGTCGGCCAGGCCGTCGACGAGGGCGAGACCGCGCCCGCCCGTCTGCTCGCCGTCCACGCACCGGGGGACGGGGGCCCGGTCGCTGGCGTCGGCCACCTCCAGCCGGACCGGAGCAGCTGACTCCGCCGCCTCTCCGGGCAGCGACAGCCGGAGCACGGCCGGGCAACCGGTGTGCACGACGGCGTTGGTGACAAGTTCGGAGACGAGCAGGATCAGCGTCTCGGCAAGCGGCTCATCGGCCCCTATCCCGGACCCGGCGAGCCGCGAACGGGCCCACCGCCGGGCGCGCCCCACCTCTGCGGGGTCGGGCCGGATCTCCAGCTGCACTTGAAGCACCTGCACCGCTCACACCATCCGAACCGGCGGACACATGACCTCGCGCCACACGAGTGCCACGATCGTAGCCATTCTTTGCATGACCAGAACAATGGTCAGAGCCGGGTTCACAGAACGTGAATCCCTTACGAGACAGCATGGTTGACGTACAGTCACCCCAACAAGCGCTTCGGGCATATTCCAGCGCGAAGGAGTACCCGTGCGGCATACTGTGCGACGCTCGTTGTGGCGAGTCGAACAGGGGCACATCGCCGGATCCGGGGCCACCTCAAGGGCAACACCGGCATGACTCGTGCTCGGACCCGCTCGCATCCCACACAAGGTACCGGAGCGGCACAGCGACTCCAGGCCGTGACGAGTCACCCTTAGGACACAACCCGGTATCAACGCTCCGTAATTCCGGTATGCCACAATCCGCGACATCCATGCCGCCCGCGTGCGCGATACCGCAGCCCAGCGCCCCCTTTGCCGCTCAGGCCACCAAATCCGCCGCGAGCAGTTCCTCACTCTCCGTACTCGCGCCACCACGCCGAGCACGCACCCAGGCCCGCTTCAGATGGAGATGCACCTCGGACTCCCAGGTGAAGCCCATTCCGCCGTGCACCTGAAGGCAGTCACGGGCGCCGCGTACCGCAGCCTCGTCGGCGAGCAGCCGAGCCGCCGCGATGTCCGTCCGGTCGGCGGTGACGGCGGCGGCATACACCGCCGCCCGGGCCACCTCCGCCCGCACCAGCATCCCGGCGCACAGATGCTTGACCGCCTGGAAGGCTCCGATCGGCTGCCCGAACTGCTCACGGGTCCGGGCGTGTTGCACCGCCAGCTCGCACACCCGCCCGGCCGTGCCCAACTGTTCGGCGGCGGTCAGGAGTACGGCGGCGGGGTCCACTGCGGCCCCGCCCTCACCCACCCGGTGCAGCGGAGTCAGCGGATCCACCGACCGCAGCGGTACGGCCCCGGCGGCGTCCCCTCGTACGATGTCCGCCTCGCCCAGCCACTCCACGAGCCCGCTGCCGTCCACGGCGGCGACCACGGTCTCCCCGTCCGCCGCGCCCGCCGCCTCCCCCGCCGCCAGATGTGTGGCGATCAGCGGCCCCGGCAGCAGCGCCCGGCCCGCCTCCTCGAAGGCCAACACCGCTTCGGGCAGCCCGAGTCCGACCCCGCCGTCCGCCTCCGGCAGCCGCAGCGCGAAGAACCCCGCCTCACCGAGCGCCCGCCAGAGGCCACGGTCCAGCGCGGGTGCGTTCACGGCAGCCCGCAGCGCCTCGGCGTCGAAGCGCCGTGCCAGCAGTTGTCGTACGCCGTCACGCAACGCCCGCTGATCCTGGGTGAGTTGGAATTTCATACGCGCAGTCACCGTCCCTTCGGCAGTCCGAGGATGCGCTCGGCCACGATGTTCTGCTGGATCTGCGAGGTGCCGGCGGCGATGGTGTAGGAGAGGGACGACAAGCGGTCCAGCGTCCAGGGCCGGTCGACGTCGAGGGAGTCCGGCCCCAGGACGTCGGCAGCGGTGTCGTACAGCTCCTGCCGCGCCTGCGAATACCTCAGTTTGAAAACCGAACTCCCCACTCCGGGGACCCCGCTCTCCGCCTCGCTCACATTCCACTGGGTCAGCCGCCACAGCGCCCGGAGCTGCGCATTCAGCCTGCCCAGCCTGCGCCGCAGCACGGGATCGTCCCAGCGGCCGTTCTTCCGTGCCTCACCGGCGAGTTCGCGCAGGACGCGGCGGCAGGCGACCACCTCGCCGACGAAGGCCGTGCCGCGCTCGAAGGAGAGGGTCACCATCGTCACGCGCCAGCCGTCGTCCTCGTCACCGACGCGGTTGGCGACCGGGATGCGGACCTCGTCGAGGAACACCTCGGCGAACTCGGCGGATCCGGCGAGCGTGCGCAGCGGACGTACGGTGATGCCCGGGGCGTCCATGGGCATGGCGAGCCAGGTGATGCCGCGGTGCTTGGGCGCGGCGGGGTTGGTGCGGACCAACAGCTCGCACCAGTCGGCCACTTCGGCATGGGAGGTCCAGATCTTGGACCCACTCACTACGTAGTCGTCGCCGTCCCTGCGCGCGCGCGTGCGCAACGCCGCCAGGTCCGATCCGGCGTCCGGTTCGCTGAAGCCCTGGCACCAGACCTCCTCGCCCCGAAGGATCGGCGGCAGCCAGCGCGCCCGCTGCTCCTCGCTCCCCTCGGCGGCGATCGTCGGCCCCGCGTGCAGCAGCCCGACGAAGCCCGCCCCCACGTAGGGCGCGCCCGCCTTCTCGGTCTCCTCCAGGAAGATCAGCCGTACGGTCGGGGAGGCGTCCCAGTGCACGTGCGCGTACCCGGCGTCGTACAGCATGCGCTGCCAGCCGAGGTCGTACGCCCTGCGCGCGGGCCAGTCGTCCGGGGACGGCTTCGGCGGCAGCGTCGGAAGGACCTTCCCCAGCCACTCCCGCAACCGCGCCCGGAACTCGTCCTCTTCGGGCGTGTACGTGAGGTCCATCCACCACCTGCCTGACGATCCGTCAGATTCAGCAGCAGGCTAGCCCCGCACCCCTGGACCGACAAGGCGTCGAGCCCTACGCTCTCCGCACGATCTGACACACCGTCAGCCAGAGGGGGTCGTCGTGAACGACACCGCACACGCCCTGGGTTCCTCGCGCACGCTCTGGGAACTGGTCACACGCCGTGCCGAACTGACCCCCGACCACCCCGTCCTCCTCCAGGACGACCGCACGCTCACCTTCGGTGAGCTGCACGATCGTGCCGAGCGCGTGGCGGCCGGCCTCTACGGCAGGGTTGTACGCGCCGGCACGGTCGTCGCCTGGCAGCTGCCCACCCGCATCGAGACCGCCCTGCTGTCCTGCGCGCTGGCCCGCCTGGGCGCCGTACAGTCGCCGGTCATCCCGTTCTACCGGGACCGCGAAGTCGGTTTCGCCCTACGGGAGTCCAAGGCCGAGTACTTCGCCGTGCCCGGCGAGTGGCGCGGCTTCGACCACACCGCGATGGCGCGCCGGCTCGGCGCGAAGGGGATCTTCGAGGCGTACGACGACCTGCCCGACGGCGATCCCTCCGTACTGCCCGCGCCACCCGCCGACGGCACGGACGTCCGCTGGATCTACTGGACCTCGGGAACCACCTCCGACCCCAAGGGCGTTCTCCACACGGACCGCTCGCTCATCGCGGGCGGCGCCTGCCTCGCCCACGCGCTGCGCCCCACCTCCGCCGACGTCGGCTCGATCGCCTTCCCGTACGCCCATATCGGCGGCCCCGACTACATGGTGATGCTGCTGCTGTACGGCTTCCCGGCAGTGCTGTTCGAGCAGTTCGCGCTGCCGGACGCGCTGGAGGGGTATCGCAAGCACGGGGTGACGATGGCGGGCGGGTCGACGGCCTTCTACTCGATGTTCCTCGCCGAGCAGCGCAAGCGGCCCAAGGAGAAGCTCATTCCGAGCCTGCGGCTGCTCGCCGGCGGCGGGGCGCCGAAGCCGCCGGAGGTCTATCACGCCGTCGTGCGCGAGATGGGCGTGCAGCTCACCCATGGGTACGGCATGACCGAGGTGCCGATGATCACGATGGGGGCGCCGGACGACACGGTCGAGAACCTGGCGACGACCGAGGGGCGGCCACCGGAGGGCATGGAGATTCGGATCGTGGACGGGGAGGTGCGGCTGCGCGGGGAGGCGGTGTGCCGGGGGTATCTGGATCCGGCGCAGACGGCGGAGGCGTTCGACGGGGAGGGGTTCCTGAGGACCGGTGACCTCGGGCGGCTGGCCGACAGCGGGCATCTGGTGCTGACGGGGCGGCTGAAGGACGTGATCATCCGCAAGGGCGAGAACATCTCCGCCAAGGAGATCGAGGATCTGCTGCACCGGCACCCGGACGTCGGGGACGTGGCCGTGATCGGGCTGCCGGACGCCGAGCGCGGGGAGCGGGTGTGCGCGGTGGTGGAACAGCCGCCGGAGGCCGGGGAGTTGACTCTGGAAGCGGTGTCGTCGTACCTGCGCGCGGAAGGGCTGTCGGTGCACAAGCTGCCGGAGCGGCTCGAGGTGGTGGACGCCCTTCCGCGCAACGAGACCTTGCGGAAGGTGCTCAAGTACAAGCTGCGCGAGCGCTATTCAGACAGGTGACGTCATTCGGGCACGGTGAAGTAGCGGGCGAAGGACGAGACGATCTCCGCCTCGCCGATCTTGCCGTCGCCGTCGGTGTCGAGGGTGGCGGCGGCCGTCGCGGCCACGTCCTGGCTCACGCCGAGAGCGGTGAGCACGCGCGCGGTGTCACCGACGGTGGCCGCTCCGTCGCCGTCCCGGTCGGCGAGGTCGAGCGCGGCATGCAGGAAGGGGCGGGCGATCTCGGCGAACCGGTCCGGGTTGTCGCGCAGGCGCTTGACCGCGCCGCCGACGAACTCGTCCCGGGTGATCCGCTGGTCGCCGTCCCGGTCCGCTATGCCGGCCATCCCCTGCCAGAACGCCTCGGCGCCGATGTACAGGGCCTGTCCCTTGTCGGAGCGGGCCGCCGTACCGAACTCCGCGAGCAGCCTCTTGGCCGCCGCGCTGAAGTCCTCACGGTCGATGTAGCCGTTGCCGTCCTGGTCGAAGGTGGCGAACCGGGCGGCGATCCTGCGCTCGTACTCGCTGCTGACCATGTCTCTTCGTGCCGCCTTACGTCACGTGGGGTGCGTACAGGCACGGAGCGTACGACGCCCGGGGCGGCCTTGGCGCGGAAAACGTCGCTTGTGCCAAGACCGGGCTAATTTTGCGACAACGACGTGGCGGAGCAGCGGTGTGACGTGCACCGAGTGCAGGGATCCGATAGCGGCGCGTCACGCCGAGAGCGGTTCGGCCCCCTCGTCGACCGCCGCCGCCACGTCCGGGTACACCTCGAACAGACGGCGTACGCCGAGGGCGCCGAGCACCCTGTTGACGTGGGAGCCGTCCACGGCCCCCTGGGCGGGCAGTATCAGGCGCAGGCTGCCCTGGCAGGAGCGGATGAGGCGGCGGGAGCCGATGAGCACGCCGACGCCGCTGGAATCGCAGAACAGCACCTCGGAGAGGTCGAGGACGAGACTGTGCCGGCCCTCGGCCACCACGTCGTGCACCCGCTGACGCAGCACGGGCGACGTCACCAGGTCCAGCTCGCCCGACACTTGGAGCACGGCCCACTCGCCCTGCTTGTCGCCGGTCACGTAGAACGCCACCACCAGGCCCTTCGTTCGCCGGAAACGGAAGCCTTACCTACGCTTCCTTGCAGCGCGGCTGCCCAGCGGCAGTTCCCCGAAACCAGGTACTGGAAACGGAAACCAATCAGAACAGGCTTGTTCCAGTCGTATTCGATCCTGTTCGATCGAGTCTGATCGCCCCGGGAGTGGGTAGGCGCGCGATGGCACAGGGGCCGGAACCGGGCCTGGAAGGTCCACTACCACCTGCGCCTCTTCGGAGAGCGCCCATTGCCACAAAGGGGCGTGCGTTGTCAGAGGTGCCGACTACATTCGAGATGACGGTGGACGCAGGCCGTACCGGAGAAGAGCAGGGTGAGGGGGCCGTATGGCGAAGAAGGACGCGCCGCCCCGCTGGGACCGCAAGATGCAGCAGCGGCTCGCACGCGGAGAGGCGGCGGCCCTCGGTGAGCTGTACGACCGCTTCGCTTCGCTGGTGCACGGCCTCGCCCACCGCGTCCTCGGCGACGAGCGCGCAGCCGACGGCATCACCAGGGAAGTCTTCGCCCATGTCTGGCAGCATCCGGAGGCGTACGACCCCAAGCAGGGCCCGCTGCGCTCCTGGGTCGCCACGCTGACCCATCGCCTGGCCGTGCAGCGGCTGCGCGCCACCGAGACCGCCGCCCTCACCCGGGGTGGCGGCTCCACCGAGGACCTGGAGCGCAAGGTCCGCCAGGCCTCCGTCGCCGCCCGCGCCGACTACATCGTCCAGGCCATGCCCGTCCCCCTGCGCACCGCCCTGGAGCTGGCCTACTTCCAACGCCGCGACTACCGCCAGACCGCCGCCGACCTCGGCGTCACCGAGGACGAGGCCCGCCGCCGCCTCCGCCTCGGCCTGCAACTCCTGTCCACCGCCCATGACGCCGGCGCCCCCGGGGCGCCGCCGGGATACGGGGGTGCCGTGTGACCGGGCCGGAGCGGTTCGAGGCGTTCGACGAACACGAGGGATACGGCGACGCCGGGTACGACGGCTACGACGGCCCCGGCAACGAGAAGGAGCAGCACGGAGTCCCGGACGACGAGGGCCGCCCGGAGGTGACCGAGCCCGGCGGCCCGGGCAACGCGGACGGATCCGACGGCCCGGGCAACGGCGGCGGAGAGGACCCCGGCCGTGGGCAAGGCCCCGGTCACCCGCCCCGCATACCCCTGCCGCGCTCCTCCGTCGAGGACAACGGACGGCCGCTGCCGTCGCTGGAGGAACTGGGCGACCTGGCGCCGCGGCCCGCCCCGCTGACGCTGGAGCACCACGTCCTCAAGGCGCTGCTCGGCGCGTGGGCGCTGGCCGCCTGTTCGCCGGAGGAGGCGGCGGCCGTCGAGGACCACCTCGGCAGCTGCGGCACCTGCGCCGACGAGGCGCTGCGGCTGCGGGAGGCGGTCGGGCTGCTGCACCCCGCGGAGAGCCTCGACCTCGACCCGGGCCTGCGCACCCGCGTCCTGGCGGTCTCCTTCGACCGGCGGCCACCCCGCATCCCGGTGCCCGAGTGGGCCGGTCCCTACGACGCCGAGACCGCCCGTCTCGACGCCCTGCTGCAGGACATAGGGGACGCCGAGTGGCACGCGCCCGTGCGGCTGCGGTGGTTCGAGGCCGACAAGGAGACGACCCGGCGTACGACCGTCGCCGGGGTCATCGCGCACCTGCTCACCGTCGACGGCCTCGTCGCGCTCGCCCTCGGACTGGACGACCCCCTGGGCGACATCCCGTCCGCGGCACCCACCCCCGCCGAGCGCACGGAGGCGTACTGGGCGGCCTCCCACTTCCCGCCCACCCGGTCCGTGCGGGGTCCCTGGCGGGAGCAGAGCCATGACCTCGTGCGGACCGTGTCCTTCACCGGCAGCAGCTCCGGCTCGCTACCGGTGTCGTACGGCACCTTCGAGCTGCCGCTGCGGGACGCGATGCTGGACCGGGCGTTCGAGTGCTGGGTCCACGCGGAGGACATCGCCGAGGCGGTCGACTACCCGTACGAGCCGCCCGCGCCGCGTCATCTGCACGGCATGATCGACCTCGCGGCGCGGATGCTGCCGCAGGTTCTGGCCGCCCGTCGCCGTGATGGCCGCCGGCATCTGGTTCCGGTGGGCGAGCCCGGCCGCAGCCTGCGGCTGGAGATCGAGGGGCTGGGCGGCGGAGAGTGGCTGATTCCCCTGGATTCACCGGGGGTGGGCTCCGCCGAGTACGAGGTCGCCCATGTTGCGCTGGACGGCGTGGAGTTCTGCCGGTTGGCGGCAGGACATGTGCCTCCGGCGGAGGCGGCGGCTGGGCAGATCGGTGACCGGGAGGCGATCAGAGATGTGCTGTTCGCGGCGGCGAGCTTGAGCCGGATGTAGGGGCGGGTTGCGGTCTCGGAGGCGGGTGCGGGTGCGTGGGGGTTGTTCGCGCAGTTCCCCGCGCCCCTGAAGCACGTGCAGTGGACGCCCCCTTAGGGGCGCGGGGAACTGCGCGACCAGCCCACGACTACCCGCACCCGCCCGCACGAGAACCCCCCGACCCCCTAGGCGAACACAACCGTCCGTCGCCCATTGAGCAGAATCCTCCGCTCCGCATGCCACTTCACCGCCCGCGCCAGCGCCTGGCACTCCACATCACGCCCCACCGCGACCAGCTGATCCGGCGTGACGTCATGCCCCACCCGCTCGACCTCCTGCTCGATGATCGGCCCCTCGTCGAGATCCGCGGTGACGTAGTGCGCGGTCGCCCCGATCAGCTTCACGCCCCTCGCATGGGCCTGGTGATACGGCTTCGCGCCCTTGAAGCTCGGCAGGAAGGAGTGGTGGATGTTGATGATGCGGCCGCTGAGCGCCTTGCAGAGGTCGTCGGAGAGGACCTGCATATAGCGGGCCAGCACCACCAGCTCGACGTTCTCCTCGCGCACCAGCTCCAGCAGCTGCGCCTCGGCCTGCGGCTTGTTGTCCTTCGTCACCGGAATGTGGTGGAAGGGAATGTCGTACGAGCCCACCAGCTCGGCGAAGTCGGTGTGGTTGGACACCACCGCGGCGATCTCCACCGGCAGCGCCCCGATCCGGGCCCGGAACAGCAGGTCGTTCAGGCAGTGGCCGAACTTGCTGACCATCAGGACGACGCGCGTCTTCTCGTCGGCCCGGTTGATCTGCCACTCCATGTGGAAGGAGTCACCGATCGCCGCGAAGCTCGCCCGCAGCTTGTCCACGGTCACCGGCGCCTCCGCCGAGAAGTGGACGCGCATGAAGAACAGTCCCGTGTCGTGGTCGCCGAACTGCTGGCTGTCCTCGATGTTGCAGCCGGTCATGAAGAGGTAGCTCGACACGGCGTGCACGATGCCCTGCTTGTCGGGGCAGGACAGGGTGAGGACGTACTGGTCGGGCGCGACCGCGGGTCGGTTGGACTGCTCGTTCATGCAGGACAGGGTCCCATATCGGCCCAGCCTCGGCGGACCCCGTCCGCTACGCGGACCTCGTCATGATCTGCAGCACCTCGAGACTCCGGGGAGGCGCATCAGGGTCGTCCCCGTCACTCGCCGAGAGGCGCACATGCGCGTCCCGGGCCGCCCGTACCGCCTCCGGCCACGCCTGGTTCTCCAGATAGGCGGAGACCGGGGCGTCCGGCCCGACCTGGTGCATGATCCGCAGCACGCGCAGGACGGCGGTGTCGACGAGCGCCGCCTCCTGGGAGTCCCGGAAGATCGTGCCCACGTATTTCTCGGCGGACCAGTTGTCCAGCCAGGTGTCTTCGACCAGGCGGTACACGGCGTCGGTGACGTCTCCGTACCCGTCGACTCCGGCGAGCCAGACCTCTCGCTGGAACACCGGATCGGAGAGCATGTGCAGCGCGGAGCGCACATTGCTGCGCCAGCGCCACCACGGCATGTCGTTCAGTGGCATGCCGCCCATGGTGGAGGAGCGACGGCCGCGACGGGAAGAGTTCTCCGAACCTTGCACGGTCACCGATCGTACGTTCTTTCTCATACGACTCTCAGGGGCCCTCGTAATTCACCTTCACGTCACCTAACGTTGACCGAAGGTCACTCCCGGGTTAGTGATGTGGCGGAATCGTGCGTGCCCATGACCGGCAGGCGCCACCATCGCAAGACCCATCTCCCCACATTCACCCGACCCGTCAGAACCACCGTGCGCAGAGCGGCGGCCCTGGTCGCGTGTGCGTCGCTCGCCGTCGGTTGCGGGGTCGTCCCCGGTGTCTCGGGGGGCGCCGGGGACAACTACGTCACCGTCATGACCTGGGCACCGAGCGAGACGGGCGCCACGAACAAGCCCGGCATGCCCGCGCTCGCCCTCGCCTACGCGCGCTGGGTCAACGCAGGCGGCGGCATCAACGGCCACAAGCTCAGGGTCCTGATCTGCAACGACCACAACGACACCGTGGACGCGGCCAACTGCGGCCGACGCGCGGTCAAGGAGAACGTCGTCGCGGTCGTCGGCTCCTACAGCCAGTACTCCGACTCGTTCTTTCCGCCCCTGGAGGGCGCGGGCATCCCGTACATCGGCGGCTACGGCCTCACCGAGTCCGAGTTCACCAGCCCGCTGTCCTACCCGGTCAACGGCGGCCAGCCCGCTCTGCTGGCCGGCCTCGGGCAGGCGCTCGCCAAGGACTGCGGGCGCGTCTCCCTGGTCCGGCCCGACACCATCGCGGGTGACGAGCTGCCCGCGATGTTCAACTCCGGCCTGAAGGCGGGCGGACACGCGCCGGCCGGCAATCAGCTGGCCAAGGACGACGCCACCGAGTACTCGGCCCCGGCCGAGCGGGCCCTCGAGTACGCCACCGCCGACTCGACGGAAACCGGCTGTGTGGTACCTGCCCTCGGCGACCGCACCAGCACCTTCATGGACTCCTTCCGGCGCGCCCGCGCGGACTACCCCGACGTACGAGCGGGCACCGTGCTCGGCAACGTCGACCAGTCGGTGATCAACCAGAGCGGCGGTGCTTCGTCGCCGTACGAGGGGTCGTTCACCACGGGCTGGTACCCGGTCTCCACCGACAAGCGGTGGGCCCAGATGAAACAGGTCATCAACAAGCACGCGTTCGGCGACAACCGCATCGACGCCGGGGATGTCGGCGTGCAGACCACATGGATCGCCTACACCGTGTTCAAGGCGGTCGTGGAGTCACTCGGCGACGGCGAGGTGAGCGCCGACTCCGTGCGCAAGGCCCTCGACGGCGGCCTCAAGGTCTCCACGGACGGGCTCACACCGACCCTGCGCTGGCAGTTCCAGGACAAGCTCGCCTCCATCGGCCTCCCGCGCATGGTGAACGCCGATGTGACCCTCCAGGTCGTACGCGATGGCCAGCTCGTCGCGGCACGCAAGGGCTTCACCGACATGACGGACACGCTGAAGCAGGCGGATGTGAGCTGACCGGTGGAGCCGGCCGGCTCGTGTGCACCACTCCCACACGGCCGGTCGGCTCCGGCCGTCACAGCTGGGTCGGCTGGCGCTGGGTCAGGCCGTACGTCTTGGCGATCGCGTTCCACAGCTGGGCCGCCTTGGCCTTCTGCGCGGTCGCGGTGCCGCTCGCGCGATTGCCGGCGGCGGTCTGGCCGGTGGTGCGGGCCTGGCCCTTCTTGCAGAGATTGCCCTTCTTGGCCGCGACCTGGTCGGCCCACGCCGCGTAGTGGTTGTCGGCCGACGCCGACGCCTGCCATGCGCTGTTGAGGGCCGAGGTCAGCGCGGCATGGTTCGGGAGCTTGTCGACGGACAGCTTCGACAGGCTCGTGACCAGGCCGGTGCGCTGCTTGGCCGCGTCGCGCAGGTCAGCCGCCGCCTGCCCCATGTTCTTGCACGTCTTCACATCGGCGACCGCGTTGATCACGGTGGCCCGGCTGTCGCCGCTGTCGGCCAGCAGCTTGTCCAGCGCGATGGCCTGCTGCTCGGCCACGTCGGCGGACGGCGATGCGGAACCCTCGGTCGCCGGGGCAGTGGCGGACACCGGCTGGTTCTTGTCGTCGCTCTGGTCGTCGCCGCCACCGCCCGCGAGCAGCGCGCCCGCGCCGACACCGAGGACGGCGATGCCGACCCCGACGGCCGCGATGAGCGGCACCCGCGAGCCGCTACGACCACCGCGGCCACCGCGCCCGCGGTGGTCGTCGGCGCCGGGCGGGACGTAGGCGGGCTGGGGGTGCGCCGGTGCCTGCGGCGGCTCGAAGCGGGGCAGCTGCTGGGTGGCCGCGGCGGGATGCTCCGCCCGCGGCTCGCTGCGGAAGAGGCTGTCGAACTCGGCGAGCGGCTGCCGGTCCTGCCCGGCCGCCACGGGCGGGATGTACTGCGTCGCCTCGGCATCGGGATTGGCCGGCGGCAACGGTCCCGGGTTCTGCTGCGCCCGCCCCAGGTAGCGGGTCTCCTCACCGGCCGCCCCGGCAGGCACCTCGGGCGGCAGCGCACCGGGCCCCACCGGCGGGATGTACTGCGTCGCACCCTCATCGCCGGGGCCGGAAGGCGCCGCGGCGACGGGCGGTATGTACTGCGTCGCCCCGTCCGGCAAGGCATGCGCGGGCGCACCCCCACCAGCAACCGGCGGTATGTACTGGGTCGCCCCGTCCGGCAAGGCATGCGCGGGCGCACCCCCACCGGCAACCGGCGGTATGTACTGGGTCGCGCCGTCGTCGGCGGGCGGCAACGGCGCGCCGAAGCTCCCGGATCCGGCAGGCGGCAGAGGCGCGGCGGCACCGGAGCCGTACGCGCCGGGGGCCGGGCCGCCGTAGCCATCGGCTGCGGTCGGGGGCTGGGGCTGGGCAGCCGCTGGAGGGCCGTAGCCGGGCGTGGGCGGCTGGACCGACCCGGAAGGGGAGGCGGCCCCGTATCCGCCGGCCTCCGCGGGCGGCAGAGCGCCACCTGCCGCATGCCGGCCCTGACTGCCGCTCGGGGACTGGCCGTTCGGCGCGTGAGAGGTGTACGACGACTCGGCGGACGGGGCCTGCGAGGTGTACGACGGCTGCTGCGCGCCCGGCATCTGGGGTGCCTGCGCGTGTGACGTGTACGACTGCTGAGGTGCCGGCTCCTGCGGCGCATACGTCGGCTGCGCACCCGGTCCCGGCAGCGCCTCACCGCCGTATGCCGCCTCCTGCCTCGGCTGCGGCTGGGCCGGGATGGCGTTGGCCTGGTCCGGTGTGCCCCAGGCGGCCGGTGCCTGCTGCTGGTACGGCTCCGGGGAGCCCCATGGCTCGGTGGGGCCGGAGTCCCAGCCCTGGCCCTGCGGTGGGGGCGGGGGCTGGTGCTGGTCGGGGCCCCAGGGGGTGCCCCAGGCCTGGCCCTCGGGCGGCGCCGCCGCCGGAGCCGGGGCGGGGGTCGGCGGGACGGGGCGGCCGTACTGCGGACCGCCCTGTCCGTTCGTCATGCCCGGCAGCAGGGGCTCGCCACCGTCCGATGGCAGCACGATGCCTTCGCGCGCTTGCCGCGGCGAGGGCTCCTCGCCCTGTCCACTCTGCGTCACCGGGACTCCTACGAATGGGGGACCTTCGGAATCGTCGGCTCACGCTACCGGGTCCCCGGAGCCCGGTGCCATGCAGCACAGGACGTGACCTCCTTCCCTGTGACCGCCGTAACAAAACCGGGCTCTCATCCGCTATATATGCCCCTCCTTCACCACCAGCGCCTTTGTTTCCCACACGTTCACGCGGGCGTATCCGCGTCTTTCATGCCGCCGCCTGCAACTCCAGCCGCGCCCCGAACTCCCTTACCACCGGCTCGTCCCGGAACGGCTCCAGCCGCTGCTGGAAGTCCTCCAGGTACTCGGCGCCCCGGTTGGAGCGCAGGGTCTCCAGCAGTGCCACGGCCTTCAGTCCCGTGTGCACGGCCTGTTCGACCTCGCGCTGCTGGACCTGTGCGGTGGCCAGCAGGACGTAGCCGATCGCCCGGCGCCGCGCCCGCGACTCGGGCAGCC
Organism: Streptomyces sp. DG2A-72; assembly: GCF_030499575.1. Classification (NCBI taxonomy): domain Bacteria; kingdom Bacillati; phylum Actinomycetota; class Actinomycetes; order Kitasatosporales; family Streptomycetaceae; genus Streptomyces; species Streptomyces sp. DG2A-72. The sequence continues at coordinate 4,430,844 of NZ_JASTLC010000001.1, forward strand.
CGGACAGGCACTCCTCCGCCCGCCGTGCCGCCGCCTCGGCCTGCCCCAGGTCACGGTGGCAGTGCGCCAACTCGTCGGCCAGATAGGCCTCGTCGAAGTGCGCGATCCACGCCGGGTCGTCGCCGGAGGACGGGTCGGCCGACTCCAGCGCGCTCACCGCACGCCCCGACGCCGCGTGGGCGGCCCGCGCGTCCCCCATCAACGCGTGCCCCCGGGCCTCGGCCGCGTAGAACATGGCCTCCGCGCGCGGGGTGACGCGACCCCGCGCCCCCTCCTGCGCCGCCCGCGCCAACTGCGCGATCTCCCGCGGATTTCCGAGCTGCGCGGCGAGATGGCTCATGGACGCGGCGAGCACATACCCGCCGTACGCCCGGTCGCCCGCCGCCTGCGCGAGCCTCAGCGCCTGGATGTAGTAGCGCTGGGCCAGGCCCGGTTGCCCGGTGTCGATGGCCATATAGCCCGCAAGCTCCGTCAAACGGGCCACCGCTGCGAAGAGTTCACGCCCCACGGCCTCCCGGTACGACCCCGCCAGCAGGCCGGAGACCACGCTGTTCAGGTAGTGCACGACCACCGGGCGCACATGCCCGCTGCCGTACTGGTGGTCCAGGTCGACCAGCGCCTGGGTCATGGCCTTCACGGCCGCCACGTCGGACTCCCCCACCCGCGGGCCCGCCGAGCGCGCCACCTGCGAGTCGGGCGAGGAGATCAGCCAGTCCCGGCTCGGCTCCACGAGCGCGGACGCGGCGACGGAGGAGCCGGAGAGGAAGTCCCGCCGGCCGACGTCACTGCGCCACAGCTCACAGACCTGCTCGATGGCGCCCAGTACCGTCGGCGAGAACTGGAGGCCGACGCCCGAGGCGAGGTTCTTGCCGTTGGCCATGCCGATCTCGTCGATCGTGACCGTACGGCCCAGCTTGCGCCCCAGCGCCTCGGCGATGATCGCCGGAGCGCGTCCGCGTGGCTGCTGTCCGCGCAGCCAGCGGGCGACGGACGTCTTGTCGTAGCGCAGGTCGAGGCCGTGTTCGGCACCGCACATGTTCACTCGGCGGGCCAGCCCGGCGTTGGAACAACCCGCTTCTTGAATGAGCGCCTGCAGCCGTTCGTTCGGCTGCCGCGCGACGAGAGGCCTTGCGGCCATGGCGTACCCCCTGTGGCTGCGGTGCCTGCCCACGCACCGAGTTGATGTGTCTTCCCTGACCCGGCGCCTTCCGGTGAGCGAAAGGATCCGGCCGTGAAGATCAATGCCCCGCCGACATGACGAAAATGCGAGGCTTGCGAGGATTGCCGGGGTAAAGGCCGAAGCCGACCCCACTCGTGGCTACCCAGCTGAGGCCACAGATCCTCCTGCGCGCCCCCACACATGCACCCATGCGCCCCAGTTGCGGAATCAGTGCTCCTCCCCAGCGCGCGCTACAGCCGTAACCGGAGGTGGGCGCGGGAGTTGTGATGAGCGTGGAAGAGACGATCGCGAGCACCGAAGCCGCCCAGATTCCGAAGCAGCGTGGGGAATCGCTGCTGGACACCGCCGTTCGCTACGCCGAGGAGCGCCACTGGGACGTCTTCCCGGGGGCCTGGCTGGAAGCCGTCGACGGGGTGCAGCGCTGCTCGTGCGGCGATGTCGCGTGCGCCGCGCCCGGCGCGCATCCGACGCGGCCGGACTGGGCGACGCAGGCGACGGGCAGTGCGACCGTTGCGCGCCGGATGTGGCAGAAGCAGCCGACGGCGTCGATCCTGCTGCCGACGGGGCGTACGTTCGACGCGATTTCCGTTCCGGAGACGGCGGGGTTTCTGGCGCTGGCCCGGATGGAGCGGATGGAGCTCACGCTGGGGCCGGTGACGCTGACTCCGGATCGGCGGATGGAGTTCTTCGTGCTGCCGGGGGCCGCGGCGAAGGTTCCCGACCTGGTGCGCAAGCTGGGGTGGGCGGTCGCTTCGCTGGATCTCGTGGCGCTCGGGGAGGGTGCGTGGGTGGCTGCGCCTCCTACGCGGTTCGGGTCTCGGGGGGCTGTGCAGTGGGCTTGTCGGCCTACGCCGGCGAATCGGTGGTTGCCGGATGCGGAGGAATTGATCTCGCCGCTTGCCTATGCGTGTGGGCGGGATCGGTAGGTCGGCGGCTGCGGGTCGTCTGTGGCTGGTCGCGCAGTTCCCCGCGCCCCTTCTCGGCGTTGCCCCACCGTAGGGTTCAGGCATGACGTCTGCTGTTGTGGTGCGTGGGCTCTGGAAGCGGTTCGGGCAGCAGGTTGCCGTTGCCGGGGTTGATCTTGAGTTGCCTGCCGGGAAGTTCATCGGGCTCGTCGGCCCGAACGGTGCCGGGAAGACCACCACCCTCTCCATGGTCACCGGGCTGCTCCGGCCCGATCAGGGGTCCGTCGAGGTCGTCGGGCATGACGTGTGGCGGGATCCGGTCGAGGTGAAGGCGCGGATCGGGGTGCTGCCTGAGGGACTGCGGCTGTTCGAGCGGCTGTCGGGACGGGAACTGCTCGGCTACACCGGTCGGTTGCGAGGGCTGCCCGGTGCCGAGGTGGACAAGCGGGCGACGCAGTTGCTGGATGTGCTGGATCTTGCCGGGGCCCAGCACAAGCTGGTCGTCGACTACTCGACCGGGATGCGGAAGAAGATCGGGCTCGCGACGGCGCTGCTGCACAATCCCGAAGTGCTGTTCCTGGACGAGCCGTTCGAGGGCGTCGACCCGGTGTCCGCGCAGACCATCCGGGGTGTGCTGGAGCGGTACACCGGCTCCGGGGCGACCGTCGTCTTCTCCTCGCATGTGATGGAGCTCGTGGAGTCGCTGTGCGACTGGGTGGCCGTGATGGCCGCCGGGCGTATCCGGGCGCACGGGCCGCTGGCCGAGGTGCGGGGCGACGCCGCCTCGCTCCAGCAGGCGTTTCTGGAGCTCGTGGGGGCGAACGGGCGGAACGCCGGGTCCGATCTCGACTGGCTGGGCGGCGGGGCACGATGACCGCCGACATCACCCCGGTCGTCGTACGGCTGAAGCTGTCGCTGCTGCGCAACGGGCTACGGCAGTCCGGTGGGCGCAAAGCCGCCTACATCGCGTCCGCCGTCGTCGCGCTGCTCTTCGCCGCACTGCAACTGCTGGGGCTGATCCTGCTGCGCGGCAACGAGCATGCGACGTCGGTGGTCGTGCTCCTCGTCGCGGTGCTGGCGCTGGGCTGGGCGGTGATGCCGCTGTTCTTCCCCAGCGGCGACGAGACCCTCGACCCCACCCGCCTGGTGATGCTGCCGCTGCGTCCCGGGCCGCTCGTGCGGGCGCTGCTGGTGGCCTCGCTGGTGGGCATCGGGCCGCTGTTCACGGTGTGCATGCTCGCCGGTTCCGTCGTCGCGGTGGCGCACGGGGGTGTGGCGTACGTCGTCGGAGTCGTCGGTGTGGTGCTGGCGCTGCTGGTGTGCGTGGCCCTCGCGCGGGCCGTCGCCGCCGCCAACATCCGGTTGCTGACCAGCCGCAGGGGCCGTGATCTCGCGGTGCTCAGTGGTCTGGTGATCGCCGTCGGGGCGCAGCTCGTCAACTTCGGGGCGCAGCGGCTGGGTTCGGCCGGGCTGGGGCAGCTCGACCCCTTCGCCGACGTGCTGAAGTGGGTGCCGCCCGCGTCGGCGATCGGGGCGGCGGACTCGGCGAGCGACGGCTCGTACGGGATCGCTGTTCTGCAACTCGCCCTGAGCGCCCTGGCGTTGTGGCTGCTGCTGCGGCAGTGGTCGGGGCATCTGAACCGGCTGATGACCGCGCCCGACGGGTCCACCCTCCAGAGCGCCGAGGGCGTCGCCCGCGAGCGGACCTCGACCGGACTGTCGCGTTTCCTGCCGGTCGGCCGGACCGGCACGGTCATGGAGCGCAGCCTGCGCTATGTGTGGCGCGACCCCAAGACCAAGGCCGCCTGGGTGACTTCGCTCGCCATCGGTCTGATCGTGCCGCTGTTCAACGCCTTGCAGGGCACCGGCTCGATCTACTTCGCCTGCTTCGCCGCGGGGATGCTCGGCATCCAGATGTACAACCAGTTCGGGCAGGACACCTCCGCGTTCTGGATGGTCGCGATGACGATCTCGTCCACGAAGGATGCGTACGTCGAACTGCGCGCGCGTGCCCTCGCGTTGCTGGTGATCACGCTGCCGTACGCCGCGCTGGTCACCGTGCTGACGACGGCGCTGCTCGGCGACTGGGCCAAGCTGCCCGAGGTGCTGGGGCTGTCCTTCGCGCTGCTCGGCGCGATGCTGGCGACCGGGGCGTGGACGTCGGCACGCTTCCCGTACTCCATCCCGCAGGAGGGCTACAAGAACGTCGCCCCCGGACAGGCCGGACTCGCCTGGATCGCCATCTTCGGCGGCATGGTCGCAGCGGCGCTGCTGTGCGCCCCGGTCATCGGCGTCACGATCTGGCTGAACGTGAGCGCGGACGGCGGCGACTGGACGTGGGTGCTGCTGCCGGTGGGTGTCGCGTACGGGGCCGCTGTCACTTGGCTGGGCCTGAGGCTGGCGGCCCCTCGGACGGCGGAACGACTGCCGGAGATCCTTACGGCGGTTAGCAAGGGCTGACGGAGACTTTTTACTCAGGGCCCTGCGACGCCGTTAAGGGGCGCGGGGAACTGTGCGACAAGCCACGGACTACCCGCACCCGCCAACGAACAGCCCCCGGCAGACGAGAACGCGCCCCAAACTCACAGCTCATTCAAAAACGGCTCAATCGCCGCGCGCCACGCTTCCGGCTGGTCATAGTGGACAAGATGCCCGGCGTCGGCCACCTCCGCGTACTCGCCGAGAGGCAACACGCGCACCATCTCCTGGGCCTCGGCCCGCCCCAACTCCCCATCAAGCCCGCGGACGACCAGGGCCGGGCACTGCACCTGGGCCAGCTCCTCCCAGTGCGCGTCGTACACCCACGTCTCCCGGGACTTGAGCATCTGGTCGGGTTCGAAGACGGGCCGCCAGCCGTCGGACGACTCGTGCATCACCTCGGCGTAGAACTCGCCGCGGGACGGAATGGGCCGCTCCACCCAAGGGTCGTCCTCACCGAACCACTTGCGGACATCGGCGAGGGTGGCGAACGGAACGGGCCAGGACTTGAACCACTGGGCCCACTCCCGCTGCGAGGCCGCGCCGAGTGCGGAGGCCCGCATATCGCAGATGATCACTCCGCGGACCAGATCGGGGCGCCTGGCGGCGAGTTGCCAGGCGGTCAGGGCGCCCATCGCATGGCCGATGAGGACGGCCGGGCCGAGGCCGAGCTGTTCGAGGGCGGCCTCGGCGTCCTCGACATAGGCCTCGCGGGTGAAGGAGGCCTGCGGGGGCTTGTCGCTCTGGCCGTGGCCGCGCTGGTCGAGCGCGACGGCGCGATGGCGTCCGGAGAGCCAGCGGGCGGTGGAGGCCCAGTGCGAGGCGCGGCCCATCAGGCCGTGGAGTAACAGCACGCCGGAGAAGCGGTCCTGTTCGCCGGTGCCGGGCGGCTGGTCCGGGGCCTGGTCCGGGGCCTGGTCCGTGTGCCCTGTTGCGTGCGCCGGGTCGGGCTTGGGAGGGTCGCCGAACTCCCAGGCCGCCAGGCGTACGCCGCCCGCCCCGGTCACGTCGATGCGCCGCGCCATGGATCCTGGCACCCCCCTAGCTCCGCTCGGACCGCTCGCTCCCGCTCGAGCCGACCGGTCCTGTGAACCGTGTCCTGCCTGCCGTGGTACCACTCTCTGCCGGGGCCGGTCGGGGCCCTCGCTCATCTGCCGACATGCCGCGCCTACTGGTGAAGCGCAGGTTCCGCATGCCGTGTCACCCTCAGACTATCGAATACACATTCGAAGATGCCGGGTCTGCCGGTAACACCCCTCGTACGAGTGACCTCGGTCAGGGATTGACCGCCCGCGGCGAGGGGAGATCTTCTGCGGGAGGCGGACCGCTCGGGGAAAACGGTCCGAGGGGAATGACCCTGGGAGCTCGGGGCTCCGGGTCAACACAGGGGAGGACAGGCCCCGGCGCCACACGGCGCCGGGGCCCTCTCCACTTCTACGGCACATCCTCCCCGCCCCCTCCCCGGCCGGACGACATCGCTGTCGCACCACTGCCAAGAATCCCTCAGGTCATATGCCTCACGCGACAGCCTCGCACGTGAACCGTCCGAGCGCTGCAATTCGACGCAGTGAATCCTGGAAACGGCAAGATCACCACGGTGCCGCTGACCGCTTCTCCGCCCTCGGACGCCAACAGCTCCCGGCGCTCGGTCAGCGCTTGGCGACGAACACGTGGGAGGCCACGTCCGACTCCAGCTCGGCCGCCTCGCCGCCACTGCCCACCAGCACCCCGCCGGCCGACTCCGTCACGCTCACCACCGAGCCGGGCTGCACGCCCGCGCGGCGCAGCGTGTACATCAACTGTGCGTCCGTCTGGATCGGCTCGCCGATACGGCGCACCACGACCGTCTTGCCCTCCGTCCCCGGGTCCAGGTCGGCCAGCGACACCATGCCCTCGTCCAGGAACGGATCGGCGCCGTCCTTCTCGCCCAGCTCCTCCAGGCCCGGGATCGGATTGCCGTACGGCGACTCGGTGGGGTGGCGCAGCAGCTCGAGCACGCGCCGCTCCACGGCCTCACTCATCACGTGCTCCCAGCGACACGCCTCGGCGTGCACCTGCTCCCACTCCAGCCCGATCACGTCGACGAGCAGGCACTCCGCCAGGCGGTGCTTGCGCATCACGCGCGTCGCCAGCCGGCGGCCCTCGTCCGTGAACTCCAGGTGCCGGTCGCTGGCGACGGACACCAGTCCGTCCCGCTCCATCCGTGCCACGGTCTGGCTGACCGTCGGCCCGCTCTGGTCCAGCCGCTCGGCGATCCGGGCGCGCATGGGGACCACACCTTCCTCCTCCAGCTCGAGGATGGTGCGGAGATACATCTCCGTGGTGTCGATCAGTCCGGACATACGTGCCCCTCGTGAGATCTGCCGGAAGCACGACAGCTTCCCGGCGCGTGCGCTGGCCCTGGCTTCAATTCTGCCGGATACCACTGACAAGCGTGCCGTGCCGGTGAAACCGGGGGTTGCGGCGGCGCGGAACGGGAGTGTGATGCGCGTGGCGGGGGGGCGGCGATCTTGGTACTCGACGTGGTGGGACCCGGTCGCCTAGCGTTCCGTACATGACAGCGCGGCGAGCGATACTCAGCGGTTCGGTGTTCGAGGAGCAGATCGGGTATGCCCGGGCCGTGGTCGACGGGGACTGGGTGCATGTGTCCGGGACGACCGGCTACGACTACGCCACCATGACGATCTCCGACGACGTGGTCGAACAGGCCGAGCAGTGTCTGCGCAACGTGGGCGCGGCACTGGCCGAGGCGGGGTGCTCGTTCGCCGATGTCGTCCGGGTGCGGTACCTGCTGCCGGAGCGGGACGACTTCGAACCCTGCTGGCCGGTACTGCGCCGCCACTTCGGCGAGGTCCTGCCGGCGGCGACCATGATGGTGTGCGGGCTGGCCGACCCCCGGATGAAGTTCGAGATCGAGGTCTACGCGCGACGCACGGGCGGCGACGGTGCCTGACCTCCGCCTGGAGCCGGTGACCGGCGACGCCATGCTCGAACAGTGGCGGCACGTGCACAACGCGATCGTGCCGCCCGCCGCCATGGATCTCGACGAAGTGCGGGAGCGCAGTGGCCGCTACCGGCTGGAGAACGCGTATCTCGGCGACGAACTCGTGGGGTGCTCCACCGTGCGGCCGCCCGAGGGCGAGAACGCCATCGCGACGGTGATCGCGCGCGTGCTGCCCCGGTATCGGCGGCGGGGACTCGGGAACGCTCTGTATGAGAAAGGGCTCGCCCACGCGCGCGTGCTGGGCGCCGATGTGATCGAGACCTGCGTGCCGGCCGCCAACGAGGACGGGGTGCGGTTTGCCGAGACACGCGGATTCGTGGAGGTCGAGAGGTATGTGCTGCCGGGTGCGAACGACCTGTGGATCGACCTCCGCCTCGCCACCTCCGGACGGTAAGAAGGGGTTCACGCCGAGTTTCCGGCATGCAACGATTCTCTCAATCTTGCGGGAACTCGATGTGTGCTGCGTCACGTTCGAGTTGAATGATTGTTAGTGAGCGAACCGACGTGCCGTACGTACGGACGCAGCCTGCAGGGGGTCCAGGTGAGTGCTTCCCGGCGTAGTGGGACCACCGACGAGCTGGGGCCGGACGAGCCCGAACGGGACGGTCCGGAGGGCTCGGGCGGTTCCGATCTGCTGGCTGCGCTGCTGGACGGCATGGACGCGGCCCTGTGCGCCTTCGACGCCGACGGTGTCGTCACGCACTGGAATCGTGAGGCCGAGCGGATTCTCGGGTGGACCGCGAGTGAGGCCGTGGGCCGGCACGGGTTCGCCGGGTGGGCCGTACGGCCGGCCGACGCCGAAGAGGTCGAGTCCCGGCTGATGGCCGCCATGCACGCGCCGGGACGCCAGGTCCATGAGTTCGCGCTGCTCACCAAGGACGGCGGCCGGGTCCTCGTACGGACCCAGTCCGCGGCCGTCCGCGGCCCCGACGGAAAGCCCGCCGGTCTGTACTGCGCCTTCAGCGAGGTGCACACGCAGATCGACCTCGAACGGTCCATCGCACTGAGCGAGGCCCTCTTCGACGACGCGAGCTGGGGCGTCGTCCTCGTCGACGCCGACCTGCGGCCCGCCGTCGTGAACGCGCACGCGGCCCGCGCGCTGGGCATCGGGCGTACGTCCGTGCTCGGCAGACCGCTCGGTGAACTGCTCTCCCAAGGCGTCGAGGAACTCGAGAGCGCCCTCACCCATGTGCTCGCCGAGGGCGCGCCCCCCGCGCCCGCCGAGATCTGGGTCGGCGTACGCACACCGGAGGGCGAGAAGCGGCGCTGCTGGCGCTGCGGCTTCGTACGGCTGGCCTCCCCGCTCGCCGAGGAACCGGTACCGCTCGGCGTCGGCTGGCTGTTCAACGACGTCACGGAGGCCAAGCAGGCCGAGCAGGAGGCGTCGTTGCTGCGGTTCCGCAGCAATCAGCTCCACCGTGCCGCACGGGCCGCCGCCGAGTGCGAGGACCCGGCCGAGGCCGCCACCGTCCACCTCGACTTCGCGCTCGCGGGGTTCGCCGACCACGCCCTGATCGACCGCGCGGCGGGCGGCGCGATCACCGACGCGGAGACCGCCGGGCCCGTACGACTGGTACGCATCGCCGCCACACCCGCGGGCGCGCCCGGACCGAGCCTGGTCACCGGTCAGGCCGGCCTGCCCATCCGCTACGGCGAGGGGCACCCCGCCTTGCAGTGCGTCCAGCGAGGCGGCTCCGTGCGGGCCAGCGTCGGCACCGTACCGGCCGAACAGGCACGCGCCTGGGCACTGGCCCGGCAGTGGCCACCGGACGCCGTGCACGCGCTGTGCGCGGTGCTGCGCAGCCGGGGGCGGACGCTGGGCGTCGTGACGTTTCTGCGCGGGGCCGGACGCAGCGCGTTCGAACGGCCCGACGCGGCGTACGCGGAGGATGTCGCCGTACGCATCGCGGGGGCGCTGGATCTGGCGGGGGCGGTGCGCGGGGACTGGCCGCCGGAGGGTTCGGGGTAAAGGCTGGGCCGGGCGCTTCCGGCTAACGGCGATAGAAGATCCGGTCCCCGTACTCCTCCATCACCCGCCCGTTCCAGTCATGGCCCCCGTCGACGTTGCCGGAGCGCAGCAGTGGAGGTTCGATGCCGCGGGCGGCCAGCGCGGTGGCCGTTTCGGCCATGACCGCCTGGAGCAGGGCCGACGTGACGACCGTGGAGGCCGGGGCGAAGGGCGCCGGGACGGTGTCGAGGGTGAGTTCCGCGTCACCGACGGCGATCTTCGAGTCGAGGACGATGTCGCAGTGGTCCTTCAGATACGTCCCCGAGGAGTGCCGGGACTTCGTCTCCGACGCGTACGCCACCGAGGTCACGCCGATCACCTTCACGCCCAGGGCACGGGCGTTCATGGCCATCTCCACGGGCAGCGCGTTGCGGCCGGACAGCGAGACGATCACCAGGGCGTCGCCCTCGCGAACCGGAGACGTGTCGAGCACGGCACTCGCGAGACCGTCGACCCGTTCCAGCGCGGAGCCGAGGGTGGCCGGGACGACATCGACTCCTACGACGCCGGGGACGGCCAGCAGATTCATCAGCGCCAGGCCACCCGCGCGGTAGACGACGTCCTGCGCGGCCAGCGAGGAGTGCCCGGCGCCGAAGGCGAACAGACGGCCACCGGCGACGACCGTGTCCGCGAGGAGCGACCCGGCCGCCGTGATCGTCTCGCCCTCCTCGTCCCGCACGCGTCGCAGCAGCCCGATCGCGGCATCGAAGAACTGACCGGACGGCTGGCTGTCGCTCATGCGGGGTCCCTTCGGGGCGGGCGTGGCGGCGTACGGCGGCGTGCTGCGGCGATGTGTTGCGGATCACGGTGCGGTCTGGACCAGTGCGGTGTCAATACGGCCGTTGCCGCGTGACGTCGGGTAGCGCGCCAGCGGCACAACTGCCCCCAACGGGCGTGACCCCATACGAGGAGCGGTCTGAGAAGCGGTCTTCAGTGACGGACCAGGCAGAACGGATGCCCAGCCGGATCGGCATAGATACGCCAGCTCCGCCCCTCCGCACCGTCGTCCAAGACCGTCGCCCCGCGGGCCAGCACCTGCTGCTGGGCTTGGTCCAGGTCTGCGACACCGAAGTCCAGATGGAACTGCTGGGGCCGGGCAGGGTCGGGCCACACCGGCGGCAGGTAGTCCGCCGCCCGTTGGAACGCAAGGACGAGCCCGGACGGCGTGTGCAGTGTCGCCCAGCCGTCGTCGAGCGCCCACCGCTTGTCCTGCTGATTGACGCTCCCGCCCAGCAGGGAGTTGTAGAACGCGGCGAGTTCCGCAGGGTCGGAGCAGTCCAGGACCACGCACTGGAGGTCGGCGATCATGGGCAGATCGTAGGCGGCCGACAGGGTGGGCCCGGCCCTCGCTGCGCGAGGTGGCGGAGACAGGGCCTAGCGGCAGATCTTGGTCGGTAGCGTTGTTGGCACCCGGACGCGCGAGGTCACTGGCTCCCCGGCTGGAAAGCCTGTCGAGTGACCAGCCCCAGTCATCATGATCCGAAAGATCAGCGAGGTGCCCTTGATGACTGCGTTTCCTGGATTTCCACGCCTGCGGCGAGGTGCCACGGGACGGCACAGCGTCACGACGCCGATGGGCCGGATCGACGTGTTCCACCGGAATCTGCGACTCCTGCAGAGCGGCGACGGATACGGCTATGCCTTCCGGCCAGAACCGTGTTCGTCAACATCCCGAAAAAACCTGTTGAGCGACGACTGACCGCTCCTTAGGGTGTGAGGCACACGAGAAGGGAGGTGGTTCGGCAGATGTATGAATACCGGACGCGTGAGGTGACTGCGGGCTAGCGGCCCGCCACCACACCCAGTGCGGTGCCGGACCAGCGTGCGTGAGAAGCACGCAGCCGGCCCAATCCCAGCAGTCACCCGACCCGCGAGCTCGCCGGTACGTCCGGCCGGCTCCCCCGCCGAGAGGCGGAGGGACCAGAGCTCGCGGGTCGTCTGCGTTCCCGGCGGGGATCAGCGCGCGATGTCCCCGTACCCCTCGATCTCCCGTGGGTTGCGAGTGCCCGGCCCGACATACCGGGCAGAGGGCCGGACCAGGCGGCCCGTCCGCTTCTGCTCCAGGATGTGGGCGGACCAGCCGGCCGTGCGGGCGCAGGTGAACATGGAGGTGAACATGTGGGCCGGGACCTCGGCGAAGTCCAGGACGATGGCGGCCCAGAATTCGACGTTGGTGGCGAGGATGCGGTCGGGGCGGCGGCTGTGCAGCTCCGCCAGGGCCGCCTTCTCCAGGGCTTCGGCGACCTCGAAGCGGGGGGCGCCCAGTTCGCGGGCGGTGCGGCGCAGCACTCGTGCGCGGGGGTCCTCGGCGCGGTAGACGCGGTGGCCGAAGCCCATGAGGCGTTCGCCCTGGTCGAGGGCTTGTTTGACGTAGGCCTCGGCGTCGCCGGTGCGCTCGATCTCCTCGATCATGCCGAGGACGCGGGAGGGGGCGCCGCCGTGCAGGGGGCCGGACATGGCTCCTACGGCGCCGGAGAGGGCGGCGGGGACGTCGGCGCCGGTGGAGGCGATGACGCGGGCGGTGAAGGTGGACGCGTTCATGCCGTGTTCGGCCGCGCTGGTCCAGTACGCGTCGACGGCGGCCACGTGCTTGGGGTCGGGCTCGCCGCGCCAGCGGATCATGAAGCGTTCGGTGATGGAGTTAGCCTTGTCGATCTCGCGCTGCGGGACCATGGGCCGGCCCTGGCCGCGGGCGGACTGGGCGACGTAGGACAGGGCCATGACGGCGGCGCGGGCGAGGTCTTCGCGGGCCTGGGCGGAGTCGATGTCGAGCAGTGGTTTCAGGCCCCAGACGGGGGCGAGCATGGCGAGTGCCGACTGGACGTCGACGCGGATGTCGCCGGAGTGCACGGGGATCGGGAACGGTTCGGCGGGCGGCAGACCGGGGTTGAAGGCGCCGTCGACGAGCAGGCCCCAGACGTTGCCGAACGAGACGTGGCCGACCAGGTCCTCGATGTCGACGCCCCGGTACCGGAGTGCGCCGCCCTCCTTATCCGGTTCGGCGATCTCCGTCTCGAAAGCGACGACTCCCTCGAGTCCGGGTACGAAGTCGGACATCAGGCGGCTCCTCGTGATGTGTGCGACGGGTGATGTGTGTGGTGTGGCTTGCGGGGATGGTGTTGCGAGAGTTCTTTGGTGGGTGGGGCTGCTGCCGTGTTTCGTTGGTTCGTGATGTGTTCCGCCCGGTGGATCCGCGGTCGGTGCGCTGCGGAGACTCGCGGTCCTGGGCGTCATCCCTGTGATGCCCCGTGCGGCCGACGGTCACCCCAACCGGCACGGCATCTGAACGATATCTCCGAGTGTCACCCTTGGGGAGAGTTCGCGGCACTCAGTGCCACCCAGTGATGAAGGACACCGTGGCGAACGGCGCGTGCGGATACGGCAAGATGACCGCGTGAACGATCGTGACGCCGTGTCCGCCGTCCCCTTTGATCCCGCGTTGATGCGCAAGCAGTACCGGGCCGAGGGCCTGGCCGAGTCCGATCTGGCCGGCACGCCGGTGGCGCAGTTCGCGCGCTGGTTCAGGCAGGCCGCGACGCAGGCCCATCTGTTCGAGCCGAATGCGATGGTCGTGTCGACGGCGGACGGTGAGGGGCGGCCCAGTTCTCGTACGGTGCTGCTGAAGCAGTTCGACGAGCAGGGTTTTGTCTTCTACACCAATTACGACTCCCGCAAGGGCCGTGATCTGTCCGAGAACCCGTATGTGTCGCTGCTGTTCCCATGGCATCCGATGGCCCGGCAGGTGATCGTGTCCGGGGTGGCGCGGCGTACCGGCCGTGATGAGACGGCCGCCTATTTCCGTACCCGGCCGCATGGTTCGCAGCTCGGGGCGTGGGCGAGCGCCCAGTCTTCGGTGATCGCCACACGTGCCGATCTCGACGCCTCGTACGCCGAGTTGGCGGCCCGCTATCCGGAGGGCGAGCAGGTGCCGGTGCCGCCGCACTGGGGTGGTTTCCGGGTGGCTCCGCAGTCGGTGGAGTTCTGGCAGGGGCGCGAGAACCGGCTGCATGACCGGTTGCGGTATGTGGCGGAGCCGGACGGGAGCTGGCGGGTGGAGCGGCTCAGTCCCTGAGGACGGTCGCGGTCAGACCTTGCCCTGGAGGTACGCCGTGCTGTGCCCGTCGAGGAACTGGGCTATGCGTGCGCGGAAGTCCTCGGAGAGTGCGGGCCAGTTCCAGAACTGGAAGCCGAGATGGACGAAGGCCAAGGAGTTGTCGGTCCACCTCCATGCGGAGAGGGGGACGGAGTCGGCGCAGGCGGGGCAGTCGACGTCGGCGGTGCCCGTCTCGTGCCAGGCGCCGGCGGCGGTGCTGAAGCGGGACGAGACATCACCTTCCACAGCGGTGGTTTTCCCGCAGCGCGGGCACGTCACCGCGTCCGGGCCGCGTTGGCCAAGGCTGTAGAAGATGTGGTGTCCGGTGTGCAGGGCGAGGCCCTCCGGGGCGCCCCAGCGGCCGTCGGCGACGGCCTTCGGCCAGTTCGGGCCGGGCGGGTGGGCCGGATGGTCTCCCAGGGCCCAGCCCGGTTCCGCCGGGGCGAGCACGATGCCCTCGGCCACGAGCCAGTCGACCACGGGCTCCGCCAGGCGTGCCGCGTCCTGCGGGCTCGCGTCCAGGTCGACGATCGTCTGGAATGTGTCTCCCATGCCCGAACCGTAAGCCGTGCCACTGACAACGGGGTCAGCCCAGCGTCTCGTCCAGCAGCGCCGCCCACTGTGCCACCACCCGTTCGCGGCGGGGTTCGTCGTCGGTGAGGAGGTTGGCGAGGCCGAGGCCGCGGGCCATGTCGAGGAGGCCTTGGACGGTTTCGCGGACGCCGGGGTGGGATTCGTCGGCGCCGAGGAGGTCGACGGCGATGTGGTGGGTCTCGCGGCCGACGCGGGCTTCGAGTTCGGTGACGCGGGGGCGTAGCTGCGCTTCGTTGGAGGCGGCGACCCACAGGTGGAGGGCGGCGCGGAACAGCGGGCCGGTGTAGAGGTCGACCAGGGCTGCGACGACCGCGCGCCGGTCGCCCGCCGCGCCCTGCGGGAACAACGCCCGCAGCGCCGTGGAGCGCTCCTCGGCGACGTATTCGACGGCCGCGGTGAAGAGGTCCTCGCGGGTCGGGAAGTGGTGCTGGGCGGCGCCGCGGGAGACGCCGGCGCGTTCGGCGACGACGGAGACGGTGGAGCCTGCCCAGCCGTGTTCGGCGAGGCAGGCCACGGCGGCTTCGAGGAGCCGTTGCCGGGTGGCCCGGCTGCGGTCCTGTTTGGGTGCACGGTCGACCGTGCTCACAGCACCCATGGCGGTTCCCGTCGTTCTAGGAAGGCCGTCATGCCCTCGCGGGCGTCGGCGGAGGCGAACAGCCGGGCCGAGAGCGCGGTGAGGTCGGCCGCGTCCCGGTCGAAGGCATCCAGCACCCTAGCTGTGAGCAGCTGTTTCGTCTCGGCCAGGGCCTGCGGGGAGGCGCGGCGCAGTCCGTCGAGGACGGGTTCCAGTACGGCGTCGGCGTCGTCGCCGGAAGCGGTCAGCAGGCCGATGCGGGCCGCCTCGGCGGCGTCGAAGCGTTCGCCGGTGAGGTAGTAGCGGGCGAGGGCGCGGGGGTCAGTGCGGGGCAGCAACGGCAGGGAGATCACCGCCGGGGCGACCCCGATCCGTACCTCGGTGAAGGCGAAGGTCGCCTCGTTCGAGGCGGCGGCGATGTCGCAGGCGCCGAGCAGTCCGAGACCGCCCGCGCGGACGTGGCCGGTGACACGGGCGACGACGGGTCGGGGCAGTTCGACGATCTGCCGGAGCAGGCCGACGAGTGCGTCCGGGGGCGGTGGGTCGCGCAGGTCGGCGCCCGCGCTGAAGGTGTTGCCGGTGTGAGTGAGGACGACCGCGCGGATGTCGCCGTCCTTGCCGCAGTCGGTGAGCGTGTCCGCGAGTTCGCCGACGAGGGCCGCCGACAGGGCGTTGCGGTTGTGCGGGGAGTCGAGGCTGAGCGTTTCGATGCCACGCGCGCGTGTACGGCTGATCAACGTCACGTGCGCTCCCTGAGTTCCCGGCGCAGGATCTTGCCGGAGGCGGCGCGCGGTACGCCGTCGATGAAGGTGACGTGACGGACGCGTTTGTAGGGGGCGACGCGTTCGGCGACGTACATCATGACCTCTCCTTCGGAGAGGTCGGTGGCGGTGGGCCGGCGGACCACGTAGGCGTGGGGGACTTCGTTGCCCTCGTCGTTGTAGGCGCCGATGACGGCGGCGTCGGCGATGCCGGGGTGGGTGAGGAGGAGGGCTTCGAGTTCGGCGGGGGCGACCTGGAAGCCCTTGTACTTGATGAGTTCCTTGACGCGGTCGACGACGAACAGCCAGCCGTCGGCGTCGGCATGGCCGACGTCTCCGGTGTGCAGCCAGCCGTCGGTGTCGATCATCGCGGCGGTGTCGTCGGGGCGGCCCAGGTAGCCCTTCATGATCTGGGGTCCGCGGATGAGGATCTCGCCGGGTTCGCCGACGCCGACGTCCTTGTCGGGGTCGTCGAGGGAGACGATGCGCATCTCGGTGCCGGCGATGAGTTTGCCGACGGTGCCGGGGGGCGCGTCGTGCATGGCGTTCAGGGGGACGACGTGGGTGCCGGGCGACAGTTCCGTCATGCCGTACGCCTGGCCGACCGGCGGCAGGTTCAGGCGCCGGGAGCAGGCCGCGGCGAGGTGGGCGTCGAGCGGTGCGGCGGCGCTGATGAGGTACTTCAGGGACGACAGGTCGTACTCGGCGACAAGTGGGTGCTTGGCGAGGGCGAGGACGATCGGCGGGGCGACGTACAGGCCGGTGATGCGGTGGTTCTGGATGGCGGCGAGGAAGGTTTCCAGGTCGAAGCGGGGCAGGACGACGACGGTGGCGCCCAGTCGCAGGGGTGCGTTCATCAGCGCGGTGAGCCCGTAGATGTGGAAGAAGGGCAGGACGGCGAGGATGCGGTCACCGGGGCCTGCGCCCATGACGGGTTCGAGCTGGGCGAGGTTGGTGGCGATCTGGCGGTGCGTGAGCATCACGCCTTTGGGGATGCCGGTGGTGCCCGAGGAGTACGGGAGGGCCGCGACGTCCGCCACGGGGTCGATGTGGATCTGTGGTTCGGGGGCGGTGGAGGCGAGCATGTCGATGAGGGAGCGGTGTCCTGGCGCGCTGTCGCAGACGAAGATCTCCTCGACGCCGCCCGCGAGTTCGGCGGCCCTGCGGGCGGTCTCCAGCAGTGGGGAGACGGTGATGATCCAGCCGGCGGCCGAGTCGCGCAGCTGCTTGGCGAACTCCTCGGCGGTGGACAGCGGGTGCACGGTCGTGACGGACGCCCCCGCGCGCGTGGCGGCGTAGAACGCGGTCGGGAAGGCGACGGTGTTCGGGCTGTGCAGGGCGAGCACGTCGCCCTTGCGGACGCCCGCCTCGGCCAGCGCGGCGGCGACGCGCCGGTGGAACTGGTCCACCTGCGCATACGTGAGCGTCATGCCGTTGGTGCCGTCGATCAGCGCGGGCGTGTCGCCGAACTCGGCGGCCCGGCCCAGTACGGCTTCGTGGATGGGGAGTTCGACGGGCGGGACGTCTGCGTACTCGCTGCGGAACATCGTTCCTCCAAGACGGCCTAGTACGACTTGGGCAGGCCCAGGGTCTGGTGGGAGACGTAGTTGAGAATCATCTCCCGGCTCACTGGGGCAATACGAGACACGCGGGCGGCCGTTATCAGCGAGGCGAGGCCGAATTCCCGGGTGAGGCCGTTTCCGCCGAGGGTGTGCACGGCCTGGTCGACGGCTTTCACGCATGCCTCTCCGGCCGCGTATTTGGCCATGTTGGCGGCTTCTCCCGCGCCGGTGTCGTCTCCGGCGTCGTACAGGTGGGCAGCCTTCTGCATCATCAGGCGGGCGAGTTCGAGTTCGATGTGCGACTGGGCGAGGGGGTGCGCGATCGCCTGGTGGGCGCCGATGGGAGCCTTCCAGACGGTGCGTTCGCGTGCGTAGGTGACGGCTTGGGCGAGGGCGTAGCGTCCCATGCCGATCGCGAAGGCGGCGGTCATGATGCGTTCGGGGTTGAGGCCGGCGAAGAGCTGGAGGAGGCCTGCGTCCTCGTCGCCGACCAGGGCGTCGGCGGGGAGTCGTACGTCGTCGAGGGTGAGCTCGAACTGCTTCTCGGCGGCGTTGAGTTCCATGTCGATCTGTCGCCGTTGGAAGCCGTCGGCGTCTCTCGGGACGATGAAGAGGCAGGGTTTGAGGTTGCCGGTGCGGGCGTCTTCGGTGCGGCCGACGATGAGGGTCGCTTCGGCGATGTCCACGCCGGAGATGAAGACTTTGCGGCCGGTGAGCAGCCAGTCAGTGCCGTCTTTTCGTGCCGTCGTCGTGATGCGGTGGCTGTTGGAGCCGGCGTCGGGTTCGGTGATGCCGAAGGCCATGGTGCGTTTGCCTTCGGCGAGGGCGGGGAGCCATTCGCGCTTCTGTTGTTCGGTGCCGAAGCGGGCGATGACTGTGCCGCAGATGGCCGGGGAGACGATCATCATGAGCAGGGGGCAGCCTGCGGCGCCGAGTTCTTCGAGCACGATGGAGAGTTCGGCGATGCCGCCTCCCCCGCCTCCGTATTCCTCGGGGAGATTCACGCCGAGGTAGCCGAGTTTGCCTGCCTCGGACCAGAGGTCTTCTCGGTTGTAGGTAAGGCCGTGGCGGGTTCCCAGGGCGGCGACTGCGGATCGTAGGGCCTTGTGTTCTTCGGATTCGAGAGTGGGAGGCATGAGGACTCCTTCCGGGTGCGGGTTGGTTGTGGCTGGTCGCGCAGTTCCCCGCGCCCCTTTAGGCCTGCTGCACAACCGCCAGCAATGTGTTGACCTCTACCTGTTGGCCAAGCTCGGCCTGCAAAGCTGTGAGCGTCCCTGTGACCGGCGCTGTGATCTTGTGTTCCATCTTCATCGCCTCCAGCCACACAAGGGGCTCTCCGGCCCGTACAGCCACTCCTACGGCCAGCCCGTCCGCCACGCGGACCACCGTTCCCGGCATGGGGGCCAGGAGCGAGCCCGGTGCGTGCTGGGTCGCCGGGTCGGGGAAGCGGGGCAGAGCCTTGAGGGCGGTGGTGTCGACGAAGATCTCGTCGCCGTATCGCGCCACCTCTAACTTGCGCTGTACGCCGTCCATTTCGAGTACGACCAGACACGCGTCGGCGTGGACGACCCGCACTCCGTCCGCCTCCAGGCCCGCCCGCGTGTGCCGGTAGTGGACCTCGTGTTCCTCGCCCGCCATCTCGTAGCGCTTGGTGTGGGGCTGGGAGGGGACGTTGCGGAAGCCGCCGAAGCGGGAGCGGATGGGGGAGTGAGCGTCGGCCAGGGCTGCGGCGAGGGGGGCGTGGGGGTCGGGGGTGGGGGCGGTGACTTCGGGGAGGTGGCGGTCGTAGAAGCCGGTGTCCATGCGGGCGGTGGTGAACTCCTTGTGCCGCAGGGAGCGGACGAGGAGGTCGCGGTTGGTGGGTGGGCCGTGGACGGCGGCGCGTTCGAGGGCGCCGGCGAGTTTGCGGATGGCCTCCGCGCGCGTGGGAGCGTGGGCGACGGCCTTGGCGAGCATGGGGTCGTAGTGGACGCCGATCGTGTCGCCGTCGGTGTAGCCGGTGTCCAGGCGGATGCCGTCGGGGACGGCGAGGCGGTGCAGGGTGCCGGTCTGCGGGGCCCAGTCGCGGGCCGGGTCCTCGGCGTAGAGCCGGGCCTCGATCGCGTGCCCACGCGCGCGTGGGGGCTCGCGATCGAGGGGCTGCCCTTCCGCGATGCTCAGTTGGAGGGCGACCAGATCGACGCCGAAGACCGCTTCCGTGACGGGGTGTTCGACCTGGAGGCGGGTGTTCATCTCCAGGAAGTGCGGTGTGTCGGCGGCGACGAGGAATTCGACGGTGCCGGCGCCTGCGTAGTCGACGGCACGGGCGGCGCGTACGGCCATCTCGTACAAGGAGTTGGTCAGTTCGGGTTTCAAACCCGGTGCCGGGGCCTCCTCGACGACCTTCTGGTGGCGTCGCTGGAGGGAGCAGTCGCGGGTGCCGAGCGCCCACACGGTGCCGTGTGTGTCGGCGAGGATCTGCACCTCGACGTGCCGGCCGTCCTCCACGTAGGGCTCGATGAAGACTTCGCCGTCGCCGAAGGCGCTGTGGGCCTCGGCGCGGGCGCCTTCCAACTGCGCGGGCAGGTCCTCGAGGCGGCGGACCACACGCATCCCGCGGCCCCCGCCGCCCGCCGCCGCCTTCACCAGCACCGGCAGGTCCGCCTCGGTGACCTCGGGCAGGGGCTCGATGCCCATCAGCTCCTTGGCGCGCGTCTTGGACGCCATGGCCTCGATCGCTTCCGGGGGCGGGCCGATCCAGGTGAGGCCCGCGTCGATGACCGCGCGGGCGAAGCCGGCGTTCTCGGAGAGGAAGCCGTAGCCCGGGTGCACGGCGTCCGCGCCGGCCGCGAGTGCCGCCTTCACGATCAGGTCGCCGCGCAGGTACGTGTCGGAGGGCGCCGCCCCCGGCAGCCGTACCGCCGCGTCGGCCACGCGCGCGTGGAGGGCGTTTTCGTCGGCGTCCGAGTGCACGGCGACGGTCCGGATTCCCAACTCACGGCAGGTGCGGAAGACCCGGCAGGCGATCTCGCCCCGGTTGGCGACGAGCACAGTCGCTATCACGTGATCCCTCACATCCGGAAGACGCCGAAGCCACCGCGCGCGCCCTCGTAGGGGGCGGTGTGGACGGCCGACAGGCACAGGCCGAGGACGGTGCGGGTGTCGCGCGGGTCGATGACGCCGTCGTCGTACAGCCGCCCGGACAGGAACTTCGGCAGGGACTCGGACTCGATCTGCTGCTCCACCATCGCCCGCAGCGCCGCGTCGCCCTCTTCGTCGTACGGCTGTCCCTTCGCGGCGGCCGACTGGCGGGCGACGATCGACAGCACGCCGGCGAGCTGCTGCGGGCCCATGACGGCGGACTTGGCGCTGGGCCAGGCGAAGAGGAAGCGGGGGTCGTAGGCGCGGCCGCACATGCCGTAGTGCCCGGCGCCGTACGACGCGCCCATGAGCACGGACAGGTGGGGCACCGTCGAGTTGCTGACGGCGTTGATCATCATCGCGCCGTGCTTGATGATGCCGCCCTGCTCGTACTCCTTGCCGACCATGTAGCCGGTGGTGTTGTGCAGGAAGAGCAGCGGGATGTCGCGCTGGTTGGCCAGCTGGATGAACTGGGCGGCTTTCTGGGACTCCTCGCTGAAGAGGACCCCTTGGGCGTTCGCCAGCACCCCTATGGGGTAGCCGTGGAGCGTCGCCCAGCCGGTGACCAGGCTGGTCCCGTACAGCGGCTTGAACTCGTCGAAGTCGGAGGCGTCGACGATCCGGGCGATCACCTCGCGCGGATCGAAGGGGGTGCGCAGGTCGCCGGGGACGACGCCGAGCAGCTCCTCGGCGTCGTACTTGGGGGGCTCGGCGGGCCCCGGATCCTCGTACGCCTTGCGGTGGTTGAGCCGTGCGACGACCCGCCGCGCCTGTCGCAGCGCGTCCCGCTCGTCCACGGCGAAGTAGTCCGCGAGACCCGACACGCGCGCGTGCATCTCGGCACCGCCCAGCGACTCGTCGTCGCTGTCCTCGCCGGTGGCCATCTTCACCAGGGGCGGCCCGCCGAGGAACACCTTCGCGCGCTCCTTGACCATGATCACGTGGTCGGACATGCCGGGGATGTACGCGCCGCCCGCGGTCGAGTTCCCGAAGACGACAGCGAGCGTCGGGATTCCGGCGGCGGAGAGCCGGGTGAGGTCGCGGAAGATGGCGCCGCCCGGGATGAAGATCTCCTTCTGGGACGGGAGATCGGCGCCGCCGGACTCGACCAGGTTGATGCACGGCAGCCGGTTGGCGAGCGCGATGTCGTTCGCCCGCAGGGCCTTCTTCAGGCTCCAGGGGTTGCTGGCGCCCCCGCGCACGGTGGGGTCGTTGGCGGTGATCAGGCACTCCACGCCCTCGACGACCCCGATGCCGGTGACGAGGGAGGCGCCGACCGTGCAGTCACTGCCCCAGGCGGCCAGCGGCGACAGCTCCAGGAAGGGCGTGTTGGGGTCGAGGAGCAGCTCGATGCGTTCGCGGGCGAGGAGTTTGCCGCGTTTGCGATGCCGCTCGACATATTTCGGGCCGCCCCCGGCGAGCGCCTTCGCGTGCTCGGCGTCCAGGTCGGCGAGCTTGGCGAGCATGGCCTCACGGTTCGCCCGGTAGTCCGCGCCGTCGAGGTCGAGGGCCGTGCTGAGAACCGTCACAGGAGGGCCTCCGGGATGTCCAGGTGGCGGGAGCGCAGCCATTCGCCGAGAGCTTTGGCCTGCGGGTCGAAACGGTGCTGGGCGGCGACGCCTTCGCCGAGGATTCCCTCGACGACGAAGTTGAGGGCGCGGAGGTTGGGCAGCAGGTGCCGGGCGACGGTCAGCTGCCGGCTTTCAGGGATCAGCTGCTGAAACCTGTCCACCGTCAGCTCGTGCGCCAGCCACCGCCAGGCATCGTCCGTACGCACCCACACCCCGACGTTCGCGTTTCCGCCCTTGTCCCCGCTGCGTGCGCCTGCGACGAGGCCGAGGGGGGCGCGACGCCTGGGACCGTCCAGTAGCGGCTCGGGCAGGGGTGGCTCCGCGACAGGCCCGTCGTCGTCGAGTACGGCGGTGTCGTGGGCCGGAGGCACAGGGATCCGGCGCCCGTCATGGAGGACGGCCGTATGTGGGACGGCGCCATGGGAGACGTACACATCCTCGAAGACCCCATAAGGCGCTCCCTTTCCAGGTGGCGCGAGCACATGGAAGCCGGGGTAACTGGCGAGCGCCAGCTCCACGGCGGCACTGGTGAGCGCCCGTCCGACGGTTTCCTCGTCGGGGTCGCGTACGACGAGCCGGAGCAGGGCGCTCGCGGTCTCCTCGGTCGGGGCGTCGGGCCGGTCGGTGCGGACGAGGTCCCAACGGACGTCGGTGGGCCGGGACTTGGCGAGCGCGTCCGTCATCTGCTCCCGTACGAGGTCGGCCTTGGCGTCGATGTCGAGTCCGGTGAGGACGAAGGCGACCTCGTTGCGGAAGCCGCCGAGCCGGTTGAGGCCGACCTTGAGGGTCGAGGGCGGGGCCTCGCCGCGTACGCCGTCGATACGGACGCGGTCGGTGCCGTCCTGGGTCAGCCGTACGGTGTCCAGGCGGGCGGTGACGTCGGGTCCGGCGTACCGGGCGCCGCCGGTCTCGTACAGCAGCTGGGCGGTGACCGTCCCGACGTCGACGATGCCGCCGGTGCCGGGGTGTTTGGTGATGACGCAGCTGCCGTCGGCGTGGAGTTCGGCCAGAGGAAAGCCGGGACGGCGCAGGTCGGGGCCGCCGTCGCGGAAGAACGCGTAGTTGCCGCCGGTGGCCTGCGCCCCGCACTCCAGTACATGCCCGGCGACGACGGCGCCCGCGAGCCGGTCGTACTCCCCCGGCTGCCAGCCGAAGTGGGCTGCGGCGGGCCCCATGACCAGGGCCGCGTCCGTCACCCGCCCGGTCACCACGATGTCGGCGCCCTCCCGCAGACAGGCGGCGATGCCGAAGCCGCCGAGGTAGGCATGGGCGGCGAGGCTGCCGGGGTGCTGGGCGGTGAGGTCGTCGCCCTCGACGTGCGCGACGCGGAGGGGGATGCCGAGCCGGTCCGCCAACTTCCTTACGGCATCGGCGAGTCCGGCGGGGTTGAGCCCGCCGGCGTTGGTGACGATCCTGACGCCGCGCTCGTGGGCGAGGCCGAGGCACTCCTCCAGCTGGCGCAGGAAGGTGCGGGCGTAACCGGCGGTCGGGTCCTTCAGCCGGTCCCTTCCCAGGATGAGCATGGTGAGTTCGGCGAGGTAGTCGCCGGTGAGGACGTCGAGTTCGCCGCCGGTGAGCATCTCGCGCATGGCGTCGAAGCGGTCGCCGTAGAAACCGGAGGCGTTGCCGATACGGAGGGTCACGCCCCGGATCCCTTCGGCGGGCGTCCGGTGCCGGGCGGGCCCGCGAAGGCCTGGGCGATGTCCAGCCAGCGATCGGCGTCGGGACCCTCGGCCCGTACGGCGAGGTCGGCGCGGTGGGCGCGCCGGGTGACCAGGAGGCAGAAGTCGAGCGCGGGCCCGGTGACACGTTGCGCCGCGTCTTCGGGGCCGTAGGCCCACAGGTCTCCTGAGGGGGCGATGACTTCCACCCGGAACGCGTCGGCGGGTGCGGTCAGCCCGTGCACCATGAAGGCATAGTCCCGAGCCCGCACCCCGATGCGGACCACATGCCGGAGCCGGTCCGTGGGTGGGCGGACCACACCCAGGGTGTCGGCGATGTCCTGGCCGTGGGCCCAGGTCTCCATGAGTCGGCCGGTTGCCATAGAGGCAGCCGACATGGGTGGGCCGTACCAGGGAAAGCGCGTCCCTGTGTCGGCGGCGCACAGCGTGCGGTCGAGTGCCTCGCGCCCGGCCCGCCAGTCGGCGAGCAGCTCGGCGGGAGGCTTGGCCGCGCCTTCCTGCGCGCCGTCGTCGACGAAGACGTCCATCGCTGCGAGCGCCTTCTCCATCTCACCCCTGAAGGCGTCCGGGTCCGTCATGGCGAGCAGCGCACTGCGGTCGGTCCAGGCGAGGTGCGCGATCTGATGGGCCACGGTCCAGCCGACGGCGGGGGTGGCGAGCGCCCACTGCTCCTCGCTCAACTCCCCCACCAGACAGTCGAGTTCCTCGCTCTCCTCACGCAGGTCGTCGATCACAGGCATCGGATCGGACACGGAGCGCTCCCCTCGGGCACGGCGGTGTGCGGGGTGGTGCGCTTCGGAGCATGGCAGCGACGCCAAAAACAAGCAAGCGTGCTTGCATTGATTTGAATACGTGGGCGCTGACCTGCTGAGGTCACAGAGGGTCGGGCGTGACCTGCCAGATGGTGACGAGTTCCGAGCGTGGCGTGATCATGTAGACGAAGAATCCGTTGGCCACGTAGGCGTGCTTCGCGCAGTCACTCCGTGTGCACCGCCTTGGCAGCATCGCGGTAGACGCCGCCGGCGGTGGCCAGGTGCTCGCGTGCTTCGTCCGGTGCGATCGCAAGGTGGGCCAGGTACTCGGCGCGGTGGTATGCCCTCGCCGTTTCCGGATGGCGCTCGATCTCGATCAGAGCAGCCCAGTGCTCGAGGTAGGCATGGACCGGCTTGAGAGAACCGTGCTCCACCGCCTCCGCCAGAACCTGGTCCTTGGCCTGGTCATAGGCAGTCAGAAGCTGGGGCGCGACGACAGCGCAGGCAGCACGCAAGGCTCCTGGGGTGCGCTCCGGGCGGGGAATCAGCGGTCCGTCGCCCACGGCGGTGTGTTGCGGACTCATGCTGCCGTTCCCTTCGTGTCCTCTGGGGACGGACCGGCCACGCGCCGGGTGCCGATGGTCCAGGGCACGAATCCGACTCTAGCCCCGCTCCGCCTCACCACGACGCAGAACGGTCAGGAACCAGCGCCCAGCCCCTTCGCCTTCCCCCGCCCCACCTGCGTCCGTACCGCCCCCATGCTCGCGGCGATGACCAGGGCGATCGCGGCGGCCTCGGTGGCGGAGAGGGCCTGGTTGAGGACGAGGAAGCCGGCAGCCGCGGCGACGGCGGGTTCGAGGCTCATCAGGATGGCGAAGGTGGAGGCGGGCAGGCGGCGCAGGGCGAGGAGTTCGAGGGTGTAGGGCAGGACGGAGGAGAGGATCGCGACCGCCGAGCCCAGGGCGATGGTCGTGGGGTCGAGGAGCTTCGAGCCCGATTCGGCGATGCCCAGCGGCAGGAACAGGACCGCCGCGACCACCATCGCGAGGGCGAGCCCGTCGGCCTGCGGGAAGCGTCGCCCCGTACGGGCGCTGAAAACGATATAGGCCGCCCACATGACGCCGGCACCCAGGGCAAAAGCCACACCTATGGGGTCCAGGCTGCTGAATCCGCCACCGCCGAGCAGGAAGACACCGGCGATGGCGAGTCCGGCCCAGATGAGGTTGACGGCCCGGCGGGAGGCGAGGACCGAGAGGGCGAGCGGGCCGAGCACCTCGAGGGTGACGGCGGGGCCGAGGGGGATGCGGGCGACGGCCTGGTAGAAGAGGCCGTTCATCGCGGCCATGGTGATACCGAAGACGACGACCGTGCCCCAGTCGGTGCGCGAGTGGCCGCGCACGCGCGGGCGGCAGATCAGCAGCAGCACGAGCGCCGCCGCCAGTAGCCGAAGGGTCACCACACCGAGCGCCCCCGCCCTCGGCATCAGACTCACCGCCAGCGCACCGCCGAACTGCACCGAGACACCCCCGGCCAGCACCAGGCCCACCGGCCCGAGGGAGCCCCAGCGGCGCGGGGCACCCGCCGGAGCGGGCCCATGATCCGTCACGGGAGCGGCAACCGAGGTCGGGTCGGACGGGACGGCAGCGCTGGGGGTGCTCACGGGGCCTTCCAGAGGATCAGCTCGGGGTTCGTTCATCATGATGCACTGCTCGGTCCAGGGTAGTGGACTCCGTCAGGCGTGTGAACTCGTTATGCCACTGTCTTTCATCCCGAGACGGGCGTCCCCCATGCCCTCCGTGTCCATCGGAGAGCGGAAGTGGAAACACCGGATTGACGCGCTCGGGGCCTCTGGTGAAAGTCCTGACCCGTACGGAGCGGGCTGAGACCGTGAGCCGGTGACCCAGCCCCCGAAGCAGTCCCTCCTGTCCCGCCGCGCCGTGCTCCGTGGAGGAGCCGCCGCAGTGGCCGGTGTTGCCCTCGCCGCCGGCGTCGGTCAGCCCGCGTTCGCCACACCGCCCGGTCACCGTCGGCGGCTGCGGGTGCTGATCGCCACCAACGAGCCCTGGGGCACGTACCACGTCCAACCGCTGCTCGCCGAGACCCGGCGGCGGCGCTGGTCGGTGACCCAGTTGGTGCCGGACCTGTCGCGCATCACGCCCGGGGAACCGGTGCCGGTGGCGACGCCGGACACGGCGCCCGCGGCGGACCTGCTGGTGGTGACCGGTGCCGGGGACTGGCCGCTCGAGTGTGCGGAACGGTTCGCGCGGTTGCCGTCGGCCGCGAGTTCGCTGGCGTATCTGGGGCCTCAGGAGGCGCCCGGCGCACGGCAGTTGCGGCATCGGCTGCGTACGATCACCTCCTCGTCGCCCGCCGAAGCGCGGGCCTTCGCCGGATATCTGGGCACGCGGCGGCGGATCCGCGTGGTCGGCTCACCCCAGACCGACACGCTGCCGGAGCACCGGCCCGAGCCGGGCCTCGTCCTGGTGCTCACCAGCGTCACCCACCCCGACGACACGGGCGGCTCCGCGCCCGGCACGGAGTTGCTGCTCGCCGCCACGGCACAGCTCGCGGCGTCCGGCCGGCGCATCCTGGTCGGCCTCCACCCCCGCGAGAACCCGGCCTTCTGGGACCGCTACGAGATCAGCAAGGTGCCCTCGATACAGGCCGCGGCCCGGGCGGAAGCGGCGATCGGCATCCCCGGCACGGTCTTCCCGCTGGTCGCGGCGGTCGGCGTCCCGCTCGTCGGCTGCACCGACCCCGCGCTGACCGTGCCCGAGTACCTGCTGTCGGTGTGCTCGTCGACGATCGACGACCCGGCCGAGGCGGTCAGGGCAGTGACCGGTGCCCGGCTGCCCTCCCCCGACGTCCTGGCGGACGCCGTCGGCCCCATCGGCGGCTCCGCGGCCCGCCTGCTCGACGTGTGGGCCGCAACGGCGGCCGACTGCCACGCCCCCTCAGCCGCGGCCTGAGACGACACCAGCCCCGCCTTCCCTACAGATCAGTCGCCGACGGCACGGTCCCCAACCCGTCCCGCACTCCCTCCGCCAACACCTCCGCCACATGCCTCCCCCGCACCCCCGCGACCTCACCCAACTGAGTCCGGCAGGAGAACCCGTCCGCCAGCACCACCGCCCCCTCGCCCGCGTCCCGCACCGCCGGCACCAACTGCTCCTCCGCACACGCCACCGACACCCCGAAGTGCCCCTTTTCGAAGCCGAAGTTGCCCGCGAGACCGCAGCAGCCTCCGCTCAACTCACCGTCCAGACCGGCCAATTGACGCAACCGCCGATCAGCGGCATCACCCAGCACCGCGTGCTGGTGGCAATGGGTCTGCCCGACCACCGGACGGTCCACGCGAGGCGGCGTCCAGTCAGGCGCCAGCTGCTCCAGCGCCTCCGCGAAGGTCAGGACGCGGTCGGCCAGGCGGCGGGCACGGGGATCGTCGGGGAGGAGTTCCGGCACATCGGAGCGCAGGGCCGCCGCGCAGCTGGGTTCCAGGACGATGACCGGTACCGGCCGATCCAGCAAGGGCTCCAAAAGGTCGAGCGTACGGCCCAACACCCGCCGCGCCCGGTCGAGTTGGCCCGTCGACACATACGTCAGTCCGCAGCAGACCCGCCCCCGGCGCCCCGCCATCGTCCTCGTCGGCGGCAGCACCGCCGAGATCCCCGCCGCCTCCAGGACCCGTACGGCCGCCTGCCCCACCGTCGGCGACAGATGCTCGGTGAAGGTGTCCGGCCAGAGCAGGGCAACCGTGTGGAGGCCGTCGCCGAAGGAGGCGTCCCCTTCCCGTACGGGCCTCAGGATCCGTCCGGCCCGCTCCTCGACGCGCCGCCCCCACCACCTGCTGAACGTCTCCGTCGCCACCCGCGGAATCTCCCGTTCGGGCGCGATCCCGCCCAGCCGTTTCGCGACCCGGGCCAACGGCCGTAGGCAAGCAAGGGCGTTGACCAGCCGTGCCGTGCGCGTAAGCGCCACCGCCCGCAACCACACCGGCAGCCACCCCATGCTGTAGTGCGCGGCCGGGCGACGCCGCCCGGCGTAGTGGTGGTGCAGGAACTCCGCCTTGTACGTGGCCATGTCCACCTCGACCGGGCAGTCCGACCGGCACCCCTTGCAGGCCAGGCACAGATCCAGCGCGTCCCGGACCTCCTTCGAGCGCCAGCCATCGGTCACCAGCTCGCCCGCCAGCATCTCGTGCAGCAGCCGGGCACGCCCGCGCGTGGAGTGCTGCTCCTCGCCGGTCGCGCGGAAGGACGGGCACATGACGGAAGGCCCGGACACCGATGTCGTACGGCATTTCGCGACCCCCACGCACCGCCGCACCGCCGCCGAGAAGTCACCGCCGTCGGACGGGTAGCCGAAAGCCACGTCCACCGGCTCGCGCGGCAGGACGGAGAAGCGGAGGTTGGCGTCCAGTGCCGCCGGCCGGACCAGCATTCCCGGGTTGAGCAGGTCGTCCGGGTCCCAGACCCCTTTCGCCCGTTCGAAGAGCCCCACCATCTCCTCCCCGTACATCTTCGGCAGCAGCTCCGCCCGCGCCTGCCCGTCCCCGTGCTCCCCCGACAGCGAGCCGCCGTGCGCCACGACGACCTCGGCCAGCTCCTCCGAGAAGCGCCGGAAGCGGCCGATCCCCGCGTCGGAGAGGAGGTCGAAGTCGATCCGGACGTGGATACAGCCGTCCCCGAAGTGCCCATACGGCGTCCCGCGCAGCCCGTGAGCGTTCAGCAGCCCTCTGAAGTCCCGCAGATACGCGCCCAGCCGCTCGGGCGGCACCGCGCAGTCCTCCCAGCCCGGCCAGGCCTCACTGCCGTCCGGCATCCGGGTGGCCGTACCGCTCGCGTCCTCCCGGATGCGCCACAGCGCCCGCTGCCCGGCCGGATCGGTCATCACCAGCGCGTCCACGACATCGGCGGCCCGCACGATCGCCTCCGCACGCGCGCGTGCCTCCGCCGCATCCGACCCGCCCGTCTCCACGAACAGCCAGGCCCCGCCCCGGGGCAGCGCAGTCGCCGACGGCACCAGGTCGGCGGCCATGCCCTCCACCGTGAGCGGCCCGTACGGCAGCAGTCCGGCCGCCGCCTCCGCAGCCGCGCTCTCGTCGGCGTACGCCAGCACGGCCAGCGCACGCGCGCGTGGCGCCTCCACGAGCCGTACGACCGCCTCGGTGAGGACGCCCAAGGTGCCCTCGCTGCCGCAGAAGGAACGGGCGACATCGGCGCCCTTCTCGGGCAGCAGCGCGTCCAGCGCGTATCCGGAGATGCGGCGGGGCAGCTCCGGGAATCCGGTCCGCAGCCGCGCCAACTCGCCCTCCACCAGGGCCCGTAGCCCCTCCGGCGCCCCGGACCAGCCTTGCCCGAGCCGCAGTCGGTCGCCGCGCGCGGTGAGCACGGACAGTTCCCGCACGCTGTCCGCGGTGGTCCCCCAGGCCACCGAATGCGAGCCGCAGGAGTTGTTGCCGATCATTCCGCCGAGCGTGCACCGGCTGTGGGTGGAGGGGTCGGGCCCGAAACGCAGGCCGTGCGGGGCGGCGGCGTCCTGGAGGCGGTCGAGGACGAGGCCGGGCTGGACGACGGCGGTACGGGTCTCGGGGTCGAGGGACACGAGCCGATGCATGTGGCGGGTGAAGTCCAGCACGATGCCGGTGCCGGTGGCCTGTCCGGCGATGGAGGTACCTCCACCACGGGCCACCACCGGCACCATGTGGTCCCGGCACACCTCCAGCACGGCGGCGACGTCATCGGCGTCATGTGGTGCGACCACACCCAGGGGGACACGCCGGTAGTTGGACGCGTCCATGGTCGTCAATGCCCGGGAGCTGACGTCGAACCCGACCTCGCCCCGGACGGCGGAACGCAGCGCAGCCTCTAGATCCCTCATGCCTCCAGCAAACCAGCCGACGTCCGCCGAAACGCCGTCTCATCCGACGGACGAGGTTTCACCCAGGTTTCCCGAAACGGCTACGCTCCCACCGTGGCTGAGATCCAGATTCCCGCTGACATCAAGCCCGCCGACGGACGTTTCGGCGCGGGCCCCTCCAAGGTGCGGACGGAAGCGCTGGACGCGCTGGCCGCCACCGGCGCCTCTCTCATGGGCACCTCCCACCGCCAGGCCCCGGTGAAAAACCTGGTCGGCAAGGTTCGCGAGGGCGTCCGCGACCTGTTCCAACTGCCCGACGGCTACGAAGTCGTCCTCGGCAACGGCGGCTCGACCGCGTTCTGGGACATCGCGACCCACGGCCTGATCGAGAACAAGTCCCAGCACCTCACCTTCGGCGAGTTCTCCTCCAAGTTCGCCAAGGCCGCCAAGCTCGCCCCCTGGCTCGCCGAGCCGGACGTCATCTCCACCGACCCGGGCACGCACCCCGAGCCGGTCGCAGAGGCGGGCGTCGACGTCTACGCCTTCACCCACAACGAGACCTCCACCGGTGTCGCCATGCCGATCAAGCGGGTGGCCGGTGCCGACGAGGGCGCCCTCGTCCTGGTCGACGCCACCTCCGGCGCCGGCGGCCTCCCGGTGGACGTGTCCGAGACCGACGTCTACTACTTCGCCCCGCAGAAGTCCTTCGCCTCCGACGGCGGCCTGTGGATCGGCGTCTTCTCCCCGGCCGCGATCGAGCGCGCCGAGCGCATCCACGCGTCCGGCCGCCACATCCCGGAGTTCTTCTCGCTCCCCACGGCGATCGACAACTCCCGCAAGAACCAGACGTACAACACCCCCGCCCTCGCCACTCTCTTCCTCCTCAACGACCAGCTGGAGTGGATCAACGGCCAGGGTGGCCTGGACTGGGCGGTCCGCCGCACCGCCACCTCCGCCCGCACGCTGTACGGCTGGGCCGAGGACATCAAGTACGCCAACCCGTTCGTCACCGACCCGGCCAAGCGCTCGGCGGTCATCGGCACGATCGACTTCACGGACGAGATCGACGCCGCCGCCGTCGCCAAGGTCCTGCGCGCCAACGGCATCGTCGACACCGAGCCCTACCGCAAGCTCGGCCGCAACCAGCTGCGCGTCGCGATGTTCCCGGCGATCGACCCGGCCGACATCGAGGCGCTGACCAAGTGCATCGACTACGTGATCGAGAAGCTCTGATCTCAGGCATACGACGATGAGGGGCGCCCGGAGCCACGCGGCGGTAGCCGCATATCGGCGAGGCCCGGGCGCCCCTCGTCGTCGTACGGCGTGGTCACCCCATCTGCGAGGTCACATGGTCGATGACCTGATCGAACTCGGCCGTCGGCGAGAAGTCGATGTACTCGCAGTCCTCCAGCGCCAGCGGAACGTGACCGGGTGCCCAGTAGAACGCCTGCCCCGGCTCATAGGTCTCCTCGCCCTCGGGGGTCCGCATCTGCAGACGACCCGAGAACATGTACCCCCAGTGGGGGCACTGGCACATGTCATCGGGCATGCCCTTCAGGGCGGGCCCCATGTCCGTGCCCTTCGGCAGCCGGACGAACGCGACGCTCATCTCTCCGCCGATCGTGGTCTTTCGCAGCTCCACGCCCTCGCCCTCCAGGGCGACCGCGGTACCTTCCTTCGTCACCGCTGTCATGATTCCTCCAAGTTCGTCCACCTTCAGTCTCCCGCCGGAGGACGAGGGATGCCCACCTCAGCGGCTGAGCTTCTGGAACCGCCGCACCGCGAGCGGCAGGAAGATCAGCGTGAGGATCACCGGCCAGACTCCCGCCATGAGCAGCGCGTGCTGCTCGATCCAGGAGTCGCCGGTCGCGCCCGGCGAGCCGAAGAGGTCGCGGGTGGCCGCCGCCGTGGAGGAGATGGGGTTCCAGGCCGCGACCCAGCCGAGCCAGTCCGGCATCAGCTGCGGGGCGACGAAGATGCTGGAGATCATCGTCAGCGGGAAGGCGACCGCGAACAGTCCGCCGGCCGCCTCGGGGTTGGGTACGAGCAGGCCCAGCCACACGCCGATCCAGATCAGCGCGAAGCGCAGCCACAGCAGCAGCCCGAAGGCCGCGAGGAAGCCGAAGCCGCCGTCCGGCCGCCAGCCCATCGCGAACGCCGTCAGCATCATGATGCCGAGTTCCGCGCAGGCCACGACGAGGTCGGTCACCCCGCGCCCGGCGACGACCGCGGACGAGGCCATCGGCATGGAGCGGAACCGGTCGATGACGCCCTTGGTGGAGTCGTACACCACGACGGTCGCCGTGTTGATGAAGCCGAAGGCCATGGTCATCACGAACATGCCCGGCATCAGGAAGTCCTGGTAGTTCCCGCCGCCGGGCACCTTCATGGCGCTGCCGAAGACATAGGCGTACAGGAACACGGACAGGATCGGGAAGCCGAGCTGCCAGGCGATGTTGACGGGCTGGCGCTGATAGTGGGTGAGGCCGCGGCGGACGATGTTCCAGCAGTCGGCGAGCGCCCAGTAGGTGCGGCTGCGGGCGGGGTGCCCGGTCAGGTCCAGAGCGCTCACTTCGCGGTCTCCTTCTCGGTCTTCTCCGTACGGTGTCCGGTCAGCCGCAGGAACACGTCGTCCAGGCTGGGCCTGCGCAGCCCTATGTCCTCGACCGGCACCCCTTCGTCCTGGAGCGTGCGGGCGACCTCGGTGAGCGCGGAGACCCGGTCGGTCACCGGCGCGTGCACGCGCAGTTCGCTCTCGTCGGTCTCGGGTTCGCCGTCGGAGACGCGGGCGACGACCTTCACCGCGCGCGGGATGTCGGCGCGTTCGCTGAGCACGACCTCGATACGGTCGCCGCCGACGCGGTTCTTCAGGCCGTCCGGGGAGTCGTCGGCGATGGACCGGCCCTGGTCGATGACGGTGATATGGGAGGCCAGCTTGTCGGCCTCCTCCAGATACTGCGTGGTCAGCAGCACGGTGGTGCCGCTCGCCACCAACGCCCGTACGGATTCCCAGACTTCACCCCGGCTACGGGGATCGAGTCCCGTCGTCGGCTCGTCCAGGAAGAGGACCGCCGGGGCGAGGATCATCGACGCGGCGAGGTCGAGGCGGCGCCGCATGCCGCCGCTGTAGTCGCCTACGCCCTTGTCGGCGGCGTCGGCCAGGTCGAACTGGTCCAGCAGTTCGGTGGCCCGCAGCCGCGCCCGCTTTCCGCCGAGGTGGAACAGCCGGCCGAACATCTCCAGGTTCTGCCGCCCGGTGAGCACCTCGTCCACGGCGGCGTACTGCCCGGTCAGCCCGATCCTCGCGCGCACGTCGCGCGGCTGTCGTACGACGTCGAGGCCGGCCACCGTCGCGCTCCCGCCGTCCAGTCGCAGAAGCGTGGACAGGATGCGGACGGCGGTGGTCTTGCCGGCGCCGTTCGGCCCGAGCAGGCCGTGCACGGTGCCCTCGCGCACGGTGAGATCGAAGCCGTCGAGGGCGTGCTTCTCGCCGTACCGCTTCTCCAGCCCTTCCGCCCGGACCGCGTAACCGTCATTCATGGGGTCCCCCTTCTTCTCAACTGAGTACACCGTACCCTATTACGCGTACACCGTACCCAATTTTTCCGCGAGGATCTAAGCTGAATGGCATGACGAGCGGCAAGGGCGGTACCGGCAGTACGGAGACCAGTGGCAGCGGCGACATCGCGCGCACGCTCGAACTGCTGTGGGACACCGGCCGACGCCCCAGCCGCGGCCCGAAGCCGGGGCTGAACCTGGAGCAGATCGTGGAGGCGGCCGTCCGGATCGCGGACGCGGACGGCCTGGAGGCGCTCTCCATGCGCCGCGTCGCCACCGAACTCGGCACCGGCACCATGTCCCTCTACCGCTATGTCCCCGGCAAGGGCGAGCTGCTCGACCTGATGCTGGACCGCGTCCAGCAGCCGTCCGAGAACCCGGCCGACCTCGGCGAGGGCGACTGGCGCTCGGCGCTGGAGGCCCTGGGCCGCGCCACCCTCGACCTCTACCGGCGCCACCCCTGGCTGCTCCAGGTCAACCAGGCCCGCCCGATCCTCGGCCCGAGCGCGCTCGACGGCATGGAGAAGGTGCTCACGCTCATCCGGCCGATGGGACTGACCGACCCCGAGCTGGTCTCGGCGATCATCATGATCGACGGGTACGTCGTCGGCGCCGCCCGCACGCAGCTGTACCAGCAGGAGGCGGAGCGCCGGACCGGCCTCACGGACGCGGAGTTCTGGCAGGCCCAGGTGCCGACGCTGGAGAAGGTCCTCGCGTCGGGCCGCTACCCGGTGATGGCCTCCCTCTCCGAGGACACCTTCGGCCCCGACTTCGACCACTTCGAGTTCGGACTCCAGCGAATCCTGGACGGCCTGGAGGTGTTCGTCGCCCGGCGCGGCGAAGGGTGACACAGCAGGCGATCGGTGCCTGTATGCAGCTCGGAGGACAAGCACACGGCCCGGCTGCTGCGGAAGAAGTACCCCTTCCTGCAAGGCGTGTTCGTGCCGCTGACCCACAAGGAGAAGCCGAAGGACTGAGGCAGGCGGGCCTACGACCGCCGCAGCAGCCGCCTGAACCAGAGGCCGACGCCGAGTGTCGCGACGACGGCGATGGCGCCGATCTTCAAGCCTTCGCTGTCGCCGTCACCGTCCCCACCCGCCGCCGAACTCCCGTTCCCGGAGGGCGACTCGGCCCCGTCCGGACGGTCGGGCGCGTCCCTGGCCTCCACCTCGCTGTTCACGCCCTCGCTCCCGAGCATCAGCTTCGTCCCGTCGACGCTGTAGCTGACGGACTCCCCCTGGCCGATCGGCACGCTGATCCGTCCCTGCCGCTTGATCTTCCCGTCGTTCCAGTCGTAGGAGATCCCGCCGAAGTATCCGCGTACGGCGAGCTGCCTGCCGTCGGGTGAGAAGGCGGCGTTGGTGGCCCACAGGTCGACGGCGGCGGCGGGCTTGAAGACGTTGCTCCCGGAGGCGGAGAGCTTGGCGGGCCCCTCGTACAGATGCCCGCCGTCCTCCTGCTTGTCGATGATGTAGACGCGCCCGGTCTTGGGGTGGACGACCATCGACTCCGCGTCCCGTGAACCGTTCGAGTACTTCACGACGTACTGCGTGGCCCGGACGGTCTGGTCGGTGAGGTTCTTGGGCTCGGGCAGCTGGTAGATCCACACATAGGGCCAGGAGACCCCGTCGTTGTCGCCGATGTCGCCGACCCAGATCTGGTTGTCCGGCCCGATGGCGATCGCCTCGACGTCGCGCGGCATGCCCACGCCGGTCATGGTGATCCGGGCGACGGTCTTGCCGGTGCTGCTGTCGACGGCGTAGAGGTAGGCGCCGTCGTCCTGGTCGTTGTGCGTCCAGTAGATGCCCGGGTGCTGGCGTGAGGCGGCGAGGCCGCTGGACTCGGTGATGCGGGGGTCATTGATGGTGAAGCTCTCGTCGCCGTCGGCGGCGGAGGCGGGCAGGGCGAAGACACCTACGAGGAGGACCCCGGCAAGAAACGCGAGCGATCGGCGCATGCCCCAAGACTGCCATCCCGAGCCCGCGTTCACGGAGCGTGTCGGGCTTCACATCCCACCGCGCCCGCTGATCGTCCATCATGAGCGGATGCTCAGGTTCATGCCCGTCGGCGACTCCCAGACGATCGGAAGCGCGGGCGAACACACATGGCGTTACCGGCTGTGGCAGCACCTGCGCGAGACATACGGCGGCCCGTTCAAGCTGGTCGGCCCGCGCGAGACGCTGTACGACCAGGCCACGGGCACCCCCACGTCGTACGAGTACGCCGACCCCGACTTCCCCCGCGCCCATCTCGCCGGCTGGGGCGAGGGCTGGCTGCACATGGCCCCGCTGATCGGCGAGGCGGTGCGGTCGTGCCGGGCGGATGTGCTCTTGGTCTCCCTGGGCCTGATCGACCTGGGCTTCTACACGAACGCCGACCAGACGGCGGAGAACGCACGGGCCTTCGTGGCGGCGGCGAGGGCGGCGAACCCGAAGGTACGGATGGTCGTGCTCCCCGTGATCCCGAACGTCCGCGCCGACACGGACGCTCCCTTCGCCGCACAGGTCACCCGCTTCAACGAACTGCTGGCCAAGGCCGTGGCCGACCTGGACGAGCCCCGCTCACCCCTGCTGCTGGCGTCGCCGCCACCGTCGTACGACATCAACTTCGACACCTACGACGGCACGCACCCGAACGCGAGCGGGGAGTACAGGATCGCGGCGGCGTTCGCGGACGCGATGCATCAGGCGTGGGATGTGGGCGAGCCCTACGAGGCGTGAGCGTAGATGGCCTCGACGAGGAACTCGGCGCACGGCAGCACACCAGGGAGCAGGTCATCCCACCGCTCGTCCTCTTCCCCAGGTAGACGGCGCGTGCGTGCGCGAGAACGGGCCGGTGCACGGCCGGGAGCCGCTCGATCGCCCAGTCGGCGGCAGCGTCCTTGGAGCGGATCCGGCCGGTGGCGAGGGTGGTCCACACACGGGCGAGGGTGAGCAGCACGTTCCGGGTGTCGGACTCCAACTCGCCCATCAGACCGGGCACTCCCGAGACGATCGCCCGCCTCAGGTCGTCGTGCGGAACCGGGTCGAGGAGTTCGGCGGGCGGTGGCCCGAAGAGCGGGGCGTCGCCGAGCAGCACCATGGTGAGGAGCGGGACGAGGTCGGGACTGGGCTCGGGAGCAGGGACGAGGCCACGCTCGTACTCCTCCCGCATCCACTCCCCGTACAGGAACTCGCAGGTGGGCGGAGTCCGCCAGGGCCGTACGTCGTCCTGTACGACGACGATGAGCTCGACGGGGCGGGAATCCCCGCCGGACACCTCCATCAACTCATCCACCAGGGCGCGGCGTTGGGGATGGCTGACGGGCCCGCTCACGACGACCAGGACGTCGATGTCGCTGTGCGGGCGGAGGCCGCCGAGGGTGGCGGAGCCGTGGAGGTAGATGCCGAGGACGGTGTCGCCGAGGATGCGGTGGAGGAGGGGGAGGAGGTGCGCGGCGCCGGGGGCTGGCATGTGAGGTTCCTCTCGGTGTCAGGTCACCGTGCGTATCGTTGTACTGCGCGACTGCCCTCGTCCGTGGGTCAGCCGGGGAGGAGCGCCACGATGACCGTCCTTGAAGACAGGATCGCGATGGCCCAGAGCGACGACACGTACTGGCTCGACGAGATGTTCGAGCGGCTCGAGAAGATGCCCGTCCCCGAGGGATACAAGGTCGAGATCGTCGAGGGGACCATCTACATGTCGCCGCAGCGGGACATCCACTGGGAGACCATTCGCAGGATCGTCCGAGCCCTTGAAGACACGTTTGGCATGGACGTCAAGGTGTTCTCGGACGTCCGCATCGACTTCCCCGGCCGCAAGAACGGTCTCGCCCCGGACGTGGCGAAGCTACGCGACGGTGCAGAGAAGAACTCCGAGGGCCGCTGGCGCCACGAGGACGTCGAATTCATCGCCGAGGTCATCTCCACGGACACGGCCAAGAACGACTACGGCCCCAAGAAGACCGCATACGCCCTCGCCGAAGTCCCCGTCTACCTGATCGCCGACCCTTACACAGGCAAGTGCCGCCTGTTCACCCAGCCCAAGGACGGCGACTACGTGAGCGACACGTCCATCACCTACGGCGGGGACGTCGACATGACCACCACTTTCCTCGGCCTCACCCTCAAGACCGACGAGTTCCCCCGCGACTGATGAGAGGGTGTGGCCATGGCCGTCATTCACCACACCACCCTCAAGCCGACCAAGCTGGAACTGCTGACCACCTGGCTGCCGACCCGCCCGTGGTACGTCGGCGGCGCAGGTGAACCGGTGTTGACGAAGGCCGGTGGCTTCCGGTTGGACGACCCGGAGGGCGAGGTCGGCATCGAGTTCATGGTGGCCACCGACGCCTCCGGCCCGCACCCCGCCTCCTACCTCGTGCCGCTCACCTACCGAGGCGCCCCGCTCGACGGCGCGGAGCACTCCCTCGTCGGCACGA
This sequence comes from Streptomyces sp. DG2A-72, assembly GCF_030499575.1. Taxonomy (NCBI): domain Bacteria; kingdom Bacillati; phylum Actinomycetota; class Actinomycetes; order Kitasatosporales; family Streptomycetaceae; genus Streptomyces; species Streptomyces sp. DG2A-72. Next base: position 4,468,965 of record NZ_JASTLC010000001.1, read on the forward strand.
TGGAACACGGCGTGCTGGGCAAGCGCTGGGCCTACGACGGCTGCCACGACCCGGTCCTGGTAGCCCAGTTGCTGGCCCTGATCGAGGGCCGCGTCCAGGCCCAGGCGCAGAGCATCAGCGACACCCCCGACCGAGAGGTCACCCGCTCCTACACGGGCCACGCCCTCCCCTCCACGGCCACAGCGACGGACGACCAGGCCGGCACGGAGCTCCGCCTCGCCGACAGCACGGCCGTGCTCCGCCTGCACCGACGCCTGCGGCCCGGCACGGAGGCGCCCGAGGGCTCGCTCGGCCACATCACCGGCGCCTGGGAGTTGCCGGACGGCACGCGGGCGCGGGCGCTGTTCGCCACCCTCTGAGGCTGGCCACACCGTCCCCTGGGCCAGGGCACGTGAGCAAAGCCCCTGAGCGGACCCGGTGTTTGCACGTGACCGTAGGGGCCGCCCGCTTCTTGGCCAGTGTCGTGCTTCCGCGACCCGAGTAAAGGGCGCTCCGCTGCGCTACGCGTCGGCTGCGCCGATTCCGCTTCGCTCCACCCTTGACTCGGCTCACTCCAGCACGGGTGAGAAGCGAGCGAGCGGCCCGGAGGGATGGGTGGCCGACGTGCGTTTGCGGTGAGGTGGGATGCGGGCCGGGGTGAGCGGGCGCAATCGCGCCTCGCCTGCACGCCGGGTCGGCTTAGCGGCGAACGGCCGGTGGGGGGTGGGGTGCGCGACGGCGGGCTGGCGGCACGCCGAGCGGGCTAAGCGGCGAGCGGCAGGTGCGTGGGACGCGTCGACCGAGTGGGGGCACGCCGGGTGGGCTTAGCGGCTTGCGGCCGGTGGGGGGTGGGGTGCGCGACGGCGGGCTGGGGGCACGCCGGGCGGGCTAAGCGGCTTGCGGCCGGTGGGGAGTGAGGTACGCGACGGCGGGGTGGCGGCACGCCGGGCGGGCTAAGCGGCGAGCGGCCGGTGCGTGGGACGCGTCGACCGGGTGGGGGCACGCCGGGTGGGCTTAGCGGCTTGCGGCCGGTGGGTGGAGCGCATCAGCAGAGGGCGGCATGCCGGGCGGGCTTGGCGGCGTACGGCCGGAGGGCGGGGCGCATCAGCAGGGGGGCACTCCGCGTGCGCTTGGCGCCTGCGGCCTGTCAGGGTGCGGATGGTGGCTGGGCCTCAATTGGAAAGTTTGGGCCACTCTGGTCTCTGGCGGAGCCGGGAATTCTTGGTCAGCCGGTGGCCCAAATCTTCCAATTGGCCCCTGGAGAGCAACAGGCGGGGCCGGTGTGACTAGTGTGGCGCCGCCCGCTGCCTGCCGGACATCCCCCACGCCCCGCACGGCCCCGCCCACCCCGCACCTGCCGCCTGCCGCTGAACCGACCCGGCGTGCCGCCAGCCCGCCGTCGCGCACCCCACCCCCCACCGGCCGCAAGCCGCTAAGCCGACCCGGCGTGCAGGCGAGGCGCGATTGCGCCCACCCATCCCGGTCCGCATCCCGGCCCATCTCGCCGCAAACGCACGTCGGCCACCCATCCCTCCGGGCCGCTTGCTCGCTTCTCACCCGTGCTGGAGTGAGCCGAGTCAAGGGTGGAGCGAAGCGGAATCGGCGCAGCCGACGCGTAGCGCAGCGGAGCGCCCTTTACTCGGGTCGCGGAAGCACGACACTGGCCAAGAAGCGGGCGGCCCCTACGGTCACTGTGCAGCGCCGGTCACCTCGCCCACCACTTCCCACAGCAACTCCGCCCCCACAAAAGGCACTTCCGCCGAAGGAACCGATCGCCAGCCCAACGGCCATGTTGTCCCCGTCAGCGCGGGTACGCCCACGTACGCCAGGATGCCGTCACCGCGCGTGAGAGCGCGTACGCCGGGCGGCCAGCGGTACGTCGACGCGGTTTGCGGGGGCAACAGGAAGTACATGTTCCGTTCCCTGCTGAACTCCTGGACGACCGGGCCCGCGTTGAAGTCCGTGGCCGACATCAGCTCCTTGGCGATGCGTTCCCCCGCAGCTCCCCTGATGCGTACGGCGTCGAAGTGGATGCCGGCGTGACGAAGGGCGAGGCCGGAGGCGGGGATCCAGGTCGGGATCCAGGGGGCGGCGATTCTCTCGTTCATGCCGCAAATGGTTCCGGGTGCTCACATACTGTGACCAGGGGTTTGCAAGGGTGGTGCGGGGCTGTGCAGTTGGGGAGGTTCGTGTGCACTCCGGTGAACGCGGCTCGGAGTCTTTCGGGGCGCTGCTGAGGTTCTTTCGCGAGCGGGCCGGGATGACGCAGGAGGGCTTGGGCAAGCACGTCGGGTACTCCAAGTCGCAGGTGGCGATGGTGGAGCGGGGGGAGCGGTCACCCAAGGGCACGTTGGTGGAGATCGCGGACGAGGTGCTCGGTGCACGAGGTGCACTGCTGGTGCTGGCGGAGAAGGAGTTCGGCAAGGGCGGTCTTCGGCCGTGGACCGAGGACTACCTGGCGGAGGAGAGAAGAGCCGCCGCGCTGCACGTGTACCAGAACCATGTGATTCCGGGCTCGCTCCAGACGGAGGCGTATGCGCGGGCGATCTACAGCTGCCACGTCCCGGCGCTGGAGGACGACGAAATCGACCGGCGCGTGACAGCACGACTCGAACGACAGCAGCTCTTCCAGCGCAAGCCCAAGCCGATGGTCAGCTACGTACTGGAAGAGAGCACACTCACCCGCCCGTTGGGCGGCCCGGGCGCGCTCAAGGAGCAGCTGCACCACATTCTCGGCATCGGCCAGCTGCGCCACGTCGAGATCCAGGTCATGCCGCACAGCCGCCAAGCCCACGCCGGCCTGAACGGCGCCATGATCGTGCTGGAGACAGCCGAGCATCGCCAACTCGCCTACGTAGAAGGCCCGAGCGGCGGCTACTTCGTCAGTGAACAGCCCGACCTGGGGGAGCTGTTCGCGCGGTATGGCATTCTGCGAGCGCAGGCTCTCAACCCCGACGAGTCCGCGAAACTGATCTACGAGGTGGCAGAGGGACTATGAGCGCGGACCTCCACTGGTTCAAGAGCAGTTATAGCGGCGATCAGGGCGAGTGTGTCGAGGTCGCGCTGAGGTGGAGCAAGTCGAGCCGCAGCGGCAGCGAAGGCGAGTGCGTAGAGATAGCCCTCACCCCCACCACCATCCACATCCGCGACTCCAAAACCCCTGCCACCCCTGCCACCCCCGCCACCCCGACCGTCCAAGTAACCCCCACCACCTGGACGACCTTCCTCAACTCCCTGCTCTAGAACATCCCGTTGTCGTTCGCGGAGGTCGCCGGCACATCCTGGATCACATCCCAGTGCTCCACGATCTTCCCGTTCCGCACCCGGAACAGATCCACGATCGCCTGACCCCGCTCCCCCGGCGCGTTCACGTAGTGGCTGTGGACGGCGACCAAGTCACCCTCAGCGATGACCCGCTTCGGCGTGACCTTCAGCTGCGGGAACGCCTGGAAGAACCCGCCGAGTCCCGTCTTCGCGCCCTCCACGCCATCCGCGATGTTCGGGTTGTGCTGGTGGTACTCGGAACCCCAGTACCGGTCGAGGGCGGAAACATCCTTCTGGACCAGAAGCTGATCGACGGCCTTGGTGACCAGCTTCTTGTTGTACGCGGTCAGCCACCGCGGCCCCGGCTGCTCGGTCTGCGGCCAACTCTCCGTGGAGAACATGTCGTTGCCGCTGGCGGAACTCGCCGGCACCTCCTGCCCGACATCCCAGTGCTCGGCGATCTTCCCGTCCTGGAACCGGAAGATGTCGAACACGGCCTGCCCCCGCGCCCCCGGAGTCATCACGACGTTCGAGTGCACGAGCACAAGGTCGCCCTCGGAGATGACCCGCTTGACGTCGTACTCGGCGTCCGGGAACTGCTGATGGACCCGGACACCCAGGTTCTTCAACGTCTCCGCACCGTCCGGCGCCAGCGGGTTGTGCTGGATGTAGTCGGCGCGGACGTACCGGTCCACAACCTCCGTGTCGCCCTGCTCGAACACGCCCTTGAGGACGCGGACGGCGACGTACTTCTGGTAGGCGAGGCGGGCGGAATCGCCGTAGCCGGCGTGCTCACCGGAGGCAACCGGCACAGACGCAACGGCTGGCACCGCGGCGGCGCCCAGAAGCGCCGCGGACGCCAGCGCAGCGACAAGTGCCTTACGGACAGGCGTGGTGGGGGGCATGGCGCTCTCTTTCCGAGCAGGGAAATTGAAAGTTCAAGCTCACACTACCCACAGGTAAGCACTAACCTCAAGTTAGTTTAAAGACGCTTGCCTAGAGCGCACTCCACGCCGTTGGCTAGGCAGTTATGAAGTACACGCAACTCGGACGCACGGGACTCAAGGTCAGCCAACTCGTCCTCGGCACCATGAACTTCGGTCCGCAGACCGACGAAGCGGACAGTCACGCGATCATGGACGCGGCGCTGGACGCCGGCATCAACTTCTTCGACACGGCGAACGTGTACGGCTGGGGCGAGAACAAGGGTCGTACCGAATCGATCATCGGCAACTGGTTCGCGAAGGGCGGCGAGCGGCGCGACAAGGTCGTGCTCGCCACCAAGGTGTACGGGAACATGGCGGCGGACGGCACTCCCGCCTGGCCCAACCACGACAAGCTGTCGGCGCTGAACATCCGACGGGCGGTGGACGCGTCGCTCAAGCGGCTGCAGACCGACTACATCGACGTCTACCAGTTCCACCACATCGACCGCTCGACTCCCTTCGAGGAGATCTGGCAGGCGATCGACGTGCTGGTGCAGCAGGGGAAGATCCTCTACGTCGGGTCCTCCAACTTCCCCGGCTACAAGATCGCCCAGGCCAACGAGATCGCCGCGAAGCGCACCGGCACCATCGGCCTCGTCAGCGAGCAGTGCCTCTACAACCTGGCCGAGCGCCGCGCCGAGATGGAGGTCATCCCGGCCGCGCAGGAGTACGGCCTCGGGGTCATCCCCTGGTCGCCGCTGCACGGCGGTGTGCTGGGCGGGGTCATCAAGAAGGAGGTCGAGGGCGGACGCCGGGCCAGTGGGCGGGCCGCGGACTACCTCGCCAACCCCGCCACGCGCGCGCAGATCCAGTCGTACGAGGACCTGCTCGAAAAGCACGGCGTCGAGCCGGGTGAGGCCGCTCTCGCGTGGCTGCTCACCCGTCCCGGCGTGACCGGCCCGATCGTCGGTCCGCGCACCGCGGAGCAGCTGGAGTCCGCTCTGCGGGCGGTCGAGCTGGAGCTGAGCGAGGAGCTGCTGTCCGGGCTGGACGAGATCTTCCCGGGCCCGGGTCCGTCGCCGGAGGCCTTCGCCTGGTAACCGCCGGAGGCGCGCGGCGGCGTCACTTTCCGAGCGCCGCCGCCAGCGCCACCATCACGAACATCAACACAAGCGCACCGGCCATGATCCGGTTCCGGGTTTTCGGCTTCACGTATCGAGCCTAACCGGCCCCTCCGAGCGGCCATCGGGCGACCACCTCGTAGCGCGGCTGCTCACCCGGTACGCCCGATTTCGGCAGATTGCTACGGACCAGCGCCAGTTCGCCCACCGTCCACGTCCGACTGGTGAACCGGCCGAAGGCCTCGACATACGGCCGTACATCCACCGCGTCCCGACTCCTCGCCACCGTCAGATGAGCCTTGTACCGACGGTGCTCCCCCATCGGCACCCCCGCCTTCCGCGCGGCGGCCTCCGCCCGGTCCGCCAGCAGCCGCAGCGCCCCGACGTCCCCCTCCGCCCCCACCCACAGCGCCCGTCCGCGCCCGAACTGGCCGCCGCCCTGGAGTGCCAGCGGGAAGAGGTCAGTGCGGTGCGCGGCCCGCTCCAGCCTCGCCGACAGTTCCGGTACGAGGTCGTCGTCGACCTCCCCGTAGAACGCCATCGTGAAGTGCCACCCGGGCCGCCCGGTCCACCGCAGCCCGTCCGCCCCGGGCAGCTTCTGCAACTCGTCGATCTCGAGGGCGAGTTCACGGACGACGTCGTCAGGGGGCAGCACGGCGGCGAAGAGTCTCACGGACGCCACTGTTCCAGGGAACGGATCATCCGGCGAGCTGTCTCCCTGCCACGGGCCTTCAGACGTCGACGTCGAGGGCGATGGTCAGCTCGGCGCGGCCGGTGACGCGCAGCGGAATGTGCGCCGCCGGGTTCAGTGAGTCGTTGACGGCCATCAAGGCGCCTCGGAGGTCGGCCGGGGCCGGCAGCGTGATCAGGTCCAGTCCGGCTTCCAGCACCTCACGGAGTCCCGGGGCCGCGCACGTGAAGGGCAGCAGGCGGTCGTGCGTCGCGTGGTAGATGTGCAGCTCGACGGTCTCGGTGGCGTGGGCGGCCGCGAGGAACTCCTGGACGTCCCCCGCGCCGACCAGCATGGCGGTGTCCAGGTCGATGTCCATCGACGGCAGGGCGAGCGAGGCGCGCAGGAAGCCCGGGTGCGCGTCAAGGTAGAGGGACGCTCCGTTGTCCTCGATCGCCTCGCCCAGGTCGTAGAGGTTCCGGCGCTGGTCCCGTGTCAGTTCGACCACGACGGCCGCTCGGCCGCCGAGCCCCATGTAGACCACCGAGCCGGCTTCGGCATGCGTACGGTGACTCGACCCGACGTCCACCGGTCCGGTGCCGGCGGGAAACATCCGCCGGGTCTGCGCCGCCGTCTGGTCCGTGATGCTCGGGGCGATGATCGGGGGCAGCCGCCGGCCGCCGACCGTCAGTCCCGGACGCTGGAACGATCCCGTCACCGCTCCGGGATCGAACACGCTGACCACTACGGGCGCCTGCTTCTGTCCCGTCTGCTTCTGCCCCGCCTGCTTCTTCTTCCGTCGCCACCACGTCATGCCCCGACCGTAAACACACCGCCCCGGGACGGGGCCCGGCCTCAACAGACCGGCGCCGTACGGGAGACCATGGGGCCATGGACAGCGGGAGCACGATCAGCATCAGAGAAGGCGGACCCGACGACATTCCCGCGATACTCGCCATGCTCGACAGCTGTGTCGAGTGGCTGGTCTCGCAGGGGCGCACGGGGCAGTGGGGAACGCAGCCGCTGTCGCAGAGCCCGAAGACGGTGGAGTCGGTGGCGCGTTACATGGACGAGGGCGACGTCTTCGTCGCCGAGGTCGACGGCGGGCCGGCCGCCACCCTCACCCTCACCGACTCGCCCGGCCCCTACCTGGCCCACCTCCCGCCGACCGGCGAGCCCGAGCGGTACATCCACTGGCTCGCCTCCGACCGCCGCTTCAAGGGCCACGGCGCGGGCAGCGCCCTGCTCGCACACGCCGCCGAGGTGACCCGCCGGGCGGGCGTCTCGCTGCTGCGGGTGGACTGCTACGCGGGCGACGACGGCAAGCTCGTCCGCTACTACGAGAGCCAGGGCTTCGTCCGTACCGAGACCTACGTGGGCAAGGACGACTGGCCGGGGCAGGTGCTGGCGCGGAGGGTCTGATCCGCACTGATCGCCGACGGCGCACAGCGAAACGGCAACGGCAACTGGCCTGATCGTGGACCCGTACACCGCCGAATGGCACCTGCACACCCTGCCCAAGGACGGCGAGTACCACGCCGCCGTCAGCTTCGGCTTCGGCTTCGGTGACGACATCGACCTGACCGGACCGTCGTCGGCCTCACCCTCAAAACCGACGAGTTTCCCCGCGAGTGACGTCCCTACGCCACCGTCGTCAGCTCGTCCTCCCGCTGCTCGCGAGGCACGAACCGCACGCGCGGATGCCCGTGGTTCCACCCCACCGACAGCCGCAGACCCCCCACCCTGGCCAGAATCAGGCCGATCACCACAGCCGCAGTCGCCGCGATCGCGCCTCCGACGGCCAGGCCCACCCGGGCGCCGTACGTGTCGGTGATCCAGCCGACGATCGGGGCGCCAACCGGGGAGCCGCCCAGGAAGACCATCATGTACAGGGCCATCACACGGCCCCGCATCGCCGGGTCGGTGGCCATCTGGATGCTGGTGTTGGCGGTGACGTTGATCGTCATGCCGAAGAGGCCTATCGGGATCATCAGCAGGGCGAAGAGGTACAGCGACGGGGTCAGCGCCGCCACGATCTCCACCGTGCCGAAGAGCAGCGCGCCCGCGATCAGCAGACGCATCCGCGCAGTGCCGCGCCGCGCGGCGAGCAGCGCGCCGGTCACCGAGCCAACCGCCATCAGCGTGTTGAACATGCTGTACCAGCCCGCGCCGGCGTGGAACACGTCGTCCGCGAAGGCCGAGATGTAGACGGGGAAGTTGAAGGCGAACGTGCCGACGAAGCCGACCAGCACGATCGGCCAGACCAGCTCCGGCCGCCCGGCGACATACCGCAGCCCCTCCCGCAGCTGCCCCTTGCCGCGCGGGGCGCGCTCGACGGCGTACAGCTCACGCGCCCGCATCAGCAGCAGGCCGACGATGGGGGCGATGAAGGACAGGCCGTTGAAGAGGAACGCCCAGCCGGTGCCGACGCCGGTGATCAGGACACCCGCGACGGCTGGGCCGATGAGGCGGGCGGACTGGAAGTTGGCGGAGTTCAGGCTGACCGCGTTCTGCAGCTGGTCGGGGCCGACCATCTCGGAGACGAAGGACTGGCGGGCCGGGTTGTCGACGACGGTGGCGAGGCCGACCGCGAAGGCGGCTACGTAGACGTGCCAGACCTCGACGTGGCCGGTGATCGTGAGGAACGCGAGCGCCAGGCCCGTCAGGCCCATCGCCGTCTGGGTGACCAGCAGGGTCGGGCGCTTGGGGAGGCGGTCGACGAGGACGCCGCCGTACAGGCCGAAGAGCAGCATCGGGAGGAACTGCAGCGCCGTCGTTATACCTACGGCCGTGGAGGAGCCGGTGAGGCTGAGCACCAGCCAGTCCTGGGCGATGCGCTGCATCCAGGTGCCGGTGTTGGAGACGACCTGGCCCATGAAGAACAGGCGGTAGTTCCGGACCTTGAGCGAGCTGAACATCGAGGACTTGCGCTCGACGGGGTCGTCAGGGGTGGTGTCGTGGGTGGTCGGTGCGGGGGCGGAGTGTGCTCCGGGTCCCGTACTCAACAGCGTTCGCCTCCTCAAAACGGTGGGCTTACAGGTGTGCGAGCTTCTCCAGCACAGGGGCGGCGGCGCGCAGCTTCGCCCACTCGTCGTCGTCGAGGCTCTCGGCGAGCGAGGCCAGGAAGGCATTGCGCTTGCGGCGGCTCTCCTCCAGCATCGTCACGGCCTGCTCGGTCTGTGTGACGACCTTCTGGCGCCGGTCCTCGGGGTGCGGCTCCAGCCGGACCAGCCCCTTGGCTTCGAGCAGCGCGACGATGCGGGTCATCGAGGGCGGCTGCACATGCTCCTTGCGGGCGAGTTCACCCGGGGTGGCGGTGCCGCAGCGGGCGAGGGTGCCGAGCACCGACATCTCGGTGGGGCTCAGCGATTCGTCGACCCGCTGGTGCTTGAGCCGACGGGACAGCCGCATCACGGCAGATCGCAGGGAGTTCACGGCGGCAGCGTCGTCGCCATGGCTAAGGTCCGACATGTTCTTTAGGGTAACTCATTACCCTACCTAAAGACCACTGCCGCGCGTATAATTGCCCGCGCCCCGGGCCACTGAACCCTCAGATCACCCATCCGGGTGAGTTGGTTCCGGAAAGTGACGCGGCGCCCGGTTCGGTCCGGCAACCCTCGTACACATGGGGACCAGCGTGCTCAGCCTGCGGATAGACGGGGAGCTGCTCGAACGGCTCCGGGACCATGCGGCGAAAAGGGGAATGAGCGTCCAGGACTATGTGATCCGGACGCTCATCCGGGACGACTTCGACGAACGGTTCCAGGCCGCCGTCGAGGAGACGGAGCGGTTCTACGGGGTCACCTGACGGCGTCCGGCGGTCAGGTCGGGCAACGCTTCAGGACAACGCGGCTGACGCGATGCCCAGGCAGAGCATCAGGGCGGTCCACGGCGTCGCCCTCGCCAGCGCGCGGTTCTTGGCCAGGGCGATCGAGCCGAGGAAGCGGGCCATCACCCAGAGCTGTTCGGCCTGGGTCTGCGGGTCCCCGGCTAGATCCGCGTCCAGGCCTGTAACACCGAAGGGGTTCACGGGTGCCGGGGCGTGGGTGGACGGCCGGAGCGCCCGCACGATGTGGAAACCGGAGACGAGGAGAGTGACCGCGAACGCGAACAGGACGGTGCCGAGTACCGGTGACCAGCACGTTCCCGCTCCACCTCCCAGGGCTGCCGCCGCGGCGACCACCCCACCGGTGTGCACCACGACCATCACGTTCACCTTCGAGTCCGCCTGCTGCACATAGCCCTGAAAGATGGCCAGCGCGGCGAGCGCCACCTCGAGCGCCGGGTCTTCGGCGGCGTTCGGTAGGTCGAGCTGCCGGATTGCCATGAATGTCTCCCTGCCCTGTCGCTCCGCTCTTCACGGGAGGTTGGCACCTGGCGGCGAGAGTGGCTCACGTGGCCGTCATTTGGGGGGCGGAGTCCGGGGTCAGTGGAGGATCCACTCCTGCGACTCGTCTTCGTCCACGCAGGTACTGAGAGTGAGCGGCTTGCCCTTGCCGTGGGCGGTCAGGCACAGGGTCTGACCCCCGCTGGCCATCTGGAGGTACCAGGCGTTGACCGGACCGCCCGTCACGGCACTGCGTGTCCACGGGGTGGAGCCGAACTCGCCGCCGTAGGAGGTGCTCACCATCTGGGCAGCGTTGGTGCTGGTATCCAGGGACAGCGTGGTGGAGCGCGCGCTGTCCAGCTCGTTGTAGATGAAGAACTGGGAAGGGCTGAACGCGTATTCGGCTCCGTTTCCATTGGGTTTCACCCTCTTCCAGATCTGACTCTTGTCGGAACTGGCCGAGGCGAGGATGACAGGGGTCCCTGCTGTCATGGTGTCGCCGTATACGTCCACGACCAGTCCGTTCTCGACGTTCTGGATCATTCCCTCTGCGTACGTGACCGCTGCCGCCGTCGGACGCGTCGTCGCGGGGGCGGGAGCGTCGGACTGGCCGGCTATCGGAGCGCCGTCCGACGTCCCACCGCCGCCCTGCGCCCCGGAATCCGTTCGCGAGCGGCTGGGGCTGGGCGACGGGGAGCCGGAAGGGGAAGGGCTGCCGGACGGCGTGGCAGTCGGCGTCGGACTCGGATCCAGATCCGGGGAGGCCTCGGATCCGGTCAGCCCGGACCAAGGCGTCAACGCTCCGAGCAGGCCAAGCACGGCGACCACTACGGCGGCCACGCAGGCGGCCGGCCTGCCGTACCGCTGACGCAGGGCGGCGGACCGCACCCGGGCGGGCGCGACACCCGGCACGGTGATGTGGGCGGCCCAGGACATACCGTTCTTGTCCCGAAGCCTGACCGGCACGTACGCCCGGGGATCCAGCTCCTCCCAGCCCTCATTGACCGTGTCCTGGAACACCCGGTCGCTGATGATCACCACCAGCCCGCTGTCGGCGAGCTTTTCGGTCACGTACTTGCACGGCCGACTACTGACCAGCCGATCCGCCTCGATCGGCGGCCTGCCCGCGACACCCCCGGGCGCGTCCATGGCAGTGCCATAGGTCACCGCGAGGCGCAGGCGCAGCTTCGGGCGGTTTCCGCGGCGCTTGTTCGCCTTGTCGAGCGCGTCCGACAGCGCGGGAACGTATTCCTTGAGATAGGGGACGGGGGTGAGGTTCTTCCAGCACACCGACTCGCCGTCTCCGCCCTTCTGGATGCCGTCGGGCGGTCGGCTGATCCCCGACGTCCGCTCGGCCTCCGCGCGAACCTCCTCCAGGGCGTTCTGGACCTCTCGCCCTTGTTCGCCGGGCAGCTTGCTGTAGCCGGGGAAATCGTCGGTAGTCCAGAGGACGAAGCCGGGACCGCCCTCACGCTGCTCGTTCAAGTTTGCCGTCCTGTATGCGATCGCCGGGCCGCTGCGGCCGCGAGCGAGGGAAAGGGCTTTCACGAAGAGGGGGCGCCATCATAGGCAAGCGCGCGCAGCGCTTCGAGGTCGCGGACAATTGGCCGTCTGCGATGACGTTCGACAAGGCCGTGCCGTGCCAGCTCGGCCATGGCACGCTCGACGGTCTTCTCCGAGCAGCTGATCATGGCGCCCCATTCGACCTGGGTCAGATCCACCTGGATGACCGTGCTGCCGCGCAGAGGTGTGCCGAAGTCCTCCGCCATCGCGACGAGGGCTCGCGCGAGCCGTATCCGTGCCCTGGTCGAGGAGTTGTCGATCCGCCGCAGGGTTGCGGTCCGGAACTTGCCCAGGACCGTCCGTTCCAGCTGGAGCCGCACCTCCGGCCGGTCGGCCAGGTACTGCTCCAGGCCAGGCCCGCTGAGCCGCACGGCCCTGACCGGCTCCTGCCCGCATGCCGTGACGGTCGCGGTTCTGGGACCGCCGTCCCGCGCGGCGATCTCGCCGACCACGTCGCCTCCGGCACGCATCGCGAGGAGTGCCTCGCCGGTGCCGCCGATGCCCGCGGTCACCTTGACGAACGAGGACATGAGCAGGAAGACGTCCGTACCCCGTTCGCCCTCCATCATCAGTTTCTCGGCCCTGCCGAAGCCGACTGGTTCACCCGCCATGACGAGAGCCCGCAGAGCCGCGGGTTCCAGCGCTCGAAGGAAGCTGGCGGCGCGCCACGCCTCGCAGTTGTCCCGTATGAGCTCCCTGGCCCCTGCCTCGTCCATCCGTACCCCTGGAAGATTGACGAATCAAGGATCGAGCGTAGGGCGGTGGACAGCACTGCGTCCCCGGATTCCAGCTGAAGGCGGGCCGGGGACGGACGGGCTCAGCGGACAGATCAGGTCAGGTCAGACCCAACGCAGGCATCAGGTAGTAGAACGCGAACACCGCCGAGACGACGTACATCGCGACCGGGATCTCCTTGCCGCGGCCGGCCGCCAGGCGCAGGACGACGAAGGTGATGAAGCCCATGCCGATGCCGTTGGTGATCGAGTAGGTGAACGGCATCATCAGCATCGTCACGAAGGCCGGGATCGCGACCGTGTAGTCCGCCCAGTCGATCTCCTTGACCGAACCGGCCAGGATCAGGAAGCCGACCGTGAGCAGCGCCGGAGTGGCCGCCTGTGACGGGACCATCGTGGCGACGGGTGTCAGGAACAGGGCTACGGCGAACAGCGCGCCGGTCACGACGTTCGCGAAGCCTGTGCGGGCGCCCTCGCCGACGCCTGCCGTGGACTCCACGAAGCAGGTGGTGGCCGAGGAGGAGCTGGCGCCGCCCGCGGCGACCGCGATGCCGTCGACGAAGAGGACCTTGTTGATGCCGGGCATATGGCCCTGGGCGTCGGTCAGCTTGGCCTCGTCGCTGACGCCCATGATCGTGCCCATCGCGTCGAAGAACGTCGACAGCAGGACCGTGAAGACGAAGAGGGTGCCGGTCAGGACGCCGACCTTGGAGAAGCCGCCGAACAGGCTGACCTCGCCGATCAGGCCGAAGTCGGGCGTGGCCACCGGGTTGCCCGGCCACGTCGGGGTCGTCAGCCCCCAGGAGGGGATGTCCGCGACCGCGTTGATGACGACGGCCAGCACCGTCATCGCGACGATCGAGATCAGGATCGCGCCGGACACCTTGCGCACGATCAGCGCCAGCGTGAGCAGCGTGCCGAGGATGAAGATCAGCACCGGCCAGCCGGTGAGATGACCGTCGCCACCCAGCTGCAGCGGGACCGTGGTCTGCGCGGCGTCCGGGATGCGGGAGATGAAACCGGAGTCGACCAGGCCGATCAGCATGATGAACAGGCCGATACCGATGGAGATGGCCTTGCGGAGGCTGTAGGGCACGGCGCTCATGACCCGCTCACGCAAACCCGTGGCCACCAGCAGCATCACGATGAAACCGGCCAGCACCACCATGCCCATCGCGTCCGGCCACGACATCCGCGGGGCGAGCTGGAGCGCGACGACCGAGTTGACGCCGAGACCGGCGGCGAGCGCGATCGGTACGTTGCCGATGACACCCATGAGCAGCGTGGTGAACGCGGCCGTCACGGCCGTAGCGGTGACCAGCTGGCCGCCCGCGAGCTGGTTGCCGTACATGTCCTTCGCGCTGCCGAGGATGATCGGGTTCAGCACGATGATGTAGGCCATCGCGAAGAAGGTGGCGAAACCGCCGCGGATCTCGCGCGGCAGCGTGCTGCCCCGCTCGGAGATCTTGAAGAAGCGGTCGAGTGCGCCGTAGGCGGGCCCGGCTCCCGGCTGTTCGGGGGCGGGGACCTTGGCGGGGGCCGAGGTGGACATGTATGTGGTGGTTCCTACGAAGAGAAGTGGTCAGGCACAAACGGTTTCAGTATGAACATATAAGGTCGGGGTCGACCATCTCCGCGCGTAGATATCTCACTCCTCTCAGACACCCGATCGCCTCGTAAGCTGTCCCCCATGGCGAAGTGGACCCCAACACACGAGGCGCCGGAGCCCCTGGAGGGCCCCGTGGCCGGCACCGTCACGGGCGGCACGATCCTCTGGTTCGTCCTCTTCCTGGTGCAGCTGCCCTTCTACGGCTGGTTCGACGACCACGGCCACACCTGGTGGGTGTGGACCTGTCTGGCCGGCGGCGGGCTCGGGCTGATCGGTATCTGGTACGTCCGCAGGCGCGATGCCGCGCTCAAGCGAGCGGCCCTCGAGCAGCCCAAGGAAACGACCGGCGAACCCCAGTCGTCCTGATGTGTCCGCGCCCTACAACCAGGGCACGACACCCCTCCTCCCCAAGTCGGAACTTCCGCGCACTCAGCGGGTGAAGGCGTAAATCCGCACGTAACGTCGAATGCATGACGCATATCGACGCGGGCGCCGAACTCGAATCCGCGCACCCGATACCCACCGACGTGGCAGTGACCGGGCTCACCGCCGCCGAGGTGGCCGAGCGGGTCGCGCGCGGGGAGGTCAACGACGTCCCGGTGCGCAGCAGCCGGTCCACCGTCGACATCGTCCGCGCCAACGTCTTCACCCGGTTCAACGCGATCATCGGCGTGCTCTGGGTGATCATGCTGTTCGTCGCGCCCGTCCAGGACAGCCTGTTCGGCTTTGTGATCCTCGCCAACACCGCGATCGGCATCATCCAGGAGTGGCGGGCGAAGAAGACTCTCGACTCCCTGGCGGTGATCGGCGAGGCCCGGCCGACCGTACGACGGGACGGGGTGGCCGCCGAGGTCAGTACCTCGGACATCGTCCTGGACGACCTGATCGAGATCGGGCCGGGTGACAAGGCCGTGGTCGACGGGGTGTGCATCGAGGCCGACGGTCTGGAGATCGACGAGTCACTGCTCACCGGTGAGGCCGATCCGGTCGTCAAGCAGCCCGGGGACCAGGTGATGTCCGGCAGCTTCGTGGTCGCGGGCGGCGGCGCGTTCAAGGCGACCAAGGTGGGCCGCGAGGCCTACGCCGCCCAGCTCGCCGAGGAGGCCTCCCGCTTCACGCTGGTCCACTCCGAGCTGCGCACCGGCATCTCCACGATCCTCAAGTACGTGACGTGGATGATGGCGCCGGCCGCGATCGGCCTGATCATCACGCAGATGGTCGTCAAGAACAACGACTTCAAGGACTCCGTCGCCCGCACCGTCGGCGGCATCGTCCCGATGGTCCCCGAGGGCCTGGTCCTGCTCACCTCCGTCGCCTTCGCGATCGGCGTGATCCGTCTTGGCCGGAAACAGTGCCTCGTCCAGGAACTCCCCGCCATCGAGGGCCTCGCCCGCGTCGACACGGTCTGCCTCGACAAGACGGGCACCCTCACCGAGGGCGGCATGGACGTCACCGAGCTGAGACCCCTCCAGGGCGCCGACGACACGTACGTACGACAGGTGCTGGGCGCCCTCGGTGAGTCGGACCCCCGCCCGAACGCCTCGCTCCAGGCCATCATCGACGCCTACCCGGACGCCGACGAATGGCGCTGCACCGAGTCCCTCCCCTTCTCCTCCGCCCGCAAGTACAGCGGCGCCTCCTTCAGCGAGGGCAACGGCGAGTCCAGCGCCTGGCTCCTCGGCGCCCCGGACGTCCTCCTCGCCGACGACGACCCCACGCTGGCCGAGACGGACCGGCTCAACGAACAGGGTCTACGAGTGCTGCTGCTGGCCCGCGTCACCCGCGAGCTCGACGACCCCGAGGTCGCCCGGGGCGCCCGCCCCACCGCCCTGGTCGTCCTGGAGCAGCGGCTGCGCCCGGACGCCGCCGACACCCTGCGCTACTTCGAGGAGCAGAACGTCCGGCCCAAGGTCATCTCCGGCGACAACGCGGTGTCGGTCGGCGCGGTCGCGAGCAAGCTGGGCCTGTCCGGTACGACGGTCGACGCCCGCCGGCTCCCCTCCGACAAGGACGGCATGGCGGACGCCCTCGACGAGGGCACCGTGTTCGGGCGGGTCACCCCGCAGCAGAAGCGGGACATGGTGGGCGCGCTGCAGTCCAAGGGGCACACGGTCGCGATGACCGGCGACGGCGTGAACGACGTACTCGCCCTGAAGGACGCCGATATCGGCGTGTCCATGGGGTCGGGCTCGGAGGCCACGAAAGCCGTCGCCCAGATCGTGCTGCTGAACAACAGCTTCGCCACGCTGCCGTCGGTGGTGGCGGAGGGCCGGCGGGTCATCGGCAACATCACGCGGGTAGCGACCCTGTTCCTGGTCAAGACGGTCTACTCGGTCCTGCTGGCCATCCTGGTGGTCTGCTGGCAGGTCGAATACCCCTTCCTGCCCCGCCACTTGACCCTTCTCTCCACCCTGACCATCGGCATCCCCGCGTTCTTCCTCGCCCTCGCGCCCAACAAGGAGCGGGCGAAACCCCACTTCGTACGCCGGGTGATGCGGTACTCGATCCCGGGCGGGGTCCTGGCGGGCCTTGCGACCTTCGCGACGTACCTGATAGCCCGCAGCTACTACACCGGCGAAGGCTCGTTGGCAGCGGAGACCAGCGCGGCGACGCTGACGCTGTTCCTGATCTCCATGTGGGTACTGGCGATCGTCGCCCGCCCCTACACCTGGTGGCGGATCCTCCTGGTCGCCGCCATGGGCTGCGGCTTCCTGGTGGTGCTGATCGTGCCCTGGCTGCAGGAGTTCTTCGCACTGAAGCTGGTCGGGGTGACGATGCCGTGGATGGCCGTCGGCATCGCGGTGGTGGCGGCGGTCGCCCTGGAGGTGCTTTGGAAGTGGGTCGACCGCCGCTTTCCCGTCCAGCGGTAATGCCGTGTCTTACTGCACGTCGACGTAGTCACCGGCGACCGCAGTCGGCGCCGTGGTCGGGGAACCCGCGAAGGTGAAGCGGTAGTAGCCGTCCGTGGAGGCCGTGACCGTCGTCTTCAGGGTGCCGGTCGAGGTCGACGTGATGCCCTTGACGTTGGTGTAGTTGGTGGTGCCCGCCTTGCGGAACTGGAGCACGACCTTCTGGTTGGCGTAGCCCGCGTAGGTGTTGGTGTCCCAGTTGGCGCGGGACAGCTTGCCGGTGACGGTGATGGTCTTGCCCTTCAGCACCGGCTCCGGCGCGGCGTTGACCGTCAGCTTGGCGGCGCGAAGGACCTTGCGGGTGCCAAGGTCGCCCTGCCACTTGGTGTCCTCGTCGGCGGTGACGGCGAGACCGCCCGCCTTCCAGGTGCCGGCCTCGGAACTCGACAGCTCACCGTCGGCCGGACGGATGTTGATCACGGCCGAGCAGTTGAGGACCGTCGACGAGGCGGCGGTGCAGGTGCCCGGGTCGTCGCTGATGAGGACGTTGGTCGCCGACTCCACCGAGGTACCGCGGTAGATGAGGGGACCGCTGGCGAAGTTGTCAGCGCTGGTGTCGAGGTCGGCGGCGTGGGTCAGGGTGTACGTGACCGGCACGGCGACCTGGGCCGTGGTGCCGACGACGATCGACTTGCCCTTGTTGACCTGCATGTTGGAGAAGGTGACGTCGAGTTCGGCGGCAGCGGCCGTGGAGCCGGCCGTGCTCAGGGGGAGCTTGCCGGAGGCGGGAGCGTCGGCGGCCTGGGCGGCCGGGACGACGAGAGCAGAGAGGGCCAGGGCGCCGGTGACGGCGGCCACGGTGGTACGGATGCGCATGAACTTCCTCAGGTGGACCGAGCAAAAGGTGGGGAAACTGCCCGACCCGGGGCACGGGGGCCCCGGCGTCGGTGACGAACGCTTCTCGGGGACCGCTTACTTCACATCGACGTAGTCGCCCGCGACGGTGACCGGCGCGGTGGCCGTGGTGCCCTTGAACTGGAAGCGGTAGTAGCCGTCGATGGATGCCTTGACGGTGGTCTTCAGGTTGCCGGTCGTCTTGGTCTTGATGCCCTTGACGTTCGTGTAGTTGGTGGTGCCCTTCTTGCGGAACTGCAGCACCACCGACTGGTTGCCGTAACCGACGTACCTGCTGTTGTCCCAGTTGGCGTGGGTCAGCTTGCCGGTGATGGTGATGGTCTTGCCCTTCTTCACCGGCTCCGGCGCGGCGTTGACCGTCAGTTGGGACAGACGCTGGAACCTGAAGGAGTTCGTCGGGTCCTTCACCACGACGCCGACCTTGTCCAGGTCCGGGTCGTCGGGGTCCTCGCCGTTGTACGCGACCGCGAACGCGGCCGCCTTCCAGGAGGCGGCGTCGTCGTTGAACAGGTAGAACGGGTCGATCGCGACGGTGGCCTTGCAGGAGGCGACGGTCGCGGACGAGTCCGTGCAGGTGGCGTCGCTGCTCGTGAAGTCGGAGAAGGAGTCACCGAACGATTCGCCGCGGTACAGCTGGACGGCCGCGACGAAGTCCGCGGCGTGGATGTCGACGTCCGCACCATGGGTCAGCGTGAAGGACACCGGAACCTTGACGGTGGCGGTGGTGCCGACGACGACGTTCTTGCCGCTGTTCACCTTCACGTTGGAGAAGGAGGCGTCCAGGACGTACGACGCGCCGGCCGCGGCCGTGGCGAACGCCGACGTGCCGTCAGCCGCGGCCACGGCGTCGAGGGCGGCGGCCACGTTCGCGGGGACCTTCGGCTCGGCGGCCGTCGCGACCGGAGCGGCGACGGCGGAGAGGGCCAGGGCGCCGGTGACGGCGGCCACGGTGGCTCGAATACGCATGCGTTCCCCAAGTGGAGAAAGGGGGCCCCGGCGCTGGTCGTTCCCGACGGCTCGTCGTCGGCACGGGGCCCAAATGATCGCGGAGTCTGTTGACTCACGTGATCAGATCTGTGGCGGAGGGGAATGGTTGTACGGACGGTGCGAGATTTGTGCGGGAAATCTCAAGATCCCCCTCCGCCACAGGGTCGGGCTTAGCGCACGCCGACGTAGTCGCCGGTCGCGGTGGCCTTCCCGGTGCTGGAGATGCCCGCGAAGCTGAAGCGGTGGTGGCCGTCGACGGTCGCCTTCGTGGTCGTCTTCGCGGCGCCGCCGGTGGTGGAGTAGATGCCCTTCACGGTGGAGTACGCGCTGGCGGTCGACGCACGGAACTGCAGCTGCAGCGACTGGCCGCTGAGGCCGACGTACGTGCCGGTCTCCCAGTCGGCGCGGGTCAGCTTGCCGGAGACGGTGATGGTCTGGCCCGCGTTCACCGGCTCAGGCGCGGCGTCGGCGGTCAGCTTGGCGAGGCGCTGGACCTTGTGAGTCTTGTAGAAGTCGTTCCCGTAGACCTCGCCGTCGTTGGACGCGGCGGCCGCGGCGACGTGCCAGGTACCGGCCAGCGCGTTGGCGTACAGCTCACCGATGCCGTCGCCGTTCAGACCGGGGGACGCCGTGATGGTGAGCTTGCAGTTCGACGTCGTCTCGCTGGTCGCCGTGCAGGTGGCCGTCTCCTCGTTGGGCGGGAGCCAGCCGTCGGGGTTCTCGGGGTCCGTGCCGTACCAGAGGTCGATGTAGGCGTCCGCGATACCGCTGGAGTGGCTGGCGGTCAGGGACACCTCGAAGGTCCTGACGGTGGTGGTGCCGAAGACGAGTGCCTTGCCGGAGTTGACGGTCACGTTGGACACCTCGGGCAGGGCCTGGGCGGCGAACCCGGACTTGGCCGAGGAGGCCCCGAATCCCTCCTGGACGCCCGGCCTGTCGATGCTCACGGCGCCCTGCACGTCGGCCTGCGCGGCCGGCACAGCAAGGGCGGACAGGGCCAGGGCGCCGGAGAGGGCAGCCACAGTGGCTCGTATACGCATGCGTTCCCCACGTCGTATGCGGACCCCGACACCGGTCGTTCCTCACGGCTCGTCGTCGGCGCGGGGCCCAAGTGATGGTGGAGCCTGTTGACTCCGGTGAGGAGATTCGCGGCGGTGGTGAAAGGTTGTACGGATACGGTGAAGTGATGTTTACGAACTCACCGTAAATGAATGGGAGTTGAGCGGGAGGGGATGGCCAGGTGAACGACAAGAAGCTCGTCGAGAAGATCCGCGACCACCCCGAAAGGGTACGGCCTGAACGGCACCTACTGCCCGAGCACTACCGGAACGCCCCCGATCGGGTTCCGGTACACGCACGCGAACATCGATCCGCGGTTCAGGGCGGCGGTCGAGGCCCGGATCCAGCATCTGCGGGAGCAGTACCCGGACGAGGACATCAGGGTGAGGTGGGACCACTGAGCTACGAATTCGAAACGGCGGACCGGACCAGGACCCTCTGGGACCCGGCACTCCGGGTGGGGCAGCTGTACGTGTCCCTCGCGCAGGGCGCCGGCGAGCAGCTGGGGCTGCCCACCGGGCTGACGCCCAATGAGCGCGGCGGCGCCGACGTCGACCTGGAGACGTTCCGGAAGTTCACTCAGGGCCTGTACGACGCTTACTGCTCCACCAGGAACTTCCTCATGCACGACCTGATGCGGGGCCTGCTACTTGCCTCGATCGTGATGCTGGAGAACGGCGGCGGCGCGATCACCCGCGTTCCGGAACGCGAGGCGGGACTCCTGACGGAGTACGACGCCTACCAGCGCGGAATGTGGGTCGAGGACTGACAGAAGACCCAACATGGCGGCTGCCCCACTGGAGTCTCTCCGCTGGGGCAGCCGCCCAGTTCTCAGTCGAACCACCGATCCCGAGCCAACTCCTCCGTCCGCGAAGGATCCTCCAGCAGCGCCGCCACCTCGAACCGGCGAGGCCACTGCCGGGCCGCCCAAGCCAGACCCGCGGCGACGCCCTCAAGGGTCGAGGCGTGCAGGACGCCGTCGGTCGTCAGGCGCCAGTCGATCTCGACGCCGTCGACGACGAGTTCCTCGTGCTCGACGTACGACTCGGGTGTCCGCGCCCCCAACAGCACCCGCACCGAGTCCGGTACGGCGTGCTCCGTGCCCTCGGAGTCCACCGAGCCCGTCACGGACTCGCTCAGTCGCCGGACTTGGAACAGCTCGGCCAGTTCGGCGGCGCGGGAGGGGCGGACGGGGAGCAGGGGGACGCCGTCCGTGAAGGGGAGCAGGTCGGGGGAGTCGACCACGACCGCGTCGGCGGCGTCCACGACGGTCACCTCCCCGTCCATCACGGCCCGCAGGTCGTCCGGCAGGGTCACCTGCTCGGGGTCGAGGTCGGCCAACGCGCTGTACAGGGCGTGCAGTTGGGCGGCGGTGACCTCGCGGTCGGGGTCGGCCAAGCGGTCCAGCAGCTCGGCGGCGCCGCCCGGCTCGTCGAGCAGCGCGGACACCGACGTCCGTACGCCCAGCGCCCGCAGTACCTGCTCGTCCTCGAACCCGGTCGCGTCGGCCTCCTCGTACAGGCCGCGGAGGAGGGGGTCACCGCCCGCCGCCAGCAGACCGGCCGGGCGGCGGCCGTCCAGGACCGGGTTTCCGCGCAGCCACCATGCGGTGTAGGGACGTACGACCTCGTGGGTGCCGTCCGGGAGGAGGATCCGGACCGGCTGGACGATCGCGTCGCGCAAGGGGGGTTGCGAGAGGAGCGCCAGCGCCTGGGGCCAGCGGTCGTCGTCGATCAAGTCCAGGTCGCGTACTGCTACCAGCTCTGTGGCGACCGGCGGGACCGGCGTGTCCGGGAAGCGGTCCAGGATGTCCTCGCACCAGACGTCCACCGCGTCCAGCAGTCCAGCGTCGTCGGGTTCGGCGAAGTCGCCCTCGCGCGGCTCCAGTTCGTCCGGGTCCAGCACCACGTCCGTGGCCCGTACGAGCGCGAAACCGGCCAGTACTCCGCAGGCCGCCAGCGGCTGCTCGCCCCACTTCTCGGCCAGCTCGGCGTCCACGGTGGCGAGTTCGCCCTCCCGCATGACCTGGTGGAAGGGGCTGCCGGGGAAGACGAGTTCACCGGCGGGCACCAACTCCCCCTCCTCGTCGGGCAATGCCAGCGCGCCGAGCCACGGCTCGTCGCCGGGCTCCAGCCCGGCGTCCCGGACGAGCGCGAGGACGGCGTCCGCCAGCTCCTCGGCGTCGAGGGCGGCGTCCTCCTCCCAGGAGATCCCGCCGTCCTCGTCCAGGGAGGCGGCGACGGCGGCCCGTACCTGAGGGGTGGTGAGCACGGCGCGCGGGGTCGCGGGGAGCGCGCCCAGCTTCTCCAGGAGGGGATGCGCGCCGTCCGGGTGGGCGACCTTGAGGCCGAGCCGGGCGAGCATCTCCGGGTCGATACGGGAGGCGTCCGGGGTGGGGAGCAGGACCTGCCGGGGGCCGATCGTCGTACGGCCGTCGGCGAGCGGCACGGGGAGGCCGGAGAGGCGATCCGGGTCGACGCCCGCGAGGCTGTCGTACAGCCGCCGCCACCAGTTCGGCTCCTTCTCCAGCCCGGCGAGGCGGTCGATCGCGTCGGTCAGCGGGACCCGCGCGACGCCCAACGTCCGCAGCTCCACCCGCCGTTCGAGCCCGGCTGGCAGCAGCGTGGGCAGCACCTCGGCCAGCACGCGCACGGTGTCGGCGCCGGCGCCCTCGACGATCTCGGCGTCACGGGGGCGGAGCGACTCGGGCAGCTCGTCGTCCTCCGTGCCGTGGACCGCGGGGGGCAGGAAGGACGTACGGGGCAGCCGCTGGAGGATCGCCTGGCGCAGTGCCCCGTCCAGTTCGCCCTTGCCGAGCGGGCCGGGGACGAGGCCGATGATGCCGGTGCTCACCGGGCGCCAGCCGGCGAGCAGCTCGGCGTACGCGTCCGCCGCCTGCTCCACGAGGAAGTCGGTCAGCGGGCCGGGTGCCGCGTGTCGCCGGGTGGTGTCGAGGGGGAAGGAGGCGATGAGCAGGGCGGGGACGCCGAGGGGCTCGTCGCTGGGGGTGGGGGCGTGGACGACGGCGCTGGTGCGCGGGCGGGCCGGGGAGCCGTCGCTGTCGACCGGGACGGCCCAGGTGACGGACCAGTGCGGGCGCAGGCGCTCTTCGGTGGGCCGGTCGGCAAGCAGTTCGGGCGCGAGCGGCCCGTGCGCGGCGACCGTACGCCACCGGGTCGTGCCCTCCCTGGAGTCCTCTACGACCGTCAGGGCGCCCTCGGTGCGGCGGCGCAGGGTGCGGACGTCCTCGGTCTCGATCACGACCTCTTCGAGGCCGGGCAGGGCCAGGAGGAGGGCGTCGTCGACGGCGTGCAGCAGGCGCTCGGCGAGGTCGGCGGCGGCCGTGTCGCGCAAGGGCAGGATGACGACGGTGTCGTACGGGTCGGGGGCGGTGCCCTCGGCGGCGAACGGGAGACGGAGGAGCGGGACGTGGCCGTCGCGCCGGCGGATCTCGTCCCCGAGTCCGGGACTGTGCCGTGCGGTCTCCGCGGACAGCTCGCGTGCCTCGGCGAGGGACCAGCGGACGCCGCCGTGCCGGCCGACGACCGCGGGCTCGTCGGTGACGGCGAGGACGGCGGCGAAACCGACGCCGAAGCGGCCGATCGCCGTTTCCGCGGTCTCGCGCTTGGCGGAGGCGCGGAGCGTGGCGAGGGACTCGACGCCGGCCGCGTCGAGGGGCGCGCCGGTGTTGGCGGCGAACAGGACTCCGTCGCGGAGGGTGAGCCGGAGCCGTCCGGGTACGCCTGCCCTGGCCGCGGCGTCGGCGGCGTTCTGAGCGAGCTCGACGACAAGACGGTCCCGGTAGCCGCCGAGGACGAGATCTTCCTCGGCGTTGGCGTCCTCACGGAACCGGGCCGGGCTGGTCGCCCACGCGTCCAGCACTCCGCGCCGCAGACGAGCCGTCCCGAAGGGGTCCGCGCCTTCGGCGGCCGGCCGCACGAACTTGCTCACGTTGTCTCTCCTCATCGGCCCTCATCAGCGTGAGGATGAAGGTATCGCGCGATGCGGACGCCGCGGTTCGCCGTCCAGTCATCAGCCTGATGAGGGGTCGCCGCGCGGACGCTCCTCCGCAGCCTGAGGGGCGTCAGACCGCGGCGTCCAGGCTGAGGCGCATGCGTACGTAGTTCGCGTCACCCGGGCCGGGCCGATGGTGTCCGTCCGGCTTCCAGCCGTGTCGGGCGTAGAAGACCTGGGCTCGGCTGTTGCGCTCCCATGCCCCCAGTACGCCCGAGGAGAGGGACGCGTCGCGGAGGAAGCTCACGAATGCGGCGTGCAGGTGGCTGCCAACGCCTTGTCCCCACAGACCGGGGCGGACGTGGATCTGGTAGAGCTGACCCACTGTGGTGGCATCGACGCCGGCTTCGCAGGGTGGGCCCATCGACAGGATCCCCACCATCTCGCCGCCTCGTTCCGCGCACAGCACGGTCCTGTCGTCCCTACGGACGGCACGCATCCAGCTCTCCCGCCGATCAGAGCGCGCGCCGGAGGACGTGAGCTCCGCATCCGACAGCCCGCCTGCCTGGTAGTACGCCGCACGGGCCAGAGTGTGCAGGTCGGTGATCCTGTCCACGTCGCCGACGCTCGCCGCCCGCAGGAGTGTCCGGGAAGTCGTCACTTGCAGCCCTTCAGATCCGGGAACTCCGTGAGGCGTACGGCACGAAGTCGGCCCAGGCCTCCGGGGTGGGGGTGCGGCGGGGGCCGTCGGCGTGCTTGGAGTCGCGGACATGGATGGTGCGGGGCGCTTCCGCGATCTCGACGCAGGACTCGCCGTTGGTGCCGCCGCTATAGCTGCTCTTGAACCACGCCAGTTCGGAGGCGTCCCCAGGGGAGGCCTTGCGGATCATGTTTCTCCCAGCAGTTGTTCGATGAAGGCCGGCGACTTCCGTGGCGGGAGGGCCTGCGCCCGGATGGTGCCAGATTGCAGCTCCAGGATGCGGAGATGCCTCGGCTCGGAGCCGGGCCGACCGTTGAACAGGCCGTCGGCGCGCCCCACCGCCGTACCGTCCGGGAACTTCAGCAACTCGATCCTTCCATCCAGCCATGCCGACGAACACCGAGGCCCATGCTGCTGTCGCCACACCATTGTGAAGACCGATTGCCGGGCCAAACGAGCGGTCCTCGATCACGGCCCGCGCATGCACCGGCGTCTGCAACTGCGAAGGCTGCGAAGGCTGCGACCGCGCCTTCCGCTCACCGACCCCCGGACGCTGCCATGACTGCCGCACTCCCGTTGCCACCACCGCCTGAGACCGTTCTGTCCGGTTCCCTGCCCTCGGGCCGGATGATCTGGCCTGGGCACCCTCTGGAGGACACCATGAGCACTCAGGCCGGCGCAACGGGGCGCCGCTGACCTGGGCCAGGGACATCGAGATCGCCCGTCGGCCCGACCTGTCCGTCCGCTACACCCGGGCGAAGAGCGACCTGGAACATGAGGATCCGGCCCAGGCGCAGGCAGCTCTGCGCGACCTCAGTGCGGTCCTGGACGAAGCCATGAAGGCAGTCCGCGGGTGAGCTGGAAAGGGGAGTACGCCTTCGGAGCCGAGGAAGCCGCCCGTACCGCTCCGCCAGGATTCCTGGCCGCTGTGGAACGTAAGGCGAGCGAACTGGTCGGGCTGCCGAAGCTTTCCATGTCCACGGCCGATCCCATCGCCGAACTCACCGCACGAGGCCTGAGCAGCAACCGCCGGGCCGGTGCCGCGCCCAGGGCCCCGCCGAAGACACATCCTGCTCGGGCTGGAGCCAAGACCTGTGCTGCCTGCCAGCCAGGTGACCGCCCTGTGAGGTCTGCCTCTCACCCACCGCGCCCAAAGCTACGAGTGTCCCAACTCCACGGACTCCTCGTCCGCCCCGACCGGCACCGACCCGGAATCCGGGGAGGGCCGCAGCGGGAAGGGGTCGACTCGGGTCTCGTCGATGACCGGCGGGGCCGGCCGCGGCGGCTTGGGCATGACCGCCGCCTCCGAGTGGCCGCCGCAGCCGTAGGCGAGGGACACGACGTGGCCGTCCGCGGGTGAGAACTCGTTCGCGCACACCCCGAAGGCCTGTCCCATCGCCCCGCCGATCGGCGCGAGGAAGCCGCAGCTCACGCAGGACGCCGGTGCCGCCTGGGCCATCGCGGTCTTGGGGCCGTACGCCTCCTCCCAGCGGTCGGCGGCGACATGCAGGCCGTAGCGGGACAGGACGCGGGCCCGGCGCATGCCGAGTTCCTCCGCGACCGACGCGATCGAGCCGCGCGAGGGCGCCACGGAGAAGTTCGCCGGCGGGCCCGCCGTCACCTCCGCGTCCTCCGCCTCGACCAGCTCGGCCATCTCGTGCAACACGGCGGAGTTGGGCGGCGGCTCGTCCTCGCCGGAGTAGCCGGGCTCCAGACGCAGATCCTCCGCGTCGGTGGGGAGCAGATCGCCGGGGCCCATGTCGCCGGGGCGCAGCCGCTCGCTCCACGGCACCCACTCGGGGGCCAGCAGCGCGTCCGGGCCGGGGAGCAGCACCACCTCGTCCAGCGTGACGAACTTGGCGCGGGAGGCGCGCGCCACCGTGACGGCCCAGCGCCAGCCGCGGTATCCGAGCTCCTTGCACTCGAAGAAGTGCGTGACGACCCGGTCGCCTTCCGACACCAGCCCCGCGTGCTCGCCGACGACGCCGGGCGCGGCGGCCTCCTCGGCGGCGGCACGGGCGAGGTCGACGGCCTCGGCACACAGGCGGTCGGGGGTGCGGCTTCGCGTGATCGCTGCGCTCACTGGTATCGCTTCTCTCCTACGCCAGTCTCTCGGGTGCGCCTTTGCCTGAAGGCGGTCGGGCGGAACGGAGCGGACCTTGGGGCCGCGTCGACGTCCGCGCCCGATCGTGCTCGGGCGCACCTGCTCCATCCATTCTGCGGGATGACCGAGAGGCGCGCGGCCGAGAACGTTCGCCACGACGCGCTACGCACGCTACCTGTTCGCTGGCGCTGGGCCTACACCGACGTTGAGTTTCCGTGGGCTCTTCGGACACGGGGGTGTTTGATGCGCCTTCTGACGTGCCAGGACCTGCCGTCGGGCGGGTACTGCGCCGTGAGGGCTGGTCGCGCCCCGCGGCGGAGCCGCTGATCGATACAGCCCCGCGCCCCTTTGGGGCGCTTCCAGAAACCGTCGGTGTGCAAAAGTGCGGCGCCATCCGTGCCGTAACCGCACTACCCGTACCCATCTCGGGGCACTATGGCGGAATGGCAGGTGCAAGGACGCCCCACGGTGCCACCCGTGTCGGTGGGATCAAGGGGAGCAGCCGACGGAACGGGACGGGCCGGGTGGGTGGGCCGCTGCGTTCGGTGGGCCGTGCCCTGCATCTGCCGGTGACGGGCGCCGCCCGCGGTATCCGCAAGGCGACGCATGCGCACGGGGCGGGCGAGTCCGGCCTCGGCAAGCTGATCGAGCTCCACGGGGTGAACGGCGCCGGGGACATGATGATCACCGTCGCCCTCGCCTCCACCGTCTTCTTCTCCGTCCCCACCGACGAGGCCCGCGGCCGGGTCGCGCTGTACCTCGGCATCACCATGGCGCCTTTCACGCTGCTCGCCCCCGTGATCGGCCCGCTCCTCGACCGCATCCCGCACGGCCGCCGCGCGGCGATGGCGATGGCGATGCTGGCCCGGGCGCTGCTCGCGCTGATCCTGGCCGGTGCCGTCAGCTCCGGCTCCATCGAGCTGTACCCGGCGGCGCTGGGCGTGCTGGTCGCGTCCAAGGCGTACGGCGTGGTCAGAAGTGCCGTCGTGCCCCGGCTCCTGCCACCCCGTTTCTCCCTGGTGAAAGCCAACTCGCGGGTCACCCTCGGCGGGCTCCTCGCCACCGGCGTGGCGGCTCCGATCGGAGCCGGCCTGCAGTCCGTCGGGGATCGCTGGCCCCTCTACGGCGCCTTCGTGATCTTCGTCGCCGGTACGATCCTCTCCTTCTCCCTGCCGCCGAAGGTCGACTCGGCGAAGGGTGAGGACACGGCCCTGCTCGCCGCCGACGAGGAGCATCTGCACGGCCCGCACCGCAAGCCCGTCAAGCGTCCCGGGCTGCGCACCGTCGGGATCGCCGTCACCCACGCCCTCGGCGCCAACGCCGCCCTGCGCTGTCTCTCCGGCTTCCTGATCTTCTTCCTGGCGTTCCTGCTGCGCGAGCATCCGCTGACCGGTGAGAGCGCGGCGGTGTCGCTGGGCATAGTGGCGGTCTCGGCGGGCGCGGGCAACGCGATCGGTACGGCGGTCGGGGCGTGGCTCAGGTCACGCGCACCGGAGATCATCATCGTGACGGTGGTGGCGTTCGTGCTCGGTGCGGCGATCGCCGCGGCGATCTTCTTCGGGGCGGCGATGGTGGCGTGTCTGGCGGCCTCCGCCGGGTTCGCGCAGGCGCTGGCCAAGCTGTCCCTGGACGCGCTGATCCAGCGGGACGTACCGGAGACGGTCCGCACCTCCGCGTTCGCCCGCTCCGAGACGCTGCTGCAGGTGGCATGGGTGTTCGGCGGCGCGGTCGGCATCGTCCTGCCCCTCGAAGGCGGCTTCGGCCTCTCGGTGGCCGCCGCCATCGTCGCCGCCGGCTGGCTGACCACGGTCCGCGGCCTGCTCACCTCGGCCCGCCAGGGCGGCTCACCACGGACACGCGTGGCGTAGCCAGAGCACCGCGCCCCGTAAGGGGCGCGGTGCTGTATCGATATGCGGCTCCGCCGCGATGGGGGTCCCCCCGCTCGAGCGAAGCCGAGAGTGGGGGAGCGACCAGCCCCCACCGACCCGCAGGTTCGTCACCCCGCTTCCAGCGGAGCAAGGACGTGCCCGATAGCCTTCGCCCATGACCATGCAATCCGCTGTGCGACGCCGCCGCGCTGTCGCCGCCGCCGGCGCCGTATCCGCCGGACTGCTCGTCCTTTCGGCCTGTGACAAGCCGACCCCGATGTCCACGGTCACCGTCGGCACCTCCTCGGTCAGCGAGGAGGCCACCTGCGGCGGTGAGGGCGAGGCCCTGAAGTCCGCGGACCTGACGAAGTGCCTGAAGGAGACCGACATCAAGTCGATCACCGTGGACCCGGACGAGACCGTCCGCTTCGGTGTCGACCCCGAGGTCGCCGACAAGCGCTGGACGATCCTGATGAACGGTCAGCCGCTCACCGAGGACAGCGACAAGACGTACCGCACGATCCCGGGCAGCGTGTTCTTCAACGCCCAGTACGGAGCCCAGGGCGACTCGACCCTGGTCTCCATCAAGGCGGCCGACGGCAAGAAGAACAGCAACACGGTCACCGGCCTGTGGTCCTTCAAGCTGAAGAAGGACGACTGACCACGCCTGCCGTACGCGTCCTCGTAGCCACCGCCGTCCCGGCCGAACGGGACGCGGTGGCACGGGCGTTCACGGGCGACATCCTCACCGTCGGCGTGGGTCCCGCCCGCGCCGCCGCGACCACCGCCACGACGCTCGCGATGTTCCCGTACGACCTGGTCGTCTCGGCCGGAATCGCCGGCGGCTTCGCACCCCACGCCCCCGTCGGCTCCCTTGTCGTCGCCGACGAGATCACCGCCGCCGACCTGGGCGCCGAGACGCCCGACGGCTTTCTGCCGGTCACGGAGCTGGGCTTCGGCGCCGTCACCCATCGTCCGCCGGAATCACTCGTACGAGAGCTCGCGGCGGCCACCGGAGCCCGTACCGGCGCGGTACTCACCGTCTCCACCGTGACCGGCACCGCCGCCCGCGCCGCCGCGCTCCGTGACCGCCATCCCACTGCCCTCGCCGAGGCGATGGAAGGCTTCGGCGTCGCCGAGGCCGCCGCCGCGCACGGCGTTCCCGTGCTGGAGATCCGCGCCGTCTCCAACCCCGTCGGCCCGCGCGACCGCGCCGCCTGGCGCATCGGCGACGCCCTCGCCGCCCTCACCGAGGGCTTCGGGAAGCTCGCGCCCGTACTGGAGAGTTGGAACAGGCATGACCGCTGAGCCGCTGCAGATCGCCTACTCCCCCTGTCCGAACGACACCTTCGTCTTCGAGGCCCTCGCCCACGGCCGCGTCCCCGGCGCCCCCGCGCTCGACGTGACGTTCGCGGACATCGACATCACCAACGGCATGGCCGAGCGCGGCGAGTTCGACGTGCTGAAGGTGTCGTACGCCGTCCTGCCGTACGTCCTCGACGAGTACCGGCTACTGCCGTGCGGGGGCGCGCTGGGCCGGGGTTGCGGGCCGCTGGTACTGACGCGCGAGCCGGGCGTGGACCTCGCCGGCCGCACGGTCGCCGTGCCGAGCGAGCGGTCGACGGCGTATCTGCTGTTCCGTCTCTGGGCAGCGGACACGGTCGAGGACGGCGTCGGCGAGATCGTGGTGATGCCGTTCCACGAGATCATGCCGGCCGTCCGGGACGGAAAGGTCGACGCGGGACTCGTCATCCACGAGGCGCGCTTCACGTACCAGAACTACGGCCTGCACAAGCTCGCCGACATGGGCGAGCACTGGGAGAGCACCACCGGGCTGCCGATCCCGCTGGGCGCGATCATCGCGAAGAAGTCGCTGGGCGCGGACACGCTGCGGCTGCTCGCCGAGTCCATCCGTACCTCCGTGAAGGCCGCCTGGGACGACCCCGAGGCCTCCCGCCCGTACGTCATGGAGCACGCCCAGGAGATGGACCCGTCCGTCGCCGACCAGCACATCGGCCTGTACGTCAACGAGTTCACCCACGACCTCGGCGCGGACGGCTACGCGGCGGTCAGGGGCCTGCTGACCCGCGCGGCAGCCGAGGGACTACTGCCTCCACTCGGGCCCGAAGCCCTCTCGTTCCCCTGACCCCACCGAACACAGCAACCACCGAACGGAGCCCGCGCAGCAGCGCAAGGACGGCAGAAAGAGGCGCCACGGCCATCAGGTGCCTGCTGACCGGCGCGGCAGCCGAGGGACTGCTGCCTCCGCTGCGGCCGAGGGGCTGGTGTCGCCCCTCGGTCCGGGTGCGCTGGATTTCCCCTTGAAGTCCGGAAGATCTACGGGATCTAGACGTCGAGCTGGTCGGCGACCGCTCGCAGCAGGCCGGCGATCTTCGCGCCGGCGGCCTTGTCGGGATAGCGGCCCCTCTCGAGCATCGGCGTGATGTTCTCGAGGAGGGTCGTCAAATCCTGGACGATGGAGGCGAGTTCGTCCGGCTTCTTGCGAGTGGCGGCCGCGACGGACGGGGTCGGGTCGAGAAGCGTCACCGAGAGCGCCTGGTCACCGCGCTGCCCGGCGACGACCCCGAACTCAACTCGCTGACCCGGCTTGAGCGTCTCGACTCCGGCGGGGAGGACCGAGGAATGGACGAAGACGTCGCCGCCGTCGTCACGGGAGAGAAAGCCGAAGCCCTTCTCGCTGTTGAACCACTTGACCTTGCCGGTAGGCACGTCTGTCCTCGTCCTCGTACTCGTCGGAAAACTGCTTCGGAAAACGCCAGGGAACTGCTCTTGATAGCACTGGGGCGGGTCGTCGGGACCCGCCGGTACCAAGGCTAATGGTCTTCCACCCGGTGACAAGACGTCACCCGGTTGTTCCTTCGCGCAGGGAACTACCCTGGTCGGGTGCGTGACAAAACCCAAACGAATTCCGCCGCGCCCGGCGACCGCCTGATCCGTGCCGGAGCCATCGTCTTCTTCGTCGGTGCCGTGGCCACACTCGTCACCGTGGCCCCGCTCCTCCTCGGTACGACGCCATTTCCGACGTACATGTTCGGATTGAGCATGTTCATGGGCGTCGGCTTCCTGGTGGCGGGGGCCGGTGTCTTCCAGTCGATTGCGGCCGGCCGCCGTCAGGCCCGCGCCGGGCGGTAGTCCGCGAGCCAGGCCGGAAAATGGGTGAGGTCCGGCAGGACCACATCCGCTCCGGCCGCCCGCAGCGCGTCGCCGTCGCACGGCCCGGTCGTGACGGCCACGGAGAGCGCTTCGGCGGTACGGGCGCCGCGCACGTCGCCGATGTGGTCGCCGACGTACACCGCCGCGCCGTGCTCACGCAGCGCCTCCGCCTTCTGCTCGGCCCACAGGTCGCCCATCACCGCGTCGGCGTCGATGCCGAGGTGCTCCAGGTGCAGCTTGGCGTTGGGCTCGTACTTGGCGGTGACGACGATCGCCCGGCCGCCCGCCGCGCGCACGGCGGCGATCGCCTCACGGGCGCCGGGCAGGGCGGGCGTGGCGGCGATGGCGATCGTCGGGTACATCGAGCGGTACAGGTCGCCCATGGCCGCCACCTGCTCCGCCGGGAACCAGTTGATCAGTTCGTCCGCGAGCGGCGGCCCGAGCCGGGTGATCGCCAGATCGGCGTCGATGAACGTCCCCGTCCGCTCGGCCAGCGCCGTGTAGCAGGCGTGGATGCCGGGCCGGGAGTCGATCAGCGTCATGTCGAGGTCGAAGCCGACGGTGAGGGAGGCGACGGGAGGCAGGGCGGCTGAGGTCATATGGGCCATTGTGCCCAGGCGGGCGGCGATCAAGACGCCCGGTCCCGCCCTACCGCCGGCGCTGGGACCGCCACAGCAGGAACAGCGCGGAGGCGATGGCGGCGCCCCGGACGACCCACGGCCAGGTCTCGGAGACGGCGGCGTTCATGTGCCCCTCAGCGATGGGATCACCCCACCGCCCTGTGTTGCGTCCCCACAGCCAGACGATCCCGGCGGTGAGCGCCGCGCCCGGCAGCCACATGACCGCCACCTGCCGCTCCGCCTGCGTCAGCCGCCGGGAGGCGTAGGCGATGAGCCAGCCGAAGAGGAGCACGAGCAGGTTCCCCAGGAAGGCACCGGCGACGAGGAGGGACGCGCCGAGCAGGAGGAAGGGGTTGCTCCAGTTTCCGGGACGGGGAAGGCGGAGGCGGCGGCGCCGGGACGTGACCTCCTCGGCCTTCTCCACAGCGGCCGGCTCGTCCCGTACGACCTCCTTCTCCGCCTTCTCGATCTCTTTCGGCCTCTCTTTCGGCGGAGGAGGCTTCAGCAGATCCGGAATCTCCACCCCGCCGACGAACCCCGGCACCTCGTCCCCGACCCCGAACGGACTGCTGTCCACCCGCCACCAGTCGGGCTGCGTCGCACTGTTCCCCAGTTCGTCGGCACCGGCGAGGTGGGGCGGGGAGGGCGCATCCGCGGGGTCCTCGACGGGTTCGGCGGGCCGAGGCCGGGGCACCACGCGCCGCAACCCCTTGGCCCTGGGCCGCTCCTCCGCCCGGTCCGGCTGTACGGGCACGGAGGCGCCCGGCGCCTGCGGCACACCGCCGCCGCCACCGGCGTTGGCGACGACCTCATCGGGGCTGCCCAGCCGGGCGAGGATACGGCGCACGGCGGCAGGACTGTCCACCGGCGTCTTCGCCCGACGCCGGTCGATCTCGTTCCGCAACTCCGAGACCAGCCGCATCCGGTCGGACGACGGCAACTGCCGCTGCTGCGCCACGTCACCGACGCGGCTCAGATACTCGTAGACGACCTGGTCGCTCTCGATCCCCACGAAGTCCCCTCCGGGGCGGGTGCGTTGGATACCCCGTGATGACAGACGTTACCGCCAAGCTGCGGGCATGCGTGCCGCCTGGGGCGGCACGGGTGGGCGCAGGCGGCACCCCGTCAGCGCCGGGCTGCGCGACCCACCCCGCCCCGCACCCCCACGCAGCCGCAAGCCAAGCGTCATACACACCCGCTACCGTGATTCGGATGAGCACCGAGGACAAGCCGGCGGCCCCACGTTCCCTCGCGGAGGCACTCCGTGGACGGGACGACGCCGCCCTCGCCGCGCTGCTGCGCAGCCGCCCCGACCTCATCACCCCCGTCCCGACGGACCTCACGCAGCTCGCGACCCGCGCCGGCACCCGCGCCTCGGTCGTGCGTGCCCTGGAGCGGCTGGACCGCTTCGCCCTGCAGACGGCGGAGGCGCTCGCCGTCGCCGCTGACCCGGCACCGTACGAAGAACTCCTCGGCCTCATGACCGGCGACGAAGGGGACCAGGCCGTCGCCGCCGCGCTTCCGCACGCCCTCGCCACCCTGCGCGAACAGGCCCTCGTCTGGGGCCCCGACGACCGCCTGCGCCTCGTCCGCACGGCCCGCGAGCTGCTGTCCCCGTCCCCGCAGCACCCGTCCCCGACCGGCCTGGGCCCGACGGTGCAGGAGGCGACGTCGGGCATGTCGCCGGGCCGTATCCAGGAGATCGTCACGGCGGCCGGGCTGGCGTCCACGCACGACGCGGTCTCGGCGGTCGCCGCGCTGACCGCCCTGTTCAAGGACCGCAGGCGGATGACGGCCCTGCTGGCCGACGCCCCCGAGGAGTCCCTGGAGGTGCTGCGCCGACTGGTCTGGGGCCCGCCGTACGGGCAGGTCACCGCCGACCCGGCGGCCCGGCTGCGCTGGCTCCTCGACCGCGGGCTGCTGCTGCCGACGACGCCCGGGACCGTCGTACTCCCCCGCGAGGTGGCCCTGCGTCTGCGGGACGGCCACGCCCACCGTGCCACCGAGCCGCTGCCGCCCCCCGTCGAGCCCGTCGGCACGCACCGTCCACAGGTTGTGGACGCGACGGCGGCCGGACAGGCGTACTCGGCGCTGGCGACCGTCGAGGAACTGCTGAGGGACTGGGACGAGGGCGGCCCGACGGTGCTGCGGGCGGGCGGGCTGAGCGTCCGGGACCTCAAGCGGACGGCCGTCGCCCTGGACGTACCGGAGCCGATCGCGGCGTTCTGGGTGGAGCTGGCGTACGCGGCGGGCCTGATCGCGTCGGACGGTGAGGCGGACGAGCGGTACGCGGCGACCCCGGCGTACGACGAGTGGCTGGAGCAGCCCGCGGACCGGCGCTGGGTGCGGCTCGCGGAGGCCTGGCTGGCGGCGACCCGCACGGCGGGCCTGGTCGGCGGCCGGGACGCCAAGGAACGCACGATGTCGGCCCTCGGCCCGGGCCTGGACCGCTCGGCCGCGCCGGAGGTACGGCACCGGGTGCTGGCCCTGCTAGCCGAACTGCCGGAGGGCGCCGCGCCGTCCGCCGAGTCGGTGCTGGCCCGGCTGCGCTGGGAGCGCCCGCTGCGGGCACCGCAGAGGGACGACGACCTGCGCACCCGGCTCGCCCGGTGGACGCTCTCGGAGGCGGAACTGCTCGGCGTCACCGGCCGTGGCGCGCTGTCCGCGCACGGGCGGGCACTGATCGGAGCGCCGGCCGCGAAGTCGGCCGCGGACGAGCCCTCCGGCCCCGGCGACAAGCTCCCCGTCCACCACAAGCACCACAGGGTTCCGGTCCGGGAACCCCTCACCCCCGCCGAACAGGCCGTCGCCTCCGCCACCGCCGCCCGGCTCCTCGCCCCGCTCCTCCCGGAGCCGCTGGACCACGTCCTCCTCCAGGCCGACCTCACGGCGGTCGCCCCCGGCCCGCTGCAGCGCCCGCTCGCCGACATGCTCGACGTCCTCGCGGACGTGGAGTCCAAGGGCGGGGCGACGGTCTACCGGTTCACGCCCGGTTCCGTACGCCGCGCACTGGACGCCGGCCGCAGCGCGTCCGACCTGCACGCCTTCCTCGCCGCGCACTCGCGTACGCCGATTCCGCAGCCGCTGACGTACCTGATCGACGACGTGGCCAGGAGGCACGGCCATCTGCGGATCGGCGCGGCTTCGGCGTACGTCCGCTGCGACGACGACGCCCTGCTGAACGAGATCCTCGCCGACAAGCGCGCCGCCGCCCTGCATCTGCGTCGCCTCGCCCCGACCGTGCTGGCCGCCCAGGCCGACCCGGCGGCGCTGCTGGAGGGCCTGCGTGGGATGGGGTTCGCGCCGGCCGCCGAATCCGCCGAGGGCGACGTCCTGATCACCCGCGCCCACGCCCACCGCACTCCGCCGCGCACGGCCCCCGAGCCGGTCCCGGACGGCCCCCCGGCGCCCGACCCGACGCTCCTGACGGCCGCGATCCGCGCGATCCGGGCGGGCGACCTGGCCTCCACGACCCCGCGCAAGCAGACCCCCGTGACGAACGGCGAACTCCCCCGCACCGGCTCCGCCGAGACCCTCGCCACCATGCAGGCCGCCGTCCTCACCGGCGAAGCCCTCTGGATCGGCTACGTGAACGCCGAGGGCTCCGCCAGCCAGCGCGTCATCGCCCCCATCAAGGTCGAGGGCGGCTTCGTGACGGCGTACGACCACACCGCGGACGAGGTCCGCACGTATCCGCTGCACCGGATCACCGGGGTCGCGGAGCTGGCCGACGACTAAAGCGCCCCAAAGGGGCGCGGGGCTGTATCAATTTGCGGCTCCGCCGCGTGGGCGCGACCAGCCACGACGGCGCCGCGGACGACAGACAACCCGGCACGGCACTTCCTTCGCTCGGACGGGTGTACGCCCCGATTCATGCACGCCACGCCGGACACTTCCCACCCATGAGGGAACGCGCAGGTCGTCCCGCATTCCGGTGCGGAGGGCCGGGCAGCCAACGGATGTCCTGATCCGCAGTGAAAGGAAGTCCCCGCCCATGCGTGCAGCCCGTCGAGTCGCCGCTGTCCTGACCGCCACCGCCATGATGATCGGCGCCTTCGCCACCCAGGCCGCGGCCATCGGCATCGATGTCGGCGGCGTGATCATCGAGACGCCCGGCATCATCTGACCCGCCACCGCGACACCTCGGGCCGGTCCCGGCGCGCCCGGGACCGGCCCCCTCGATCGATTCACCCTCTGCGAAAGGCCCCTGACTCCCCCATGCGTGACAAGCTCAACCACCGCGCCCGCGCCGCCGTCGCCGTGTCCGCCACCGCACTGGTCTCCGCGGTCGCGCTCCTCGCCGCGCTGGCGCCCGAGGCCTCGGCGGCTCCCGCGCTGCCGCTGCCACTCCCGGTCGCCGGGGCAGGCGGCGAGCCTCTTCTCAACGTCGACGGACACGTCTTCGCCCAACCGCTGGTCAACAACCTCGACCTGTCCAAGCTGAAGTAGCCCGGCGCATCCGGTAGCTGTCCCCGTCCAGCCGCACGATCTCGGCGTGGTGGGCCAGCCGGTCCACCATCGCCGGGGCGGCCGGGCCGCCGAACACCTCGTCCCACCGCTCGAGAGGGCGGTCGCCGGTCACGATCAGCGACCCCCGCTCGTAGCGGTGCGCCACCAGCTGGAAGAAGAGCCTGGACGTGTCCGCGTCGAACGGTACGTACCCGACCTCGTCGACGATCAGCACCGGGCAGGAATCCAGCTCGGCCAGTTCCTCCGCGAGCCGTCCCGCGGCCTGCGCTCCGGCCAGCCGTGCCGCCCATCCGGCGGCCGTGTCGAACAGCACCCGGTACCCGGACTCACAGGCACGCACCCCGAGCCCGACGGCCAGATGCGTCTTGCCGGTGCCGGGCGGCCCGACGAACACCACGTTCCCGCAGGTCCCGACGAAGTCCAGCTTGCCGAGCCGCGCCACCGTCTCCCGGTCGAAGACCCGGGGATGCTCGGCGTCGTACTCCTCCAGCAGCTTCCGCGCCGGGAACCCGGCGTCCCGGATCCGCTCCTCGGCCCCCGTCTCGACGGCGGGCGCCCCCGCCTGGCTCGGAATCGGGGCGGCGGCCCGCGCCGGCGCGGGCGGTTCGACCGCCCTGTGCTCATGGTCCCGGTGCCGGCCGGCCCGCTCGGCGTGCGCGGCCATCGGCCCCGACATGTACGCCAGGATCGCCGCCGAGACGATGAACGCCATATGGATCACCGTCCCCCACAGCAGCGAGTGCCGTGCGGTGTGGTGCACATCCACGAACATCTGCAGCAGATGGACGGAGGAGATGCCGACGATGGCGGTGGCCAGCTTGACCTTCAGCACGTTGGAGTTGACGTGCGAGAGCCATTCCGGCTGGTCGCGGTGGCCCTGGAGGCCGATGCGCGAGACGAAGGTCTCGTAGCCGCCGACGATCACCATGATCAGCAGGTTGGCGATCATCACGACATCGACCAGCTTGAGCACGGCGAGCATGACGTACGTCTCGTTCGCCTGCCCGGTGATGCACCGGAGGATTAAGGTCCACAGCTCGTTGAAGAACTTGTAGACATAGACGCCCTGGGCGGCCACGAGGCCGAAGTAGAGCGGCGCCTGAAGCCAGCGAGTGGCGAACAGGGCGTAGCCCAGGGTGGTGGACGGCGTGGACGGATCACGAGTGAGGAGCTGCACGGTCGGCCATTCTTCGCATCCGCCGCCGTACAGGTGAAACCACACCACTCACAGGAATGAATAGACATCCAGTACGACCAGACACCCGCCCCGGCCCCGACCGGGAAACGATCAGGCACACTGGACGTTTGGCCGACCTCTGGCCTTAGGGAAGGAAGCCGCGCGTGAACGGTCCCCTCATCGTCCAGTCCGACAAGACGCTGCTCCTGGAAGTCGACCACGAGCTGGCCGACGAGTGCCGTCGGGCCATCGCGCCGTTCGCCGAGCTGGAGCGGGCTCCGGAGCACATCCACACCTACCGGGTGACGCCGCTCGGGCTGTGGAACGCGCGGGCGGCCGGGCATGACGCCGAGCAGGTCGTGGACGCGCTGGTGCAGTACAGCCGCTATCCCGTGCCGCACGCGCTGCTGGTCGACGTCGCCGAGACGATGGACCGCTACGGGCGGCTGACGCTGTCCAAGCACCCGGCGCACGGGCTGGTCCTGACGACCACCGACCGTCCGGTGCTTGAGGAGATCCTGCGCTCCAAGCGGGTCGCTCCGCTGGTCGGCAACCGGATCGACCCGGACACCGTGGCCGTGCATCCCTCCGAGCGCGGGCAGATCAAGCAGACGCTGCTGAAGCTGGGCTGGCCGGCCGAGGACCTGGCCGGGTACGTCGACGGTGAGGCTCACGCGATCGAGCTGGTCGAGGACGGGTGGGCGCTCAGGCCGTACCAGAAGCAGGCGGTGGAGAACTTCTGGCACGGCGGGAGCGGAGTCGTCGTACTCCCCTGTGGTGCCGGGAAGACGCTGGTCGGCGCGGGGTCCATGGCCCAGGCGAAGTCCACCACGCTCATCCTCGTCACGAACACGGTCTCCGCCCGGCAGTGGAAGCACGAGCTGGTGAAGCGGACCTCGCTGACCGAGGACGAGATCGGCGAGTACAGCGGTACGAAGAAGGAGATCCGGCCGGTCACCATCGCGACGTACCAGGTGCTGACGACCAGGCGGAAGGGCGTCTATCCGCATCTGGAGCTGTTCGACTCCCGGGACTGGGGGCTGATCCTCTACGACGAGGTGCATCTGCTGCCCGCGCCGGTCTTCAAGTTCACGGCGGATCTTCAGGCGCGGCGGCGGCTCGGGCTGACGGCGACGCTGGTGCGGGAGGACGGCCGTGAGTCGGACGTGTTCTCGCTGATCGGGCCCAAGCGTTTCGACGCTCCCTGGAAGGAGATCGAGGCGCAGGGCTATATCGCGCCCGCCGACTGTGTCGAGGTCCGGGTCAATCTCACCGACGCCGAGCGGCTGGCGTACGCGACCGCCGAGCAGGAGGAGAAGTACCGCTACTGCGCGACGACCGACACCAAGCGGAAGGTCACGGAGGCGCTGGTACGGCGGTTCGCCGGGCAGCAGATCCTGGTCATCGGCCAGTACATCGACCAGCTCGACGAACTGGGCGAGCACCTGAACGCCCCCGTCATCAAGGGCGAGACCTCCAACGCCCAGCGCGAGAAGCTCTTCGGCGCCTTCCGGGAGGGCGAGATCAGCGTGCTGGTCGTCTCGAAGGTCGCGAACTTCTCGATCGACCTGCCGGAGGCGACGGTCGCCATCCAGGTGTCGGGGACCTTCGGGTCGCGGCAGGAGGAGGCGCAGCGGCTGGGGCGGGTGCTGCGGCCGAAGGCTGACGGGCACCAGGCCCACTTCTACTCGGTGGTGGCGCGGGACACGATCGACCAGGACTTCGCCGCGCATCGGCAGCGGTTCCTGGCCGAGCAGGGATATGCGTACCGGATCGTGGACGCGGACGAGTTGCTCGCGGAGAGCTGAGCCGGGCGGGTCAGGGTCACCTGCGGCGGACGCCGGCTTCCTCGCCGTACTCGCCGAGGATGATCACGTCGAAGGCGGCGCCCGCGTACACCTTGAGGGCACGCAGGGCCTCGCCGAGGCGGTGGCGGTGGTGGGTCGAGGTGATGGCGGTCGCGCCTGAGACGCGGCCGGGGGCTGGGGTGAAGGTTGCTGCGCTCATGTATCCATGGTGGCTCTCCGGCCATGGGGAGGGCATCGGTCTGCGGGGCGAACCCGTGTCGTCCGTTGGTACACCTGAAGGGCTAGCCATGCCCCTTAGGGCGGAGAGGGCCGTCCCCTAGGGGATGACGCGACGCACGGGGACGGGATGACGCAACGCACGGGAACGGCATGACGCAACGCACGGGAACCCGGCGGCTCGTGGCACGGAAAAACCGTTGGCATCCAGCTCCGGCGGCGACCTAGAATCTCCGCTCTTGTCTGGATCCAACGGAGGCACCCCTTGTCCACGCCGTCGTCCGACGATCCCCTCTCCCGAGAGCGCTCCCATCTCGCCTCCTCCCGTGCCGCCCTGCGCGCCATGCGCGAGGACGTCGAGTCCCTCGACATCAGCGACGTCACCGCGAACTGGGTCAACGCCGAAGTCCTCGCCCATCAGATCGACGAGCGGATCAAGGCCCTCGCCGACCTCAGCGGCACCCCGCTCTTCTTCGGCCGGCTCGACTACCTGCACGCACCGGGCGCGGACCAGGCGGAGGGTGCGGAGGGCGAGCGCTTCTACATCGGGCGGCGGCATGTGCACGACCACGACGGCGACCCGATGGTGATCGACTGGCGTGCGCCGGTGTCCCAGCCCTTCTACCGGGCCTCGAAGAAGGCCCCGATGGACGTCGCGCTGCGCCGCCGCTTCGGGTACACGGGCGGCGACCTGACGGCATACGAGGACGAACACCTCTGCGACCCGTCGGAGGCCGCGCGGACGAGCAAGTTGCTCCAGCAGGAGATCGAGCGCCCGCGCGTCGGCCCGATGCGGGACATCGTGGCGACGATCCAGCCGGAGCAGGACGAGATCGTACGCAGCGGGCTGGGCGGGACCGTGTGTGTGCAGGGAGGCCCCGGGACCGGGAAGACAGCCGTGGGCCTGCACCGGGTCGCGTATCTGCTGTACGCCCACCGTGAGCGGCTCGCCCGCACCGGCACGCTCGTCATCGGGCCGAACAAGTCCTTCCTGCACTACATCGAGCAAGTGCTCCCCGCGCTGGGCGAGTTGGCGGTCCGGCAGGCGACGGTCGACGACCTCGTGGCGCACGTCGAGGTGCGGGGCACGGACGACGCGGCGGCTGCGGTGATCAAGGGGGACGCGCGGATGGCGGAGGTGCTGCGGCGTGCCGTCCGCTCCCATGTGACCATGCCGACCGATCCGGTCGTCGTCGTGCGCGGCTCGCGTCGCTGGCGGGTCCCGGCGTACGAACTCGAAGGAATCGTCCGGGAGTTGCTCGACCGCGACATCCGGTACGGCGCCGCCCGCGAGGCCCTGCCGCAGCGGATCGCGCACGCGGTGCTGGTGCAGATGGAACGTGCCGGCGAGGCGCCGGACGACCGGGTGCAGGACGCCGTCGCCCGCAACACCGCGGTGAAGGCGGCGGTGAAGGCGATCTGGCCGCTGGTCGACCCGGCGAAGCTCGTGCTGCGGCTGCTGACGGACGCGGACTTTCTCGCCGTACACGCGAAGGGGGTCCTCAGCGAGGACGAGCAGAAGAGGGTCCTGTGGGCGAAGCCGGTGCGGTCGGTGAAGGCCGCCAAGTGGTCTGCGGCGGATGCCGTGTTGATCGACGAGGCGACGGATCTGGTGCAGCGTACGCACTCGCTGGGGCATGTGGTTCTCGATGAGGCGCAGGATCTCTCGCCCATGCAGTACCGCGCGGTCGGCCGGCGGTGCAGCACGGGCTCCGCGACCGTCCTCGGCGATCTGGCGCAGGGTACGACGCCCTGGGCCACGCGGAGTTGGGACGAGGCGCTGGCCCACCTCGGGAAGACGGATGCCGTGGTCGAGGAGTTGACGGCCGGTTTCCGTGTGCCGACGGATGTGATCACGTATGCGTCCCGGCTGCTGCCGCATATTGCGCCGGGGCTGACGCCGGTGGCGTCGGTGCGGGAGAACCCGGGGTTCTTTGAGGTCCGTGAGGTGCCCGACGCGGGTGAAGTGGTGGCCGCGTGTGGGGAGTTGCTGCGGAACGAGGGGTCTACGGGGCTGATCGCTGCGGATGCGCGGATTCCGGCGCTGACGGAGGCGTTGGTGGCGGCGGGGATCGGTTTTCTCGACCCCGGTGAGGAGACGACGCAGGAGACTCGGCTGACGCTGGTTCCGGCGTCTCTCGCGAAGGGGCTGGAGTACGACTATGTGGTGCTCGACGAGCCCCAGGCGGTTGTTGATGGGGAGCCGGATGAGCGGACGGGGTTGCGGCGGTTGTATGTGGCACTGACTCGGGCGGTTTCGGGGTTGATCGTGACTCATGCGGCCGCGTTGCCGGCGCAGCTGTGATTGCCGCTTGAGGTTGCGTGGCGGGTGCGGGCTGGTGGGGGCTGGTCGCGCCCGCGCGGCGGTAGCCGCAAATCCAATACAGCCCCGCGCCCCTAGGGAGTTCCAGTCAGCCTTGGTCCAAGACCCGACGCCACTCCTCTACCGCGTCCGCCGACACTGGGGACGTCCAACCCTCCGGCCTCGCTGCCCCTCCGATATGGAAGGCATCGACACCTGCGGCTCGCAGCATCGGCACATGATCCAGCCGCAGCCCTCCCCCCACCAGGATCTGCTGCTCATACCCCGGCTCCCCCCGCCGCCCCGCCTCCGCAAGCAGCGTCGAGAGCCCGTCGTCCACCCCGTCCGCCGATCCGGCCGTCAGGTAGGTGTCCAGTCCGGGCAGGTCGGCGGCCTGTTTGCGTAGGGCGTCCCGGTCCGCCGCGTGGTCGATGGCGCGGTGGAAGGTCCATCGGCAGCCGTCCAGTTCGCCCACGACTCGCTTCACCGCGTCCAGGTCGACGTTTCCATGGGTGTCCAGGAATCCGAGCACGAACTGGTCGGCTCCCGCGCCGCGCAGCTCCCGCGCCGCCTCCGCCAAGCGCTCGACATCCCGCGCCGCGAATCCGTCCGCGAGCCGCAGCATCACGCGCAGGTCGATGTCGACGGCGGCGCGGATCGCGGTGAAGGTCGTGGTCGGCGGGGTGAGGCCGTCCGCTGCCATGTCGGTGACCAGTTCGAGGCGATCCGCGCCGCCGGCCTGGGCGGCGAGGGCGTCCTCTGCGTCGAGGGCGATCACCTCCAGAACTGCACGCTTGCTCATGGGACCCCATTCCTCGACGGCTCGGGACGACTAGGAGGTCTAGTCCAATGCCAGCCTACGCCGGGAAGGACGAGGTCGCGAGAAGATCGCCGTCAGCCGAAGATGTTGAGCTCGGCCTCCTTCACGCCCGCCAGCTCGTACGGCGCCCCTGCCGTCGTACGCCCCGAGTACAGCCGTACGAGCGTGGCGGCGTCCCCGATGAACCGTGCGGGTGTCCGCGTCCCCGACACATCGCCCAGCCGCACCGGTTCGTCGACGTCGTCGAGGTCGGCGTGCAACGGCACATGGCCCCGATCACGGGTCACCGCGGCCAGCAGCGTGAGCGCATACGGCAGGCCGGCTCCGGCGTAGGCTCCGGGCTCGCCCCACGCCTCGCGTACGTCCCCGGCGTGCACCCACTCGCCGAGCGCGACCCCGTCGAAGACGCCGCCCGCCGCGGCGATCACGGGGCCCGCGTCGGTCATCCCGCGCTCCAGTTCGTCGACGACGCGCGCGTTCGTCCAGTCGGCGCGCTGGGCGATGTCCCGGTCGTTGGCCTCGGGCGAGAACACGTCCTTCTCGAACCTGCTCTCCACGACCCGCAGCAACGC
This sequence comes from Streptomyces sp. DG2A-72, assembly GCF_030499575.1. Lineage (NCBI taxonomy): Bacteria > Bacillati > Actinomycetota > Actinomycetes > Kitasatosporales > Streptomycetaceae > Streptomyces > Streptomyces sp. DG2A-72. The sequence continues at coordinate 4,512,753 of NZ_JASTLC010000001.1, forward strand.
GGCGGAACAGTGGGCCAGCACGTCCCGCACGGTCCAGCCAGGGCAGGCGCCGACGGGCGTGGCGAAATCCGTGTCCGGTCGCTCCCGCAACAGCGGAATCAGCGCGTCGCGCTCGATGGTCAGCAGCCGTCCGGGCAGTTCGGGGTCACGTACCTCAGCAGAAGTCATGCGTCCCACGCTAGGGCGCGTGGCCCACGTCACGGGAGAATGGCGCACATGCCCGACCTCGAAGCCCTCGCCGCCCGCTTCACCGACGCCCTGCGAGCGGCCCGCGCCCCGGTGGACTCGCCCGACCCGGCGCCGTACGCCGACGATCTGCTCACCCGCTGGCAGGAACCCCAGCGCCGCTATCACACGCTGACGCACCTCACCGCGGTCCTCGACCACATCGACGTGCTGGAGAAGCACGCGTTGGACCTGGACGTCGTACGCCTGGCCGCGTGGTTCCACGACGCGGTGTACCTGCCCGAGCGCTCCGAGAACGAGGAGCGGTCGGCCCGGCTCGCCGAGCGGGCGCTGCCCGAGGCCGGTCTGTCCACCGCGAAGACCGCGGAGGTCGCCCGGCTGGTCCGGCTCACCGTCACCCACGCCCCGGCCGGCGACGACCGCGACGGGCAGGTGCTGTGCGACGCGGACCTGGCGATCCTCGCGTCGCCGCCGTCGGCGTACGCCGCCTACACCGCGGCCGTCCGCGAGGAGTACCACTTTGTCCCCAATGACGCCTTCCGCGAGGGCCGTTCAGCAGTCCTCCGCCAGCTCCTCGACCTGCCCCGCCTGTTCCACACACCGCATGGCGAGAGGGAGTGGGAGGCGACGGCGCGCTACAACCTGCGGTCGGAGCTGGAAATGCTGTCGATCGGCCGGCCTCCATCCGCTTAGCCTGCACGGCATGCGGAACACAGGGGGGACCAGGTACAGGAAGCCGTTGCGGGCTGCGTCGCTCTCCTGCGGACGGCCACGGACCGGGACTGGGAAGGGGTCAAGGCGGGTGGGCTGAGCTGGAGTTGCCGCGACACCGCGTTCCATGTCGCCGAGGACCTGATGGCGTACGCGAGCCAGCTCGCCGGACGCGCGCAGGACCGGTACGTCCCGTTCGACATCGTGCCCGAGGACGGCATCGACAACGACGGCGTCCTGGACGTGATCGAAACGAGCGGCGCGCTGTTCACGGCCACCCTGCGCACCACCCCCCGCGAGGTACGCGCCTTCCACCCATACCCCTTCCGCAGCGCGAACCGCGAGGGCTTCGCGGCGATGGGGATCGCGGAGGTGCTCCTGCACACGCATGACATCGCCGAGGGACTCGGCCTGTCGTACGAACCACCCGCCGAGCTCTGTGAGTCCGTCCTCACCACGATCTTCCCGGACGTCCGCCCCGGCCCTGCCCCCTGGCCCACCCTGCTGTGGGCCACCGGCCGCGGCGACCTGCCCAGCCGCGCACCCGTCACCCAGTGGCGCTGGCACAACAACCTGGTGCTCCCCACCGACCGCCTCACCCTTGAGGGCGTCACTCCGGCGGCAGCCGCCGACCTGCACACGGGCGGCGACGGCGGGTTCGAGTGGGTCGACGGCGAGCCGTTCGAGGGCACCCGCGTGGCCGCCGGGCTGCTGCTGAAGGCGTACGAAGAGGGCGTGCTCCGGCCGGAGTTCGGTGTGTTCGTGCTGGTGCGGCGGGAGGACGGGCGGGCGGTCGGTGCCATGGGGTTTCACGCGGCGCCGGACGAGGAGGGCCAGGCGGAGGTCGGCTATGACCTGGTCGCGGGCGGCCGTGGCAGTGGTTACGCCACGGAGGCGCTGCGCGCCCTGTCGGCGTGGGCCCTGGCCGGGGACGACGTCCGGCGGATCCTCGCGAAGGTCGACCACGACAATCTGGCGTCGCAGGGCGTGGTGACCCGCGCCGGATTCAGCAAGGTGAGCGAGGACGAAGGGCTGTTCGTCTACGAACTCCGTGGCTGAGCAGACCAGTTACTCCTCCCGTTGCTCCTCCCGGATTCGATGTCTGAACCTGCGCATCGCCGACCACAAAATCCTCCGTGGGAATTAAAGTTGGCTCTCCAGCCAATCCGCTGTCGCGCACGTCGGGGCAGAGCAGGTCCGAGGGGGACAGGGGACTCATGAGCGAGCACGCCATGGACCGGTTCGGGGGAGCCGAGGAGGCCGCGGAGGGTACGACGGTCCAGGCAGCGGTCGACGGGCTGACCCTGCCGTTCTGGGTGACGGCGACAGAGGAGGACGTCGCGGCGGCCGGGCCGGGCAGCGACACGATGGGCCTGTTCAGCCCCAGCGGTGATGCCGTCCTGCGCGCGGTGCCGCTCGGCCCGCTCCGCAAGAACCTCGCCGACACCGTCGACGCCCTGCAGCGCATCTTCCAGGAGGTCTCCGACCGCGGCGGCGCACTGCCGCTCGCCGAGGCGCAGCTCTCCTTCCAGGTGACCGCGAGCGGAGGCATCCAGCTCATGGGCACCGGGCAGTTGCAGGGCACCCGGGGGCTGACGCTGACCTTCAAGCGTTCCGCCTGACCAGGCATCAGCTATGGCCCAACACAAGGCACTGCTCATCGGCGCCAGCGAGTACGGCGACCCGAGCATCGGCCACCTGCCGTTCGTCCGCGACGATCTGCAGCGGCTGCGCGAGGTTCTGATAGGCCGCGGCTTCCAGCAGGCCGAGATTGTGGAGAGCCGATACGGCATCACCCAGAACACGGTGCGCGGCGCTGTCCATCGGTTCCTGCACGGCGCCGGCCGCGGCGACACCCTGCTCATTCTGCTGAGCGGGCACGGGGTCCACTTCGACGGCAAGGACTACCTGGTCCCGGAGGACGCCACCTCCGACACCCGGCCGTTCACCGACAGTTGCATCGAGATCGGCTGGCACAAAGATGTCGAGAGGTCCCCTGCGGAACGCGTCGTCTTCCTGATCGACGCCTGCCGCGAGGGCATGGAGCTGGACACCATGGCCATACCGGGGACCCGGCCGTGGCGGGCTCCCGCGATCATCAGCACGCTGCGCCGGAAGATCGCGTACGTGCACGCGTGCGCGAAGCCTCAAGTTGCCTTGTTTGTACGGGAGTCGGACGTGCTTCGCCCCGGCTTCGCCGTCGGGACCCAGGAGGGCGAGTCGTTCAGCATCTTCTCGCGTGCCGTGTCCGACGTGATTGCCGACGATCCGCACGCCCTGGGCCTGCGCGAGTTCGCCCAGCAGGTGCAGGAGCGGGTCGACACGTTCCACCGCGCCTACGGCAAGGCCCAGGCCCCGCAGCGGGTGAAGGTCACCTGCGAAACGGACGCCGGCGGCGGTGACTTCCTGCTGCTCCCGGGCAGCGACCGGCGAACCGAGGTCCACCCATGGGTACGCGGGGTCGACAAGCACCCCGTGTGGCATCACACCCCCGAAGGCCCCGCACGAGAGACGCTCCAGCAGATCTGCGCGGCGCTGGCGGGCCGGCTGGCGGTGGCGTACGACAGCGCCACAGCGGCGCTGGGCGATGACCCGTGGCACGACCCCCAACTGGCCACGCGGACACACGAGCGGCTGGGATTCCTGGTCGGCAAAGCGGACGGGGTACGGCTGTCGCCGACCGAGGCCGCGCTCGCGTTTCTGTTCCCCCTCGTCACCCAGACCTTCTGGGCGCAGGAGGGAGTCCAGCGCGTCGGCGTCCTCACCCCGGACGCGTCGAATCCGGGGCCCGATCAGGCCCGCTTCCACAAGTTCGCCCAGGGCTTCCCGCGGCTCAAGCGGCGGCTGCTCGCCCTGGAGCACAAGAGGACCGCGGGCGGCTCGAAGACGACGGCCGGCTCGAAGACCGCGGACGACTCCACGAAGCACATTCTGTGGTGGCTCTTCCGCCGCTGGCTGATCCAGCAGCCGGACCTGTACACGGCCGAGCGGCTCAAGGCCCTCCTCGGCGACGTGACCTCCGACGGCGAGCATCCGTGGGTCAGCGACGCCCTCTCCGGCGAACGAATGATGCGACTGCTGCGGGACCACCGGACCACCCCGTTCACCACGCGTCGGGCCACGACCGATCCGGTGCTGCACGGACCGGGCCCACACCAGGAGGACCGCGAGATCATCGCCGCCAGCGGCCTCTACGAGCAGGAGGTGCGCACACCCCTGGTCACCGCCCTGGTCAAGGCCGCATACGGCATGGCCGTGGACCCGATGGACCTGCCCGAGATCGTCGTCGAGCACCTCGGCGTCCGGGACAGCGTCGACCTCGATGCGCTGCGGACCACCGTGCAACGCTCCGACTGGCGCGTCTCCGGCCTGGGACGCTCCCTCAACGCCGTATGCACCCACCCGGCCGTGCAGGTCGCGCTGCGCGAACACGCGGCCCGCGTCGACCTGCTGCTGCGTGACATCAACCGCGGTGACAACCCCGTCCTCGCCCCGCTCAGCACGCTCCCGCCGTATGCCGACGGAAGCCGCGTACGGCTGGACGGCAACACCCCCGACCAGCTCTCCGACGGCATCCGCTTCCAGCTGGCCGAGGACCGGGTCCAGGAACTGCTGATGGGCGAGGAGCTGTACGGCGACAGCGAGCTGGCCGTCCGCGAGCTGTACCAGAACGCGCTGGACGCCGTCCGCTACCGGGACCGCCGTACCGAGTACCTGGAGCGCATGAACCGCCCGGTCTCCTGGGAGGGCGGCAGCATCGAGTTCGTCCAGGGCGTCCACCCCGACGGCCGCCCCTATCTGAAGTGCACGGACAACGGCATCGGCATGGGCATCACGGAGCTGAGCACCGTCTTCTCCCAGGGCGGTGCGCGCTTCGTCGATCTCCCCGAGTACATCGAGGAGCAGGCGGCCTGGGCGGAGCTGCCCGGCCCGAAGCTGGAGCTCCACCCCAACTCCCGTTTCGGGATCGGCGTGTTGAGCTACTTCATGCTCGCCGACGAGATCGTGGTACGCACCTGCCGACTGGACCGCGCGGGGCGGCCAGGGCGTCTACTGCAAGTGACGATCGCCGGGCCGGGCAACTTCTTCCGGGTGGACGACCTGGGGCCGGGGCAGGACGCCGGGACCGAGGTTGAGCTGCTGCTCAGTCAGGAGCGGCGATCGGTGTCGTGTGTGGATGCGTTGCAGAAGGTGTTGTGGGTGGCGCCTTATCGGACGGTGGCCAGGCATGGGGCTCGCAGCGACGAGTGGAAGCCCGGGCAGCTTTCTCCTGCCACTCTGGAGAGGTCTGACAGCTACCGGTTCTACACCCATCGACTCCGTACGCTCTGCATCCCATCGGGGGATCTCGACGTGTGGTGGATCGAGGGCGAAGGCGTTACCCTGGCGGACGGCCTGTTCGCAGAGAGTCGGCAGATCTCACACAAAGGTCCCCTCTACGGCGTCGTCGTCAACCTGCACGGTGAGCGGGCGCCCGAACTGACGGTGGACCGCAAGAGCGTGCGCTCCTACGACCGTGACCACGTGACTGCCCGGATGACCGCCACAGCCGCCAGTCTCACGCAGCCGGGGCTCGAACTGCCCACCGCCGACTGGCTGGAGGGCACGAGTCGGTGGTCCGTGGCCTTCGCCGACTGCGTGGCCGAGCACGCGCGCCGTGCCGGACTTCCTTGGCGGCTCCGCGACGATGTCTCGGCACCCTTCGGCCAAGTGGGCTTCTTCCGGCCCGACGTCGACCTGGTGCCCCTGGTCACCGGCACCTACACGGGCACCGATCAGGTATCGGGAGCCTCGTTCCTCACCACGATGCCCCTCCCCGTGCTGCGCTGGCGGCTGCGCACGCTGTACCGAGCCGGACTCGGTGGCCCCACCTCGTTGCCCGGCACCGACGCTACGGACTCCCTCTGCGCCCGCCCGTCCGACTTGATGCTGTTGATCAACGACTCCGCAGGGTTCCCGGCCTGGAAGCACTTACTTCGCCGGTGGATGAGGGGCCCGCAAGCATCCGGGCTCCTGGGCATGTCCCCATCGTCTGACATCGTCATCAACAGCGGTTTGCTGAGCCTCGGCATGCTGTTCCCCTGGCGCGATCCCGCCCAGCCCGTAGGTACGGCCGACCTCTTCGAGCTGAGCTCCAAGGTGGAGCGGCCGCCGACGGAGGTCGCGGAGCGTCTGAACTGCCTGGGCTACTGCACCGAGTCGCTGTCGGGCTGTGCCGCTGTCGAGTGCTCCGACCTGCCCCTGCTCCGGCCGCTGGGCGACCTGTCGAAATGGCTGGCACCCGGCAGCGCGCTGTCGGCCGCCCAGATCTGCGTCAGCGCGGCACAGGCCGGCTGCTCCACGGCACAGGCCGCCGAGCGCCTGGCGCAGCTGGGGTTCACAGTCCCGGCCGAGTACCCGATGCGGACGCATTGGAGCGAGGAGGAGCTGAACGTCATCAACCAGTTGTGGGAGTCGTACGACACACCGCCCTCGCCCGAGGCAGCGGTGCGGGTCTGCGCGGCGCAGCTGTCAGCGGTAGCCCTTGCGACCAGCCTCACCCTGCACTTCGTCGCGGAGTTCCTGGCGGAACTCGGCTTCCGCATGCCGCCGGACGTGTCGGATCTGCCCGAGCTGACTGATGACGACCGGGCCCTCCTGACTCACGACCCTCAGGTCCAGGTGGATCAGGAGGTGCCACTCCGCTACGTGGCCGCCGCCTCCCGACGCCTCAACCGCCCTGCCCGCACTCTCGCGGAACAACTGCGCGAACTCGGATACAGGGTGTCCGAGGTGCCCGACGACGAACACCTGCCCTCGCGGGAAGACATCGCCTTCCTCGAGTTGGCTCCCGGGCTCAACCTGCACCGGCCCGTTTCCCTGAAGCAGCTGGTGATCATCGCGCAGGACGCCGACATCTCCCCGACGGAAGCGGTCGCCCGACTCACCTCGCTGGGATTCCGCTTCGCCTTCGACTCCGACGTCGTCTCCCGGTTTCGCAACCAGGACACCGAGGCCCTGTACTTCGGGAACTGCCCGGAGCCCGAAGACTCCGGCGTCGTCTCCCCTGCGGACCTGCATGCCATTGCTCTCCACACGCGCCAACCGGTCGGCACCGACAAAATCGCCGCTTCCCTCGCCGGCTTGGGTTTTACCGTCGCCCCGCGACCGGAGGAGTGGATCGACGAACGCCACCTGGAAGAACTACTGCTCGTAGCCCTTCGCTCACAGGACGACGTCCATATACCCCACTTGCCCGACAACCCCCAGATCTCCCTTGTCGCCCTGGCCTACGTGGCCCTGGAAACCCGCATGCCCCTCCGCGACGCAGCCGTCAAGGCCTCAGCGATGGGCATCCGCCACGAAGCCGAAACCTGGTTCACTCCCGCTCCTCCGCCGGAGCCCACCGCCCCTTCGGCCGCCGCAACCCCGCCCCCGTCAGCAGCCGCACCACCTCCCGGCTACTGACCTCCACCGCCCCGGCGGCCACCACGTCCGCGTAACGATGCGACGGGATGTCGTAGTGATCCCGCTCGAAGGCGCGTCGGGGTACGCCCAAGCCCTCGGCGAACGTGTGGAGTTCGTCGTACGAGACGTCGCTGACGAGGTGGGACCACATCCGGCCGTGGCCGGGCCAGGTGGGCGGGTCGATGTAGAGCGTCACGACGAGGCGGTCCCGCCGCTGCACGAACCGAGTGTGCCGACGGAGGCGACTTTCACGCCCGCCTTGTGGCACACCCAGTGCGGGTCGGGCCCGAGTTCCGGTTCGACATCCAGGGCGTGCGGGTCACCGGAGCCGCAGACCGGGCACAGGGGCCAGCGGCCGTACCGCTCCAGCAGCGCGTCCTGTACGTCCTGGGCGACCAGCCCCGCCACATACGCGGCGCCCTCCGGCCACTGCTCCACCCACCAGCGCCGCTGTACGACGGACTCCTCGACCAGCGACACCACGTCCGCCTCGGCGACGTCACCCGCGACCAGGTCGGCGAGCACGAGGGCACGTGCCGCGTGCAACGCCTGCTCCAGGGGGCTGACAGGGGAGTCGGTGGGATCCATGTCTCCATTGTGCGCACTCTTGACCACCACACCGACCCGAAAATATCTTTCAAGAGTGACCCAGGAAGTGAAGGAAAGTTTCGGCACCGGCACCGGCACCGGACCTGGCGGTGCGCCACCCGCGCCACCCGCGCCCGCCGCTCTCGCGGCCAAGGTGCGCACCCTCGCCCCCTCGATGACCCGTTCCATGCAGCGCGTCGCCGAAGCCGTCGCCCACGACCCGGCCGGCTGCGCCGCCCTCACGGTCACCGGCCTCGCCGAACTCACCGGCACCAGCGAGGCGACCGTCGTCCGCACCGCCCGTCTGCTCGGCTACCCCGGTTACCGGGATCTGCGCCTCGCCCTCGCCGGGCTCGCCGCACAGCAGCAGTCCGGGCGCGCCCCCGCGCTCACCACCGACATCGCCGTCGACGACCCGATCGCCGACGTGGTCGCCAAGCTCGCCTACGACGAGCAGCAGACCCTCGCGGACACGGCGGCCGGGCTGGACACGGTGCAGTTGGGCGCGGCCGTGTCGGCGTTGGCCTCCGCGCGCCGGGCCGATGTGTACGGCGTCGGGGCGTCCGGGCTGGTCGCGCAGGACCTCACCCAGAAGCTGCTGCGGATAGGTCTGATAGCCCACGCGCACAGCGATCCGCACCTCGCCGTGACGAACGCGGTGCAGCTCCGCGGGGGTGATGTGGCGATCGCGATCACGCACTCCGGGTCCACGGGGGACGTCATCGAGCCGCTCAGGGTCGCGTTCGAGCACGGGGCCACGACGATCGCGATCACGGGGCGGCCGGACGGGCCCGTCTCGCAGTACGCCGATCATGTGCTGACGACGTCCACGGCCCGGGAGAGTGAATTGCGGCCGGCCGCGATGTCGTCCCGCACCAGTCAGCTCCTCGTCGTGGACTGCCTGTTCATCGGGGTCGCGCAGCGGACGTACGAAACGGCCGCGCCCGCGTTGTCGGCGTCTTATGAGGCGCTGGCGCATCGGCATCGGAATGGTTCGCGGTAGACGTAAGTCCGCCCCTGATCCTTGAGTGACCTTGAGTGAAAGAGCCGCCGCCTCATGACCTCCGCCTCTCCTCAGCGCGACGTCCGTGCCGAGTTGGAATCGCTGACCACGGAAGCCTTCCGGCCCGAACTCTCCGAGATCGATCAGCTGCCGACCCTTGAGATCGCCCGGCTGATGAACGGCGAGGACGCGACCGTCCCCACCGCCGTCGCCGCGAAGCTCCCGCAGATCGCCGCCGCCATCGACGCCGTGGCCGAGCGGATGGCCCGCGGCGGCCGGCTCGTCTACGCCGGTGCCGGGACCGCCGGCCGCCTCGGTGTGCTGGACGCCTCCGAGTGCCCGCCCACCTTCAACACCGACCCCACCCACGTCGTCGGCCTGATCGCGGGCGGCCCGGAGGCCATGGTCACTTCCGTCGAGGGCGCCGAGGACTCCACCGAGCTGGCGAGACGGGACCTCGACGGACTCGGCCTGACCGCCCTCGACACGGTCGTCGGCGTCTCCGCCTCCGGCCGCACCCCGTACGCCGTCGGTGCCGTGGAGCACGCCCGGCAGCTGGGTGCGCTGACCGTCGGTCTGGCGTGCAACGCGGACAGCGCGCTCGCGGCGGCTGCCGATCACGGCATCGACATCGTCGTAGGGCCGGAGTTGGTGACCGGATCCACCCGCCTCAAGGCGGGCACGGCGCAGAAGCTCGTGCTCAACATGCTCTCGACGATCACGATGATCCGGCTGGGCAAGACGTACGGGAACCTGATGGTCGACGTACGCGCCTCGAACGAGAAGCTGCGCGCCCGCTCCCGCCGTATCGTCGCCCTCGCCACCGGCGCGTCGGACGAGGAGATCGAGGCCGCGCTCGCGGCCACGGACGGCGAGGTGAAGAACGCGATCCTGACCATCCTCACCGGCGTCGACGGCCCGACGGCCGCCCGCCTTCTGGAGGAGTCCGGCGGCCATCTGCGCGCCGCGCTGGCGGCGGCGAGGGGCTAGCCCGCACGCTCACCGCATGCACACCCCGCACACCCCCGCGACCACGGCCGCCGCCCTCCTCCCCCTGGTCGGCGGCCCCGCGAACATCACCTCCGTCGCCCACTGCATGACCCGCCTCCGCCTGGGCCTCGCCGACCGCTCCCTGGTCGACGACGAAGCCGTACGGGCCGTGCCCGGCGTCCTGGGCGTGGTCGCCGACGACGACACGTACCAGATCGTGCTGGGGCCGGGGGTGGTGGCGAGGGTGACGCCGGAGTTCGAGGCGTTGGTGACGTCGGCTGCTCAACTGGCCTCGCGTGGAGTGGAGTTGAGAGAGGATCAGCGTCAGCGCAACGCGACCCCGCTCAAACACACCCTCCGCCGCATCGCGAACATCTTCGTCCCCCTCATCCCCGCCCTCATCGGCTGCGGCATCCTCGCAGGCGTCAACGGCCTGCTGCTGAACGCCGGTTGGCTGCCCGGCCTCACCCCCGCCCTCACCGCCGTCGCCTCCGCCTTCATGGCCCTGATCGCGGTCTTCGTCGGCTACAACACGGCGAAGGAGTTCGGCGGCACACCGGTGCTGGGCGGGGCGGTGGCGGCGATCGTCGTGTACCCCGGGGTGGCGAAGGTGACGGCGTTCGGGGTCACCCTCGCTCCCGGCCAGGGCGGGGTGCTGGGCGCGCTGGCGGCGGCGCTGCTGGGGACGTACATCGAGAAGTGGTGCCGCACCCGCGTTCCCGAGACCCTCGACGTCCTCCTCACCCCGACCGTGACCGTCCTCGTCTCCGGCCTGGCCACGCTCTACGGCCTCATGTACGCGGCCGGCGAGATCTCCACCGCCGTCGGCACAGCCGCGAACTGGCTCCTCACGACGACCGGCGCGCTCGCCGGCCTGATCCTCGGCGGCCTCTTCCTCCCCCTCGTCATGCTCGGCCTCCACCAGGCCCTGATCCCCGTCCATGTGACGCTGATCGACCAGCAGGGCCACACCACCCTGCTCCCCATCCTGGCCATGGCCGGCGCGGGCCAGGTCGGCGCGGCGCTCGCGGTGTACGTCCGGCTGCGCCACGACACCTCCATCCGTACGACGATCAAGTCGGCCCTCCCGGCAGGGCTGTTGGGCGTCGGGGAACCGCTGATCTACGGCGTCTCCCTCCCCTTGGGCCGGCCGTTCCTGACCGCCTGCGCGGGCGGAGCGGCGGGCGGCGGCTTCGTGGGCCTGTTCGCGATGCTCGGGGAGCGAGTGGGGGCGACGGCGATCGGACCGTCGGGCTGGGCACTGTTTCCGCTGCTCGCGGGGGACGGGGGGTGGGCGGTGACGGTGGCGGTGTATGCGGGTGGGCTGGTGACGGGGTATGGGGTGGGGTTCGCGGCGACGTATCTCTTCGGGGGCCTGAACGCCCCAAAGGGGCGCGGGGAACTGCGCGACCAGCCACAGCGGACCCGCAGCTGACCAAAGCCCCCTCGCGGCACTACCCGCAAAGCACGTAGCGTGGCCGCATGGCATCGGCAGCAATGACCACGTTCCGGATCGGCGGGGACCTTGAGGTGGGACGGCTCGGATTCGGGGCGATGCACCTGCCGACGGAACCGGCTGACGCGCGAGAAGCAGCCGTCGCGGTCGCGCGACGAGCCGTCGAACTCGGCGTCACCCTGATCGACACGGCGCACATGTACGGCTGGGGCGCGAACGAGGAGCTGCTGGCCGAGGCCCTGCACCCGTACCCGGATGACCTCCTCGTCGCCACGAAGGCCGGCATCTCCCGGGTCGACGGCGAGTGGCGCCAGGACGCCAGCCCCGCCGGGCTGCGGGCAGGCGTCGACGCGGCCCTGCGCCGACTCCGCCTCGACCGCATCGAACTCCTCCAACTGCACCGCATCGACCCGGAGATCCCGGTGGCCGACCAGGTCGGCACGCTCGGCGAGCTGGTGACCGAGGGCAAGGTCGGCCGGATCGGCCTGTCCGAAGTCACGGTCGCCGAACTCGCCGAGGCGCGGACCGTCGCCGACATCGCGAGCGTCCAGAACCGCTACAACCTGCTCGACCGCGAGTACGAGCCCGTCCTGGAGGCCTGCGAGGCAGCGGGCATCGCCTTCCTGCCGTGGCGCCCGGTCGCCCACGGCACATCGGGCACGACCGCCGAGATCGCCGCGGTGGCGACCGAGGTCGACGCCACCGCGACGCAGGTGATGCTGGCCTGGCTCCTCGCACACTCGCCGGTGATGCTGCCGATTCCGGGGACGGCGAACACGGCTCACCTGGAGGAGAACGTGGCGGCGGCGGAACTGGAACTCACCGAGGAACAGATCGCGCGCCTGGACAAGCTCCACGCCGCGTAACCAGGAACTCAGGGCAGCCGCCCTTCCCGGTTGACCTGCCGTACCCGGACCCGCAGTTCTTCCTCCGTCGACATCGAACGCAGCACGTCCGCCAGATACTCGGCCGTCCGTACGTTGCACCGCCCCAGGTCGACCAAGGCGAACGGCTCGTCGCTCGCACCGGTCACCGGGTCCACGCACAGCGACGGCAACACGACATCGATCCCGGCGAGGGCGTCCCGCAGCGACTCCACGATCTCTTCGGTCGAGCGCACGTTTCCCTACCTCCACGGTGAGTTTGCGATTCAGCACACAGAGTGGCGGTGAGCTGTTTAACCTGGCCATATACGGCGTCCCAACAACCCCATGTGTACGACCGGGAGTTGCCCATGTCAGGACCGAAAGACCTCGACCCTTCGTCCTCACCCCGGGCCCTGCTGGGGGCGGAGCTGCGCCATGCGCGCGAGAAGGCGGGGCTGAGCCAGGAGGAACTGGGCGGCCGGATCTTCGTCAGCGGCTCGTTCATCGGCCAACTGGAGGCCGGTACGCGAAGGATGCAGCCGGATCATGCGCGGTTGTTGGACGAAGTGCTGGGGACGGGAGACTTCTTCCAGCGGAACTGCGGGGTGTCGGCCAGGTCCCGTTATCCCGAGCACTTCGCGGAGGCGGCGGAGGCGGAAGCAGAAGCCACGGCGATCCGCCAGTACGCGCCGCTGCTGATCCCCGGACTGCTCCAGACGCCCGGGTACGCACGGGCGGTGAACCGCGCGTACGACCCGACGGCGCCGGAGGAGACCATCGAGGAGTGGGTGGACGGCACGATGGCGCGGACCCGTCTACTCGACCACCCAACAAAGCCGTTGTTGTGGGCGGTGCTTGACGAGGGGGCGCTGCGCCGGGTGACGGGCGGCCCAGCGGTGATGGCGGAGGCCCTGCGCCACGTCGCGGGCCTGGCCCGCCGGGGCCGGGTCATCGTGCAGGTGCTGCCCTTCAGCGCGGGGGCGCACAAGGCGATGGAGGGCTCGCTGAAGCTGATGGACTTCGAGGACGCCCCTCCACTGGTCTACTTCGAGGGGGTCGGCACCGGACGCCTGGAGGACGACCCGGCCACTGTCGCCCGGCTGAGGTTCACCTTCGAACTCCTCACGGCCTCCGCACTCTCGCCGGAGAAGTCCCTGGCAATGATCGAGGCGTTGGCGCAGGATTACGCCCATGAGGAACATCCCTGACTACGACCTGAGCACGGCGACCTGGCACAAGTCGAGCTACAGCGGCGGTGGCGGCAACGACTGCCTCGAAGTAGCCGACGGCCACCCCACCCTCGTCCCCGTCCGCGACTCCAAGAACCCCGACGGCCCGAAGCTCGTATTCCGGGCGTCGGCCTGGTCGGCCTTCGTCAATGCGGTCAGGATCTGACCTAAAGGGCTCCTAGCCTGGCTGTCATGACTGAGACCACGCACACCACCGCCGCCGCCACCGCCACCGACGAGCGCACCGACCTGCTGGAAGCGCTGGCCAAGCAGCGGCACTTCCTGCGCTTCACCACCCGCGACCTCACCGACGAACAGGCCGGTCAGCGCACCACCGCCAGCGAACTGTGCCTGGGCGGCCTGATCAAGCACGTCACGTCGGTGGAGCGGAACTGGGTGGACTTCATCCTGAACGGCCCTTCGGCGATGGGCGACTTCACCGCCATGACCGAGGCCGACTGGGCCAAGCGGGTCGACGAGTTCCGCATGCTGCCCGACGAGACGCTGGTCGGCGTACTGAAGGAGTACGAGGAAGTGGCGTACCGTACGGCCGAGTTGGTCACCACGCTGCCCGATCTGAACGCCTCGCACCCGCTGCCGAAAGCCCCCTGGTTCGAAGCGGACGCGCACTGGTCGGCCCGCAGGACGCTGCTGCACATCATCGCCGAGACGGCTCAGCACACCGGTCACGCCGACATCATCCGGGAGTCCCTGGACGGTGCGAAGAGCATGGGCTGACCGGTCCCGAGGCTCATGTGTTTCCTTCGGTATCCGTAGTGATGTGTCGTCCGTTGGTGTCGTTACGTGTGTCCGGTGCCGGTCTCGGTCGTATCTGAGTGCGTGGATCGAATGCGTGACCTTTTCGCGGGAGTGTCGTTGATCGGATGACAGCATCACGGGCGGGAAAGGGGGGCCGGTGAGCCGGAAGCTGCCGCTGGGCGAGGGTGAGACGGCCCGGACCGCCTGCGCCCGTGGACTGCTGCGTCCGGGCGTGGTGGAGAAGACGGGCGAGGTCCTGTCGGCCGCCGTGCTCGCACAGCGGGTCGGCTGGGCCGCCGATCTGGTCTCCGGCATGGCCGCCGAACTGCTGGCCGAGCATTGGAACGCCACCGATGTGGACACCCTCGCCTCCGGTGAGGACGCGGGCGGGCAAAAGCTGCCGTCGAATGCGTGGATGGCGCTGCGGAGGCTGGACTGGACGGCCGCCCCGGCCGGGGGTGTGAGGGTCAACGACCGGATCGTGCGCATGGCCCAGGAACAGGCCGGACGTACGCTGCGGTCGGCGAAATGGCGGGCCGACCTCACCACCGGAGTCCGCACGACGTGGCCCGCCGAACCAGGCAAGCGCACACCTGAGGAGTGGGATACGGTCCGCGAGGCGATCCCTGACGGCGAGCACCTCCCGTCGAGTGTGATCCGTTCCCGCACCCGGCAGATCGCCGCCTTCGCTGCGGAGAACGGCCGTCTGCCGGCCGATGTGTTCGAGCTGGAGGCTCCGCCCGGGGTGGCGCGGATGCTGCTGCTGTCGGCGTGTGACGGGCAGCAGGCCACCATCGAACGCGGCGAGGAGGACCCGCAACGGGCGCTGCTGCGTCTGCAACTGCCCACCCGGCCCGACCCGCGCTCCTACCGGGACTGGACATGGGTGGCCTGCCCGATCACGCTGCCGCCGACGGTCCCGCCCGGTGCGGTGCTGCACCTGCCCACCCTGCGCCTCGCGAGCGGAAAGGTGCGCGCCGACCTGGCCTACACCCACGCTGTGCCGAAGGCCCGCCGTACCGGCCACACCGTGGCGCTCGGCGTGGACTGGGGCCTGAATACCCTGCTCAGCGCGGGCGCGGCCCGGCTGCACGACGACGGGCGGATCACCGCGCTCGGTCACGGCGGCCAGTTCGGGGCCGCCGGAGTCCTGGCCCGGCAGCACCGGCTGCGGCGCCTGTCGGAACACCTGCACGCCAAGGCCGACCAGTATGAGCGGCTCATCGACGCCGCCGAGCAACACGAGCTCTCCGGCAGACACGGCGTGCTGCGCGGCGAGATCCGCTTCGTGTCCGACCGCAGGTCGAACCTCAACGACGCCCTTGCCTGGGCCGCCGCCCGCTGGACGGTGGACCAGGCCATCGCCGCCCACGCCACGGTCATCTATCTGGAAGACCTGCGGTCGATGGAAGCGGGCGGCATGGGCCGCACCACGAATACACGCCTGTCTCAGACGGTGCGCGGCCAGATCGCCGACCACATGCGCCACCTCGCCGCAGAGGCCGGGATCGCCGTCGTCACCGTCCCGCCCCGCAACACCTCCCGGCACTGCCCCCGATGCCTCACCCCGCTACGGCACCGCAAAGCCCCCGACCGCCCCACCGCACCGGGCTGGAAATGGGCTCTCTGTCCCGACCGGGCCGGATGCGGCTGGCAGGGCGACCGCGACCACGGCGCCTGGCAACGCATCGCCGCCCGCGGCCTCACCCACCAGGCCAGGACCGTCACCGACCGGGCCACCAGGCAGATGGTGATCCGCACGGTGGTCGACACGCTCGAAACCCAAGCGGTCATCACCGAGACCGCCCCGACCAGCCGGGCCGACCGGTCCAAGACCGGCCCCACCCGGCGGAAACCCACACGCCCCGCGCCCAGGCGACGCAGGGCACCCTCCCCCACCGGCCCCTCGGGTCCGGCGGGCCAGCGTCCGGAGGGGCACGCACCACCGGGCCGGAGGAGACTGCCCCGCGCAGCCCACCGGCACCAGGGCGTGACGACGATCAGCACACCACCCTCCCCCAGCCTCCGGCCGGGGGAACCCCCATCCAGCCGACACCGGCCACGAGGAGCAGCACGGGGCGCAGGATTCCACCTGCACGCCCACGCCACCCCTCCACGATGGGCAGATCCCACGCCAGACACCATGTCTGACATGGGATCACTAAGCTGACCAGAGACGCTGGACGGACAGCATGGGCCGCTGACGGCCTCGGAGTTGTCGCACCGGCACACACCACCTGATCATTCCGGGGCCGTCGCCATGCCTGGAGGGCAGAACCCGGCCGTCACATTTCGCACATGATCAGCTACCCGACAGGCTCTCAGGAGGCCAGGGCGGCGCGTACGACCTCGGTCGGCGTCGTGGTGGGCCGGCCCAGCAGGCGCGTGAGGTCGGTGCTGTCGCTGTACAGCGCGCCGCGCTTGACGGCCAGGTCGGAGTCGGCCAGGGCCTTGGCGATCCCGTCGGGCACGCCCACGCCCACCAGCATCGCGGCGAACTGCTCGGGCGGCAGGTCCTGGTAGGTGACGGTGGTTCCGCTGACGTCGGTGATGATCGCGGCCAGTTCGGTCAGGGTGAAGGCGGTGTCGCCGGCCAGTTCGTAGACGGCGCCGGCGTGGCCTTCTCCGGTCAGTACAGCGGCGGCGGCGCCGGCGTAGTCGGCACGGGCCGTCCCGGAGATGCGTCCTTGGCCGGTGCTGCGCACCAGTGCGCCGTGCTCCAGGGCCATGGAAAGCATGCTGGTGTAGTTCTCCACGTACCAGCCGTTGCGCAGCAGGGTGTGGGGTAGGCCGGACTCGGCCAGGGCCTGCTCGGTGGCCACGTGTTCGGCGGCCAGGATCATGCCGGAGGTGTCGGCGCCCAGGAGGCTGGTGTAGGCGACGAGGCCGACTCCGGCCTTGGCCGCGGCGTCGATGGCGTTGACGTGCGGCTGCACGCGCAGTCCGATGTCGTCGCTGGAGACGAGCAGCAGGCGGTCGGTCCCGGCGAACGCGGTGGTGAGTGTCTCCGGGCGGGTGTAGTCGGCCTCGCGGACGATCACGCCCCGGTCGGCGAGGTCGCCGGCCTTGTCGGGTGTGCGGACCGCGGCGACGATGTCGCCCGCGGCGACGCCGCGGGCGAGCAGGTCCTCGATGACGAGTCGGCCGAGGTGGCCGGTGGCTCCGGTGACGGTGATCATGCGAATCCTTCGGTGGGCTGGTGTGGCGACGCCATCCCGGCGCCGCCCACCCACATGAAGCACTAACTATTAGAAAGTGCCAACCATTCCCTAGTGCTTACTTGTTCATTGTGGATGAACTAGACTGGCCGGCATGAGCGTGTCCAGCCCCACCACCTCCGACGGCGACGACACCGACCAGTGGGTCCCCAACGTCTTCGCCCGCGCCTGCGCCTCCCGGCCGGTCCTGGAGCACATCGCCAGCAAGTGGGGCGCCCTCGCCCTGGCGGCGCTACGGGAAGGCCCCTACCGCTTCAACGCGCTACGGCGCCGCGTCGATGGGGTCAGCGAGAAGATGCTGTCGCAGACCCTGCACGCCCTGGAGCGCGACGGCATGGTCAACCGCCACGAGCACAGCGCCATCCCGCCGCGCGTGGAGTACAGCCTCACCCCACTGGGCGCCCAGGTCGCCGACCGGCTGATCGGCGTGATCGAGCTACTGGAAAGCGCGCTACCGCAGATCACCGCGACCCAGCAACGCTACGACGCCGCACGCCAGCCCGCGTCCTCTGAGCCCTCCGAGTCGACAGCGGCGGCGGGACAGCGCGACTCCTGATCTTGGGAGCACCACGCCACGAACGAGTTCCGACGGCTCCGTGCCGCCGACCCCGTGGGCGCCAAGGCGACGCCCGGAGGCGGCCCGCGCCCTGGGCGGCTCCGGCTACTACCGGCTGCACGTGGGAAATTGGCGTGTGCTGTACCGACCGGACGGCGACACCGTCACCGTCCCTGTCCTGAAGGTCGGCCGCAGTACCTGACCAAGGCCCCCGCAAGCCCCGGAGCCACCCCATGAACCACGCCCAGCTGACCGCCCTGGGCCGCGCCCTCCGCCTCCTCGGCGAACACGGCGAGGCGCTCACCACCGACACCCCGGACGCGCGCCTTCACGAGGTCAAGGCCGACCTCCGCCGCGCCCTCGACCTCCTCGACGAGAGCGGCACCACTGCCGCCCCCGCCACCCGCTGCCCCGAGCACCCCACGGGCCCGGTCGACGAGAGCGCCCACGACCTGTGCCTGCTCTGCGAGACCAGGCGCCGCGCCGCCCGCCGCTCCGAGATCAACGGAACAGCGCCCCAGCTCCCCCAGCCCACCTCCCCCGTCCCCTCCCGGTACGGCGTCCGCGACGACCGTCCGCAGCCGCAGCAGCGCTGGCTGCCGGAGATGTGGAACGGCCAGGTCTGGCAGCTGTGCGGCACCCCGCGCCGTGACCGGCGCGAGGCCGAGCTGTATCTCGCCGCCCAGCGACGCGGACCGCGCCCGGCCATGGCGTACCGGCTGGTGCACGAGTTCACCGACTACGAGGTGCTGCGCGTGTGGGGCACGCCGGTGCACGTCGACATCGAGCCGCTCGGGAACCTGTGAACACCAGCGTCCCCTACGACTTCACCGCCGCCCCCGCCTCCCCCGCCGGCTCCGACGCCACCCGCGCCGCCCCCACCCGCGCCTGCTGCTGGCGCGGGATCAGCGAGGCCACCGCGAAGGCCAGCAGCGCCGCTCCGGCGCCCACGGCCAGGACGACCTTGAAGCCGTTCTGGGACGGGAGGGCGTAGCCGCCGAAGTCCGTCGTCATCTGGGCCAGGATCACACCGGCGATGGCGCTCGCCGTCGACGTACCGATGGACCGCATCAGGGTGTTGAGGCTGTTCGCCGCGGCCGTCTCCGACGCGGGCACGGCAGCCATGATGAGCGCGGGCATCGAGCCGTAGGTGAAGCCGATGCCGGCGCCGATGACGCAGGACACCAGGACGAAGTGCCAGACCTCGGACATCAGGACGATGTTGAGGATGTAGCCGGCGGCCACGATCAGGGCACCGATCATCAGCGTGACCTTCGGGCCACGGGCCTTGGACACCGCGGCGGAGACCGGTGCCGTCGCCATCATGACCAGGCCGGACGGTGCCATGACCAGACCGGCGATCAGCATGGACCTGCCCAGGCCGTACCCGGTCTGCGCGGGCAGCTGGAGCAGCTGCGGCAGGACCAGGGACATCGCGAACATCGCGAAGCCGACGGCGATCGAGGCGAGGTTGGTGACCAGGACCTGGCGGCGGGCGGTGGTGCGCAGGTCGACCAGCGGCTGCTCGGTGCGCAGCTCCCACCAGCCCCACAGCAGCAGGATCACGACCGACGACAGGAACAGTCCGATCGTGGTGGCGCTGCCCCAGCCCCAGTCCGCGCCCTTGGAGACCGCCAGCAGCAGGCAGACCAGGCCCGCGGCCATGCCGAGACCGCCCACCAGGTCGAAGCGTCCGCCGGTGCGCACCTTCGACTCCGGTACGAGCGTCAGCATCAGGCCGAGTGCTACGACGCCCAGTGCGGCCGATGTCCAGAACAGGACGTGCCAGTCGAAGTTGTCGGCGATGAGCGCGGCGGTGGGCAGTCCGAGGGCGCCGCCGACGCCTAGGGAGGCGCTCATCATGGCCGTGGCGGAGCCGAGCCGTTCGGCGGGGAGTTCGTCCCGCATGATGCTGATGCCGAGCGGGATCACACCGGAGGCGAGGCCTTGCAGGACCCGGCCGATGATCATCGGGACCAGGGACTCGCTCAGCGCGCAGACCACCGAACCGGCTATCAGCATCACGACACTGACCAGCAGCATCCGCCGCTTGCCGAACATGTCACCGAGCCGGCCGACGACCGGCGTGGCCACGGCCGCGGCGAGCAGCGTCGCCGTGACCGCCCACGCGGTGTCCGAGGCGGGGGCGTCGAGCAGCTTGGGCAGCTCCGGGACGATCGGGATGACCAGGGTCTGCATCAGCGAGACGACGATTCCGGCGAAGGCCAGCACCGCCACCACGGCGTTCGGCCTCGGCGGGGCAGAGCCTGCCGCCTCGGCGGGACGGGCAAGGGCGTCGGACATGACGGGGCCTCCGTAGGAGCGCAATAAGCTTGACCAAGGCAACCTTAAGTCAGTTGATTGACTTAATCAAGCGCCACATTCAACGCCCCTGCACGGCGACGGAGAAGGCGCGGATCAGCGCCCCTCGGAAACGCCCGAGGGCGGCACCCCCTGCGCGAACAGGGAGTACCGCCCTCGGTCGAAGGACAGACGATCAACCGGAGTCGATCAGAAGTCCATGTCACCGCCCGGCATGCCGCCACCGGCGCCGGCGCCGGCACCGGCCTTCTCCGGCTTGTCGGCGATGACGGCCTCGGTGGTGAGGAACAGCGCGGCGATGGAGGCGGCGTTCTGCAGAGCGGAACGGGTCACCTTCGCCGGGTCGATGATGCCTTCGGCGATCATGTCGACGTATTCACCGGTCGCGGCGTTCAGACCGTGCCCGACGGGCAGGTTGCGCACCTTCTCGACGATGACGCCGCCCTCGAGACCACCGTTGACGGCGATCTGCTTGAGCGGGGCCTCCAGGGCGAGCTTCACGGCGTTGGCGCCGGTCAGCTCGTCACCCTCCAGGTCCAGCTTCTCGAAGACCGTGGAGGCCTGGAGCAGGGCCACGCCACCACCGGCGACGATGCCCTCCTCGACGGCCGCCTTCGCGTTGCGAACGGCGTCCTCGATGCGGTGCTTGCGCTCCTTGAGCTCGACCTCGGTGGCGGCACCGGCCTTGATGACGGCCACGCCGCCGGCCAGCTTCGCCAGACGCTCCTGGAGCTTCTCGCGGTCGTAGTCCGAGTCGCTGTTCTCGATCTCGGCGCGGATCTGGTTGACCCGGCCGTTGACCTGGTCGGAGGAGCCGGCACCGTCGACGATGGTGGTCTCGTCCTTGGTGATGACGACCTTGCGGGCGCGGCCCAGGAGGTCCAGGGTCGCGTTCTCCAGCTTGAGGCCGACCTCCTCGGAGATGACCTCGCCGCCCGTGAGGATGGCGATGTCGCCGAGCATGGCCTTGCGGCGGTCACCGAAGCCCGGGGCCTTGACGGCGACGGACTTGAAGGTGCCACGGATCTTGTTGACGACCAGGGTCGACAGGGCCTCGCCCTCGACGTCCTCGGCGATGATCAGCAGCGGCTTGCCCGACTGCATGACCTTCTCCAGGAGCGGGAGCAGGTCCTTGACGGAGCCGATCTTGGAGTTGGCGATCAGGATGTACGGGTCGTCGAGCGACGCCTCCATACGCTCCATGTCGGTGGCGAAGTACGCCGAGATGTAGCCCTTGTCGAAGCGCATACCCTCGGTGAGCTCGAGCTCCAGACCGAAGGTCTGGGACTCCTCGACGGTGATGACGCCTTCCTTGCCGACCTTGTCCATCGCCTCGGCGATGAGCTCGCCGATCTGGGTGTCGGCGGCGGAGATGGAGGCCGTGGAGGCGATCTGCTCCTTGGTCTCCACGTCCTTGGCCTGCTCAAGGAGGGCACCGGAGACGGCCTCGACGGCCTTCTCGATACCGCGCTTGAGGGCCATCGGGTTGGCGCCGGCGGCTACGTTGCGCAGGCCCTCCTTGACCAGGGCCTGGGCGAGAACGGTCG
The DNA here is from genome assembly GCF_030499575.1 of Streptomyces sp. DG2A-72. Classification (NCBI taxonomy): domain Bacteria; kingdom Bacillati; phylum Actinomycetota; class Actinomycetes; order Kitasatosporales; family Streptomycetaceae; genus Streptomyces; species Streptomyces sp. DG2A-72. Next base: position 4,534,631 of record NZ_JASTLC010000001.1, read on the forward strand.
CCGTGGTCGTACCGTCACCGGCGACGTCGTCCGTCTTCTTGGCGACTTCCTTGACCAGCTCGGCGCCGATCTTCTCGTACGGGTCCTCGAGCTCGATCTCCTTGGCGATGGAAACACCATCGTTGGTGATCGTGGGGGCGCCCCACTTCTTCTCGAGGACGACGTTCCGGCCCTTGGGGCCAAGGGTGACCTTGACGGCGTCGGCGAGCTGGTTCATCCCGCGCTCGAGACCGCGCCGTGCCTCCTCGTCGAACGCGATGATCTTGGCCATGTGAAGTGGTCCTCCCGGACTGGGGTGGATTGCTCCGGACCGCGCTGGCGCCCGCGACGGACGGCTCGCCGGCCTGTGGTTCCTTGCCCCACCCGGCCTGCGGGCCTCACCGACCCGGTCCTGGTTGTCACTCTCACCTGCAGAGTGCTAACGCCAATGATTAGCACTCGCCCATGCCGAGTGCAAGCGCTCCTCAGTGATCCTCAGGCGCGGCAAGGGGTCCGGACATGCCGGAGGGCTCGCAACCCATGACTCCCCATGGGAAACGAGCCCTCCGAAGAAGAACAGAAGAACGTCGCTGCAGTCAGTCGGCGCGTGCTTCAGCTGGTCGCCAGACGGACCATGTCCGCCTGCGGCCCCTTCTGGCCCTGCGAGATCTCGAAATCGACTCGCTGACCTTCTTCCAGGGTGCGGTAGCCGTCCATCTGAATCGCGCTGTAGTGGACGAATACATCCGCACCACCGTCGACCGCGATGAAGCCGTACCCCTTCTCCGCGTTGAACCACTTGACGGTGCCCTGAGCCATGCCTAACTCCCCTATTACTGGCCCTTGCACAGATCCACACTTCGCGGATCCGGGTCAGACCTCACCCCCCACGGTTGGGGGCGTGCGCCGGAACGCGTCGACCGCGGCTGAATGTATCTGTCCAACTGCCGTCTGCAACAGGTCAATCGGACGAGAAATCTGGGCGCGATCGGTCGGCGAAATGCGGAGAATTTGTAAAAATCCAGGGCAAGTCGGACCCAATAAAAGGAGCGAATGACGCAAAAGGCCCGCGTACTTTGGCTACTTCTTGTCGGCCGTGCGGGCGGAACTCATATGCGCCCGGCATGAAAGCGCGAGCAGGTTCCCCAACTGTACCGTGCTCAACCATGGAGAATGGCCCCCTCCGCTTCTCTCACGGAGGGGGCCATTCGATGAACAATGCGTGATTCAGCCGCCCGCGACCGCCGGAATGATCGAGACACCGGCCCCGTCCGGCGTCGCCGTCTCCAGCCCCTGCTCAAAACGGACGTCGTCGTCATTGACGTACACATTGACGAACCGCCGCAGCTTCCCCTGATCGTCGAGGATGCGGGCGGCGATGCCGGTGTGGTTCTTCTCCAGGTCGGAGATCACGTCGGCGAGGGTCGCACCCTCGGCGGAAACCTCGGCCGCACCGCCGGTGTAGGTGCGCAGGATGGTAGGGATGCGGACGCTAACGCTCATGACTTGAACCTCCGGTCAGTACAGCGCCCCTTCAGGGGCGCGGGGAACTGCGCGACCAGCCCCCACCGGCCCGCAGACGAAATCAAATGGGACGGGCCCTAGCCCAGACCCGCCTCCCGGAACGAGTCCAGGTTGGGACGAATGGTCGCAGTCAGCCCCGTGCCGGCAACCGCGTCAAGGGTCTTGAGACCATCACCGGTGTTGAGGACGACCGTGGTGAGAGTCGGGTCGAGAACACCGTCCTCGATGAGCTTCTTCGTGACGCCCACTGTCACCCCACCCGCGGTCTCGGCGAAAATACCTTCCGTCCGCGCCAGCAACTTGATCGCATCGACGACCTGCTCGTCCGTCACGTCTTCCACCGCACCGCCGGTACGGCGAGCAATGTCCAGGACATAAGGGCCATCCGCCGGGTTGCCGATCGCCAGCGACTTGGCGATCGTGTTCGGCTTCTGCGGCCGGACGACGTCGTGGCCGCCCTTGAAGGCGATGGAAACCGGCGAGCAGCCCTCGGCCTGCGCGCCGAAGATCTTGTACGGCTTGTCCGCTACGAGCCCGAGCTTGATCAGCTCCTGCAGACCCTTGTCGATCTTCGTGAGCTGCGAGCCGGAGGCGATCGGCACCACGAGCTGGTCGGGCAGCTGCCAGCCGAGCTGCTCGCAGATCTCGTACGCCAGGGTCTTGGACCCTTCCGCGTAGTACGGCCGCAGGTTGACGTTGACGAAACCCCAGCCCTCGCCGGCCGGGTCGCCGATCAGCTCGGAGCAGAAGCGGTTCACGTCGTCGTAGTTGCCCTCGATACCGACGAGCTCACCGCCGTAGACCGCGGCCATGACGACCTTGCCCTGCTCCAGGTCGTGCGGGATGAACACGCACGAACGGAAGCCGGCCCGCGCTGCGGCGGCACCGACAGCACCGGCCAGGTTGCCCGTCGACGAGCAGGACAGCGTGGTGAAGCCGAAGGCGCGCGCCGCCTCCAGCGCCTGCGCCACCACCCGGTCCTTGAAGGAGTGCGTCGGGTTGCCGGAGTCGTCCTTGACGAAGAGCTTGCCGGCGTCGACACCCAGCTCGCGCGCGAGGTTGTCGGCCTTGACGAGCTTGGTCCAGCCCGGGTTGATGTTGGGCTTGTCGGCCACGTCCGCGGGGACGGGCAGCAGCGGTGCGTACCGCCAGATGTTCGCGGGTCCCGCCTCGATCCGCTTACGCAGCTCTTCGGCGTCGTAGGCCGAGAAGTCGTAGGCGATCTCGAGCGGGCCGAAACACTCCTCGCACGCGAAGACCGGGCCGAGGGGTACTCGGTGACCGCATTCGCGGCACGAGAGGGCCGCGGCGGGGCCGAGGTCCACGGTGTGGGTGGTGCTTGCAACTGTCTGCGCAGCCATGTGAGGCGAGGCCCTTTCTCCTCATCTTTCTCACGACGCATCTCGCCGTGAGACGGATTTGGCACCTTCCCTAGCCGGGAGCCTCGCTGTGGAAGACGAGACCGACTGGAGGGTTGCCGGGGCTTCAACGGGCCGTATCCCTCTGCCCCTCTGGATGAGCGGTATTCAGTTGTAGACGCGAACGACCCGCGACATGCGATGGTCATCAGCGTTGTTCAAGACTGTAACCGAAGGCCAGGACAGTTGAGATAGTCGTCCGAACCGCGAGATGGATCACACACCTCCAGTCGTGATCCGCGACAGTGAGGAGCCGCTTACTGTGCTGGAAGAAGTCGAGCGCTGGCTGAGCACACGCTCCTGGTCCCTGACCGATCGCCCGCTTCACAAGATCCTCGCCGCGAAACGCGCCACGGGCCAGACCGTCAGTGTCGTGCTGCCCGCGCTCAACGAGGAGGAGACGGTCGGCGAGATCGTCGCCGTGATCCGTCACGACCTCATGCACCAGGTCCCGCTCGTCGACGAGATCGTCGTCGTCGACTCGGGATCGACCGACCGCACCTCCGAGGTGGCCGCCGCCGCGGGCGCCCGGGTCGTCCACCGCGACGACATCCTGCCGCGCATTCCGGCCGTCCCCGGCAAGGGCGAGGTCCTGTGGCGCTCGCTCCTCGTCACCAGCGGCGACCTCGTCTGCTTCATCGACGCGGACCTGAAGGAGTTCAAGTCGGACTTCGTCTCCGGCATCGTCGGCCCGCTGCTCACCGACCCGGAGGTCGACCTCGTCAAGGGGATGTACGACCGTCCGCTCGGCGGCGCGGCAGGCCAGGGCGGCCGGGTGACGGAACTGATGGCCCGCCCGCTCCTCAACATGCACTGGCCGCAGCTGGCCGGATTCGTCCAGCCGCTGGGCGGTGAGTACGCGGCCCGCCGCTCCCTGCTGGAACAGCTCCCGTTCCCCGTCGGCTACGGCGTGGAGCTGGGCATGCTGGTAGACGCCCTGCATCTGGTGGGCCTCGACGCCCTCGCCCAGGTCGACGTCGGCGTGCGCAAGCACCGGCACCAGGACGGCCAGGCGCTGGGCCGGATGTCGGCCGCGATCTACCGCACGGCCCAGCTGAGGCTGGCCCGCGGGCATCTGATCCGCCCCTCCCTCACCCAGTTCGAACGGAGCGAGGACGGATTCGAACCCCGCACCTACTCCGTGGACACGGAGGAACGGCCTCCGATGGCCGACATCGCCGAGTACCAGTCCCGCAAAGCGGCGTAAATGCGCGCATGGCGTGCGCGTGGCGTAACGGAACGCGCCGGTTGTATACGGCTGATCCGTACGTTTGAGCGGTTCTGGCCTGGGCTAGGTTGAGGCGTATGGCTGCAACCTTCGGTGCTGCGCAGGTACTGGTCGCCTCCAACCGCGGCCCCGTCTCGTACGGGGTGCGCGAGGACGGCTCGCTGCACGCCAAACGCGGCGGCGGCGGGCTGGTGTCCGGTCTCTCCGCGATCGGGCCGGACGCGGACGCCCTGTGGGTCTGCTCGGCCCTCGGCGACGGCGACCGCGAGGCGGTACGGCGCGGAGTCGGCGAGTCCGGTGTGCGGATGCTGGACATTCCGGCCGACGTGCACGCGGACGCGTACAACGGCATCGCGAACTCGGTCCTCTGGTTCGTCCACCACCTGCTGTACCAGACGCCGCTGGAGCCGGTCTTCGACGCGGAGTTCCGGCGGCAGTGGGAGTCGTACGTCCGCTACAACCGCGCGTTCGCCCAGGCGCTGGCGGAGGAGGCGGGGGCCGGAGCGGCGGTGCTGGTGCAGGACTACCACCTGACGCTGGTGCCGGGCATGCTCCGCGAACTCCGCCCCGACCTGCGGATCGGCCACTTCTCGCACACGCCGTGGGCGCCGGTCGAGTACTTCCGCATGCTGCCGGACGACATCTCCGAGCAGGTGCTGCGCGGGATGCTCGGCGCCGACCGGCTGGGCTTCCTCACCCACCGCTGGGCCGACGCGTTCACCGCGTGCGCCGAGGCCCTCGTCGGCGGGCTCGGCGACACCCGGGTCGGCGTGCACGGGCTGGGCGCCGACGCCGACTTCCTGCGCCGGCGCTCGCACGAGACCGACGTCGAGGAACGGATGGCCGCACTGCGGGCCGAGATCGGCCCGGGCCGGCAGACCATCGTCCGGGTCGACCGCACCGAGCTGTCCAAGAACATCGTGCGCGGCCTGCTGGCGTACCGGCAGCTCCTCGACGACCACCCCGAGCTGCGCGGGCGGGTCGTGCATGTCGCGTTCGCGTATCCGTCGCGACAGGATCTCGCCGTCTACCGGGAGTACACGGCCGAGGTGCAGCGGCTCGCGGAGGAGATCAACTCCGGGTACGGCACGGCGGACTGGACGCCGGTCGTGCTGCACGTGAAGGACGACTTCGCCCGCTCGCTGGCGGCGTACCGGCTCGCGGACGTGGCCCTGGTCAACCCGATCCGCGACGGCATGAACCTGGTCGCCAAGGAGATGCCGGTCGTCTCCGACGAGGGGTGCGTGCTGGTGCTTTCGCGGGAGGCGGGGGCGTACGAGGAACTGGGCGAGGACGCGATCACCGTGAACCCGTACGACGTGACGGGCACGGCCGAGGCGTTGTACGAGGCGTTGACGATGCCGGCCGGGGAGCGGGGGGAGCGGACGAAGCGGCTGTCGGCGGCAGCGACGTCACTGCCGCCGGCACAGTGGTTCCTGGACCAGCTGGACGCCCTACCCGATACGGGCCGCCAACTCCGCCAGTAGCCGTACGACCCCCGCCGGACCGTCCACCACCACATCCGCCCGTTCCCTCAGCTCGGTCACCTCGTCGCTGCCGCTGCACACCAGCAGTCCGGGGGTGCCGTCGGAGCGGAGCTCGTCGATGGCGGCGTACGCGGGAAGGTCGCCGAGGTCGTCGCCGGCGTAGAGGACGGACTCGGCGCCGATTTCGCGAGCGTGGTCAGTCAGGGCCGCACCCTTGTCCATGCCCGGTGGGCGTAGTTCGAGGACCAGGCGACCGGGCTCGACGATCAGGCCGTGGCGAGTGGCGAGGTCGGCGAGCGGCTCGCGGAGGGCCTCGAAGGTGGCCTGGGGATCATCGGCACGACGCGTGTGCACGGCTACGGCCCGGCCGCCCTTCTCCTCGATCCAGGCATTGGTCCCGTCCAGGAGCGTCGGCAGCTGCGCGCGGACGGCGGCGACTCCGGGGTGCGGCGGCGGGGCGGTGACGGTGTCGGTGACGGCGTCCCAGCGCTCGGCGCCGTAGTGGCCGAGGACCACGAGATGTTCCAGGCCGGGAACACCGGAGAAGCCGCCGTGCCGGACGGCGACCTCCGCCGGACGCCCGGTGATCACCGCTACGGCAGCCACCTTCGGCGCCAGCGCGGCCAACGCCGGCACCGCGCCCGGATGCGCCCGCGCCCGCTCCGGATCCGCCACGATCGGCGCGAGCGTCCCATCGAAGTCGAGGGCGATCACCGCCCTGCCGGGCCGCTGGAGGATGGCGGCGAGCCCGGCCCGGCCGAGCTGGGTGACGGGGGTCGGCAAGGGTTCGTCTGTAGAGTCCACGGGGCTGCCCATAGGTCGACCATATCCACGCAGGCCGGGTCAGCGCCCCGTCAGGGGCGCGGGGAACTGCGCGACCAGCCACGACGCCGCCGCAGCCAAAAGACGACACACCCCGGCACTACCAGCGGAGCGTCAGCGTTCCGCGCGCCGCGCTTCCCTGACCCTTCTCAGCCTGTTCACCGTCACCGGGTCGTGCGCAAGTGCCCTCGGGTCGTCCAGCAGAGCATTCAGCAGCTGGAAATACCGCACCGGCGCCAACCCCAGCTCCTCCCGTATCGCCCGCTCCTTCGCGCCCGGCCCCGGAAAGCCCCGTCGTTCGAGCGCGAGGATGTCCTGCTCCCTGCGGCCCAGCTGCTCCATGCCCCGCACGCTATCCCCCGCCACTGACAGCGCGCCCGCAGTCACTCGGCACTCGCGGCCGAAACCGCCGTCGCCTGCAGCTGCTTCAGCACCGCCGACGGATTGCCGCCGGAGGCCACGGCCTGCCCGATCCGCTTCTTGACGGCCACGCTGACCTCGGCCCAGGACGTCTTGCCGACCGGATACAGCTCGGAGAGCGGCAACTCGTCCAGGAACGGCTTGAGATCGGCGTCCTGCTTCGCCTCCGACATCGTCGCGGACGCGTCCCGCGTGACCGGCAGCAGGTCGTACTCACGCGAGAAGTCCAGCACGTTCTTCTCGTCGTACACGAAGTCGAGGAAGTCTCCGACCTCGTCGGCGTGCCCGTTCTTCTCGAACGCCGTCATCCAGTCGGCGACCCCCATCGTGGCGTCGCTCTCACCGTCGACGCCGGGCATCGGCACCATGCCGAACTTCACGCCCTTCTTCGCGGCGATCTTCATCAGCGAGGGGTGCCCGTTGAGCATGCCGACGTCCCCCTTGGCGAACGCGGCGAACGCGGCGGCGCGGTTCAGCTCGCCCGGCGCTATGGGCCCGGTCAGGCCCTTGCCGACGAGTTCGTCCTTGAGCCAGGTGAAGGTGTCGACGTTCTGCGCGGAGTCGATGCCGTAGGTGCCGTAGCCGTCGGTGTAGCCGCCCCCGCCGCTGAGCAGCCACTGCATCGTCTCGGCCTGTGCCTCCTCCGGCCCCAGCGGCAGGGCGTACGGGTACTTCACCCCGTCCGCCTTCAGCGCCGCGGCGTCGGCGGCGAGCTGGTCCCAGGTGGTCGGCGGGGTGAGGCCGGCCTTCTTGAAGAGGTCCTTGTTGTAGAACAGCAGCCGGGTGGAGGCGGCGAAGGGCATGCCGTACTGCACCCCGTTCACCTGCCCCGCCTTCGCGAGCTGGGAGGCGAAGCCGGCCTGGGTGGTGATGGAGAGCAGGTCGTCGGCGCGGTAGAGCAGGCCCTTGTCCGCGTAGTCGGCGTACGCACCGATCTGCGCCATGTCCGGGGCTTTGCCGGCGTCGACCAGCTCCTTGACCTTGCGGTCGACGTCGTTCCAGGAGTAGACGCTGACCTCGATCTTCACCCCGGGGTGGTCGGCCTCGTACGCGTCGACCAGCTTGCCCCAGTACTTCTCGGAGCTGTTGGCCGCGCTGTCGCCGTAGTCGGCCGCGACCAGCTTCAGGGTCACCTCGTCCGCGTCACCGCCGAGGCCGCAGCCGCCGAGCACCGCCGTCATGCCCAGAGCGGACACCACCGCGATCGCCCCTGTCCTCTTCCGCCCCTGCACAGCTCTCCTGCCCCACCATCGCGATCGCGCATCACCATCGCGAAAACTTTCGAAAACGTAGCCATAAGGTCTACACCACGCGAGTGGACTAGACCTCTTGTGGGTCCACGGGCCACACTGTCCCCGTGAGACATGTCATCGCCCTCGACGTGGGCGGCACCGGGATGAAGGCCGCCCTCGTAGGGGCGAAGGGCGAACTGCTGCACCGGGCCCGCCGCGCCACCGGCCGCGAGCGCGGACCCGGGGCCGTCGTCGAGAGCATCCTCGACTTCGCCGCGGAGCTACGCGCGTACGGCGACCAGACCTTCGGCGAGCCCGCGGCCGCCGCCGGAGTCGCCGTCCCCGGCATCGTCGACGAGGACCACGGCATCGCCGCCTACTCGGCCAACCTCGGCTGGCGCGACGTACCCCTGCGCGACCTGCTCGCCGCCCGCATCGGCAACGTCCCCGTAGCCCTCGGCCACGACGTCCGCACCGGCGGCCTCGCCGAGGGCCGCATCGGCGCGGGCCAGGGCACCGACCGCTTCCTCTTCGTCGCCCTCGGCACCGGCATAGCGGGCGCGATCGGCATCGAGGGCCGCGTGGAGTCGGGCGCGCACGGCTTCGCGGGCGAGATCGGCCACATCGTCGTACGACCGGCAGGGGCCCCCTGTCCCTGCGGTCAGGTCGGCTGCCTGGAGCGGTACGCGTCGGCGGCGGCGGTGAGCGAAGCCTGGGCGAAGGCTTCCGGGAACCCTGACGCGGACGCGGCGGACTGCGCGAAGGCGGTCGAGGCGGGCGACCCGAAGGCGCAGGGCGTCTGGCAGCAGGCCATCTCCGCCCTGGCCGACGGCCTGACCACCGCCCTCACCCTGCTGGACCCGCGCACACTCATCATCGGTGGCGGCCTGGCCGAAGCGGGGGAAACGTTGTTCACACCGCTGCGGGACGCGGTGAAAGAGCGCATCACTTTCCAGAAGCTGCCGGCCATCGTCCCCGCGGCCCTGGGCGACACCGCGGGCTGCCTCGGTGCCGGCCTGCTGGCCTGGGACCTCCTCGACACAACTGACCGCACGGAGGTAACGACCTGATGGCAACCCCCCCAGGGGCGCGGGGAACTGCGCGACAAGCCCCCACCGGCCCGCAGCCCGCGACGGCGAACGCGCCCCTCATCCTGTCCGGTGCCAACGTGGTCATGCCGACGGGAACCGCCAAAGACGGCTCAGTGATCGTCGACGGCACCCGAATCGCCGCAACCGCCCCGGAAAACGCCCAGGTCATCGACGTAACCGACCACTGGCTGGTACCGGGATTCGTAGACATCCACAACCACGGCGGCGGTGGAGCTTCGTTCACTTCAGGCACGCCAGACGACGTAGTCACCGGCATCCACACCCACCGCCTGCACGGCACCACCACCCTCGTCGCCTCCACCGTCACCGGCGACATGGACTTCCTGGTCCAGCGCGCGGGCCTGCTCAGCGAACTCGCCGAGCAGGGCGACGTCGCCGGCATCCACTTCGAGGGCCCGTTCATCTCACCGTGCCGCAAGGGCGCGCACTCCGAGGAACTGCTGCGGGACCCGGACCCCGCGGAGGTCCGCAAACTGATCGACGCGGCGCGCGGCAAGGCGAAGATGGTCACGCTCGCGACCGAACTCCCGGGCGGCATCGACTCCGTGAGACTCCTCGCCGAGCACGGCGTCATCGCGGCGATCGGCCACACGGACGCGACGTACGAGCAGACGGTGGAGGCGATCGAGGCGGGCGCGACGGTCGCCACGCACCTCTTCAACGCGATGCCGACGCTGGGACACAGGTCGCCGGGCCCGATCGCCGCCCTCCTCGAGGACGACCGCATCACCGTCGAGCTGATCAACGACGGCACGCACCTCCACCCCGCCTCCCTCCAACTCGCCTTCCACCACGCGGGAGCGAGCCGCGTGGCGTTCATCACCGACGCGATGGACGCGGCCGGTTTCGGCGACGGCCGCTACATGCTCGGCCCGCTGGAGGTCGAGGTCAGCGAGGGCGTCGCCCGCCTGGTGGAGGGCGGCTCGATCGCGGGCTCCACCCTCACCCTGGACCGCGCCTTCAAGCGCGCGGTGACGATCGACCGCCTCCCGGTCGAGGACACGGTCACGGCCCTGTCCGCCAACCCGGCCAAGCTGCTGGGGATGTACGACACGATCGGCTCCCTGGAGCCGGGCAAGTACGCGGACCTGGTGATCCTCGACACCGACTTCAACCTGAAGGGCGTCATGCGCCGGGGTGAATGGGTGGTGAATCCCCAACTGGGCTGATCCGTCCGGCAGTCAGCGAGGCGGTGGCCGACCCGGGACTGGGCTCGGCGGCCGTCTCTTTGGCATGATCTGACATCCGGACAGACAGACGGCGAGCGCATTCCGCATTTCATCGGGGGAGGTCGGCCCAGGTGATCCTCACGGTCACGCTGAACACCGCTCTCGACATCACCTATCGCGTACGGGCGCTACGGCCGCACACCACGCACCGGGTGACCGAGGTGACCGAACGCCCGGGAGGCAAAGGCCTGAACGTCGCCCGCGTACTCGCCGCCCTCGGCCACGAGGTGACGGTCACCGGCTTCACGGGCGGCGCGACGGGCCGCGTCATCCAGGACCAACTCACCACCACACCAGGCCTGGTGGACGCCCTCGTCCCGGTCGCCGGCCCGACCCGCCGCACGATAGCCGTCGTGGACGAACAGACCGGCGACACGACCCAGCTCAACGAACCCGGCCCGGTCATCACCCCCGCCGAGTGGTCCGCCTTCCAGGAGGCATACGAGGATCTGCTCCCGTCGGCATCGGCGGTCGCCCTGTGCGGGAGCCTGCCGCCGGGCGTACCGGTGGGCGCGTACGCGGGACTGATCCGGGACGCGAGGGCGGCGGGTGTCCCGGTCCTCCTCGACACCAGCGGCGAACCGCTCCGCCGCGGAGTCGCCGCCCGCCCCGACCTCATCAAGCCCAACGCCGACGAACTCGCCGAGCTCACCGGCTCCCACGAGCCCTTCCGCGCCACCCAGGACGCCCGCCGCCGCGGCGCCCACGCGGTCGTCGCGTCACTGGGCCCCGAGGGACTGCTCGCGGTGACCCCACAGGGCCGCTGGCGCGCAGCCCCACCCACCCCGGTGCACGGCAACCCGACCGGCGCGGGCGACTCCGCGGTCGCGGGCCTGCTGTCGGGCCTCGTCGAGCGCCTGCCGTGGCCGGACCGACTGGCCCGAGCGATCGCCCTGTCGGCGGCGACCGTACTGGCGCCGGCGGCGGGCGAGTTCGACCGAAGGGCGTACGAGGAGCTGGTGGGACGGGTGGCGGTGACCGGGGAAGTCAGCGCTGCCTGACGATCAGGAGTCGACCCAGCCCTTCACCAGCCACACCTGGTCGAGGAGGGCGTCACACTGGTTGCCCTGCTCGCAGGAGATCTTGATGGTGTTGGTGCCCTTGTTGAGCTGGACGTAGTTGTAGGTCTTCGTCCAGCCCTTCTCGAAGTCGCCCTCTGGAGCACGTGCCCAGTTCTTCAGTTCGACGCCCGTGGTCGAGGGCGTGCCGTTGACCGTGAGGGTGGCGCTCTGGTCCTTGCCCGGGACGCTGTAGCCCGTGTACAGGGTGTACTTGCCGGACTTCGGGATGCCGTTGACGGTCCACGTGACCGAGGCGCCGACCGTGTTGAAGCCACTGACGTAGACGCCGCCGTCGGCCTGGGCGCCCTTGACGTCCGAGGCCGTGGCCGCTCCGCCGCCCAGTTGCAAAGCCTTGGCGTCGATCGTCGGCAGTTCCGCCTCACTGCCGGCGTCGCCGCTCGCCGACTGGCTCGGCTCCGCGCTCTGCTCGGCGGACGGCGTGCTGGACGCCCCGCCGCCGTCGGCCTTGTCGTCGCCGTTGCCGTTCATCATCGCCAGGCTGATCCCGATCACGACCGCGGCGACCACCGCGACCGCACCGATCAACAGCCCCTTGGTGTTGGGACCGCGTCCCCGCCCACCGCCGCCATCGCTGTACGCCGGCTGCTGCGGAGACGTAGGAGCCCCGCCGCCGGGAAACGTCTCCGGCGCGGCATAGTGGGCGCTCGGCTGGCCGTGCGCGCCCTGCTGCTGCGGCACGGTCTGGCCGTACTGCGCGGTGGGTGCCGTGGGGACCGATGCCTGCTGGCCGTACTGGCGCTGGCCGACCGAGCGCGCTCTGTTGACGGAGCCGACGGAGCCGGGGTAGCCGTAACCGCCGGAGGGCGGCTGGGCGCCGTTGGCCTGACCGTCGGCGTAGAGGTAGCCGAACGGGTCGTCGTCCTCGGGCGTGCTCGCGCCGTTGTTGCCGGGCGTCATCCCTTGGTCTCCTCAACAGGTGCGGTGCGGATGCAGTGCATAGGGTCAGAATGGCGAGCCTACCCGCTCCGCGAGGCCCAAACGGGTGACTCCGGTCGCATCAACTCACTGACCTGGGGTCATCCCGCACGTCTGTGCTGTTTGGGACGCGATCGTTTCTCGACGTACATCCGCTCGTCAGCGGACTTCAATACTTCGTCCGCCGTCATCCCGCAGTGTGCCCACCCGATACCGAAGCTGGCGCCGACGCGCATGGCGCGGCCGTCGACCCGGATCGGCTGGATGATCTCGGCGCGCAGCCGGGCCGCGAGGTCCGCCGCGTCGGCGCGCCCGAGCCCGTCGGCGAGGACCACGAACTCGTCACCGCCGAGCCGGGCCACCGTGTCGCCGTCGCGGACCCCGCGGGACAGTCGCCTGGCCACCTCGATGAGCACCGCGTCGCCCGCGTTGTGCCCGAACCGGTCGTTGATCGACTTGAAGCCGTCGAGGTCGCAGAAGAGGACCGCGAGTCCCTTGGTGCCGTCGTCGTGCTCGCCCTCGGGGGCGACGGTGTGCACGTGGTGGTCGTAGGCGTCGTAGACATCGATGCCGCCGCCCGGGCGGTAGTCGAAGCCGTGGCCGTTGGCGTCGTAGGCGGGATGGCCGTAGGCCGCGTCGACGGGTTCGAGGGCGCCGGGGTGGGTGGGGCGCTGGCAGAGGCGGGAGGCGAGCCGGGCACGCAGTTCGGCGGAGTTCGGCAGGCCGGTGAGGGAGTCGTGGGAGGCGCGGTGGGCGAGCTGGAGCTCGCGGCGCTTGCGTTCCTCGATGTCCTCGACGTGGGTGAGGAGGAAGCGGGGGCCGTCGGCGGCGTCGGCGACGACGGAGTTGCGGAGGGAGACCCAGACGTACGTCCCGTCGCGGCGTCCGAGCCTGAGTTCCGCCCGGCCGCCCTCCGCCGAGGTCCGCAGCAGCGTGCCTATGTCCTCGGGGTGGACGAGGTCGGAGAAGGAGTAGCGGCGCATCGCGGAGGCGGGGCGGCCCAGCAGACGGCACAGGGCGTCGTTGGTCCTGAGGATCCGGCCGTGCTGGTCGCCGCCCATCTCGGCTACGGCCATGCCGGAGGGGGCGTACTCGAAGGCCTGCCGGAAGCTTTCCTCACTCGCCCGCAGGGCCTGCTGCTCACGTTCGAGCCTGACCAGTGCCCGCTGCATATTCGCGCGTAGACGTGCGTTGCTGATGGCGATGGCGGCCTGAAACGCGTACACCTGCAGGGCCTCGCGGCCCCAGGCGCCGGGCCGGCGGCCGTTGCGCGGCCGGTCCACGGAGAGCACGCCGATCAGCTCGCCGCACGCGCCGCCCTGAATACCCGGCGTGTGCATGGGGGCGAAGAGCCGGTCCGACGGGTGCCACTCGTCCTCGAAGCGGGGCGCGGGCCCGTCGGTGTACCACTGCGGTACGTCGTCGTCATCGAGGACCCAGCCCTCGGTGTGCGGGATGAAGACCAGGTCGCCCCACTGCTCGCCCATGCTGAGGCGGCGATCCCAGGACTCGCGGGAGCCGACACGGCCGGTGATGAGCGCCTCGGCGGCGAGGTTGCCGGCGAACGCGGCGACGACGAGATCGCCGTCCGGCCGGACCAGGTTGACGCATGCCAGCTCATAGCCGAGGCCGGTCACGACGCCGTCGGCGACGCTCTGCAGCGTGTCCGCAAGGCTGCGTGCCGTGTTCATGTCCGCCATGACCTGGTGCAGCTGTCGCAGGGTCGCAAGACGGACGTACGGCTCCGACTCGGTCTCCATGCTCGCCCTCCCCCGAGACCTCGCAGCGAATCAAGGGTTCTCTTCGGCGGTTCTTGATCAGTGGTGCCCTTGCAGCTTCCCGCCACTGAATCACAGCGCGCTGCTCACTCGGTACACAGGGTCAACAATTAACAGCTCTTGTGACTCAAGTCACAGTGCAACATGAACAATTGAGCGGTGTTTCTGCGATTTTCCTGTGCGTTTACCGACCGCAAATTTCGCACCTCTGTGGAGATTGCGTCTCTGGTCGTTTGCGGTCCGTCCGCGGTCCTAGGACCCGGCTCGGGCTGACGCCCGATGTGCCCGCACCGGCCGGAGACTAGCGTTTCCGCGTGCTGAACACTTCCCCTGCCACCACCCCGCCCGTCCCCGTGCCCCGCGCCGGGCATGCTGAGGGGGTGAGCAACGACGAGTTCCGCGCAGCCATGTCCCGGCTGGCCGCGGGCGTGGTCCTGGTGACCGCACAGGAACCCCCGCTCGACCCGGACGACCCCATGTCGCCGAAGGTCGAGGACGTCGGCATGACCGCGACGGCCTTCATGTCGGTGTCCCTCGACCCGCCCCTGGTCCTGGTCAGCCTGCGCGACGGCTCCCGTATGGACGACCTGCTCGCCGAGCAGCCCCTGTGGGCGGTCTCGGTCCTCTCCGAGAGCCAGCGCCACATCGCCGGCCGCTTCGCCATGAAGGGCCGCATCAGCGACCGTCTGCTCTTCGAGGACATCCCCTACGTCCGCGGCGAGGCGACCGGCGCCCCCCTCGTGGGCGGCGCCCTCGCGACACTGGAGTGCCGTACCGAACAGCGGGTGCCCGCGGGCGACCACACGCTGGTGATCGGCCGGGTGCTGACGGCCGCCGTACCGAGCGCGGACGGCGGCCCGCTCGCGTATTTCCGGGGACGGTACCGGCAGTTGGGGTGACGTCACACATCCAGTCACACATCCAGGAGCGTGATGTCGAGGTCGGCGGCGCGGGCGGGGTCGGTCGTGATGTCGATCGCGATGATCCGGTCGTGTGCGACCGTGAAGCTGAGCGCCCGCACGGGGCGGCCGTCCACCAGGACGGCGATGCCGACGTTGCCGCCGATCAGGGCGGGGCGGGTGATCAGGGCGGGCTGTGCCAGGGCGGCCTGCGAGTAACGGGACGCCGAAGAAGCGACCGCCACGGCGCCCGAGGTCACGCCGGCCTCGGACCGCGCCACGACATCCGGGTCCAGGACCTCCACCAGCGCGTCGAAGTCGCCGTCCCGCGCGGCGGCCAGGAAGGCGTCGACGACCCGCCGCTGCCGTACCAGATCGGTGTCCGGGGCCTCGGCGCCCTGCACCCGCCGCCGGGCGCGACTGGCCAGCTGCCGGGCCGCGGTCGGCGTCCGCCCCACGATCGTGGCGACCTCGTCGAACGGCACCGCGAACAGATCGTGCAGCACGAACGCCAGCCGCTCGGCGGGCGACAGCGTCTCCAGTACGACCAGCAGCGCGACACCCACCGAGTCCGCGAGCAGCGCGTCCTGCTCCGGGTCCGGCGCCGTGTCCGTCGGCACGGGCGCGCCGGAGTCGAGGGGCTGTTCGGCGCGGGACTTCCGGGTGCGGAGCATGTCGAGGCAGACCCGGCCCACCACCGTCGTGAGCCAGCCCCCGAGATTGCCGACCTGACTGGTGTCCGACCGGCTCAGCCGCAGCCACGCCTCCTGCACCGCGTCCTCGGCCTCGGCCCGCGAGCCGAGCATGCGGTAGGCGACGGCACTGAGGTGACTTCGGTGCGACTCGAAGTGCTCGGCGAGGAACTCGGTGCTGTGCGGCGCGTCGGTCATGGTCGGGGTCCCCTCGTACGGATCGCGGTCGGTCGACACGAACATGACGGATGGGGTGGGGGAAACGTGACAGGGGAGCCGGTGTTCTCACGCCGACCGGCTCAGGACCGGCCATGCGGCCGACGGCTCAGGACCGGCCATGCGGCCGACGGCTCAGGACCGGCCATGCGGCCGACCGCCTCAGGACCAGTCCCGCCCCGACCGCCCCCGCTTCGTGTCCGACCGCGCCTTCTTCTCCCGCAGCCGCCGCTCGTTGATCCCGCGTGGGATGCGCGTCGGCCGCCGCGGCTTGGGCGGCGGCGCGGTGGCCTCGGCCAGAAGGGCGGCAAGGCGTACGGCGGCGGTCTCGCGGTTGCGCCACTGGGACCGGTGCTCGGAGGACCGTACGGTGATGACCCCGTCGACGAGCCGGGCGGCCAGCCGCTCCAGGGCCCGCCGCTTCCACACCTCGGGCAGGGCCTCGGTCTTCGCCAGGTCGAAGCGCAACTCCACCTGCGAGTCACTGGTGTTGACGTGCTGACCGCCCGGACCCGAGGACCGCGAGAAACGCCACATCAGCTCGGCCTCGGGAAGCGAGACGGAGCCGCGAATGGGATAGGGACCGGACATGGCTCCATGGTCGCCGCTCTGTCCGGTCCACGTCACCCCAATATCCAGAGCGTCCCGGCCATCCCGGGTAAAGAAAGTAAAGCCACCTGGAACCTCGCGTTCGCTCCCGGCGTTCATAGGGGTAGCTGTAGCGTTCTTGCCGTACGTAAACGAGGGAAGGGACTCCCAACAATGGCTGTAAGCCTGTCCAAGGGTGGCAACGTCTCGCTCACCAAGGAGGCTCCGGGCCTGACCGCCGTCACCGTGGGCCTCGGCTGGGACGTCCGCACCACCACCGGCACGGACTTCGACCTCGACGCCTCGGCGATCGCGGTCAACCCGCAGGGCAAGGTGTACTCCAACGCCCACTTCATCTTCTTCAACAACAAGCAGACGCCGGACAACACCATCGTCCACACCGGCGACAACCGCACGGGCGAGGGCGAGGGCGACGACGAGGCGATCAAGGTCAACCTGGCCGGCCTCCCGGCCGACGTCGAAAAGATCGTCTTCCCGGTGTCCATCTACGACGCCGAGAACCGCACGCAGAACTTCGGCCAGGTGCGCAACGCCTACATCCGCATCCTCAACGAGGCCGGCGGCGCCGAGATCGCCCGCTACGACCTCTCGGAGGACGCGGCCACCGAGACGGCCATGGTCTTCGGCGAGCTCTACCGCAACGGCGCGGAGTGGAAGTTCCGCGCAGTCGGCCAGGGCTACGCCTCGGGCCTGGTCGGCATCGCCCAGGACTTCGGCGTGAACGTCTGACGGACACGTCGGCTCACCAAGCCCCCGGCCTTTCGAGGCCGGGGGCTCCGTCGTAGGCGCGTGCGGCAGCCCTCAGCTGACCTCGTCGAGGACCTCGCGCAGCTTGCGCGCGAAGGCCTCGGGCTGCCCGGCATAGCCGAACTCGCCACCGAGGAAGCCGCCGTGGTGACTGGGGAACACCGTCGCCTGCTGACCGAGCAGCTCGGCCGTCGCCACCGAGGTGCGCTACTCACGGCGCAGGAGCGACTGAGAGGCGCTGCCGGCAGTGGCGGTAGAGCTGCCAGGCCATGTAGGACATGACCGGGACCACGACGGTGGGCACGAGCCACCAGGGCAGGCCCAGCCACAGGCTGAGGAAGCCCGCGCCGGTGCAGAGGACGCCCAGGGTGATGAGCAGCCACTTGCCGAACGGGCGCCAGGTGAAGGGTTCGTGGTCGCGGGGCCGGGCCAGCCGTACCGCACCGAATCCGAGCGCCACGGCCGCCAGGAGGCCTGCGAACGTGCCGATGGCGGCTGTCATCTGGGCCTCGTCGCGGGGCGCGTCGGCGGTGTTCTGCCGGGCGTCTCCCTTGGTGATCGTCATGATGTCGCCGCGCCAGACGGTACCGGTGATCCGTTCGCCCGGCCGAAGCCGCTCCAGCACCGGCCCTGGATCACCGAAGGCCACGACGTGGTTCCAGAAGGGAGCGGCGTACAGGGTCGCGTTGTAGGAGACACCCTTTCCGCGGCTGTCGACCTCCGCGTCTTTCACGGTGAAGGAGACCGTACGCAGACAGTCCTCCGCCCGCTGCGTCGCCGCCCGGTCAGGGCACTGCTCGGCCGCCACGTAGTCCCGGTGGCGCCCGACGTCGGAGGGCAGCCAGACGGCGAAGGCGAGGTAGCAGAACAACGCCGGGATCAGCGAGGCGGCGACCAGCGCCCCGCCCATGCCCGTCCCGTTGATCGTGTCCGTACGCGTTGTTGTCACGAGGCCAAAGCTTCTATGGCCGGAAGGCGGAAGGCAACGGGCTCAGTGAGCAACCCAGTGCACTTTTCCTTTCCGTGTTCCGGCAATCACCGCCGCAGCTCACCCCACCCGCGGGAACTTCGCCTGCAAGGTCCAGATCGCCGGATTCTCCGCCAGGTCGTCGTGCAGATCACACAGGTCGGCGATCAGATCCTGGAGGAAGTCCCGTGCCTCGCGCCGCAGCTCGGCGTGGGAGAAGCTCAGCGGTGGCTCCTCCGCCGGCATCCAGTCGGCCTCGATGTCCACCCACCCGAAGCGGCGCTCGAAGAACAGCCGGTCGGTGGACTCGGTGAAGTCGAGTTCCGCCCGCTGGGGGCGGGAGGCCCGGGAGCCGGCCGGATCCCGGTCGATCCGCTCGACGATGTCGCACAGCGCCCACGCGAAGTCCAGCACCGGCACCCATCCCCAGGCTGTGGACAACTCCCGGTCCGCCTTGGTGTCGGCGAGATAGACGTCCCCGCAGAACAGATCGTGCCGCAGCGCCCGGACGTCCGCGCGCCGGTAGTCGGTCTGGGGCGGATCGGGGAAACGGGTGGAAAGGGCGTAGCCGATGTCGAGCACGTACGCGATGGTGTCACGGCCCGCCTAGGATCACGGACGTGTCCCGATCCGCACCCGTTGTCCCGGCCTGCGCACTTGCCCTGCTCACCCTCGCGTCGACCGCGTGCGGCGGCGGAGTCGTCGGCACCCCCGGCGGCTCGGGCCTCGGCGACCCGTACTTCCCGAAGGCGGGCAACGACGGCTACGACGTCACGCACTACGGCCTGACCCTCGACTACGTCCCCGAGACGGAGCACCTCACCGGCACCGCCGAGATCACGGCGACGGCCACCCAGGACCTCTCCGCCCTCAACCTCGATTTCGAGGGCCTGGACGTCGAATCCGTCACCGTGGACACCGAGCGCGCCCGCTGGAACCGCACCGGCCAGGAACTGACCGTCCGCCCGCCCCACGACCTGGACGACCAAGACACCTTCCGCATCACCGTCCGCTACTCCGGCACCCCCGAGACGATCACCGACCCGGACGGCTCGGAGGAGGGCTGGCTGCCCACCGAGGACGGTGCCCTGGCCCTCGGCGAACCGACGGGCTCCATGGCCTGGTTTCCCGGCAATCACCACCCGTCCGACAAGGCGGCGTACGACATCGAAGTGACCGTGCCGAAAGGGCTGCACGCCGTCTCCAACGGGGAGCTGACCAACGAGACGACCAGGGACGGCCGTACGACCTTCACCTGGCACTCCGCCGAGCCCATGCCGAGCCACGCCGCCACGCTCGCCGTCGGCCGCTACGACATCAGCCGCACCACCGTCGCGGACGACCTGCCGGCGTACACGGCCGTGGACCCCCGCCAGACCAAGGCGAGCCGGGAGGTGCTGGGGCGGCTCCCCGAGATCATGGAGTGGGCCGAGGACAACTTCGGCCCGTACCCCTTCTCCTCCACCGGGGCGATCATCGAGCGTGAGGACGACACCGACTACGCCCTGGAGACCCAGAACCGGCCCGTCTTCCCCGGCGCCCCCGACACGGAACTCCTCGTCCACGAACTCGCCCACCAGTGGTACGGCGACTCCGTCTCCCCGAAGACCTGGCGGGACATGTGGCTCAACGAGGGCTTCGCGACCTACGCGGAGTGGCTGTGGCAGGAGGACCACGACGGCGAATCCGCCCAGGAGATCTTCGACCAGCTCTACGCCGGCGACTACTACGACGACCCCGAGGACAACGAGGCGATCTGGGCCTTCCCGCCCGGCAAGCCGACCGACGCCGCGCACATCTCCGACCCCCCTGTCTACGTACGCGGCGCGATGGTCCTCCACAAGATCCGGGAGACGGTCGGCGACGACACGTTCTACGAGATCATCCAGGGCTGGGCCGCCACCCACCGCCACGGCAACGCGGACACCGACGACTTCACGGCATACGTCGAGCGGCAGGCCCCGGATCAGGACTTCACGCCGGTCTGGGAGGAGTGGCTGTACGGCGAGGGCAGGCCGGACCAGCCCTGACGTCATACGATGTGAATCTCCAGTAAACAGTGACAAAAAGGTGCGGAGGGGTGCTGCACGTGCGATCCATTTGGAACGGCGCCATCTCGTTCGGCCTGGTCAGCATCCCGATCAAGCTGGTGAACGCCACCGAGAGCCACTCGATCTCCTTCCGCCAGATCCATACGGAGGACGGCGGCCGTATCCGCTACCGCAAGGTCTGCGAACTGGAGGACCGCGAGGTCACGCAGGGGGAGATCGGCAAGGCGTACGAGGACGCGGACGGCTCGCTCATCCCGATCACCGATGAGGACCTGTCCCACCTTCCGCTCCCCACCGCCAAGACGATCGAGATCGTGGCGTTCGTGCCGAACGACCGGATCGACCCGCTCCAGATGGACGCCGCGTACTACCTCGCGGCGAGCGGCGCCCCGGCCGCCAAGCCGTACACGCTGCTGCGCGAGGCACTCAAACGGAGCAACAAGGTCGCCATCGCGAAATTCGCCCTGCGCGGGCGGGAGCGGCTGGGCATGCTGCGGGTGGTCGGCGACGCGATCGCCATGCACGGGCTGCTGTGGCCGGACGAGGTCCGCGCCCCCGAGGGCGTCGCCCCGGACACCGGAGTCACGGTCCGCGACAAGGAGCTGGACCTCGCGGACGCCCTGATGGACACCCTCGGCGAGGTCGAGCTGGAGGATCTGCACGACGAATACCGCGAGGCCGTCGAGGAGGTCATCGCCGCGAAGGCCGCCGGCGAGGCGCCGCCCGAGGCCCCCGAGCCCGCGAAGGGCGGCAAGGTCCTGGACCTGATGGCCGCCCTGGAGAAGAGCGTCCGGGAGGCGAAGGAGTCCCGCGGCGAAGCGGCGGAAGAGGAACCCGCCGAGGTCAAACGCCTCCCGGCCCGCAAGACCGCCCGCGCCGCTCCCAAGCAGCCGGCCGGCAAGAAGTCGACGGCGGCCAAGAAGACGGCCGCGAAGAAGACAGCATCCGCGAAGAAGACGACGGCCAAGTCGGCGCAGGGCACGAAGAAGTCGACGGCCGCGAAGAGTACGGCGAAGAAGACGCAGGCCAAGAAGACGACGCCCCGCAAGCGGACGGCCTGAGCCGAGCGGACCGGCCCTACAGCTCCTTGCGCAACACCGTGGACGCCAACTGACGTCCTGCCGCCTCATTCCCCGAAGGGAATTGTCCGCCCCTTCCCCCGGTCGAAGGATGTGGTGCGGAGCGCAGCGCCCCAGCCTGCGGTGAACCCGACACCAAGGAGCCACCCCGTGATCGACATCGACGCACAGGACCTCGCCCAGCGTTACGTCGCCCAGTGGACGGAGCCCGATGCCTCGGTCCGCCGCACGGCCATCGAGCGGCTCTGGGCCGAGGACGGCACCCACGTCCTTCAGCCGCCCGAGGAGATGAGGGAGACGGCGGCGGCGCTCGGCTTCGACCACACGGCGCTGGAGGCCCAGGGACACGACGCCATCGAGATCCGCGTGGCGCGCAGCTATGAACGGTTCGTCGAGAAGGAGGGTTTCACCTTCCGGTCGCGCGGTGACGCCGTGCGTCTGCACGGCGTGGTCAAGTTCGGCTGGGACGCGGTGTCCGTCGCCACCGGTGACGTGCTGGGCGGCGGTATCGACATCCTCGTCCTCGATGCCGGCGGCCGGATCCAGACCGACTACCAGTTCCCGGACGCCTGATCCGAACCCGTCGGCGCGTCCGTTCGCCCGGCGGCCACCGCAAGCGCCTGTGCCGTTGCGGCGTCCGCCGGCAGGAACGCCTCCAGCTTCAGCTCCGAGAGCGTCACGTCGACCGCGGTGGCGAAGGTCGTCACCGTCGTCATCAGGTGCAGCTCTCCGTACGGCGACGACAGCCGGAGCGGGACCGCGAAACCGAGCTGCCCGTCGGACGGCTCCAGTTCGGGGACATACCCGGCGAGTTCGTCGCGCAGCTCCGGCAGGTGGTCCAGTCGTACGAGGATGTGGCGGGCCCATTCGGCGAGGTTGCGGATGCGGGGCGCGACCCCGTCCGGATGGAGCGCGAGGCGGTACATGTTCCGGCCCGGACCGACCAGCTCCGGGTCCGCCCCCTCGGTGATCACATCGAAGGCGCTGTTCGCGGCGACCAGATCACCTCGCCGGTCGACGACCAGCGCCGGATAGGGCAGGTGCCCACGCAGGATGTGGTCGATCGCCGCGCGGACGGGCTCCAGCTCGGGGGCGTCGAGGCCACGCTCGGGATAGACGGGCGCGTACCCGGCGGCCAGCAGCAGCTCGTTGCGCTCCCGCAGCGGCAGTTCCAGCGACTCGGCGAGCCGCACCACCATGGCCCGGCCCGGCACGGATCTGCCGGACTCGATGAAGCTGACATGCCGCTGCGTGGTGCCCGCACGCAGCGCCAGATCCAGCTGGCTCAGGTGCCGACGGGCCCGGCGGTCGCGGAGGACGCGGGGGAAGTCCGGGGGATCGGACGAGATCGTCCCCATTCCGTCACCCCTCCACCCGGATTCCCAACTCCCCCGCCAACACCCCTGCCAGATCCAGCAGTTGCCCCGAGCTGATCACCGCCCCCGACAGCCGGCCGATCCCCCGTGCGATGCCCAGTTCCGCCGCTTCCCTCAGGTCGACGTCCATCAGCGTCACCGAGGTGAAGTCGGCTTCCTTGAGGACGCAGCCGGGGAACTCCACGCGTTCCAGGCGGGCGCCGCCGAAGTCCGGTTCGACCAGGACGCAGTTCTCGAAGACGACGTCTCTGACGCGGGCGGCGCGCAGGTTCAGGTAGTCGATCTTGCCGCCGCGGATGACGACGCGTTCCAGGACGGCGCCGTGCAGTTGGGTTCCGCCGAGCCGGGCGTCCAGTACTTCGACATCGCGCAGGGTCGCCTCCGCGAGGTTCGTGCCGACGCCGCGCGGGGCGGTGAGGACCGAGTCGAGGAAGCGGGCGTGGTGCAGCCGTGTCTCGTCCAGCGCGCAGCCCGTCAGCGCGCAGTCCATGAAACGGGCGCCCCCGCCGTCCTGCCCGGCGAGGTCGGACTCCCGGAACTCCAGCCCGTCGTAATCCCCGTCCGGCTCCAACTCCCCGTCCCCGAACGGCTCCAGCGCCGGCAACCGCACCTCCGGCCGCCGCGCCCCCTTCACGGCCTCAGCCTTCTTCGCCACGCCCTGCCTCCCGTCACTCCCGCACCACACCGCCCGTACCGCCCGTACCGCCCCCATACTGCACCCCACCACCGACAATCCCCCTGACCTGCTAAAACCCCACCCCAGCAGCGTGCCATGTCACATTCCGTGCCCCTCCGACCGTCGTACTCCCAGAAAGGCACGCAGCACCCGCACACCCGCACGCAAAAGGCGACCCAACCAGAGGGAGACCCCCAGCCATGCACCGCATCACCGTCATCGGCGGCGGCTTCGCCGGACTCACCGCGGCCATCACCGCCGCGGAGGCGGGCGCCAAGGTCACCATGTACGAAGCGCATCACACCCTCGGCGGGCGGGCGCGGACCGCGGAGGGGCCGTACCGGACGAACGAAGGCCCGCACGCCCTCTACAGCGGCGGCCCGCACTGGGCCTGGCTCCGGCAGCGCGACCTGATCGGGCCGCTCGCCCCGATCCCGCCCCTGGAGGCGGCCCGGCTGCGGCTGAAGCACCACGGCGTGCTGCGCCGCACGCCACCCTTCGCGATGCTCAAGCTGCTCCGCCGCAGCGCCCAACAGGCGCCCGTCGACGTCGACTTCATGACGTGGGCCGAGCGGGAGGCGGGTGAGGAGGGGGCCCGCGCCGCCGCGCACTACTCCGCCGTCGCGCTCTTCCATCACGACCCCGGCAGCCTGTCCGCGGCCTTCGTGCAGGAGCGGCTGCGGCGTGCCACGAAGCTGCCTCCGGAGGCGCACTATCCGCGCGGCGGCTGGGCCACGCTCATCGACCGGATGGCCGCCCGCGCCTGGAACCTCGGTGTCCGGATGGAGACCCTGTCCCGCGTCGACACCCTGCCGACCGACACGCCCGTCGTCGTCGCCACCTCCCTCGACGCCGCTCGCCACCTGCTCAAGGACGACTCCCTGACGTGGACGAGCGGGCGTACGGCCCTCATCGACCTCGCGGTGCGTACCCGGCGCGGGGATGCCTTCGCCGTCTCCGACCTCGACTCCCCCGGCTGGCTGGAGCGGTTCACCGCGCAGGACCGTTCGCTTGCACCGGCCGGTGAGCAGCTCATCCAGGGGCAGATCCCGATCGCCCCGCACGAGTCCCGGGCCGACGGCATCGCCCGTGCCGAGCGGCTGCTCGACATGGCCTTCGAGGGCTGGCGCGAGCGCGTCACCTGGCGCCGGGAGGCCGTGGCGAACGGCCGTACGGGCGCCGTCGACCTGCCCGGCACCAGCTGGCGCGACCGGCCGGCCGTCTACCGCGGTGCCGGCGTCTATCTCGCGGGCGACCAGGTCGCCGCGCCGGGCGTGCTGTCCAAGGTCTCCTTCAACAGCGCGCTCACCGCGGTGTCGCTGGCCCTCGGCCGCCACAACACCCTTGACCTCAAGCAAGCTTGAGGTTGAAGAGTGGGCGCCATACCGAGCGATCGAATCGCCGTACCGAGCGATCACACGAGGAGCGCGCCATGCACGCCATCCGCCTGCACACCTTCGGCCCGGCCGAGAACCTCACCCACGAAGAGGTCGCGGACCCGCGGCCGGGCCCGGGTCAGGTCCGTATCGCCGTGGAAGCGGCCGGAGTCCACCTCCTCGACACCGCCCTGCGCGAGGGCATGCAGGGCCCCCTGCCCGGACCCCCGGCCCTCCCCACCATTCCCGGCCGCGAGGTCGCCGGTGTCGTCGAGTCCCTCGGTGAGGGTGTCGCCCGGCTGTGGCTCGGCAAGCGCGTGGTCGCCCACCTCGGCTTCGCGCCCGGCGGTTACGCCGAACTGGCCGTCACCGACGTCGACCGCGTCCACGAGATCCCCGAGCGCCTGGACTTCGCGCAGGCCGTCGCCATGATCGGCACGGGCCGTACGACGATGGGGATCCTGCAGTTCACCGAGCTGGGCCCCGACTCGGTGGCCGTGGTCCCGGCGGCGGCCGGCGGCATCGGCACCCTGCTCGTGCAGTACGCCCGGAACGCCGGCGCCACCGTGATCGGCCTCGCGGGCGGCCCGGAGAAGGTCGCGCGCGTGCAGGCGAACGGCGCCGATCTCGCCGTCGACTACCAGGACCCCGCCTGGCCGGACAAGGTCCGCGCCTTCCTGGGCGGACGGGGAGCCACCGTCGTCTTCGACGGGGTCGGCGGCGACGTCGCCCGCGCGGCCGTCGATCTGCTCGGGCCCGGCGGGCAGCACATCGTCTTCGGCTGGTCCGGCGAGGGACTCCACGACGGCAGCCCGTACGTCGTCGAAGGCGTGACCGAGCAGGTCCTCGGGCCCGTGATGATGCAGAAGGCGGGCGGCCCCAACCCCGTACGCACCCTCGAACTGCGCGCCCTCGCCGAGGCCGCCGAAGGCCGCCTCATCCCGGCCGTACAGCGCTTCTCGCTCGCCGAGGCCGCCGCCGCGCACCGCGCGCTGGAGAACCGCGGAACCACCGGAAAGGTCGTACTGGAGCCATGAACAGGAAGACCGGCCACTAAGATCCTGAAGATCCTAAAGATGCAATACGATCCGATTCATGGTCTTCTGGCCCGGTGAGTGTCACCCGGACAGGTGAACCCACGGGCGCCGACCCCCGCCGCTGGTGGGGCCTGGTGGTCATCGCCCTCGCTCATTCGGCGCTCGTGCGTTGCAGGGCGTCTTCGCCGCCGTACTCGCCCCGTCCGCGCTCTCCCTGCTCACCACCACCTTCACCGACCCGAAGGAGCGGGCGAAGGCCTTCGGGATCTACGGCGCTCTCGCGGGCAGCGGTTCGGCGATCGGCTTCATCGTCGGCGGGCTGCTCACCGAGTACCTGGACTGGCGCTGGTGTCTTTACGTCAACGTGCCCATCGCCGTCGCCGCCGTCTTCGGCGCGCTCGCCCTGCTGCACGACCGGCCCGGCCACGCGGGCGCCCGCCTCGACGTGCCCGGTGTGCTGCTGGGCTGCGGCGGCCTGGTCGCGATCGTCTACGGCTTCAGCGAGGCCGAGCCGCGGGGCTGGACGGACGGTCTGGTGCTGGGCCTGTTCGCGGCAGGTGTCGTACTCCTGGCCGCCTTCGTGTGGTGGCAGAACCGGGCGCCCGTGCCGCTGCTGCCGCTGCACATCATCAAGGACCGCGACCGCGCGGGCTGCTTCCTGACCATGGCGCTCGCCGTCATCGGCATGTTCGGCCTGTTCCTGTTCATGACTTACTACCTCCAAGCCGTCCTCGGCTACTCGCCCGTCAGGACCGGCCTCGCCTTCCTGCCGCTGACCGCTGCGATCATCGTCGGCTCCACTCAGATCTCGGCCCGGCTGCTGGACCACGTACCGCCACGCATGCTGATGGCCCCCGGCATGGTGCTGGCGGCGGGCGGCATGGTGATCCTCACGCAGATGACGGTGGATTCCTCGTACACCACCGAGATCCTGCCCGCACTGCTCCTGATGGGCCTCGGCATGGGCCTGACCTTCATGCCGGTGTTCGCCACGGCGACGGCGGGCATCGCCCCGCAGGACTCCGGCGTCACCTCGGCGACCGTCAACACCTCGCAGCAGGTGGGCGGTTCGATCGGTACGGCGCTGCTGAACACGATCGCGACGACGAGCAGCGCGGCCTATGTCACCGCCCACCTCACCGACCCCTCCCAGCGGGACCTGGTGGTACGGGAGGGCGTCGTCCACGGCTACACAGTCGCCATCTGGTGGGCCGCCGGCATCATGCTGCTGGCAGGCCTGGTCGCGGCCTTGATGGTGACGGCGAAGGCCCCGAAACACGGCGCCACGACGCAGGCGCCGGTACCGGAATCGGTGGCCTGAGGACGCGGGGAGGGACCCCAACGAACCACGGAGCCCCTCCCCGCCCCGCTCACCGCCAGCTGCGTGCAGCCGAAGCCGCGCGCCCGCGGGCAGCCGAAGCCGCGCAGCCTGCGGGCATTCGTGCCGCAGAGGCGGCGCCCACCCGACAGGCGGCAGGACGGCTCCGCCAAGCTGCGGGCATGCGTGCCGCCTGGGGCGGCACGGGTGGGCGCAGGCGGCGCCCCGTCAGCGCCGGGCTGCGCGACCCACCCCGCCCCCGCCCCCACGCGCTCCGCTGGAGGTGCCGGGATGCGTCGTCGGTCGTCTGCGGCACCATCGTGGCTGGTCGCGCCCGCGCGGCGGAGCCGCATATCGATACAGCCCCGCGCCCCTTCGGGGCCCTCACCGCCCGGCAATCCGGTCAGCGAACCGCGCCAGCCGCGACGTCTCCCCACTCCGCATCGCCGCCTCCCGCCGATCCGCGCCCGATACGTGGCGTACATGCCCTGCACCCCCAGCCAACGCAGCGGCTCCGGCTCCCACTTGCGCACCCTGTGCCCGACCCACGGCAGATCGGTGAGCTCGGTCCGCCCGCCCTGCCCGGAGTCCTGCTGCACCAGATCCCGCAGGGTCCGCGCGGCGAGATTCGCGGTGGCGACGCCCGAGCCGACGTAACCGCCCGCCCAGCCGATCCCCGTCGACCGGTCCAGCGTGACGCCGGCGCACCAGTCGCGCGGCACGCCCAGCACCCCCGACCAGGCATGCTCGATCCGCACTCCGGCGAGCGACGGGAAGAACCGCACGAGGACCTCCCGCAGCGCCTCGATGGTCGCCTCCTGCGTCCGCCCGTCGTTGTCGGTCCGCGATCCGAACCGGTACGGCACTCCACGCCCGCCCAGCACGATCCGCCCGTCGGCGGTGCGCTGCGCGTACATGTAGGCGTGCGCCATGTCGCCCAGCGTCTCGCGCCCGTCCCAGCCGACCGACTCCCACTGCTGGTCGGTGAGCGGCGCGGTCGCGATCATCGACGAATTCATCGGCAGCCAGGTCCGCTTCTGGCCCTTGAGTCCGGCCGTGAACCCCTCGGTGCAGCGCAGCACATACGGCGCCCGGACGGTCCCGTACGGCGTCACCGCGTGCTTCGGCCGGATCTCCGTCACCGGCGTCCGCTCGTACACACTCACCCCGAGCGACTCGACCGCCGCCGCCAGCCCCTTCACCAGCTTGACCGGATGCACCCGCGCCCCATGGGGCGTCCAGCTCGACCCGACGGCATCCATCACCCGGATCCGCTCGGCGGTCTCGCGGGCACCGTACAGCTCGCGGTCCTTCTCGCCGTACGACGACTCGCGCTCGTGGAATGCCTTCAGCCGCGCCAACTGGGCTGGCCCGAGGGCGACTTCGAGGACCCCGCCGCGGTGGATGTCCGCGTCGATCCCTTCCGCCGCGGCGACCTCGACGACCTCGCTCACGGTGTCGTTCATGGCCCGCTGCAGTCGTACGGCGGCCTCGTGGCCGTGCAGCTTCGCGTACCGGTCGCGCCCCGCGATGCCGTTGTACAGCCACCCGCCGTTCCGCCCCGAGGCCCCGTACCCGCAGAACTTCTGCTCCAGGACGGTGATACGGAGGAACGGCGCCGCCTTCTTCAAGTAGTACGCCGTCCACAGTCCCGTATAACCGCCGCCGACGATCACGACATCCGCCGACGCGTCACCGACGAGCGGCTCCCGCACCGCCGGGAGCCCGTCGTCCGCGTACCAGAAGGAGACACCGCCGTTTGTGGCACCGCTTGCCGAGCTGCTCATGGCGAGGACATTAATTCGCGTGAGCCGATTCCCCCACGCCAGTACGGTCACAAGGTGATCGACATTCCGCAGGAGCTCGCCGCATCACAGCAGATGTACAACGGGGAAGCGGGCCGCGCCTTCATCGCCGGACTCCCGGACCTGACGGCCGGCTTCCTGAACCGCTGGCAACTGACGGTCGACGGACGGCCGATGCACGGAGTCGCCGCCCTGGTCGTGCCCGTCGTCCGCGCGGACGGCACGGCAGCCGTCCTGAAACTGCAACTCCTCGACGAGGAGAGCGAGGGCGAACCGGTCGCGCTGCGCATATGGGACGGCGAAGGGGCGGTACGGCTCCTCGACCACGATCCGGCCACCGGCACGATGCTCCTCGAACGCCTCGACGAGACCCGCATGCTGTCGCACCTCGGCGACACCCGCGAGGCCGTGCTGATCATCGCCCGTCTGCTGGCCCACCTGACGTCCGTCCCGGCACCGCACGGCATGCGCCGGCTCGGCGACATCGCCCAGGCCATGCTGGACCAGACCCCCTGGGCGCTCCAGCGGATCCCCGACCCGGAGGCCCGCCACCTGGTCGCCGACTGCGCGTCCGCCGTACGCGAGGTCGTGAACGAACCCGGCGACCGCCTCCTCCACTGGGACCTGCACGACGAGAACGTCCTCGCCTCCGACCGCGCACCCTGGCTCGCCATCGACCCCAAACCACTGTCCGGCGACCCCGGATTCGAACTGTGGCCCGCCCTCGACAACCGCTTCGACGCCGACGAGATCGTCTGGCGCTTCGACGCGATGACGGACGTCCTCGGCCTGGACCGGGCACGCGCGCGTGCCTGGACGCTGGGCAGGCTGCTCCAGAACACCCTCTGGGACATCGAGGACGAACGCCCGCTGGAGGCACGGCAGTTGGAAATCGCCAGACGCCTGAGGAACCACCCTGGCTAACCTCGCCCCATGATTCGCCCCGCCGCCCACGCCCACATCGCCGCCGACGACACGACCGGCGAACCGGTCGGCGGGACCTCTACGTCCGCCCCACTGCCCGCGGCGCCGGCCACGGCAAGGCCATACTCACCGAACTGGCCCGCCTGTACGTGACCCGCGGCTAGGCCGCCTGGAGTGGTCCGTCCGGCTGACGGACGAGGCCCTGACGAGGCTGGGCACCGCCTGAGCGGGACTGGTGAAGTCCGGTGCGGTACAGCGCCCCGTAAGGGGCGCGGGGAACTGCGCGACCAGCCCCCACCGGCCCGCAGCCGCAATCCGCAAACCGCGCTTCCCGCGGAGCGCTCAGCCGAGCCCTCCGATCGCGGCGATCCCCACCCCGACCGTACGCCTCAGCTCCCGTGCATCCGCCCCGGCCCGCGAGCGCAGATTGACCCCGTACGCCAGCAGCGCCAGCAGATCGGCCGCGGCGTCGAGGTCCGTGCCGGGGCCGAGTTCGCCGCGGGCGCGGGCCTGGCCGAGGGCGGAGTGCATCGCGTCCCGCAGCTGCCGGTGGTGCCGTTCGAGGAGGTCGAGGACTTCCGGGTCGCCGTTCTCGGCACCGGCGTGCGCATTGGCGACCATGCAGCCCCAGCGCGCGTACTCGCCCGAACAACGGACCTGGATCAGCCCGTCGAAGAAGTCGGACACGGCCGCCAGCCCTCGCCCGTCCTCGGCGAGGTGGCGGAACGCCGGCCGGGAGTGGGTGTCGACGTACCGGCGCAGCGCGGCCCGGTAGAGATCCTGCTTGCCGCCGAAAGTGGCGTACAGGCTGGAGCGGTTGAGCCCGGTCGCCGCCACGACGTCCTGGATACCGGTCGAGGCCACGCCCTGCCGCCAGAACAGCCGGACCACCGTCTCCAGGGCCGTGTCCGGGTCGAAGTGCTTGATGTCCGGCATGGTTCCTCCGCCATCTTGAACTGACGGTTCCAAGATACGCCGTCAGGGACTATCTTGAAACGGACGTTCCAAGATGCCGTACGAGACCCCTCATCCGGAAGGAACCCGATGACGCTCGACGCCGAACTCCGCGCCCTCTTCGACAACCGCCACACGCGTATCCCCGCCGAAGCCCTGGAGATCATGGACCGCAGGAGCCGCGAACTGGCCGAATCCGGCCAGGCGGACCGCGCCCTGACCGCGGGCGACCGAGCCCCCGCCTTCCGCCTCCCCACCGCAACGGGCGGGACGGTCGCCCTGACCGACCTCCTTGCCGACGGCCCGGTGGTCCTGACCTTCTACCGCGGCGCCTGGTGCCCGTACTGCAACCTCGCCCTGCGAGCCCTCCAGCACATCCACTCCGACATCACCGCACACGGCGCCCAGCTGGTCGCCGTCTCCCCGCAGATCCCCGACGAGTCCCTCTCCCTCACCGAGAAGCACGGCCTCGCCTTCCACGTCCTCAGCGACCTCGGCTCCGACGTCGCCAAGCAGTACGGCCTCGCCTTCGACCTCCCCGACGACCTCGCCACCCTCTACGACAGCTTCGGCTTCGACCTCCAGCGCGTGAACGCGGGCCACGCCCGCACCCTCCCGCTCCCCGCGACGTACGTCATCGACCGGGCCGGCACGATCCGCTGGGCGTTCGTGAACACGGATTACGAGAAGCGGGCGGAGCCGCAGGACATCCTGGGGGCGCTTTCCCGTTACGCAGCGTCCTGAAGCGGCTACGCGTCAGGAACCTCGTGGCTCGGAGAAACGCGCTCTGTGTACAGTGGTGCCGCCTTCGCGTGCGGCACCACTGTACGCGCTGCCTCCTTAGCTCAGATGGCCAGAGCGGGTCACTTGTAATGATCAGGTCGTCGGTTCGAGTCCGACAGGGGGCTCCAACAGCATGGGTAACCCGCCGCGAGGCCCGTGAGCTCGTAGTTTCGGCTACGGTCGAGGTCCCGCGGCGGGGCCGCAAGGGCGGTGAGCCTCGGTGAGGGCCGCCGAGGAGCCCCGCAAGGACGGTTCTCGCGCGGCTGACCTTGAGACGTGGGTGCGGCGTGGCTGTGCCTTGGTCGTGGCGTCGGTGGCCGCGTACGCCTCCTATGTTCACCAGAGGGACTTTGCCCTTCAGGGCGGGACGGACGCGACGAGCGCCGCATTGTGGCCCCTGTCGGTCGATGGGCTTCTGCTCTTGGCGACGGTCGGCCTTCTGAAGCCCGCCGAGCATGCCGGCCGTCGGGCACGCTCCGTGGTGTGGATGGCGTTTCTGCTCGGCATCGGAGTGTCGCTTGCGGCAAATGTCGCTGCGGCTCCCGACCTCGCTTGGAAGCCGGTGCTCGTCGCGGGGTGGCCGCCGGTCGCCCTCCTCTTCTCGGTGGAACTTCTCGCGCATCGGTCCGGAGACCGAGAGCGAACTGAGACGGGACGCGAGAACAGGCCTCCCGTCTCGTCCCGAAGTCATGGCCGAGCGCACCGGAAGCCAAGCGAGACGGGCTCGCTGCACCACAGCGAGACTCTCGGAGCGGGCGCGAGAGCGAGACCAGCGACTCTCGCTCTTCCTCAGTCACGCCACCCAAGGCTGGGCAGAACGCTGAGGAGGTCATGTGGAAGCACTTCCAGCAACAGCGGGCCGTCGGCCGAACGCCGACAGGCGCGGAGCTGGACCGAGTGGCTGGCACCAACAACTACGGTCGAGCTGTCCTCGCGCGCTGGCGGCGAGCAGGCCGCATCCCTGCCGCGCCAGAGGAGGCATCGACAAACCGGTTCGTCACCCTGAGTAAGGACGGGCCGGGCGGTTGATGGAACGCGGAACATCGCGTTCGGGGTTTATCCCTGAATGCCTGATGCGAGCAACGTAGAGGACCTCGGTGATCGCGCCGGGGTCCTCTTTGCACAGCCCGGGGATGGTGAGGGCATGCGGCGCTGGCCCCGGCCACGCCCAAGTCATCGGAAGGGATCGGTCGCCCATGCCAACCCACGGCGAGTCAGAACTTGATGACGGCCTCCCAAGGGGCGGCGGGGCGCGGAGCACAACGCCATCGGATCGGCGTCCGCCGAGCGCGGGCCGACCGGCTACAACAACTGCCCCGACGGCATCGAGCGGGAGGACACGGGGCCACTTCCTCGTGACGCGGGCAGTCCGGTGGGCTGGCCGTGACCGGGATGCGCGTCACGTGGTGTGGCATGACGCTGGATGCATGAAGGCCACGTGGTCCGGGATGATCCGGTTCGGGTTGGTCGGCGCGCCGGTCAGGCTGTACGCCGCCACGGAGGAGCATCCCGTGAGCCTTCACGAGATCCATGTCGCCGATGGAAGCCGCGTCGAGCATCGCCGCTTCTGTAAGGCCGAGAACCGGGAGATCCCGTACGAACAAGTCGGCAGGGGCTTCGCCCTGGGCGACGGGCGTATGGTGCCGCTCACCGAGGAAGACTTGACCCGTCTGCCTTTGCCCACGCAGCGGACGGTCGACGTGCTCGGTTTCGTGCCCTTCGAGGATATCGATCCGATCAGTTACGGGCGGCCGTACTACGCAGCTCCCGACCCGGGCGCAGACCGCCCGTACGCGCTCCTCGTCGAGGTGCTCGCCCGCACCGGCTACGTTGCCGTCTCCAAGGTCGCCCTCTG
The DNA here is from genome assembly GCF_030499575.1 of Streptomyces sp. DG2A-72. Classification (NCBI taxonomy): domain Bacteria; kingdom Bacillati; phylum Actinomycetota; class Actinomycetes; order Kitasatosporales; family Streptomycetaceae; genus Streptomyces; species Streptomyces sp. DG2A-72. The sequence continues at coordinate 4,568,221 of NZ_JASTLC010000001.1, forward strand.
CGGCCGGGAGCGCCTGGCGCTGCTCCGTCCCCGCCACGGCGTTCTCGTCCTCCAGACACTCCTGTGGCAGGACGAGCTGCGCGATCCCGGAGACCTCGCACCCTCCACTCCGGTCACCGACCGGGAGCTGGAGCTGGCCGAGGTGCTGATCCGGGAACTCGCCGGCATCGATGTCGCCGAGGTGCATGACGAGTACGCCCACGCCCTTGAGCAGCTAGTGGATGCGAAGATCACCGGCGGTGAGCTCGCCGAGCCAGCGGAGGCCTCCCCGGCGCTGGACCTGATGGCGGCGCTGGAGGAGAGCCGTCCGGGCTGCCGAGCGGTCGCACGGACGCCCGTCAGCCCGGCCTCGGCCATAGTCCTCGTGGGCGTACAGAGCCCCGGCCGCCGTGCCAGCGGTCTGACCCGGCGTGAGCCGCTTCGTGATGCGCGGCTCTCCCCACCGGAAGCCCCCCGTACCAGCCGGGAGACGGTTTCACGAGCTGTCAGAAGCGCCCTAGTCTTGGCCTGCCGGTGGCCGAGGAGAGTGAGGCGCGGTGTCGAATCGCGGTGAGGTGCGGGGGCAGGACATCACCCCGGTGGCCTGGAAGAGGGTGGACGAGGAGCTGCGGGCCAACGACGTCGCTGTGATCGCGCTGGCTGACGGGCGGCGGGTGCTCGCTTCGGGCGGCGACGACGGCGCCGCCCACGTGTGGGACGCCCGCGACGGCGGCATCGTGCGCAGCGTGCTCGGGCACAGCGAGTGGGTGTTGTCGGTGGCGTTGACGCAGCTTCCGAGCGGGGCTGTCCTCCTGGCCACCGGCGGGAAGGACGGCCTCGCCCGGATCTGGGGCGCGAAGACGGGCTCCGCGCTACGGACGGTGACCGGGCACGGCCGCGCGGTCAACTCGGTCGCCTGGGCAAGCCCGCCAGGCCGGGAGCCGTGGCTGGTCACCGGGAGCGACGATGCGACCGTGCGGGTCTGGGACGCGAACAGCGGGGCGGCAGAGCGCGTCTTCCCGGCTGGGACGGCGGGCGTGGATCTGGTCTGGTCCGTCGCAACGGCCCTCTCGCCCGCCGGCGAGGTGCACCTCACCGCAGCCACTGACGACAGCGAGGCGACCACCGTGCACATCTGGAACGCCACGACGGGCACGAAGACACACGCCCTGGTCGTCGAACGCGACGGCCTCGGCTCGGCCGAGTCGCAGGTCGCGGTAGCGACCCTGCCGGACGGGTCGTTGCGCGTCGCCGCCATCGTCGGGGCGGCCGTGCGCCTCTGGGACGGCCGCACCGGCCAGGTGATGCGCACCCTGTCCGCGGCCGAGGGCAGCAAGGGGGACGTGGCCGTGGCCGTGGCGCCGGACGGGCGGCTGATCATCGCTGCCACCCGTGGCGAGCAGACCCGGATCTGGGACGCCGACACTGGCATCCTGCACGCCACGCTCGTCCACGGCGGCGGGTACACCGGCGCCATGGACATGGTCGCGCTGCCCGATGGGGCGCTGCTGCTGGCGACCGCACGCGAGGCAGATGCGCCAGCCCGCCTGTGGCGCGTCGACCTGTCCTGATCGCGCCGAGGACCTGTCCGGCAAACGGTCGGCGACTTCGCACCGGCGCCTGCGCGCCAGGAACACCGGGGCGGGGACACCGCCGTGGGAGACCTCCCAGCCCGCCGCCCACCAGGCCAGGCTGTCCCGGCGAACAACTCCGCGGTCGCCTCGTCCATCCGGTCGACGGCGCGGACATCGACCACGCGGCCCTGGCCATCCGCGAGCCGTCTGAAGTAGTCCGGAGCGTGACGGCGCACACGTTTCCCCTCGCCTAGTACAGCCAGAACGGCTGCGACGCGATCTCGACCACCTCCGGATCCCGGTCCATCAAGATCAGCCAGTCCCGCTCCATCTGGGCATTGGATCAACCGTTGCTGTCACAGGTGACCTCCAACTGCGCAAGGTATTGGGCGGCAGCGGGTGCTTCGGCCGCGCCGATCCGCTGGTAAAGGGTCACCGCTTCGCGGAGACCTGAGAGGGCGTTTGAAGTGGGCAGATTGCCGTTTACGTCCTAGCACGTTCCTCGCCAGGCGAGTGTCGTCTCGTCCGTTATGCGCCTGGCGAGGTTGTCGATCGAGGCGATGTGGATCATGGCCTCGGAGCTGGCGGTGAGGGTCTCGTAGTCGCGGGCGAGGCGGCGGTGCATCATGATCCAACCGATACTCCGCTCCACCACCCAGCGCCTTTTCACGACCTGAAAGCCGCGACTCTCCGGATTCCGGTTGACGACTTCGACGTCGATTCCGAGGGTGGCGCCGTGCTCGACGACGGCATTCTTGAAGCCGGTGTCGCCCCAGCTCTTCGAGATGGTCGGGTACGTCTTCTTCGCCTGGTCGAGGAGGCGGATTCCCAGGACGTTCTCCGAGAGACCGGCGGCCGTGACGGTCACGGCGAGGATGAGTCCGATCGTGTCGGTGAGGATGCCCCGCTTCCGGCCCACGATCTTCTTCGCGGCGTCCGTTCCCTGGCTGGTCACGGGCACGTTGATGGAAGTCTTCACGCTCTGCGTGTCGATCACGGATGCGGTCGGCTCAGGATTGCGCCCCTCTTTCACTCGCGCCAGTCCGGTCAGGTCGCAGTTGAGCTGGGCGAGGATTCCTTCGTCGCGCCAGGCGGCGTAGTAGGCGTAAACGGTGCCGTGGTTCGGGAAGTCGTGCGGGAGGAATTTCCAGGAGATTCCGGTGCGGTTCACGTAGAGGATGGCGTTGAAGACGTCCCGTAAATCGACCTTGGCCGGTTGTCCGGTTGGTCTGCGGTCGAGTCGGGCCTTTCTCCAGGCCGTCAACGTCGGCTCGATCAGGGCCCATCGGGCGTCGGACAGGTCGCTGGGGCACGGCTTGCGCTCGCTCACGGCGTAGCGTGATCACGTGCGAGGCGGATGGCTCGGCTCCGTCGTTCATTGGGCGATTCCACGGCAACTTCAAACCAGACGGACTTCCAGGCATGGAAGCGAACGAGACGGATGGCTGAGCTTCCGCCCTGGAGACCGCCATTCACCGCCTATGGGATGAAGGCCCCCAAATCAGGGCAGGGGCGAGAGCTGCATTTAGGGCTTGACCTGCATAAACGCCCTCTGAGTACTTGGGTTGGCGGGCAGCCTCCGCACGGTCGGCGCCCTCTCCTTCATGAGCGTCAGGCGAACCGGGCTCGTTCCATCAGATCGATCACGTAGTGGATGAGCCGATCCGGGCCGGTGGTGGTGGCGAATGCCCTCCTGTCGGCTTGCGCCCTCAGCCGTGACGAGCCCGAGTAGATCACGACCGGTACGTCGATACCTCTCTCACTCATTCGCTTGATCAGAGTGTTCCCGGCGTCCTCGTCGCCGTCGCGCTCCAGGTCGGTGATCACGATGTGGTAGCTCCGCACCTCCAAACGCTCCAAGCCCTCCTCGGTGGAAAGAGCCAGGTCGACCTGCATGCCCATCGATTCGAAGAGGCGAACCAGGGCGATGTTGTTACGTGGACGGTCATCGGCCCAAAGGATCTTGCCGTCCTGCAGGGACTCTGCCGATCGCTCAAGCCGTCGAAGGACGCCGCGCCGAGCAGTCGTGGGCACACGCTCCTCTTGATCTGTGGCGGCATCATCGAGCAGTTCACCTGCTCGCTCCGTGAACTCGATGCTTCCCGCGGGTGTCGCCAAGCTCCGCGTCCTGGCTATCAACTCGCCGATTCCTCTGCGAAATCGATAGAGGAAGATCAAGACCACCGAAGGCCACACGAGTGCTTCGACATACTTAAGGATCAACTCAGCCACGGTCACGACGCCATCATCCCCATGCTGGCCCTCCGGCTTGACCCAGTTGCGCGAAGGGCCCGACGCCGATATCGGTGGATGCGGCTGCAGGCCCTGAGTACTTGGTTGGCGAGTCTCGCCAGATAGAGCGCTCAGTCACAGTGACACTCAGAGCTACGTGGCCACCGGCAGAGCTACCTGGCCACATGGCTCAGTTCGGGCGGCTAGGAGGCGAGCCAGATGCTGTCCGACTCCAAGCAGAGGGCGCACCAGAGCGCGGGTCCCTCGGTGCTCAGGTCGCGCCTTCTGTGTCGTGAGGTCGGCTCGCCGAGTCCGAAGCTTGACTGGGTTCGTCACGCCGGTGGTGCCGGTTGGAGCAGTGGAACCCGGCGTCCACCCGAGACGACACTCGGGCCCTCGTCCTGCCCACCATCAGCCACAGAAAGCGTAACGGCCCACCGCCTACGTCGGCGGACCGTTACGAAAGATCGAGGTTAATGACGTTGCTCTGGGTCCAGAGTTCGAAGCTGGCGGGCCGGTTGTCGAGTTCGCCGTAGGGCAGGACGACGCGGTCCCGAGTTCGCGATCACGCCAACTGACGCAACTCCGCCTGTTGCACAAGGCCGCGGCCCTATCGTGCGGGTACGTGGATGAAAACGAATTCGGCCGCGGGCTCGCCGAGCTAGAGATAAAGCCCGAGCCGAGACCGGCACGAGCAGAAAAGGAAGGGGGAATGGGTGTCCGCCCCGCCGTCGCTCGGGCCTGTCGCACGCCTGCGTGAACAAAACGAACGGGTCCTGAAGCTGCGTCAGCACATCTTCACGGCTGGGATACGCGCGGCGGGTGCGCATCGTCAGGTCTGGCCGGTGATCAGGTCGTTGGCGGCCTCGGCGAAAGCGCGGACGCGGGCGGTGGCTCCGTCGGTCCGCCACAGCAGTCCCCACCGCAGGGGCGGTGCGTCGCTGAAGCGGACGTAGACGACGTCGGGGCGGACGTAGTAGCGCCTAGCCTGGGAGCCCACGGGGAAGACGCCTTGGCCGGCGCCGATGAGGGTGAGCATCTCGTTGAACGTGGCCGCTGAGGGGCCAGGTTCGATCGACCGGCCGGACGGGGTGGTGCGCGGGGTGCGGTCTTCACGCAGGGAGTCGGGCAGGGTGGCGGGCAGTTGGAGCAGCCGGACCCGGGCCAGGTCCTCCAGGGAGACCGACTCGCGGCGGGCGAAGGGGTGCTGTGACGGCACCGCGAGCATGCGCCCTTCGGAGACCAGGACCGGCCCGGTGGTGATCCCGGGCTCGTCGATGGGGAAGGTGCCCAGCGCGATATCGATCTCCCCGTCGCGCAGCCACGGCATCAGGTCGGTCATCTGCGCTTCACGAAGCCGCACGTCGCAGTCGGGGTGGCGCCGCCGGAACAGGTCGGCGGCCCCGACGAGTAGCTGTCCGCCCGCGGCGCCGACGAAGGCAGCCCGCAGCGTGCTCGTGATGCCGCGCCCGGCGGCGATGGCCTGTTCCCACGCGGTAGCGATCTGATCCCAGGCGGGCCGCGTCCTTTCGTACAACTGCCGTCCCACCGCCGTCAGCTCCACGCGGCGGCTGGTGCGGTTGAACAGGGGAACGCCGATGCGCCGCTCCAGCCGGGCGATGATCTGGCTGATCCGCGCGGTCGACACCATCAGGCGCTCGGCGGTGCGGCCGAAGTGCAGTTCCTCGGCGAGGGTGAGGAACGCCTCCAGCTCGTGCCGCTCCAGCATGACCGTTGTCCCGTCCTTCCGATCGTTAAGTCTCCCTTGACGATCCTTGCACAGAATCGCATTGATCGGCCCTTTGCCGCATCCGAGAGTGGAAGCGTTCGACATCCGCTCCGACCTGCACGGGAGCCAGCATGTACGTCACCGGTGAGCAAGCCCTGACCGCGACCGCGGCCGACAGCGCGGACCCACTCCTGCGGGAGATACGCGACCGCGCCGAGATCCTGGACGCGCTGTACCGGTTCGCTCTCGGCCAGGACCTGAAAGACCGGGAACTGCTCGCCTCGGCCTTCGCCACCGATGCCGAGCTGGACTTCCGCCCCGCGGCCGCGAGGTGGGGCGGTCACCCGCCGGTGATATCCGGGCGGGACGCGATCGTGACCACGATTCTGGGCATGTTCACAGGCCGGGTGGACACCACGCACCAGGTCACCAATCCTCGCGTCGCCCTTGACGGCGACATCGCACGCCTGACCGCGCTGGTGGAGGCGCAGCACCTGCTCACTCCCGACCACGCCGTGTCCGCTCTGCTGAAGAACCTCTACGACGTCGAGCTGGTCCGCGCCGGGGAGCGCTGGGTTGTCCACCGCATGCGCATCGACAACGTCTGGTACACCGGCGACCCGGCCGCGATCTTCGGCTGACGATCAGCATCCCGGCACGGCCCGCCCGTCAGCCGGGTCGCCCGATGCGCGTCATCACCCACCTTCCTGCTGTCCGCTGACTCCCTACGGAGGCGTTTCCTCATGTCAGAAGCCCGCGCCACCAGACCCGGGTTCCGTCGCCCCGGGCTGGCCCTGACCCTGCTGGCCTTCGCCCAGCTGATCATTTCGCTCGACTACAACATCGTGTACGTGGCGTTGCCCGAGATCGGCGGCTCCCTGGCCTTCTCGGCGCAGACGCTGCAGTGGGTGATCAGTGCCTACGCGGTGGCGTTCGGCGGATTCCTGCTGCTGGGCGGACGGGCCGTCGACCTGTTCGGGCCGCGACGGATCTTCGTGCTGGGCCTGGTCCTGTACGCCGTGTCGTCGCTGGCGGGCGGACTGGCTACCGCGCCCGTGCCGCTGGTGGCGGCCCGCGCGGTACAGGGCCTCGGCGGCGCGCTGCTGTTCCCCGCGACGCTGACGCTGGTCACCACCGGTTTCGCCGAAGGCCGGGAACGCAACCGGGCGTTCGCGGTGTGGGGCACCGCCGGAGGCAGCGGCATGATCCTCGGGTCGCTGCTGGGCGGTGTGCTGACCGACGCGTTCGGCTGGGCGGCCGTCTTCTACGTCAACGTGCCGCTGGCGTCCGCGGCCGCCCTGCTGGCCCTGCCGCTGATCCCGCGCGGCGCTCCGCGGACGGACGGCGCGCGGCGGTTCGATCTGGGCGGGGCACTCACCGCGACCGCCGGCATCACGCTGGTGGTGTTCGCCCTGGTGCAGGCGCCCGAGGCGGGCTGGGACGCACCGACCTCGGTAGGAGCCGCCTCGCTCGGCCTGGCGTTGCTGGCGGCGTTCGCAGCAATCGAGGCCAACGGCACCGACCCCCTGCTGCCGCTGCGGCTCCTGCGCGGCCGCGACCTCGGCACCGGCGTTCTGGTCACCTTCCTCTACATGGCGACCTTCGGCACCCTGCTGTACTTCCTGACCGTCTACTTCCAGGTGGTACTCGGCTACGACGCGCTGCGCACCGGACTCGCGTTCCTGGTCCCGATGGCCGCTATCGTCGCCGGCTCCCAGCTCGCCGGCCGACTGGCGACCAGTCGCGGTACCCGCACCACGCTGATCGCCGGCCTGGTCGTTGGCGGCCTCGGCACCGTCGTCGTCGGCACCGCCCTGACCACCGGGGCCTCCTACCTGTCGCTGCTGCCCGGCCTGATCATCCTCGGCGTCGGCCAAGGCGCCGGCTACACGCTGATGTTCGGTGCGGCCACGGCAGGCACCCCCGCCGATCAACAGGGCGTCGCCTCGGCGGTCGCCTCCACCACCCAGCAGATCGGCGGCGCCGTCGGCCTGGCCGTCCTGGTCGCGATCGCGGGCGCTCACAGCGCCGGGCTCACCGGTTCCGCCCTGCGCGCCGCCACCACCGACGGGCTGCGCACCGCCGTCTTCGTCGCGGCCGCCGGGATCGCCCTGACCGCCCTGACTGCCCTTGGCTTCTCCCCGGCCCGACGGGAGGCTCCCGCCGCCGAAGCCGCCGAAGCCGCCGAGCGCGTCGCCGTCTGACACGCCACCACGACCCGTCACATGAGAAAGGCACATCGTGAACCCTCTGTATGCCCTGCGCACCGTCGTTCGCGGCCGGGTGTGGCTGCCCGGCGACCCCGGTTTCGACGCCGCCCGCCGTCCATGGAACCTGGCCGTCGAACAACCGGTCGGGGCTGTGGTCGAGGCCGCCGACGCCGACGACGTCGCCACCCTCGTCCGGCACGCCCGCACCGCCGGAGTCCCCATCACCACCCAACCGAACGGACACGGCGCCACCGGTCGTACCGACGGCACCATTCTGTTGCGTACCCGGCGCCTGGACACCCTCGAGATCGACCCGGCGACCGCCCGCGCACACGTCGGCGCCGGCGTGTCATCGGGCCGAGTACAGGCCGCCGCCGCGACGCACGGACTGACCGGACTGCCCGGCAGCTCACCGGTCGTCAGTGTCACCGGCGTCGCCCTCGGCGGTGGTCTGAGCTGGTTCGGGCGCGCCCACGGCTGGGTCGCCGACAGCGTCACCGCGTTCGACGTCGTCGACGCGGAAGGCCGCCAGAGGCGCGTCACCGCCCGCACCGACCCGGACCTGTTCTGGGCCCTGCGCGGCGGCGGTGGCGACTTCGCGATCGTCACCGCCCTGGATCTGGCCCTTCACCCGGCACCCCGTCTGTACGGCGGCCGCGTCCTGTGGACCGCCGAACACGCCCCGGCCGTACTGGATGCCTACCGGCGGATCACCGCCACCGCGCCGGACGAGCTGACCGTCTGGCTCGACCTGCTGCACTTCCCCGGCTCCGCCCCGATGGTCGCCGTGGACGCCACCCACCTCGGCGACGAGGGCGAGGCACGTAAGCTGCTGACCCCGCTGGACCGGCTTCCCGCGCCGCTGGCCGACGGAAGGCGGGTCATGGCAGTCTCCGAACTCGGGACGATCACGGCCGAGCCCACCGATCCCGGCGCGGGCCTCTCCCGCGGCGAACTGCTCACCGAGTTGGACGACACAACGGCCAAGACCCTGCTGGCCGACCCGATCGCTCCCCTGCTGAGCGTGCAGATCCGGCACCTCGGCGGCGCGTTCACCCGCCCGTCCGACAGCCCGCACGGCCCGTTGACAGAGCCCTACGCGCTCTACCTGTTCGGCATCCCGGGCACACCGGCGCCGGCCGAGGCCGTCGCGGCCAGACAGAACGCGCTCGCCGACGCTCTACCCGTCAGCGGCCGCAAGCCGTTCAGCTTCCTCAACCCCGGGGAGACCGCGGCAGACGCCTTCTCCCACACGGCACTGGGGCGCCTACGCGACGTCAAACACCGCCACGACCCACACCACCTCTTCCGCAGCAACTTCCCCGTCCTCACATGAACGTTCCCGCCACACCGCGACCCCCGGGGATTGGCGTCAGACTGGGCCCTACCGGGTGCTTAAGCGGCTGGGCGGGGGCCGGATGGGGCGGATGTTCCTTGGCCGTTCCCGTTGTGGCCGACTGCACCCCCGAACAGCAAGAACGGGAGCGCAGGCCCCGGCCTCGACCGACTGAGACATCTCCACGATCACGCCGGAGAACACCGCTGCATAGGCCGAGGCGGGGATCAGCACTACCATGAGCGAACGATCAGACAGACGTTCGTCTCACCGTTCCGTCCCCTTGGGACGGACAAAGGCCAGCGTCAATGAGAAAGGGACACGACGAAATGCGAGTCTACAACCGGCTCGCAGCTGGGCGAGTCGCACCGAGATAATCGTCGCCGGGGTAGCGGTATCGCTCCACGCGCACCTTCTCGCCGGCCGCGGTGCGTTGATCATATGTCCGCTGCCGATGTAAAGCCCGACATGGTGCACGTTCGACGGGGTTCCGTAGAAGACGAGATCTCCCGGCAGTAGTGGCGCGTCAGCCGGTACCCGCGGTCCTGCGTTGTACTGATCCTGCGCTACCCGCGGCAACGTGATTCCCGCCGCAGCGTACGCTGCCTTGGTCAACCTCGAGCAGTCAAAACCGCCACTGACCAGTGGCTCTCCCGAGGGAAGTTCAGTCAACGAGGGACCGTTGCCGCCCCACTCATAGGGGAGTCCGAGCTGGCCTTGGGCGTAGTTGATCGCCTGCAGGGGCGGCGGCGGTCGGAGTGGTGTCGGCGCCGAAGCCTGTGTCGCTGGTGTACGTCTGGGCGTGGGTGAGGACTTGTGAGACGTACGAGTCGTCGGGGTTGTAGGTCTTGATGGCGCCGGGGATGTTCTTGCCGGCTCGGGTGCCGGAGTCGCATAGGTACGCGGCGGCGGCGTAGATCGCGTCCTGCTTGTTGTACGGCGAGGGCGGGGTGGCTCCGCCCTTCGGCGGCGGGTGTTTGGCGATGACGCTCTGGAAGGTGGGTAGCAGGAACTGCATGGGCCCGCGGGCCCCGGCCTCGATTTTAGTGCCCCTGGGGACGCCGGGAAGTGTCGAGCGGCCATGGTCCGATTCCCGCTTGCCGATGCCGGCCAGGACGGACCAGTCCAGGCCGGGACAGGTGGCGGCGGCGTCCATGTAGAGGGAGAGGTAGTCGGATGGGATGTCGGTGAGTACGGCCCTGCTGGGCTTGCTGCCGCTGCTGCCGAAGGCGGACAGCAGGCCGCCGGCCCCGGCGCTGCCGAGGACGGCGACCAGCATCAGCAGTCCCAGGGCCGCGGCGGCGATCTTTCCCATGGCCGCTCACCCCTGTGGGCGACGGTCCGGCGGGCCGGGCGGGAGCGGGGACGGCGGCAGGAGCCCGTTGACCAGGTCGCCGTTGGCCTCTGCTGGGTCGCTCGATGAGTTGCCCAGCGGTGGCAGTTGCGGCCAGGCGCGGGTCAGTTCGGCGAGACGTAGGCGTCGGGTGGAGGGCTGCCGGACGTCCAGCGGCTGCCAGCGGGCCGCCGTGGGGTCGTTGTCCTGGCCGTCGAGGAAGTCCGCGCTGGAGGTAGCCACCGGTACCAGCGACGGATCGTCGAGATCGGCCAGAGCGGCTGCCAGCGCGCGGCGAACCCGTGCCTCCCGGCGGGTCGTTGGCACCCAGACCAGAACGGGCGTGGTGATGCCGGTGGTGGCGGCCAGCTTGGCGTAGCCGGCGAGTTTGCGGCCGAGGCGGTCCGGGCGTTCGGTGCCGAAGTCGAACTCCAGGAACCACTCCAGCGCCGCAGGCGTGGGGCTGTTCTCGTGCCAAAGGCCGTAGACGTCGGGGCGGACGATGTCGCCGAAGTGCCTGGCGCAGCGGGTCTCCGACCACCAGGCGGTGAGTCGGCCGGACGTGTCCGGGCGGCGGGAGCGGGCGACGAGGGCGCGGAAGAAGCCGTTGGTGCCGACGGTGTGGGCCAGGTGCAGGGAGTAGGCGATGCCGGTCGCCCGGTCGAGCCGGTAGTCCAAGTCCCGCAGTTCCAGACCGTCCTCGCGGGCGAGCAGGGCGGCCCCGGCGAGGTCGAGGACGTAGTGCATGGGGGCGGTGCCGTAGGTGACGAAGGGCTGGAACCGGTCGATCAGCCGCCACCGGTACAGCCGCAGCAGCCGCATGTTGGCTGCCCGTACCGACGGCCAGGCCATCTCGACGATCTGGTGGGTGGTCAGGACCCGGTGCTCGTAGAGCATGCGGGCTAGCCACCGGTCCCGCTCGGTCAGGCGGGTGGCGAGGTGGGCGACGTAGCCGCTGGTGATGGAGGTGCGATGGCTGGGGCGTTGGGGCTGGTGCCCGCGCAGGGAACGCTGCGGTGTGGGGTTGGTGATCAAGGCGGTGCACCTCCGGAGAGAGGCAAGGGATCGGGTCGTGGAGTGGCGGTCCGGCTGGCCGCCGCACGCGATGGGCGGCGGGCGGGAGTCCGGGCGCTCAGGTGGGGCGGCGCGGGTCCGTCGCCTGCTCGCCGGTCGCCTTGCGGGTTGAGGCCGGCTGGAGGCGGGCGTTGCGGCGGGCGGCGGCGCGGATCTGCTTGGCCCGGCCCGGGACCGGCGGCGGCAGCGGTTCGGTGACCGCGGTGAAGGCGGGGGCTTCAGCACCGTGCAGCACCGTGCGGATGACGGCGTGGAAGGCGTCGAGGTTCGACAGATCGTGCGCGGTCACCCGGGGCTCGGTGTGGCGGGCCAGGTGGCGGGCGTCCTCGGGCGATGCGTTGAAGAAGATCTTGGTGCGGGCGTTGGTGCTGACGCCCTCCTCCAGTTCCTTGGGCAGCTGGCGCAGGTACTGATGGGCGAGCGTCATGGACAGCCGGTAGCCGCGGGCCTCGGCGAGCATGTCCTCCAGCGCGTAGGGCAGGTTGAGGAAGTTGTGCGCCTCGTCCAGGTACATCCCGGCGTCCGGGCGCTGGCCCTGGGAGATGTGGGCGCGGCGGGTGGTGGCCTGCCAGGTGCGGGCGACCACGATGGAGCCCATCAGGTGGGCGGTCTCGGTGCCCAGGGCGTCCTTGGCGATACGGACCAGGCAGATCCCGCCGTCGAGGACGGTGGCCATGTCGACGGTGGAGGTCCCTCCGGCGAGGGCGGCGCGGACGAAGGGGCGCAGCAGGAAGCCGCGGAGCTTGTTCATCAACGGGGCGGTGACCTGGGCGCGGGCCGGGCCGGACAGGGCGTCGTACCAGGACCAGAAGCCCCGCAGGACGTCGTCGTCGATCTGGTCGACGGCGCGCTGCCGAAACGAGGGGACCGCCAGCAGTTTGGGCAGGTCGGTCAGGACGGGGATGCCGCCCTGGGCCCGCAGGGTGAGCAGCCCGGCACGCAGGATGTCGTCGGTGCGCGGTCCCCAGGGGGCTCCGACAGCACGGCCGATCCGTGAACTCCTCCGCAACGCGGACGAGTTCACGGATCGATCGCCGCGAGCCCGGCAGGCCGATCTTCAGACCTTCGTCAATTAAGCCCGCGTCAGGCCGTATTGAGCCGACGCCGCCGCAGAACAAGATCCCTCGCATATCCCATGTCCCCGCCGGGACACGGGATATCACCGGTGTGGAATAGCGTAGATCGCTACTGCTAGTGTTCATTCAGTCACAGTAGGCAATCAGCCTCGACGTACATGTAGTGAAAGACCGAGGGTTCCATGCGCAAGCTTCAGCAGGTCATGATCGTCGCGGCGGCGGCCGGCAGCCTGACCGCCGTCGGTGCCGGTGCCGGTGCCACGGCCGCCTACGCCGACGGTGGCGGGCACGGCCACAAGTCCGACCGGCCGCACGTGTCCCACAAGCAGGCCCCCACCCGGGCGCAGGTGTCCGTCACCGACCTCTACCGGCCGTACCAGGAGTGCAGCCCGCAGACGGTGGCCGAGGGCGACCTCCCGATCGGCCTGCTCGGTCTCGCCGAGACCTTCGACACCACCTGCGGCCAGTTCAACAACGCCTTCACCGACTGAGATCGGCGGCACAGTCGTGCACGACGCCTTCGCGGGCCCCGACGCACCAGTGCCTTCAGCAGGCCGTCCCTTCACTTCGTAAGCGAATTGGACCCCAGCGCCCCGGACATCTGCCGGACGCCGGGGTCCGCCTCTCCGACACCCCAGGACCCGGCGCGGCCGGTTCACGGCGCCCGGGGCACCCCTCACCAAGGAGACGCAACACATGTTCAACGGAAAGAAGATCGCGGCCGTCTCGGGGCTTCTCGGCGGCCTCGCCATGACCTTCGTCGGCGTCAACCAGGCATACGCGGCAGGAGGCCCGGGCGTCTGCTCACTCGACGCCGAGGGCAACATCGTCTGCACCCAGCGGATCGTGGGCCAGACGCCCGAGGGTGACGGGTTCACCGTCCGCCGGAGCGTGAACTGCCAGCCGACGGAGCCCCTGACCCTGCCCGCTCCCGGCCTGCTGAACAACGGGCAGACACGGATCGGGCCGCACATCACCTGTTCCGGCCCGACGCCCGAGGCGCCGGCCGCCGACAACAGTGACAACATCACGCCGCTGCAACGCCTGCTGGGCGGCTGAACCCGGGCTGACCTCCCGTCAGCCTCCTCAACTCACCAGCAGCGGATGGCCGGACCAGGGCGACCTGGTCCGGCCATCCGCTGTTTCGGCAAACGGGTGACCGCGCCCCACTGCCCGTGACTCCCCCTCGGGGAACCGTCGTTGCCACAACAACACCGACTCTCTCACCCCTCTCCAAGTCCACGGCAACAGGCGGACGAAAGGGGTGCCTCGGCATGAGCCGACACGACACACAGAAGGGCAATAGATCCCAAATTGCTACGGTTCGCGTGTATATGCTCACACTAAGTAGTCAAGCCAGGGCTTCACGCCCCGGAAAGAAAGGGTCAATTCAATGCGCAAGTTTCAGCGCGTTGCGGTCGTAGCCGCAGCGGTCGCAGGGCTGTCCGCCTTCGGTGCCGGCGCCGGCACGGCCTCCGCCCACGAGGGCGGCTGGGACGGACCGGACATCACCGCGGTGGCCACCTCGCAGGCCAACGCCGTGGCCACGTGGGGCGCTCCGCACGGAAAGCACTCCGCTCCGCACCGGGCTGCCGCGCCGGAGGCCGCTCCCCAGGCCGCGCCCCAGCCTGCTCCACAGGCCGCCCCCCAGGCCGCTCCGTACGCTCCCCAGTACGCCGCGCCGGAGGGCTTCGGCGAGTACTCCGCTCCTTACATCGCCAAGTAAAGAAGCGCCGAGGGTTCGATGCGCGAATTTCAGGGCACTGCGATTGTCGTCGTGACGACGGCGGGGCAGGTGGCACCGCATTCCGCACCACATTGAGCCCCCAGGCCGTTTCGCAGGCATATCGCCTCGGAGCGTCACGGCAGGCGCATCGAATTCCATCGGAACACTTTATGCACATCGCACGATGTGAAGGCAGCCCGGACGCGCGGCAGACCCACCAGGGTGCGCGCCCGGGCTGCAGCAATGCCATCGCCGGACGCAGCTGATATCGCGCCGGGCGATGGCTCTGGCATTTCGGATCCGCAAAGGAACGCAGCACATGATCGGTCGACAGAAGATCGCAACCATCTCGGGGCTCGTCGGAACCCTCGCCGTGATCTACGGCGGCGCCGGGCAGGTGTACGCCGCAGTGCCCTCGCATGATTGCAAGACCTCCGCCCAGGGTGACATCACGTGTGTTCGCAAGAGCGAGACCGCCCGCAAGGGCAAGGACGGCACTGTCGTCCAGCAGAAGCACGACTGCTCGACGGTCGAGCGGCCGCGCCTGGTGTTCCCCCAGCACGGGATGGGGAACAGCGGCACCACGAGGGTCGGGCCGGTCGTGGACTGCTCCAACAAGGTGGAGCTGCCCAAGGGGTTCAAGCTGCCTAAATTCGATTTCTGAAGCGCGATCGAAAAATGCCGGACCGGGATTGCTCCCGGTCCGGCATTTTTCAGGGGAAGGGATCAGCCCTTACTGCCCTTACTTGCCACCGAAGGTGTTGTTGCAGCCCATGGACGAGCCCAGGCCGGTCTCCTGCGCGCCCGGGTTGCCCTCACCGTTCAGCAGGTTGCCGGCCGCACCGTCGAGGATGCCGACCTGGCCGAGGATGCTGACGTTGGCGTCGTGCGACCTGCAGGTCGTGCTCTGCGCGACGTTGAGGGTCGGGCTGCTCTTGCGGCCTTCGTGGTGGCTGCCGTGGTGGCCCCGATCGCCCGAACTCCAGCCGCCCGGGCCCCCGTCGGCGTGGGCGGTACCGGCGCCCAGGAGCCCGACGCTCCCGAGGGCGGCGACCAGAACGGCGGCCTTGCGGAGCTTGTGCATGTTCATCTCCGATGGAGTGAAGTGGTGCGATCTGTAACAGATCGACTTCGTACGGTTACAGAGGGTAATAGGAAGAATTTTGGAGCACTCAGCGGCACGCCGAATTCAGGGAATTCTCACCGCCTTGGCCGATGCCGGAGAATTCCCTTTACTCAATAATAAATAGCAATATCAGTGCGCCACGGAAAAGGCCCCGGCACCGAGCCTGACGCTCGGTGCCGGGGCCTGTTTTCCGGCTGTCGGCCGCCTGTGCGACCGTCGCGCGATTAGAACGCGCTGTTGTTGCAGCCCATGGACGAGCCCAGGTGGGTGTCCTGACCACCGGCGTTGCCCTCGCCGTTGAGCGCGTTGCCCAGCAGGCCGTCGAGGATGCCGACCTGGCCGAGAACGTCGAGGTTCAGGTCGTGCGACTTGCAGTTGGAGCTCTGCAGGACGCTGAACTTGCCCCCGTCCTTCTTGCCGTGACCGTCCTGGCCGTTGGCGCTGGCGGTGCCGGCGCTCAGGATCCCGACGCTGCCGAGGGCGACGACCACGACGGCGGCCTTGCGAAGCTTGTGCATGTCATCTCCGGTGGAGTGAGAAGTGGGTGCGATCTGTGAAAGATCGACTTCGTACAGTTACGGGAGATTAATACGAAGTATCCCAAGATGCCCGGCGACGCGCCGGGTTTCGTGATCGCGTGGCGGAAGCACCCTGACGCCGCATCAGATACGAACGGGCCCTTGACGAGGTCGATCCTCGAAGGGCCCGTTGCGGGTCGATCAGCTGCCGTTCGGTCTGCTCAGGCGGACGGCCGGCGTTGCTGCCCTAGCGCGTGGTGGTGGCGCGGGCGTGGGCGAGGGAGTTCGCCTGGCTGTTGGTCTGACCGCAGTCGATGCCGCGGTTCTCGGCGGCGGCGAGTACGGCGACCGGAACAGCCGCGTTGAGCAGGGACTGCGGGCTGCACTCCTGGGACGGGCGGAAGAGGTTGGTCTGGCCCACCTCACCCTGTCCCGGGCCCGTGTGCGGGGCCGCCTGCGGGGAGATGTTCGGGCTGAGCTTCGGGTTGAACTGGGGGTTGACCTGCGGGCTGACATCGGCGCCCCGCGTCGGGAGCGCCATCCGCCGCGGGGCCGACGAGCCGGAGTTCTGCGACGTGGCCTGGGCGGAGGTCATCGAGGTGGCCTGGGCGTCCTGCTGCGAAACGGGCGGCGGAGCACCGTTGTACGCCACAGGGGCGGAGTGGCTGGGGCCGGCACCGACGGTGGACAGACCTCCGGCTGCTGCGACGACGAGCGCGACCTGCTGAAGCTTGCGCATGAAACCTCGGCCCTTCATTGACCTGTGCACGGAACGTATTGCGTTGCTGATGACCAGTGCGGCTGTTGCTGGAACGAGCCAAGTGCGGCGTCAGTCACGTGAGTCGGGGTGTGGTCACCCATTTGCTGCGACCAAAAAACAGAACCGATAATCCGACCGATGGCAAATGAGTGACGGCGTTTCTCACCCCGTGACCAGGCCGGGGGAAATTTCGTTGCCAGCTGAGAGAGGGCAGCGATCATGAATTCAGAGAGGGCAGTTGGGATCGGCTGTCGGCTCCAGCGTGAAGTCCACATGACAGCCCAGGAGTTACCCCTGTTAGGGCGCAGCACGAACATCAGACTGAGCGCACGCAAGACTGCACTGAATACAACGGATTTTCCCTGTACAGGTAATGAAGGGCCGAGGGGTTCCATGCGCAAGCTTCACAAGGCCGCGCTCGTCGTAGCAACGGCCGGCGGTCTGTCCGCCATCGGCGCCGGCGTCAGCCATGCCGACTCTCCCGGGTACGGCGGTGTCAGCGCGGCGCCTCCTCCCCCGTACTACCCGGCACCTCAGTACTACGCCCCGGCGCCCGCGCCCCAATATCAGGCGCCTCCGCCGCAGTACTACGCACCGGCACCCGCCCCCCAGTACCAGGCGCCTCCGCCGCAGTACTACGCGCCCGCGCCCGCCCCCCAGTACCAGGCGCCCCCTCCGCAGGCCACGGCGGTGGCCCGTTCGCAGGGCACGGCGGAGGCCAGCGGTCCGCATTCCTACGCCCAGCCGGCGCCCCAGTACGCACCTCCGGCGCCTGCCCCGCAGCACAGCGGCCAGGCCTCCGCCGTTGCCGCGGCGACCGGCAACGCGCACGCCTCCAGCTCGCCGCACGGCTCGCAGCACGCCCCCGCCCGGCAGCCGGAGGTCGTGCCGCAGGTCTCCCCGCAGACGGCGCCGCAGGTCACTCCGAAGGTGGCCCCGCAGCTCGACGTACCCCAGTTCTTCGAGCCGGAGCCCGCGCCTCGCGTCGCCCCGCAGGTGAACCCGCAGTTCAACCCTGAGGTGAACCCGCTCATCAACCCGCTGATCGCGCCGACCGGCGGCACACCGCAGGTGCCCGGGCTCGGCCTCGGTCAGGTCGCGGCGCCGCCCGTGGGTCAGTTGGGTCTGCCCCGACTCGGCTGATCGCCTCACCGCAGTTCGTCATTCCGCCCGTTCAGTTCATCCGCTCGTTCAACGGAGAAGAAATGCGCAAGCTTCAGAAGGCCGCTCTCGTGGGCGCCGTCCTCGGCAGTGTCGGCTCCTTCGGCGTCAGCCCTGCCGTCGCACACGGGCCGGGCAACGACTTCGACGTCAACCAGAGCATCGAATGCCGCTCGCACGACATGAACATCGACATCCTCGGCAGCATCGGCGCCATCAACGGCGCGCTGGGCAACGCGCTCAACGGCGAGGGGAACCCGGGTGCGCAGCCCACCGACCTCGGTTCGGACATGGGCTGCAACAGCGAAGCGTTCTGAGCAGACGGTTCGAGGCGATCGGCCTCGCAGTCCAACGCCCGCACCATCACGGTGCGGGCGTTGGACGAGGAAGGGTATGGCGACCTATCGCATGAGACTGTCCTGTGCCGACGAGATGCTGCTGTTCAACGGGTGTCCGGGAGTTGTCGGTCTGGCGGCGGTCTTCGCCGGTGAGCAGCCCGATGTGGCGCAGGTGCGGGCGCGCGTCACCGAGCGGTGGGCAGGTCTGGAGCGGATGAACTGTGTGCTCGACCGTCCGCAAAGCAGCGGCGGGCGCGCGCGGTGGGTCGTACCGGGGCCGTTCGACCCCGATGTCCATGTCGTCCTGGCTCGGCACAAGTTGGACGACCTGTGGGCGCGGAGCGTGGACCAGCCGCTGGTCGGCGGGGTGCCGCCCTGGCGGCTGTACGTGGTTCCGGACGCGGCGTACGGCGGTTTCGCCCTGGCGCTCGTGGCGCAGCATGTGCTGCTGGACGGGCGCTCGCTGGCCACGTTGATGCGTTCGTTGATGGACAGTCCCAAAGCGGTGAGGGCGTCTGCCCGGCCGGCGCCGCTGTCTCGTGCCGGGCTGCGAGCGGTGGGCCGGGAACTCAGGGTGATGACGGCCGTGGGACAGGCCCTGCCGATGCCGTCGCCGGGGCGGACGTACTCCTCGGTCGCGGTGAGCGCGCTGTCGGCGCACACGGTCCGGGCCGCCCGTCGGCAGCCTGCCGACGGGCGGGGCTCGACGCTGAACGAGCTGCTGGTGGGCGCGGTGGCCGGGGCGATGCGGGATCGGTACGGTCCGGTACGGCGGTGGCGGCAGCGGGATGAACCCGTGTACACGGCCGTGCCGTGTGATCTGCGCAGCCGGGCCGATCCGGGCGAACTGGGCAACGCCCTCACGGTGATTCGGGTGCCACTGCCCGTCGACGTGGACGGGCCCGTGGCGCGGCTGCGGGCGGGTCAGGCCGCGCTGGCCGCGGTTCCCGCACGGGCCGCCGTGCACGCCACGGTGCTGTTTCCCGCGGCTGAGGCGGCACGGCGGACCGGCCCTTGGGTGACCAGGCTTCTCACCAACCGTGGTCGCCACTCCTGCTTCGCGGCGACCGCGACGACGGCCGTCAAGTGGCCCGGCGGATCGAGCACGTTCCAGGGCCACGCGCTCGTGCGCACTGTGGGGCTGCCGCCCCTGCACCACCCGGGCACCGCCAGCTTCGCCCTGGCCCAGGCAGGGGACGCGGTCACGCTGACCGTGGTGTGCAACCTGCGCCCGAACGACGCGAGACGGCTCGCCGACGCGGTCGTCACGGAGTTTGAGACATGGGCTCGGACGGCGACGCCATCACTGTGAGCAACAGGAAACGGAGACAGTTGCATGGACGTGGAACACGTGGACGTATGGGAAGCGCTGCGCCCGCTGTGCGCGCGGGTGATGTCGGTGCCGGTGGAGGCGGTCGTGCCGCAGGCCCGGCTCGTCGCCGATCTGGGCGCCGACAGTCTGGACATCACCGAGCTGCAGGCGGCGTCGGAGGACGAGTTCGGGGTGTCCCTGCGTGGAACCGACACCTCCGGGGTGTCCACCGTGGGTGATGTCGCCGACCTCATCGTGAGGCTGCGCACCCACGCCGGCAACGGCCCCCTCGCCGCCCGGTGACGCCCCGCCACGCCGTCGCCGTCACGGGCCTGGGGGTTCGCTGCGCGGCCGGAGCGACGCCGGCGGCGCTGTGGGCGAGTCTGGTGGAGTGCCGTTCGGCGATCTCGCTGCACGCCTTCGACGACGAGGGAGCCGTCGTATATCCGGCGGGTCCGATGAGCGACTTCGACCCGAGTGGACAGCTGACGCCCAAGGAGGTGCGGCGGGCCGACCGTTCGGTGCAGTTGGCGGTGTGTGCTGCCGTGGACGCCGTGGAGGATGCCGGAGGGCTGCATGTGCCGGCCGAGCGGCGGGCCGTGGTCACCGGGACCGGCTACGGCGGGGTGATCAGTCAGGAGAACGGCATCGGGCGGCCCGATGTGCTGTACGCGTCGCGGCTGATGCACAACGCGGGGGCGTACTGGGTCAGCGCCAAGCTCGGTATCACCGGCCCCAGTCTGACGGTCTCCACCGCGTGTGCGTCCGGGACGCATGCGGTGGGTGAGGCGCTGCAGATGATCCGGGTGGGGGGCGCGGACGTGGTGGTGGCGGGGGGGCACGAAGCTCCGCTGACTCCTACGACCGCGCTGGCCTTCGGCCGGTCCGGCGCGATGGTCACCGAGTGCGAGGATCCCGCGGCCGCGTCACGGCCGTTCGACGAGGGGCGGCGGGGCTTCGTCCTCGCCGAAGGGGCGGCGTTCCTGGTGCTGGAACGGCTGGACCTGGCCCGCGCGCGGGGCGCCCGGATCTACGCCACGCTCACCGGGTACGGACGCACCTCCGACGCCTACCACCTCACGGCACCGCATCCCGACGGCGCCGGTGCCCGGGCGTGCATGGAGCAGGCGCTCGCCGACGCGGGCACGACGGCCGACGCCGTCACCCATGTCAACGCGCACGGCACCGGCACCCAGTTGAACGACCTCGCGGAGGCGCAGGCCATCACCGCCCTCTTCGGTCCCGGTGGGGTGCCCGTGACCGCCCCCAAGGCGGTGACCGGCCATGCGCTGGGGGCGGCGGGAGCGGTGGAGGCCGTGATCGCGGCCTGGTCGGTGCGTGAAGGGCTCGCGCCGCCGACCGCCCATCTCACGCGGCTGGACCCCCGATGCGAACTGGACGTGGTCACGGCCGAGCCACGCAAGATCCCGGACGGCCCGGTGATCAGCAGCAGTTTCGCGTTCGGCGGCCACAACGCCTGTGCCGTGTTCGACTCACCCGACGGTTGATCACCCAAGGCGGGGGCCCGGGCAGCTGCACCACCAAGGAAAGAGGCTGTGGAACATGAGGCTGTCGGCCTTCGACGAGGGGCACCTCCGCAATGGGCTGCCGGGGACGATCGGCATCGCCGCGGTGTTTCCCGGAACGCCGTTCGACCTGGAGCAGGTGCGGTCCCGTGTCCGCGGGCGATGGGGCGATCTGGACCGGATGAGCCAGGTGCTGCAGCCTCCCGCCGGGCCGGCGGCGCTGTCGGGCCACCGGTGGTCGGCCGCCCGGCCCTTCGATCCCGCCGCGCACATCACCGCCACGGACCAGGACCTGGACTCTCTGCTGACCGTCGGCGTCGGGCACCCGTTGCCGCCCGAACGGCCCCTGTGGCGGCTGCTGGTGGTCCCGCACGCCACCCCGGCGGGCGAGCACGCCATCGTGCTGCTCGCCCATCACGCGCTGCTGGACGGCAGATCCCTGGAGACGCTCTTCCGGATGCTGATGGACGACGCCGCACCGCCGTCCACGCTCGGACCGGCTGCGGCAGCGGGGCGCCCGCGCATCAAAGCGGCCACCGTGTTCCGGGAGTTGCACCGCATCGGGGTCCCCAGCCAGCCCCTTCCGCCGGCGCCCGCCGACGGCATGCGGCCGTCGGTGGCCATGGTCGGACTCGACCCGCAGACCATGCGCACGGCCCGCCGCCAGCCGTCCGGCGGGCGGGGAGCGACGCTCAACGAGCTGCTCCTGAGCGCCTACGCCGGCGCCCTCCGCGCCTGCTACGGGCCCCTGCGGTCCTGGCCGAAGGGACCGACCC
This sequence comes from Streptomyces sp. DG2A-72, assembly GCF_030499575.1. Lineage (NCBI taxonomy): Bacteria > Bacillati > Actinomycetota > Actinomycetes > Kitasatosporales > Streptomycetaceae > Streptomyces > Streptomyces sp. DG2A-72. The sequence continues at coordinate 4,590,007 of NZ_JASTLC010000001.1, forward strand.
CCCTCTACGCCACGGTGCCGGTCGACCTGCGGACCCGGCACAGCGCAGGGCAACTCGGCAACGGCGTCACCGTCCTGCGCATCCCGTTGCCCGTCGACATCGCATCGCCGGTGGACCGTCTGCAGGCGTGCCAGGATCTGGTCGCCGCGCTGCATCACCGCTGCGACGCCCACCGCGCGATCCTGCCCGCACTGCAGGCCTCCGCGCGGACCGTGCCGTGGCTGGCCGAGGTGATGGCCAAGCGCCTGGCGCGCCCCGAGATCACCACCAGCCTGTGCACCGCGTTCAAATGGCGGGACAGCCCCAGCCAGTTGTACGGCCGTCCCCTGGCGCGCATCGTTCCGCTGCCGCAGCTGTCCCCGCCGGGCACGGCGAACCTCTGCCTCGTCCACACCGCCGACGCCTACACCCTGACCGTCGTCAGCCATCTGCGTGCCGGTGACGCCGAGATGATCGGCGCTGCCGTGGCCCGGGAGCTGCAAGCGGTGGCGGCGTCCGGCGCCCCCGCCACGCGTCGTACGGAGCCGCGGCTCAGCGCCCCGACTCACGCTCCGCCCGCTGCCACGCCGCCTCCCGCAGCAGCCGCAGACCGTTGAGGCCGACCAGCACGGTCGACCCCTCGTGCCCCAGCACACCGAGCGGCAGCGGCAGGGTCCCCGCCAGGTCCCAGGTCACCAGCGCCGCGATGAACACCCCGGCGACCACCAGGTTCTGCACCACCAGCTGCCGCGCCCGCCGCGAAAGGGCGATCACCGCGGGCACCGTGGTGAGTTCGTCGCGGACGATCACCGCGTCCGCCGTCTCCAGCGCGAGATCCGAGCCCGCGCGCCCCATCGCGACGCCGGAGTGGGCGGCGGCGAGAGCGGGGGCGTCGTTGACGCCGTCACCCACCACCATCACCGTGCGGCCGGCGGCCTCCAGCTCCTTGACCGCGGCGACCTTGTGCTGCGGGAGCAGCCCGGCTCGTACGTCGTCGATGCCGACCTCGGCGGCCAGGTGGGCGGCGGCGCGCGGGTTGTCGCCGGTGAGCAGCACGGGCTTGGTCCCGGTGAGGGTCGCGAGGGAGGTGATCGTGGCCGCCGCGTTCGGGCGCAGGCGGTCGGCGATGCCCAACACCCCGGCCGGGGTGCCGTCGACCGTCACCAGGACCGCCGTACGGCCCTCGTCCTCCAGTCGTGCGACCAGGGCGGCCGTGTCATCGGTGTCGTTCAGCAGGCGCGCGGGGGCGCCCACGGCGACGATGCGGCCGTCGACTGCGGCGGTCACCCCGACGCCCGGTGTGGAGTCGAAGTCCTCGGTCTCCGGCAGCGTAAGGCCGCGTTCGCGGGCCGCGGCCACGATGGCGCGGGCCAGCGGGTGTTCGCTGGGGTGCTCGGCGGCTGCGGCCAGGGTGAGCAGGGCGGATTCGTCGAGGCCGGAGCCCGGCAGCGGGGTTACGTCCGTGACGCGCGGGGTGCCCTCCGTCAGGGTGCCCGTCTTGTCGAGGGCGACCGTGTCGACCTGGCCCAGGCGTTCCATCACCACCGCCGACTTGACCAGCACGCCGTGGCGTCCGGCGTTGGCGATCGCGGACAGCAGCGGCGGCATGGTGGCCAGGACGACCGCGCACGGCGAAGCGACGATCATGAAGGTCATCGCCCGCAGCAGTGAGCCGGTGAGCGCGGCGCCGAGGGCGAGCGGGACGAGGAAGACGGCGAGGGTCGCGGCGACCATGCCGACCGAGTAGCGCTGTTCGACCTTCTCGATGAACAGCTGGGTGGGGGCCTTGGTCTCGGAGGCCTCCTCGACCATCCTGACGATCCTGGCGATCACGGAGTCGGAGGCGTCCCGCTCGACGCGGACGCGCAACGCACCGGTGCCGTTGAGGGTGCCCGCGAAGACCTCGTCGCCGGGCTCCTTGGCGACCGGCAGCGGTTCGCCGGTGATGGTCGCCTGGTCGACCTCGCTGGCTCCGTCGAGCACGCGGCCGTCGGCGCCGACGCGTTCGCCGGGGCGTACGAGGACGATGTCGCCGACCGTCAGTTCCTCCACGGAGACGGTCTGTTCGCCGCCGTCGGCGGTGAGGCGGGCCGCGGTGGCGGGGGCCAGGTCGAGCAGGCCGCGGACCGAGTCGGCGGTGCGGGCGGTGGCCAGGGCCTCCAGGGCGCCCGAAGTGGCGAAGATGACGATGAGCAGGGCGCCGTCCATGACCTGGCCGATGGATGCGGCGCCGAGGGCGGCGACGATCATCAGCAGGTCGACGTCGAGGGTCTTGTCCTTGAGTGCCTTGAGGCCTTCCCAGCCGGGCTCCCAGCCGCCGGTGGCGTATGCCAGGGCATAGAGCGGGCCCCAGGTCCAGGCGGGGGCGCCGGCCAGCTGGAGCGGCAGCGCGAGCAGGAACAAGGCGGTGGCCGCGGCGGCCCAGCGGGCCTCGGGGAGGGCGAGGACGCGGGTGCGGCGGCGTATGGCTTCCTGTGGCCGCGTCGGCGAGGTCCGGTCCGCCGTCGGCTGGGTGAGGGTGGAGGGCATGGGCGCGGGTGTCCTTCACGAGGGCATGACGAGTTGGCGGTCGGCCATGAGTCCGGCGCCGCTGCTTTCACCGTACAGGATTAGATGAAGACCCATTCATACGTTCATGGATGGGCGTCCGTAGGATGAAGGCCATGGGCCACGGAACGGACGCCAAGACCTCTGCCACGTCACGGGAACGCCTCGAAGCCGTGGGCGCCGCGGACGTCGCCACCACGCTGCAGGCCCTCGCCACTCCGTCACGCCTTCGGATCCTGGCCCGGCTGCAGGAGGGCCCGTGCGCGGCCACCGAGCTCGCGGACGCCGTGGGCATGGAACAGTCCGCCTGCTCGCATCAGCTGCGGCTGCTGCGCAACCTGGGGCTGGTGACGGGTGAGCGGCGCGGCCGTTCCGTGATCTACGCGCTCTACGACAACCACGTAGCCGAATTGCTCGACCAAGCCCTCTACCACGTGGAGCATCTGCGGCTGGGGTTGCGGGACACTCCGGCGGGGGTCCTCGAAAATTTCGGCGAAGTTCACACCGGTCCAGGTACTGACAGACCAGGTGAACGCCAGGTACCGTCCTGACCCAGTTCACCTATGTGGACTACACCACAACGGAACCACCCGTAGTGGCACCACCTTCCTACAACGGATCGTCCGGCACGTTCCTGCCGGTAGAAGGGGGCCCATTCACCATGGCCACTGTCTCGTTCGAAAAGGCGACCCGGATCTACCCGGGCACCGAGAAGCCCGCCGTCGATGGTCTGGACATCGAGGTCGGGGACGGCGAATTCCTCGTCCTCGTCGGTCCCTCCGGCTGCGGCAAGTCCACCTCGCTCCGGATGCTCGCGGGGCTCGAGGACGTCAACTCCGGCGCCATCCGCATCGGCGACCGCGACGTCACCCACCTCCCGCCGAAGGACCGGGACATCGCCATGGTGTTCCAGAACTACGCGCTCTACCCGCACATGACGGTCGCCGACAACATGGGCTTCGCGCTCAAGATCGCGGGCGTCAACAAGGCGGAGATCCGCCAGAAGGTCGAGGACGCGGCGAAGATCCTCGACCTCACCGAGTACCTCGGCCGCAAGCCGAAGGCCCTCTCCGGCGGTCAGCGCCAGCGTGTCGCCATGGGTCGCGCCATCGTGCGTGAGCCCCAGGTGTTCCTCATGGACGAGCCGCTGTCGAACCTCGACGCCAAGCTCCGCGTCTCGACGCGTACGCAGATCGCGTCGCTCCAGCGCCGCCTCGGCATCACCACCGTCTACGTCACCCACGACCAGGTCGAGGCCATGACGATGGGCGACCGGGTCGCCGTGCTGAAGGACGGTCTGCTCCAGCAGGTCGACTCGCCGCGCAACATGTACGACCGCCCGGCCAACCTCTTCGTCGCCGGCTTCATCGGCTCCCCCGCCATGAACCTGGTCGAGGTCCCGATCACCGACGGCGGTGTGAAGTTCGGCAACAGCGTGGTGCCCGTCAACCGCGAGGCGCTCAGCGCCGCCGCCGACAGGGGTGACACCACCGTGACCGTCGGTGTCCGCCCCGAGCACTTCGACATCGTCGAGCAGAACGGCGGCGCCGCGGCGTCCCTGGCGAAGGACACCGAGGACGCCCCGGCGGGCCTCGCCGTCTCCGTGAACGTCGTCGAGGAGCTGGGCGCCGACGGCTACGTCTACGGCAGCGCCAAGGTCGACGACAACCTGAAGGACCTGGTCGTCCGCGTCAGCGGGCGTGCGGTGCCGGAGAAGGGCGCCACGCTGCACGTCGTGCCGCGGCCGGGCGAGACCCACGTGTTCTCGACCTCCACGGGCGAGCGTCTCTCCGACTGACGCCTTCCGCCGAGGACAGGAAGTACAACCCCGGGTAATTCACCCAGGTTGACGAAGAGGGCCCCGCAGAGCGCTGCGGGGCCCTTCTCGTTGTCGACAAATACCCCGGCAGACCGGTCATTTCGAGCGCCGTACGTCAACGCCGTACCCGATTCGAGGCACTTCTCTATCCCCCGAACCGGTGACTGAATGTCGCCAAATCATTACCGGACGCTACCCTCACTCGCGTGAAGCACTCCACTACCCAACAGACGCGACGCGGCCGGGGCCCCGCCCGCCGGATCGGCCGCTCCCTCGCCCTCGTCCTGCCCGTCGTCCTGGTTCTCTCCGGGACCCTCGCGGTCACCCGAGTCAACTGGTCGGGGACCTCCTCGAACTCGGTGCTCACCGCGTCCTCCGAGGACCTGGCCGCGCCCGCCAAGAAGCGCGCCCCCCAGGACGTGCTGCGCCGGCAGCTCCTGACCGAACTCCAGGAGAAGGACCCGGGCATCGCCCTCACCCACCTCCAACAGGTGGTCAACGAGCGCCCGTCGCTGGCCAAGCACTGCGCCTCCCTCGCCCGCGACCTCGGCCGCGCCGCGGTCCGCGTCTACGGCGCGAACCGGGCCCAGTCCTTTTCCCGCCCGGTCTGCGACACCTCGTTCGCCTCGGGGGTCGCGGGCGCGCACAGCTGAGAGTCAGTGGTTGCCGCCAGAAGCGGCCGGCGGGACGCGACGTACAGTTCGGTCATGACCGATCCGAACGTCGCGTCCCGCCCCGTTCAGGCCGTCGTCCTGGCCGGGGGCCAGGGCTCCCGGCTGCGCCCCTACACCGACGACCGGCCCAAGCCGATGGTCGAGATCCCCGGTACGGGGACGCCGATCATCGGCCATCAGCTTGTCTGGCTCGCCGAGGAGGGCGTCACGGACGTGGTGGTCAGCTGCGGCCACCTCGCCGACGTCCTGCAGAAGTGGCTGGAGTCGGCGGAACTTCCCGTGCGGGTCACGACCGTCGTCGAGACCGAGCCGCTCGGGCGCGGCGGGGGCCTCAAGTACGCCGCCGCGCACCTTCCTCATCCGGAGCAGCACTGGTACGCCACCAACGGCGACATCTGGACCCGGTTCTCGCTGCGTGACATGGCCGACTTCCACGCCGAGCGAGACGCCATAGCGACGCTCGCGCTGGCCCGGCCGCGGATTCCGTGGGGGGCCGTGCAGACGGACGGGTTCGGTCACATCACGGACTTCATCGAGGCGCCGCCGTCGACGTTCGAGATCAATGCGGGGGTCTACGTGTTCTCTCCCGAGTTCGCCGGGATGCTGCCGGAGCGGGGGGATCATGAGCGGACGACGTTTCCGCGGTTGGCTCGGGAGCGGCGGCTGGCGGGGTTTCCGCTTCCGCAGGGGGCGTATTGGCGGGCCATTGATACGGCGAAGGACTTGACCGAGGCTGCGGAGGAACTCCGTGGGCTGCGGGGTGGGGGCGTCTAGGTCTTCGGTTGTCTGCGGGTCGGTGAGGGCTGAGCGCGCAGTTCCCCGCGCCCCTGACGGGGCGCTGCAGTCCCCGTACGTCAGTGGGGTCCCGCACGTGTCCGTGCGGGACCCCACTGACGTCGTAGCAGCCGGTGAGCTAGCCCAGCAAGCCGCCCACCAAGCCCGGTTCCTCGGGGGTGGAGTCCCCGCCACCGCCGGCGCCGCCCGGGGAGCCCGTGGTGCCGCCCGAGGTGGGGCCGGTGCTGGTGCTGGGGGCCTCGTCGGCGGGGGAGGACTGTTGGGGTGGGGCCTGGCCGGCTGTGCCCTGGGTTTGGCTGGGGGAGCCGGGGACGGTGCCGGTGTCTCGGGTGGCGCCGGGGGTGGCTGCGGCGCCGGAGGGGCTGGCCGTGCCTGAAGTGGCGCCCTGGGTGGGTGGGTTGGAGGCGCTCGGGGTGCGTTCCTGGGCGCTGGTGCCGGGCTTCTGCGGGAGCGGGGAGCCCGGGAGTTCGTTGCGGGGTGCCTCGCCGGGGCCGGGAACGACCACACGGTCGGCGTCGCGGACGGCGCCGCCGAGCAGGGAGCCGACGAGCAGGGTGAGCCCGATGACGACGGTGGTGACGAGGGCGCCGCGGCGCAGGACGTACTGCCGCAGCTCCCAGATGTCGGCGCGGGGGCCGAGGCGGCGCCAGGCGCTGCCGCCGAGACGGCCGTCGATGGAGTAGACGGGGGCGCCGGCGATGATCAGCGGGGACCAGGCGGCGAGGTAGATGATGTCGGGGGCGTCGTAGGCGGGGACGCTCTTCCAGCTGACGGTGACGAGCAGCGCGGCCGACAGCAGCGCCCCGACGACCGCGGCGACCCGCTGCCAGCAGCCCAGGACCGTGAGGACACCCACGATGACCTGGAAGAAGGCGATGACCAGGCCGGAGCCCACGGGGTGTTCGAGGGCGAACTGGCGCAGCGGCTCGGCGACTTCCCACGGGTGCAGGGTGTTGAGCCACTTGGTCATGGAGCCGCGTTTGCCACCGTCGAAGTAGACGGGGTCGCAGAGCTTGCCCATGCCCGCGTAGATGGAGATGAAGCCGAGGAAGATGCGCAGCGGGAGCAGTACGACGCCGAGGTTCATCCGGCGGCCGGGGTAGTAGGCGTGCCGGGCCGGGTCGTCGCCGTGGCGCTTGCTCGGCGCGTCGGTGTCCGGCTCGTCGTCCTCGTAGCCGTAGTCCTCGTCGAACCGCTCGCGCTCGTAGGCGGGTTCGTCGTAGGCGCTGCCGGCCGAGCGCATCTGGGGCAGGAGCCGGGTCTCGCCGGCGTCGGGGCCGCGCTGGGCGCCGACGATCGGGGTTTCGAGGGTCTGCTCCGTGAGGTCGTCGCCGTAGCCGTGCCGGTAGCCGCCCTCGTCGATGCGCGGGATGACCTGAGTGGCTCCGGCGGCGTCGGAGGCGGGCTCCTCGCCGTGCCGGACGCTGCCGCCGCGCACCGCCTGGAGCAGCCGGTGCGCGCCGGTGTCGTCCGGGTCGGACTTCCCGCTCCAGACGACGGGGGCGCGGCGGCGGGTGCCCGGGGCGGAGGCGGCGGGGATGCGGGCGGTGTCCTCGGTGGCGCGCAAGTGCCGTGCGACCCGCGGGGATTGAGTCCGCCGGGTCGAGGCTCCCAACTGCACGCGGAAGCTCACATGATTGACGATGACCTGCGCCGGATCGCTCGGCACCTTCACCATGCTCAGCGCGGGAGCGTCGTCGTATCCCGACGAGCGGTCCCCCGTGGGTGTGCGGGGTGTTCTGGTGTCCACACTCAACTAACCGAGTGACATGGAGTTAGGACACTGCTTTGACTCGCCGGAAGTGTCCGGACCGCGTCAAGGTTGTCCTGGACGCCAGGATTACCCCGCACGGGCGAGCCCGTGGACGGGTGTTCAGCCCCGGCGCCGGGCCGCCTCGTACAGCACGATGCCCGCCGCCACACCGGCGTTGAGCGACTCGGCGCCGCCCGGCATCGGGATCCGTACGCGGAAGTCGCAGGTCTCGCCGACGAGTCGGGACAGGCCCTTGCCCTCGCTGCCGACGACGATGACGAGCGGGCCGCCCAGGGCCTCCAGCTCGCCGATTTCGGCCTCGCCGTCGGCGGCGAGGCCGACGACCACGATGCCCGCCTTCTTGTACGACTCCAGGGCGCGGGTGAGGTTCGTGGCGCGGGCGACCGGGGTGCGGGCGGCGGTGCCCGCGGACGTCTTCCAGGCTCCGGCGGTCATGCCTGCCGCGCGGCGCTCCGGTACGACGACGCCGTGGCCGCCGAAGGCGGAGACGGAGCGGACGACGGCACCGAGGTTGCGCGGGTCGGTCACGCCGTCGAGGGCGACGATGAGCGGGTCCTCGCCCGCGTCGGCGGCCTCGGCGGCGAGGTCCTCGGGGTGGGCGTACTCGTACGGCGGGACCTGGAGGACCAGGCCCTGGTGGTTGAGGCCGTTGGTCATACGGTCCAGCTCGGGGCGCGGCGCCTCCATGAGGTTGATGCCGCCGCGCTCGGCCGCGAGCTGGAGTGCCTCGCGGACGCGCTCGTCGTTGTCGATGAACTGCTGGACGTACAGCGTCGTCGCGGGCACGCCCTCGCGCAGTGCCTCGAAGACGGGGTTACGGCCGACGACCAGCTCGGACGTCGACTTGCCGCCACGGCCGCGGGGCGCGGGACGCCGTACCGACTGCTTCGCCTTGGCGCTCGCGACACGGTTCTTCTTGTGGCCCTTGCGCATCTCGGCGGGCGGGGTCGGTCCCTTGCCCTCCAGGCCCTTGCGCCGCTGGCCGCCACTGCCGACCTGCGCGCCCTTCTTGCCGGACATGCGACGGTTGTTGGCTGCCATGACCTACCTGTCTGTTCTCGGAGCACGCCGGAGCATGCGTATGTGCGTATATGCAGTGTGCCGCCCGGACGGCCGGGCGGCACAATCGATCAAGAAAGGCTCAGCGCGGACCGAGCGTCCAGCGCGGGCCCGTCGGGCTGTCCTCGATGACCAGGCCCGACTGGTTGAGCTGGTCGCGGATGGCGTCGGCGGTGGCCCAGTCCTTGCGGGAGCGGGCCGCTTCACGCTGGTCGAGGACCAGGCGTACGAGGCTGTCGACCACGCCGTGGAGGTCTTCGCCGCGGTCGCTCTCGCCGGCCCAGTGCGGGTCGAGCGGGTCCAGACCGAGGACGCCGAGCATGGCGCGGACCTCGGCGAGGCGGGCCACGGCGGCTTCCTTGTCGTCGGCCGCGAGCGCCGAGTTGCCCTGCCGGACCGTGGTGTGGATGACGGCGAGCGCCTGCGGGACGCCCAGGTCGTCGTCCATCGCCTCGGCGAAGGCGAGCGGCACCTCGGGGGCGGGGTCCACGGCTCCGCCGGACAGGTCGACGACGCGCTGCACGAAGCCCTCGATCCGCGCGAACGCCGACTCGGCCTCGCGCAGGGCCTCCTCGCTGTACTCGATCATCGAGCGGTAGTGCGGGGTGCCGAGGTAGTAGCGCAGGACGATGGGCCGCCACCGCTTGACCATCTCGGAGACCAGCACCGAGTTGCCGAGCGACTTGGACATCTTCTCGCCGCTCATGGTGACCCAGGCGTTGTGCAGCCAGTACCGGGCGAACTCGTCGCCGTAGGCCTTGGCCTGGGCGATCTCGTTCTCGTGGTGCGGGAAGATCAGGTCGAGTCCGCCGCCGTGGATGTCGAAGGCGGAGCCCAGGTACTTGTGGGCCATCGCCGAGCACTCCAGGTGCCAGCCGGGGCGGCCGCGTCCCCACGGCGTCTCCCACGTCGGCTCGCCGGGCTTCGCCGCCTTCCACATGGCGAAGTCACGCGGGTCCCGCTTGCCGGTCTCGCCCTCGCCGGAGGGCTGGAGCAGGTTGTCCAGCTCCTGGTTCGACAGCTGGAGGTACTCCGGGAAGGACCGCACGTCGAAGTAGACGTTGCCGTCGGCCTCGTAGGCGTGTCCGCGCTCGATGAGGCCGCGCATCATCTCGACCATCTCGGTGATGTGACCGGTGGCGCGCGGTTCGTACGTCGGCGGCAGGCAACCGAGCGCCCGATAGCCGTCGTTGAACGCCCGCTCGTTCTCGTAGCCGATCGACCACCAGGGGCGGCCCTGGTCGACCGCCTTGGTGATGATCTTGTCGTCGATGTCCGTGACGTTCCTGACGAACGTCACGTCATAGCCGCGGTACTCGAACCACCGGCGCAGGATGTCGAAGTTGAGCCCGGAGCGGATGTGCCCGATGTGCGGTGCGGCCTGCACGGTGGCGCCACACAGGTAGATCGAGACACAGCCCGGCGTGAGCGGGGTGAAGTCACGGATCTGCCGGGCGCTGGTGTCGTACAGGCGAATAGTCACGGTGTCCAGGGTAGTAGGCGGTGAGGGGTGTACGGGAACGTTGTCGGGTGCGGGTCCGTGGGGGCTGGTCGCGCCCACGCGGCGGAGCCGCACATCGATACAGCCCCGCGCCCCTGAGTCGGACCAGTCAGCCCTTCTTGACCACCAACGCCGTTGCCACTGCCATCAGCCCCTCGCCCCGCCCCGGAAACCCGAGCCCGTCCGTCGTGGCCCCCGACACCGACACCGGTGCTCCCGCCGCCTCCAAAAGGATCTTCTGCGCCTCGTCCCGGCGCTTGCCGATCTTCGGTCTCGGCCCGACGACCTGGACGGCGATGTTGCCGATCCGGAAACCCGCCTCGCGGACGATGCGGGCGGCCTCTGTGAGGAGGGTGATTCCGGAGGCGCCCGACCACTCGGGGCGTCCGGTGCCGAAGTGCTGGCCCAGGTCGCCCAAGCCGGCGGCCGAGAACAGGGCGTTGCATGCCGCGTGGGCGACGACGTCCGCGTCGGAGTGTCCGGCCAGGCCCGGGCCCTCGCCCTCCCACTTCAGGCCGGCGCACCACAGGTCGCGGCCGTCCTCGAAGGCGTGGATGTCGGTGCCGATGCCGACCTGGGGAAGCGGTGCCTCAGAAGCCATCGTTCAGCCTCCTGCGGGCGAGGACCGCCTCGGCGAGGACGAGGTCCAGGGGGCGTGTGACCTTGAAGGCTTCCTCGTGGCCGGGCACGACGACGACCCGCGACCCCAGTTGCTCGACCATGCTCGCGTCGTCGGTGACGTCGTCGGTCACCGTCTCGTGCGCCCGGACCAGCGTCGCCCGGTCGAAGCCCTGCGGTGTCTGCACGGCGCGGAGACGGGAGCGGTCCGGCGTGGCGACGACCGGCTCGGGGTCGCCGGGCGTCGGGGCCGGCTCGACCTGCTTGACGGTGTCGGCGAGCGGAAGGGCGGGCACCACCGCCGGCGCGCCTTCGCGTACCGCCTCGATCACGGCGTCCACCGTGTCCACGG